>NZ_JBEPNH010000001.1:0-550727 GCF_040546195.1 Brevundimonas sp. UYEF29 | reverse complement strand
ATTTGCTCTTCCGTGAACCTTGATCGCTTCATTCTGTCCGTCCTTCGTTGGGCGGACTCTAGCTATTCCTGGAGGAGTTTCAGGGGGTCACGTCAGAAGGTCAACAGCGAGACCCTCCTGTATCAGCTCAAGCACTCCATGGGGGAAAACCCGCCCGCCGTCACATTGGCCTCTCGCGCCCTCTGGAGAACGCTTAAAGTCTGGATCGACTTGCTACCTAGTCTCGCGCTTGCCGAGACCAGTTTCCATCTCGTGACGGTCGGCGAACTCGGTGCGGACAGCGAGCTAACGGCACTTCGGACGCCTGGCTCAAAGCGTGAGGCCTTGGTCGCCGCGCTCGTGAAGGAGGCGGAGCGGGTCGCGCAAGAGCGTGAGGCTGCGAAGGCAGAGGGAAAGAAGATTCCACACGCCGATCGGGCGGACGGCTGCGACGCGTTTCTCAAGCTGTCGGCATCCGTTCGACTGAACCTTCTCCGTCGCATCCATGTCGTCACAGGCGCCGCGACGATCGACCAGATGGAGGCTGAGATTGCTTCGAAGCTCCATCAGATTCGGGAGCGTGACCGTCCACAGATCGCGAGGTCTCTAATTGAGTGGTGGGACCGCCAGGTCGTGTATGCCCTCTGCGGTCGCCGCCAACGTTTCATCGGGCGAGACGAATTGCTTCAGGAGATTGCCGAGAGGATCTCGGACATTGAGCACGAGGTTCTGATGCCAGACTTCGAGCTCATGGTTCCACCGGCCGACTATCAGCCGGAGGGACTTCTGACGCGTCAGATCGCTCTGGTTGGAGGCGGCAATTCCGATATTGCCTGGGCTATCCGCGAGGAATGGCGGGCACGCCAACAGCGAGCGAAATGGATCGTTGATCGACCCGCAATGGCGTCCAAAATTGAGCGGCACGACGCGATCATGCGCGAGGAATGGTCTGATCGGCACGGGCGGATCGTCGACGACTGCGTCAGCGTGGGCGAGGACGAAAAGCGCGCCAGCGGTCTAGGATTGCTGCGCTGGACGCATGGGGACGCCCCCAAGGCGATTGAGCCGATATCTCCAGGCTGGCAGGCGCCATTCTACGTCAGGGGTAGCTTTCAGGTTCTCGCCATAAACAGGGAAGTGGGCTGGCATCCTGACTACGTCGAGCGCCTCAAGGATGATGAGGCATGATTGCTCATGACATATACGCTGAGACCAACCCCGCCTGGGGCGCATGGGTGCTCAGCAGTTTCATCAGGGGCTTCAGCGAAGCTGGCGCGCAGGGCGTAGATCTCCCGATCGCCTATCTGGCCCTGCCGATCTGCCTGTCCGGCGACCTTCTCAGCACGTTTGACGGCACCAACAAGAAGACTGGGTTGCGCGAGTGGGTCGAACGCAGTCCCCAGATCCAGTTGGAGCTCGGCGATCGCCTTAACGGGTCGCTTCGCATCGTGAGCGAGGCCGTGCGTCTTGGCTGCTTCACCAATGCCGTCCGACTGGACACTGAGGGGCGTCTGCTCGTGGGGTCGCTACCTCTCAAGACCGACCTGGCGAAGGGGCTATCGCCAGCGCTCGCCGGCCCGGTCAAACGTGCGGACCGACTCGGATATTGGATGGGGATGGCCGGCTCCACCAAAACAATCTTCGATATTGTGGGGATCAGTCTTTGAACCGCTGGAACATCGCGTCGATATTCTTCCTTGGATTGGACGGTCGGCAGCGTCTGGTGCCGTTTGGACCGGGCTTGAACATCATCACCGGCGCATCCGGAACGGGGAAATCCGCACTGATCAAGGCAGTGGATTACTGCCTTGGTTCAAGCGAATGCGAACTCCCGGCACACATCCGCCGTCACAGCATCGCGGTAGGCGTCAAATGGGTCGCCGGCGATGACGAAATGATCGTCGGCCGCATCATCCCGCCTGTCGGGCAGGACAGCAGCCACAAAATGTTCGCGACCGCGGGCCGCAATCTTGCCGTGCCATCGTCGCCAGAGGAGTTCGAAGGTCCGGTTCCGCTTGGCGCTGGAAAGGCGTTCCTCGAACGGGCGTTCGGTATCGGCGACCTTCCCGGAGAGCCCGATGATTGGGGGCGAATGCGCGGCCGAGCGACCGTCCGCCATGTCACCCCGTACATGTTTGTCACCAAGGAGGTCATCTACAGCGAGCAGGTGCTCCTTCACGGGCTTGAGCAGTCGGACAAGGCGCCCGACATCATCGCAACGATCCCCTATTTCCTACGAGCCACGGACGAAGCCAACGCCCTGAACGAACGTCGGCTTCGGTCTTTGCAACGCGACCTTGAGCGAAACGAAAACCGGAACAGGCTACGCGCCACTGCCGAGAGTGCGATGCGGAGCCGGGCTTTCAGCCTTCTGGCAGAGGCGGAACGCCTGGGTGTCGCCAATACCCCTCCTATCGAAACGGTGGACGCCGACCTGATCAGCCTCCTTGGACAAATCGCGTCATCGTCCGGTGAAGCGCGAACCCTTCCGAGTGAGAGTGAACTGTCTGCCCTCCATCGGCAACGGCGCGACGTGCTCGGCCGACTCTCTGACGCGAGACGTCAGGCGGACGCCGCTCGTCTGGCCATCCAGGATGTGTCCGGATTTGAAACCACTGTGCAGCGGCAACGCGAGAAGCTCGACCTTGGAGCGCATCTGGGGCTGGCGGAAGTTTCCGACCACTGTCCCCTGTGTGCCCAGCGGTCGGATGTGGGCGCAAGGGCGGCGGACGCGCTACGGACGACCCTGGCCAAAGTCCGAGGTGAGAGTGCGGCCGTGGAACGGATCAAGCCTCGTCTGATCGATTATGACGGAAACTTGGGCCGCCAGATCGACGGCTTGAAGCGTGAGCTCCGAAGCGTCGACGACAGGATCGCTTCCTGGATGCGGCAGTCCGACGAAAGCCGAAAGCTCGCTGATCTCGCGGAGGTCCGGGCCCACTTGATGGGCAGGGTCTCCTATTTCCTCGACACGATGAGCGATGAGAACCGACCTCAGCCAGCTGATTTGACTGTGCTCCGGGACCAAATCCGCGAGCTGGAGGGCCTCGTCAATCCCGAGGCCAGAATGGTGAGGCTTCGTCTCGCCGAGCGCAAAATCTCCGAGTATGCGACCGAGGTTTTTTCGGCGTTGCCGACCATTGAACCCTGCGTTGGTTCCGAGTTGGATTTCTCGGCCACCGAACCGGATATCGCGGTCATAGAGGCTGACAGCGCGGTGGTGCTGAAGATGTCGGATGTGGGCTCAGACCAAAACTATTTGGCCATCCACATCGCTCTGAACTTCGCGCTGCAGCGCTATTTGGAAAAGGTGCGGGCGCCCGTGCCTGGAGTCTTGATCTTCGATCAGATCAGCCGGCCATACTTCCCATCGACGGAGGGCCAGAAGCGCGACGAACTCTCAATTTCTGCTGACGGCGATGATGAGGACGAAGACATCAAGGCTATGCGCCAGCACATGAACTTCCTCTTCGCCGAGGTCGAACGGCGGGAAGGGCTACAGGTCATCCTGATCGAGCACGCCTATTTTGCGGACGATCCTCGATATGTGGACGCAACGCGCGAACGATGGACACGCGCGTCGGGAAGGGGACTGCTCCCTCTTGATTGGCCTTCGCGACCAGACGTCTGACCTTCTGGTCGATTTCTGCAGGAGACTAAAAGAGCCGAGGAATGTATCCGCCTCACCCTTCCAGTGCGGAGGATCAATCAGGCTGGCTTAGCGGGCCGACCTGGGCGCTCTGCATCCGGATCGGGGCCGCCGCGCTTGTTCTGATCTAGGCCGTCGATAGCGCGCACATCCTTGCTGGCGAGGGTGAAGTCGAAGACATCGATGTTCTCGGCGATCCGCTTCGGATTGACGGACTTGGGAATGACCGACACGCCGCGATCCAGATGCCAGCGCAGGATGACCTGAGCCGGGGTCTTTGCGTATTTTTCAGCGAGACCCACGATCAACGGGTGTGACAGCGGGTCCTCGCCGCTGTCCCAATAGCGGTTCACGCCGCCGATCGGAGACCAGGCCTGGGTGATGATGCCGAGGGTCTCGTCGGCGATGGTCTTCGGTGTCAGCGCAGGCATCGTGGCGTCGAGCCTCGTCGTCGCGGTGGCGCTGGTCATGTCCCGGAGTGAGCAACGCCCAGCGGTCCGCTGAGTTAATCTCACGAAGCGGCCGCGCTGCTGACGGATTTTTTTGTGCCCGACCTCGCTCTGACGGCGGTCATGACGTCGGACCCAGCGCCCCGGCCGCGCGAGGAGAGCCACGTCTCGCTCCTGCACAGAATGGTCGATGACATGCTGATCCCTTCGGCGGAGCGCGGTGCCTGAGGCGCCGCCGCCAAGGCTGCGAATAGCCAAGAGCTAAGTCCGTATGTCCTTGCCCTCGTTCGGCCTGGCGCCGGATGCTGCAGCCTTCAGCAGCGCCTAGGAGGAAGGAATGGACACGCTCTTTGTGGGGCTCGATGTTCACAAGCTGAGCATCAGCGTCACCACTGCAGAGGACGGACGCGACGGCGCCGTCAGGTTCTGCGGCGAGGTCGCCAACACGCCGGAACAGGTTCGCAAGCTGGCGGGTCGGCTGTCGCGGTCCGGTAGTCGGTTGGAGTTCTGTTACGAGGCCGGCGGCTGTGGCTACGGGATCTACCGCCAGCTGACGGAGATGGATCATGGCTGCCTGGTCGCGGCGCCGACGCTGATCGCTCGCAAGCCAGGCGATCGCATCAAGACCGACCGACGGGATTCACAGATGCTCGCGCTTCAACACCGCGCGGGTGGTCTGACGGCGGTCTGGGTCCCCGACGAAGTGCATGAGGCCATGCGCGATCTGGTCCGGGCCCGGGGAGACGCGATGATGGCCCTGATGCGGGCGCGACAGCAACTGCTGGCGTTTCTGCTGCGGCACGGCCGGACCTACCCGGTCGGCAAGCCATGGACCTTGAGGCACCGCCGCTGGCTGGCGGGTCAGGCGTTCGAGCAGGATGCGCACCGCATCGTCTTCCAAGATTACGTGGAGGCCGTCTGGGCGGCGCAGGACCGCCGGAAACAGCTCGAAGCGAGGATCTCCGCCATGCTGGCGGGCTGGTCGTTGTCGCCTCTGGTCGAGGCGCTTCGGGCGTTGCGCGGCCTCGACACCATCTCGGCCGTCAGCTTCGTCGCGGCCGTCGGCGATCTCGGCAGGTTTGAGAATCCACGACGGCTGATGGCCTATCTGGGTCTGGTCCCCTCGGAGCATTCCAGCGGCGACCGGATCCGGCGCGGAGGCATCACCAAGACCGGCAACCGCGAAACGCGGCGGATGCTGGTGGAAGCGGCCTGGAGCTATCGCTACCCGCCGCGGGTCTCGACCGGCAAGACCGACGTCGTCTCTCGCCAGCCGAAGGTGGTGCGGGACGTGGCGTGGAAGGCCCAGGTGCGCCTGTGCGATAGATATCGCCGTCTCAGCGCCGGCGGCAAGCGGCCGACTGTCGTCATCGCCGCTATCGCTCGGGAGCTGTCGGGCTTCATCTGGGCGATCGGTCAGGAGGTGCGGCCAGCGGCGCCTTGAGCGCCGAGCCCTGGCCCGTCAGGCCGGGGGGTGGAGCGGAAGGTCAGGGACATCCTCGAGAGCCCAGTGGGCAGGCCATGTGCCGACGCCCGACCTAAGTCAGAGGCCAGCCCGCGACGAAAAGCGTTCATGCGGTAACCAACACGCGAATGGAAGACTGATCGACCGTCGCCAACGCCGCTCCGCCCCCAACCTGACGAACCTCTCATCCTGCTCATCTCCGCGCCTGCGGCGCGGAAGGGTTTTGCACGTCCAGACACTTGAAAAAGGACATGGAAGGGCTCCGCCCTCGCGCGGGTCAGGGTACGCGGCTTCGCCGCCGGACCGACCGGTCTCCCCAACCTTCCGCGCCAACAGGGTCTCCACGACAGCAACGGCCGCCAGGCTTGTGCAGGTCGGGCGATCCCCCTCCGGTCGGTCCGCCCTGGCCCTTGCTACCCCGGTCTCGCCGACGGGCAGGGTTTCAGGCGCGCAGTTCGCGTGCCTGCAACCCTTGCCCAAAGGAGGCAGACATGACCGCCCAACCTATCGAAACCACCGCCATCGAAGCGAGCGCGCCGCAGCATGGCGCGGAGGTTTTCGTGCCCCTCAATCAACTCAAGGCCTCGCCGAGAAACGCGAGGAAGACCCCGCATTCGGCGGCGGCCATCGAGGCGCTGGCCGCCTCGATCAAGGCCAAGGGGGTGTTGCAGCCGCCGGTGGTGGAGGTCGAGACGAACGAAGAAGGCGCGCCGACCGGAAACTATCTTGTGACCATCGGGGAGGGGCGGCGGCTGGCGTTGCGGCTTCTGTCCAAGCGCAAGGCGATCAAGCGGACCCATCCGGTCAAGGTGATCGTGGACGCCGACAACGACGCCCACGAAATCAGCCTCGACGAGAACATCACCCGCGAGGCCATGCACCCCGCCGACCAGTTCGAGGCCTTCCGGCGGCTGTCCGAAGAGAAGGGCTACGGCGCCGAGGAAATCGGCGCCCGGTTCGGGGTGTCGGCCCATGTGGTGCGCCAACGCCTTCGGCTCGCGGCGGCGGCGCCGGAGCTGATGACGGCCTATCGGGAGGAACGTCTGGCTCTGGACCAACTGACCGCCTTCTGTATCAGCGAGGATCAGGAGCGGCAGCGTCAGGTGCTGGACCAGATCGGTCCCCACACTCCGGCCTACGCCATCCGGCGCGCCATGACCGAGTCCAAGGTCCGCGCAGATGACCGGCGCGCGGCCTTCGTCGGCAACGAGGCCTATCAGGCGGCGGGCGGCGCCATCCTGCGCGACCTCTTCACCGAGGATGACGGAGGATGGTTCGAGGACGTGGGACTTCTGGACCGGCTGGTGTCCGAAAAGCTGGCCGGTTTGGCGCTCGAGGCGCGCGAACGGGAGGGCTGGAAATGGGCCGAGGCCGCTGGGGAGTATGCCGAGGTCTCCGCGCTCGGGCGGGTCTATCCCGTCGCGGTCGAACGTTCGGAAGTGGACGCCGCCGCCATCACAGCCCTGTCGGAAGAGTATGACCGGCTGGTTTCGGAGACGGACAGCGCCGAGACCCTGCCGCCCGAGGTGGACGCGCGGCTGGAGGAGATCGACAAGGCGTTGCAGGCCTTTGGTCCGGACTATGACTATCCGGTCGAGGTCAAGGCGCGGGCCGGGGTCATGGTCCTTCTGGGCCACGACGGTCTCGCTCGGTTCGAGCGCGGTTTGGTCCGGCGCGAGGATGTCGTCTCGGATCGGGCGCCCGATCCGGACGCGCCTGAGGTCGAGAGCGAGGAGGAGGGGGCTGGGGTCCGGCCCGGCGACGAAGACGACCGGCGTCGTGACGGCGAGCCCGACGAAGGGCCGGGCCTTTCGGATCGTCTTCTGATCGACCTGACCGCTCACAAAACCATGGGCCTCCGCGATGCAGTCCAGGCCGACCCCGCCGCCGCTCTCGCCACGGTGGTTCACGCCCTGGCATTGCAGGTCTTCTATCCCGGCTACGGCGTGTGGACGCCCCTGCAGCTTCGGCTGACCGTCAACGGTCTGGATAGGCTGGCGCCGGGGGTGGAGGACGGCCCGGCAGGGCGCCGGGTCCGCGACCGGTGTGAAGCGTGGGGCGCGCGTCTCCCCGAGCGGGTGGATGCCCTTTGGGAGGTTCTGGCGCCGATGCGCCGGGCCGACCTTCTGGACCTGATGGCCTGCTGCGTTGGGGTCGGCCTCTACGCCGTGCGCGATCCGCATGACCGCAGGCCGGGCGCCTTGGCGCAGGCCGAGCGGCTGGCGACCGAGGTCGGTCTCGACATGGCCGGGACGTGGAGCGCCACCGCGTCCAGCTATTTTTGCCGGGTCGCCAAGGCGCGGGTGCTGGAGGACGTGATCGAAGCGACCAGCGCCGAGGAGGCCGGTCGGATCGCCGGGTTCAAGAAGGGCGATATGGCCGAGGCCGCCGAGCGTCTGGTCGAGGGCAAGGGCTGGTTGCCCGCTGTCCTGCGAACCGAACCGGCGGCGCAGGAAGTGGAAGGAGAGGCTGCGCCCGCCACAAGCGAGGGGGAGGCGACGGACCCCGACGCCTATCCGTTCGCCGCTGAATAGGGTTCGGCTCTAAACCTGAAAACTTGCCGCGCGCCCTTTGGGGGCGCGCGGCATTTTTTTTGCGTTGCACCGTAACAACACGGGGGCGATCAGGTTGTGCGAACCCATAGCGGGATGGCAAAGGGCGTCCTCGCTGACGGCGCTTCGTGCCTGAAAAATCGGCTCAGCCTCCAGCGGGAGGCGCGCGGTCAGACCGCAGGAGGCTCATCGTGGGTCTGATACAAACGTCTTGACGGGCACGATGGGCATGTTCGAAGCGATCAGTGAAAAGTCCGGGCCGCTGCGAGTCGTCATCGACACCAATGCCTTGGCCAGTGATGAGCTGCGCGCATTCCTCTCCGCGTCGAGCGAGAACCGCGCCATCTTTCCCGACTATGTTGCCATGGAGCGGTTCAAGCCGGACAACCTTCGGGCCCTCCGCGACGGCTTCTCTGTGATCAGGCCGTTTGCCGATCAGGTCGTGATCCTGAAAGGCACCGGAGAAATCTCACGCCTGAATCCCGACGCTGAACCTCTTCCTCAGGCCATGGTCGATGCCGATCAGACCGAGGCTTTCGGCGAATTCTGCGAGCTTCTTGATCGCGCCCTCGAAGGTGAGGCGAGTCTCCTGCGCCAGCTTCGGGAACGCGCCGAATGGGCGCAAACGCAGATGTCGGTCGTGCTCAAGGGCGCTTCCGACTTTCCCGCTGACCTGGCCGAGTTCGAGGCCTTCTTCACGGCGTCGGACGTCGCCCATATGCGTCGTGGTGGTACGCTGACCCCCGAAATGCACGACAAGTTCGACACCGCCGTCGGCGCAGTCGCTCATTCAATATTCCGGAGTGCGCCGAGCCCGCTGACCTACCCCAGCCCCAAAAATTGGCCCAACCACTTCATCCTGCGAAACGCCTTCTGCAACGGCGTCTATATGCTGTCCTTTATCCAACGCGGGATCGGCGCTCGAAAACCCGAGAAGGCTCGCAACGACGTCGTGGACGTCCTGCTCGCAACCTACGGCACGTATTTCAACGGCGTGATGTCCAACGACGATCTCACGAATCACGTCCATCACATCAGTCGCTTCCTGCTCGAAGCCGACGGTGTCCGACTGGCGCCGGACTATCTCCAGCTTCTGGCTGAGGCGGCCGGGCACGAGCCCCCGACGCCAGACGAGGCCGCTAGGTCTATCGAAGGCGCTTGAACGCCCAGAGGTGGCCGTAGAGCTCGGCCAGTTCGACGGACCGGGCCGTGGAGAAACCCCGCGCGCCCAGCAGGGCCCGAAGCTCGGCTTCGGGAATCTCCTGGCGGCTTTCACGGACCAGTTCGTAGAACCGTTTCCAATCGAGCGGGTGCAGCGAGGACGTGTTGGCGAGCAGGGCGAACCGGTCCACTAGGACCTTGTTGCGCGGGGAGAGTTTGAACCGGTCCGAAGCAGATCGCTCGATCCGAAGTCGATATCGCGTGGAGTGACTTCGGTTCAACATCGTCAGCAATGGCGACACCAGATGGCGGGCCGCGTCGCAGTAGACCGCGTTTGTCGGAGGATCCGGCGTCCACCGCTGCGCGCGCACCTCGACGGCGACCCGGTCTGGAGTGTCCGGTCGTGTCAGCAGTTGAAAGCCCAACTCCCGATGCGGACTGGCCTCCAGATCCCTGAAGTTCACGACGTCGAAGCCGGCCGTACCGCCGGCGTCGCGATGATGTTCGATATCGAAGCGGCCGGACGCCCGGCCGAGATCAGCCATCCGGCTCAGAAAGGCGCCTCGATCATCGCCGACGGCGATGTCGATGTCGGGAAGCCAGTGCGACAGTTCAGCACCCATCCTCAAGCCTCGGGAACTCAGCGACCCAGACCGGTTTCAAGGCCGCCCCCAACTCCGCCCGCCGTGTCAGGAGAGGCGGGTGATATTGGCGACATAGCCGCGCAAGAACGTGGGCATCGTCACCTTCCCCCAGAAGCGGCCGGTGGCGGTGGACATCTTGCGGATGACCACGGTGTCGAGATCGGCATCAAGGCCGGCCACGACGGCTCTGCCGACCGCATCGATATCGTCCTCGGCGTCGAAGAGGATGAACGAGGTCGTTTCCTCCCAATAGCCAGGATCAAAGGTGGTGACGGCGTCGTAGATGGATTGGCGACGGACCCCATCGACGCCTTTCGAGGGAGACCGATCCGTCGAGACCTTGAAGCTCAGCCAGTAAATCACGGTCGCCATTTTCCGTTTCCCCAACGAACGCCGAGACAGGGCCGACGCACCACCTGTATGGATATGGCGAAGCTCCCTCGCAACCATAAGTCATTCTAATCACGTCCTGATATTCATGCGTGAAGTCATCTACGAGAACCGCGACGCGACGGTCTGGCGCGTGACCGGCGAGGACGGCGCCCAGCACTGGGAGACCAAGGTCGGCATTCAGCGCGTGCTCCCGTTCGAGACGGAAGAGAAGGCAATGGCGCACGTGAGTCTGTGGGAGGGCGAAGCACGTCATGATCGGCTGCACCGGCCATGACCAAGGCTCCGGGTAAGGCGCGGAAGTCTGAGGCGAGCGCGTCCCAGAATGTGGCCTACGAAGACTGCATCGTCAGCTTCACCGATGTCCTCGGATTTCGCCACCTCCTCAAAAATCGCGAGGCGGCTGACGTCATGGACGTGCTGAACCAGATGCAGCTGTTCAGGCAGTCGGTGGACGATGGCAAGCCTGTGAAGGTCAAGGAGGCGCGCCTCACGAGCCGACCATTCGCGTTCGCAATGTCCGACGCCATCGTACGGGTTCGCCCCTATGATACCCAGCATCGCGATGGGGCCTTGGTCTGGGAGCTTATCGATCTTGTGCACGCCCAGATCGAACTGGTGAACCGGGGTGTGCTCGTGAGAGGGGGCATGACCGTCGGCAAGGCCTATATCGGCCTGAAGGGGCAGGGGCCGGTCTTCGGTCCAGCGTTGGCCCGAGCCTATGAGATTGAAACCGACGAGGCCGTCTATCCGCGCATCGTCGTCGATGACGCCTTGCTCGAGGCGCATCGCACCGACAAACGGCTCTGGATGTCGGGTAACAGCTACGCTGACGAAGAGCGCGCGATTGATGGCCTGTTGGCGACCGGCGACGACGGTATCCGCTACATCGACTATCTGGCGCAGTTGGGCGAGTTCGACAGCCCGGCGCACTACTTGTTGTTTCTGGAACGCCACGCGGCGCTGATCCGCAGGGGTCGTGAAGAGACGAAAGCGGACCGGCGGACGGCGCGGAAGTTCGAATGGTTGGCGCGCTATCACAACGCCCAGGTCTTTCTTCAGAAAGAGACGGTCCTGGGCTCTACGGATCGCCGCCAGTCCTTTCTCGAGGAGTTCGACGTCGATGCGGAGGATTTCTACGGCGCGGTGGAGGTCTGATTTGGGCGTGTCTGATCGCTGGCCAGCTAAGGGTTTCAGGCTTTGGACCAAGGGTGCGATCGTCGCGGCGCTGTGTCTTGCGGGCTGCGGCGCCGCCTTACCTCCGACGATAGAGGGCCGGGCCTCGGTGATCGATGGGGACACGCTGGAGGTTCACGGTCAGCGCGTCCGGCTCTGGGGCGTTGACGCCTCCGAGAGTCGTCAGTCGTGTCGGCTCGGGGGTCGCGACGTCGCCTGCGGACGCATTGCCGCAAACCGGCTCGATCAGTTTCTGGACGGGCGGCCCGTAGCCTGTTTCGAGCAGGATACAGACCGATACGGCCGCATGGTCGCGCGTTGCGAGGTCGCAGGCGATGACCTCGGCGCCTGGCTAGTCGGTCAAGGTCTGGCGGTTCGTTATGCGCGATACGCCGGTCTGGCGTATCGGACTGAAGAGGCGAAGGCCCGCCGGGCAGCCAGAGGCGTATGGGCCGGCGAGTTTCAACTCCCCGAAGACTGGCGAAAGGAGCAACGCCGTGGCCGCGCGAGCGCTGAGTGAAATCCGGTTCAACGCCCTGGCGGGCTATACCCGTGATCCCCGTCTGGTCAGAGTGGCGCAGGAGTTCGAGTGGCTGGCGACCGACGATGAACGCGTCATTGGCGTTTTGGTCTGGGACCGCCACGATCACGACTTCGGCTGGATCGCGCTGGGCCGGGACGAACGGGAGCAGTTCCGCGCGGTGGAGGTCAACAGCACCCTCGCCACCGCCGATGAGGCGCGCGCGCAACTCGTCGCGGCGATGGATCGGCTGCAGGCGGGCCCCCCGGAAGACCTTCTTCAGGGTGAAGATGGCCCCCCTCCGATGGACTTCTTCGAGCCGATCACTCCAGAGGCGGATCAGCACCCTGCGTTTCGCAAATTGATCTCCGACCCGCGATACTCACCTGCGCGCGAGCTTATCGCCGCGATGATGCGCTATCATCAGGACGTCGACGGCAATTTTGTCCAGCAGTTCCAGACCGTCGGGTTCGATGCGCGCCTATGGGAGCTTTACCTCTTCGCGGCTTTTACCGAGCGCGGCTTCGCCCGTCAGGGCGACGCGGTCGCACCGGATTTTCAGTTCTCGGGCCTGAACGGCAGCCTCGGTGTGGAGGCGACCACCGCCAACGCGCCGCAGGGTGAAGCTGAGGCGCCGCCGCTCACTCGGGAGACATTCGACGACTATCTGACCAACTTCATCCCTATCAAGCTGGTGCGGCCCCTTCGTCGCAAGCTTCGCAAACAGCCGCCCTACTGGGCGGCTGAAGGCATGGCTGACCGGCCGTTCGTTCTGGCGCTCCAGGATTTCCACGCGCAGGGCTCCATGCGGTTCATCGCGCCGGCTGCGAACGAGCTGCTGTTCGGTGTTCGTCACTCGATGCGGGAGGGGAAGATTCACGTCGAGCGCATCGAGCGCCACATCTACGGCGCCGCTAACGAGCCGAGCGGCTTCTTCGCCTATGAGCGGGCTGAAAACGTCAGCGCCGTTCTAATCAATCCGCAAGGAACGCTGCTGAAGTTCAATCGCATGGGCTTCCTCGCCGGCTTCGGTGACCCTCGCGTTCGGATGCTGCGTGAGGGTTACAGGCGCCACGAAGGCGATCCGGACGATCCAGCGCCGCGTCCCTTCCGGGATCTGGTGCACGCGCCCGGCTATGCCGAGACATGGGTCGAGGGGATGGTCGTCATTCACAATCCGAACGCCCTCATCCCGCTCGACCCGGCGCTCATTCGCGGCGCCACGCATGAGTTCGTTCGGCCCGACGGGCGGATCATGTCCTTGATGCCGGATACGCCCCCGCCTTACTTCTCTTCGACTGCCGTCGTCATCGAAGGCGAGGAGCCGCAGCCCGCTTCGACCGGCGAATGATAAGGGGTGCGCTCAACTTTGCCTTGCGGCGCGCGAGCCGTTCGGGGAGAATCTGCCCGTGAAAAAGTCTCTTGATCATCTGCCGCTGCCCAAGCAGTCCGAGCTCCGCTACGTCGTCGATGTGATCCGTACTTCGTTCGACGAAGCGATCTCGACGCGTCGCGCCGAGCGGCTGAAGAACGGCAAGATCCTCAACATCGTCCTTTACGGATCATACGCGCGAGGGGACTGGGTCCACGATCCGGTCGGACGCTACTTTTCGGACTTTGATCTCCTGGTCATCGTCGATCATGAGGATCTGACGGACGGCGAGTTCTGGTTCGACGCCAATAACCGGACCATGCCCGGCGAAGGCGAAATCCGCACGCCCGTCAGCATCATTGTTCACACGCTCGATGACGTGAACGAACAGCTGGATAGAGGCCGCTACTTCTTTGCCGACATCCTGCGCGATGGTGTCGTCCTGTACGACACACCTGGAGCCAAACTGCACAAGCCGGCGACGATCAAAGCCAAGGCTGCGCTGGCCGAAGCTGAGGGCTTCTTCTCGAAGTGGATGCACAGCTCAAAGGAGTTCCAAGCGGGAGCTGTCTTCTACGCGCAGCGCGATAACAACAGCCTAGCGGCATTCAGTCTCCACCAGGCGTCAGAGCATCTCTACCACTGCATCCTGCTCGTGGTGACGCTCTACAGCGGCAAGGCCCACAATCTGGCTTTTCTCCGCAAGAAGGCCGAGGCGATCAACGCCCGGCTCGCGGAGGCTTGGCCGCGCGAGACCAAGTTCGAGCGCCGGTGCTTCGAGCTGTTGCGCGAGGCCTACGTGAAGGCGCGCTACTCCGAGCACTATCGGATCACCGACGAGGAGCTCGTGTGGCTGACAGAACGGGTCGAAGTGCTGCGCAGCCTCGCGATCACGGTGTGCGAAGAGCGGCTCCGCGATCTTCGCGAAGAGGCGGGACGTGACTCCGACTGACACCCTCGGACCTGATGCGCTTCGGCTTCTCGTCGACGATCCGAACGAGACGCTCAGTGCCGAGTACAAGGCACAGGTCGATCTCGAGACGCCCTTGGGCCGCGCGAAACTCGCCAGGCATATCGCCGCTCTCGCTAACCACGGCGGCGGGCACATCGTCATCGGCTTTGACGACAATCTGGAGCCTGCATCTCCACGGCCACAACTGCCGAGCCGAGACACGATCGCACGCGTCGTCAAAGACTATCTCATCCCGGTCTTCCAGTGCGACGTGCGGCTGCTGGATGACCCGCAAGGCCGAACCTACGCCGTAGTCATTGTGCCAACCCACGGGCCGACCCCGGTCTGCTGTCGCGCGGATGGCCCTCAGAATCCAAGCGGCAAGGTCCAAGGCATCAACCGCGGCGCCTACTACATTCGAAAGGTCGGGCCCGAGAGCGCTCCGATCCTGACCCCGGAAGAATGGACACCGCTCATCCGAAGGTGCGCCATGGCGGAGCGGTCGAGCATCCTCGGCGCCATCGAGCTTGCCCTACGCGGCGGCGCCACAGGGCCTGATGCCGTATCGGCGATGGAGCGCCTGGAAAACTGGGATGCTGCGATGGCCGCCGCCTTTCTCAAGGGCGTCGCCGAGAACGGCCGGCCTGAGATCATCGCGAAGTCAAACTACCGGTTCTCCTATCTGATCGAGACCTCCGGCGAACTTCCGAGCCCGAACGAGCTGTCGGACATGCTTCGCCGTGTCGCCAATGAGCTCGATCCTGAGATCCACACGGGCTGGGGCGCCTTCCATGTCTTTGATGGGCCATTGACCCCTCGCTCGAAAACAGATCAGCAGCTTGATGGCGGGGAGCTGGAGTTCCTCGAGATGAACCTGCTCGAGGCCGATAGCGGCGTCGGTTTAATGGATGTGTGGCGTGTGTCAGCGACCGGCCTCGCCAGCATCGAGCGCGGCTATATCGAAGATACCAGCTGGTGGAAGGGCACCTCGCCGGGCGCTGCCTTTAGTCCCAACCAGATGGCGATGGGGATCGCCGAGGTCGTTCGCCACGCGACGCTGATGGCGCGTGAGTTTGGTTTCGCCACCCAAGTCCACTTCCGTTGCGAGTGGCGCGGGCTGAAGGGCCGTACCCTTCATGACTTTCACCACCGATGGATGTTCCAAGGGCATGAGGCGACGGACGATGTCCGAAAGTCCCGGGCGACCGCGACCATCGGAGCCTTGGAGGCGAACTGGACAGAGGTAGCGGCTCTGCTGGCGGGGCCAGTCATGCGGGCATTCGGAGTCGGCCATGTCGTCACGCCAGCTTGGTTTTCCACCCAGAGCACGGAATGGAGACGTAACCGCTAGCCCGAGATGACTAGGAAGCCCCTGTTCTGGTCGCTTTGCTGGAAGGTGAGTACTTACACCCGCAGTATCGCGGCTATGAGAGTGACCACTGCTGCGGTCAGGCGGATCAGGTCGGCGATGAAAGCCAGTGACGGCATGGGGCGAGGTTTCATGGGATGAGCTCCAGTTTCGAGCATCATCCGAGGCGGCCAAGGTCGTGGGAGAGGGGAGTAGCATCGCTAACCCCCTCAAGTTTTCCGGACCTAACGTCGCTAACCCCCCCTTTTCGCAGCCCGAGCTTTGGCGACAGCCGTTGCTGTCGGTCTAAATCGGCCGTTCGGTAGCTTCTCGAAATATTCCGAGATCCGCTGCTCGATCGAGCGAATGTCCGTCAACTCTCGGATTTCCGCCACCCGCTCGGCGCACCGGCGCTTTGAAATGGTTTCGTTCTGGGCAATCACGCTCATCGCGGCCTCTCGTGTTTCTTCTCCACGCCGTCGCGGCTTCCGAGCGTTTCTCCGATTGTTGGCTGTTTGGTCCGCATGGCGAGCCGCAAGCGGTAGAAGCCGTTCGTTCGCTTCGGCGCGTCCCATCAGGTAGCCGAAGACGGCTCGCCCCTCCTCATCGGCACCACATTCAGCCGTCCATAGCGCCTTCAGCGCCTGCTCATAGAGCGGGTCGGCCGAAGGGGAGAACGGGGGCCAATCGCTCATGTCATCTGAGAGCAGCAGGCTCTCAACATCCTCTTCAAAGCCGAGCGCTGCCTGTAGCCGTGCGTAAAGCGCCTGTTGCGCATGGAAGTAGTCGCCCTTTGACAGTGGAGACATAACATCCGCCGCACCCCGAAACTCCCACGCCTGGGCGACTGGAGTGATGCGACCAGCCGGAGACCGAACAGCCAGCTCCGCCCATCTATTTTCTTGGTGATGAGGATGATCGAGTTTGCCTCGCCCGGCGCGAACGGCGAGAACCTTCATACCGGTGATTATAAGTGTGTCACCCTTCTTGACCTCGATGGCGGATCCACGAGCATTCTGAATCACGCGATCGTCTTCGGTGCTCCAAGGAAAAAGCACCCGAGGCGCGTTGCGATCAAATCGCGGCGAGCCAAGCACTGAACTCGGCGACCATTGCGATCGATCTAGGTCCGGATGCGCGAGCTCGAAGTTCACTCCCTCGATCTCGGTAGGCTCGCCTGCTCGGCAGGCGCTTCCCAGGTACCACAACCGGAGGAACATCTTGGCCTCGGCCGGGTCCATCTCGGGAACTTCTTCGTCACTCATGCCGGCTCCTGCGGTTCTGGAGATACCCGAAATTCGATCGGGCTATCTGAAGTCCCGCGTACGAACTTTGATAGCCTCCAGCGACAGATCAGGAATGTAAATGTCGCGTACCTTGGGCGAGCGGGCATCGGGGGCGCTGCGGTGATAGACTTCGTCGCCCCGACCATGCGGAATCGGGAAGGTGTCGCCGCGATCGCCGACTGAGGCGAGCAGGTCCGATCCATCGTGTAGCCGCGTGGCGACGATGTGGACCACATCGCCCTCGCGCTGGACCTTGCCGTCCACGACAAGAAAGCTGGCGGACAACACGACCCGGCGCTGCTGCTCGTAGAGGCTGGGCCAGATCACGAGGTTCGCGACGCCCGTCTCGTCCTCGATGGTGATGAACATCACGCCCTTCGCCGATCCCGGCTTCTGACGCACCAGCACGAGGCCGGCGACCCGGGTGAGCCGCCGATCCCGCATCGCCGTGCCGTCGGCACAGGTCATGACGTGGCGGCTGGATAGTTCGTCGCGGAGGAAGGTGAGGGGATGGTCCCGCAAGGTTAAACCGAGGTGGCTGTAATCCTCCACCACCTCTCGTCCCGGCGTCATGGATTTCAGGGTCGGGACGGGCTCGGAGATTTCGGGGGGCGACGCCTGGCCGTCGGTCGGGGCGGCCGCGAACAGCGGCAACGGATCATCCCGGAGCGCCTTGATCGCCCAGAGCGCTTCGCGCCGCTCCAGCTTGAGGTCCGGTTGAAATGCGTCCGCCTCAGCAAGACGCACGAGACTGGAAACAGGTGCGCCCGCGCGGCGCCACAGATCATCGACCGATCCGAATGACCGATCCGACCGGTTCGCCACGATGCGGGCCGCATCCGCGTTGGCGAGACCGCGGACCATGCGCATGCCCAGACGCACGGCGAAGCGACCGTCTTCGCCGGTGGGCTCAAGCGTGCAGTCCCAACGGCTGGCGTTGACGCACACCGGCCGGACCTCGACGCCATGCTCGCGGGCGTCCCGGACAATCTGGGCCGGAGCGTAGAAGCCCATCGGTTGGGCGTTGAGCAGGGCCGCGCAAAAGACGTCGGGGTGATGGCATTTCAGCCATGAAGAGGCGTAGGCGATCAGCGCGAAGGAGGCGGCATGGCTCTCGGGGAAGCCATAGGATCCGAAGCCTTCCAACTGACTGAAGGTCTTCTCCGCGAACTCGGCTGTATAGCCTCGCTCGACCATGCCGTTGACCAGCTTGTCCTTGAAGTGGCTGACGCCTCCGGTGATCTTGAAAGTGGCCATGGCCCGGCGCAGCTGATCGGCCTCTGACGCGGTGAAGCCCGCACACTCGATGGCGACCCGCATGGCCTGCTCCTGGAACAGTGGCACGCCCAGCGTCTTTCCGAGCACCTTCTCCAGTTCAGGCTTGGGATAATCGACGGGCTCGCGGCCCTCACGACGGCGCAGATAGGGATGCACCATGTCGCCCTGGATAGGTCCGGGGCGAACGATCGCCACCTCGATGACCAGGTCATAGAAGGTGCGCGGCTTGATCCGTGGCAGCATGGCCATTTGCGCACGGCTCTCGATCTGGAAGACCCCGAGCGTGTCGGCCTTACGTATCATTGCGTAGGTCTTGGGGTCTTCGGCCGGAATGGTGGCGAGGTCGAGCTGGACGTCCTTGTGTTCGGCCAGGAGGTCGAACCCGCGTTTCATGCAGCTCAGCATGCCCAGCGCCAGCACATCCACCTTCATGAACTTCAGGGCGTCGATGTCATCCTTGTCCCATTCGATCACCTGACGGTCCTTCATCGCCGCCGGTTCGATCGGCACGAGATCGTCGAGCCGGTCATGGGTGAGAACGAACCCGCCCGGATGCTGGCTCAGATGCCGGGGGAATCCGATCAACTGACGCGACAGATCGAGCGCCAGTCTCAGGCGGCGATCTTCGAGGTTGAGGTTCAGCTCCTCGACATGCTTGTCCTCGACGCCTTCGCTTGAGTAGCTCCACACCTGAGAGGACAGGGTCTTGATCAGATCCTCGGTGAGACCCAGGGCCTTACCGACGTCGCGAAGGGCGCCGCGAGAGCGATAGCGGATCACCGTCGAGCATAGAGCGGAGTGATTGCGGCCGTAGGTGTCGAAGATCCACTGCATGACGATCTCGCGCCGCTCATGCTCGAAGTCGACGTCGATGTCCGGGGGCTCCTTGCGCTCCTGGCTGACGAAGCGTTCGAACAGCAGGTCGTTCCGGTCAGGATCGATGGAGGTGATGCCGAGGACGTAACACACCGCCGAGTTGGCGGCAGACCCTCGGCCCTGGCACAGGATGTCCCGGCTTCTGGCGAAGCGGACGATAGAGTTCACCGTCAGAAAATACGGGGCGTAGCCAAGTTCGCCGATCAACCTCAGTTCGTGATCGAGGCTCTTGCGGACCTTGTCCGGCAAGCCCTCAGGATAGCGCTCGCGCGCGCCCTCCCACGTCAGATGGGCGAGCGCCTCTTGGGGCGTCATTCCCGGAATGCTCGCTTCTTCTGGGTACTGGTAAGAGAGTTCGTCCAGGGAGAAGCGGCACCGATCGGCGATGGCGAGGGTCTGGGCCAGAGCGCTGGGGTAGGCCTTGAACAGTCGGTGCATCTCCTTCGCCCGCTTCAGGTGGCGGTCGGCCGACCGCTCGCGACGGAAGCCGACGGCATCGATCGTGCATCCCTCGCGAATGCAGGTCACCACATCCTGAAGGATGCGACGGTCCGGATGGTGGTGGAGGACGTCGTTGGTGACCACCGCCGATGCGCCCAGCTCGACCGCGAGCGCCGCGAGCGCATGCAACCTCATCTGATCGCGGGGGCGCCGGCGCAGGGTCAGTGCGACATGGGCGTCGATGCCGAAAATCGACACCAACCGGGCAAGACCGATGCGCGTCCGTTCACCGGCGTCATCCGGCGAAAGTACAGCGACAAGCCCTTCGGCATGGTCAGCGAGATCGTCCCAATCCAACAGGCAGCGAGCTTTGCCGCCGCGTCGCTTGCCCATGGAGAGAAGGCGGCAGAGGCGCGAATAGGCCGGTCGATCCGTCGGATAGACCAGCACCTCCGAGCCGTCCGTCAGGACCAGTCGACAACCCACGATCAGGCGAACCCCCGTGACCTTGGCGGCGACGTGGGCGCGGACGATGCCGGCCAGGCTGTTTCGGTCCGTGATCGCCAGAGCGTCCAGACCGCAGACGGCTGCTTGGCTGAAAAGCTCCTCGCAGGAGCTCGCTCCGCGAAGGAATGAGAAATGGGAGGCGCACTGAAGTTCGGCGTAGTTCATCCGAACTTCCCGTGAATGAACCAGGCCTGTGAGCCTGTCCGCGCGTCCTCCCCGTCACCGGCGCGAAACAGCCAGAACCTCTCGCCCGCGTCGTCCTCGACCTGGAAATAATCACGAACGGCCCAAAGCTCAGCATCTCGACGCGCCCATTCGCCGTAGATCCGTTCAGGGCCGTCGGCCCTTCGGATGCGTCGGCGGACCCCGCGCCAGGTGAAGTGCGTCGGCGGGTTGTCGGGGAGAAGCGCCATGGTCTCGACAGGTTCGGGGGGCTGGAAAAGCCGGACGGGCCGGGGCCAGTCCTGCGTCCAGCCTGTCGCGGCGACTGTCTCGAGCGGAGCCGCCCTGCGGACGGCACGCTCGGGGACATCGCTCTCCACCGCCGTCAAACGGTAGAGGCGTCCTGGGCCGATGCGGTTCGACAGCACATCGACGAGGTTGGAGATATCGGGGACATCCGCTTCTCCAAACCGCGTGTCGGCTGGCCGCCAATCCAGGGGCTGAACGATCGATGCGACCAGCGTCATGCGCTCGATGCCGAAACCGGGGGCGATGGCTTCGATCCGATCGTGAAGCAGTCGCGTTATCCGTTTGCGATCCCGGATCGCCCGCGCCGTGGCCACCCGGACGGCCTCGATACGGTTGTCGACCCGGTGACAGAGGAGATCGAGGCGGCGAGCGCCGAGGCCGTCGCGCTCGAGTGTCGCCGTGAGCACCTCGACCAACTGGTCGATGTAGCGCGCGATGGTCTCGGGCGCCCCGATCGGTTCGGCGAAGACCCGCTCCGCTCGGGGTTGAGTCTCGTCCACAACGGGAACGATCGGTTCTGATGTTCGGCCGAAGGTTTGATCAAGGCGTCTCCCGAGCTCCGGGCCGAAACGCAGCGTCAGCGGAGCCCGGGGTTGGCGCTCCACATCCAGAATGGTCTCGAACCCCAAGCGGCCGAGGCTGTCTCGCAGGTCTTCGGAAAGCCGGAGCGCGGCCAAAGGGAGCGCGCCCAGACGACGGCCTATCTCGCCTTCGGCGACGATGGCCGGCCCGCGGGTGAATCGGGCAACCGCATGCGCCGCGCCATAGGTCGGCGCGATGGCTGCTCGAGCGTGAACACCGGCGCTCGTGAGCCGGTTTTCCAGGTCAGCCAGAAATGCCGCCTCGCCGCCCCGGAGGTGCGTCGCGCCCGTCGCGTCAATGGCGACGCCGTCCGACGGATCGGCGGCGCAGACCGGCGCATAGCGTTGATGCGCCCATAGGGCGAGCCGCTCGAGACCAACGGCGTCGCCTTCGGGATCGGCGTCGAATGGAAGGAGGCCCGGCGCGAGCGCGTGGGCTTGGGCGGCGGCGAGACCGGGGCGAAGACCCAGAAGTCGAGCGGAAGGATTGCAGGCGGTGATGATGCGGCGACGGCGGTCCCGGCCGACAAGGACTGTCGGGGCGTCAGGCGGCGGCGCGGCGGCGCCCAGTCGCCGGCGCAGCCGATCGATGGGCCAGTTCGGCAGGTACAGCGAGACGACCCTTCTCATCACAGGCTTCCAGAGTGAATTCGGCGCATCCGCCAGCGCGGCAGCGCAAGAGTTCGATGAACCAGCGTGGACGTCCCACACCTGGCGCGGGCAGCGGGGATGAGGGCTGGGGCGTGACCCGCCATCGGGTCGCGGCCGCCGTTGGCTGGCCGAAATCGGCAGCCTCGGTGGCGCGTCGCCATCGCCTGACGGCCAGGGCGGTCACTCCCGAGCTTTCGGCCGCCAACTGCAGACGGCGCGAGGCCGTCATCGAGAGGCGGGAGATCTCGGCCACGACCGCGCCGAGGGCGCGGTGACGTAGCCCTTCTTCGAAGCACGCCAACAGGGTCGTCTCGTCGCCAGCCTCGACGTAGAGGACCCGATCGGGATCGAGACCTGACTGCCGCAACGCGGGTGCAAACAGGTCCGGACGTGTCACGCACCACAACACCTGCCCCGGCAGACGGGCGGCAATTCCTGCTGCGAACAGGGCGGCGACGGCGCCATCTACGGCGCCGTCGCCGCCGCCTGCGACTTCGTGCAGCGCGCCCGTCGCAAGCCCTCCCTGCGGAAGCGCGGCGTCCAGACCGGGCACGCCGAACGGAAGCATCCCCGCGCGGGTGCGACCCGGATTCTCCAAACGCTGAATCTGTTCGCGTAGCGCCGACAGCTCGGCGGCAGGCCGAAACGCCATAGCGGCCTCCTTTCCAAGGTCATAAATGTTCCTGAAATGTTCTGGTTCTCATTTTGGTCTGGAGTCAACCAGGATGGTCCGCCTGCGTTGGGGACAGGTTGGACGCCGGAGGACCGAAACTTGTGCAATGAGTACCAACTGATCCTGCCCTTCGATGACGTGATCGAGGCCTTCAACCGCACCGGCAGCCGGGTGGTTTTCCCCGGCGGCATGCCGAATTTCGGGCCGATGTCGTCCATCCGGATCGGCGATCGCGCACCCATCATCGTTCAGGGAGCCGCCGGGCCGGAGATGGTCACCCTGCCGTGGGCGTGGAAGGGGCCGACCGGCGCTCCGGTCTTCAACTTCCGTTCCGACGGCCGGACATTTGGCGGAAGCACCCGATGTCTGGCGCCGGCGGACGGGTTCTTCGAGTTTACGCCGTCCGAGGCGGGCCAGAAGCGAAAGACCAAATGGCGCTTCACTCTCGCCGAAGAACCGATCTTCTGGATCGCTGGGATCATAAAGAATGACGCCTTCGCTCTCCTGACGACGGAGCCGGGCCCGGACATCGCTCCCTATCACGACCGACAGATTGTACTGCTGCGTCCCGAGGAGGGCGCGGCCTGGCTGGGGCTGGAGCGGCCGGAGACGGAGTTGTTGCGACCGCTGCCGCCTGGGTCCCTGTCGGTCGAGAAGGTGTTCCCGCTGGCGGCATGAGGTTGAGGGCGGGAGCAGGTCAAGCCTGTAGACGTGGTCGATCTGTTGTGGCGGCGAGTGCGACCGTGATCTCTCCTGAAGGTCGGTCCAGCCGGCGCGGCCTCTCAATGGCCTGATCTGACCGAGGTCCGGTCGGCTTGCGCAACCGCTCGCGCGACTTTCTTCCCCGGCCTGCGGCCTTCCTCGCGAAACAAGAAACTCGCTCTTCCCGGTCCTCCGCTTTGCTGCGGGGGCTCTCTCCGCTCGCCCTGCGCGCCGCCCGGCCCCCGGTCCGTCGATCGCCATCGAGGCCGCGGCAGGCGTGGCCCGAAATCAGCAAGGAGAGACTTCAATGGCCACCATCGGAACCTTCACCCAGCAATCGGACGGCAACTACAGCGGCTCGATCAAGACCCTCAGCCTGAACGTCAAGTCGGCCCAGCTTCGGGCCAACGACAAGACCGATGAGAAGGCGCCGGACTTCCGCATCTTCTCCGGCTCCACCGAGTTCGGCGCCGCCTGGAAGCGCACCTCGCGGGAAGATCGGGAGTACCTTTCGGTCAAGCTCGATGACCCCAGCTTCCCGGCCCCGATCTACGCCTCCCTGGTGGAGATCGACGGCGGTCACAGCCTGATCTGGTCTCGCTGACCCAAGTCGCGGCGGCGCTGGCGAAAGCGCCGCCGCCCCTTCCTTCAAACCCCTTATCGAGGAGGCCGCCATGTCGCGCCCCGCCGATCCCGCTCGCCCCGATCTCTACACTCGCATCACCGACAGCATCATCGCTCAGCTTGAGGTCGGCGTTCGGCCCTGGACACAGCCTTGGGCCTCGCAGACCAATGTGGCCCGGCCGCTGCGCCACAACGGTGAAGCCTACAGCGGCATTAACGTTCTGCTGCTCTGGTCCGAGGCGGCCAGCCGGGGCTTCCAGTCCGACACCTGGATGACCTTCCGTCAGGCGCTCGCCCTCGGCGCCCGCGTCCGCAAGGGCGAGAAGGGCGCAACGGTCGTCTATGCCGGCGCGCTTCAGCGCGACCCGTCTCCCCAAGGCGGAGACGAGGAGCCCTCGCGCGTGCCTTTTCTGAAGGCCTACACCGTCTTCAACGTCGATCAGATCGACGGTCTGGGCGACAGGTACGCGCCGGTCGCGGCGCCCGCGATAAATCCCGGCGAACGGGTCGCCGACGCGGAAGCGTTCTTCGCCGCCGTTGGAGCCGATGTCCGCCATGGGGGCGGGAGCGCCTATTACGTTCTCGAACCCGACTATGTGCAGATGCCGCCGTTCGAGAGCTTCTTGGATCCCCAGGCCTACTACGCCACCTTCGGCCACGAGCTGACGCATTGGACGCGCCACCCCGCTCGGCTCGACCGGGACTTCGGCCGACGTCGCCATGGCGATGAAGGGTATGCGCGCGAAGAGCTGGTGGCCGAACTCGGTGCGGCCTTCCTCTGCGCCGACCTGGGTCTGGCGCTCGAACCCCGCGAGGATCACGCGGCCTACATCGGCTCATGGCTGCAGGTCCTGCGCGGCGACAAGCGGTTCATCATCTCGGCCGCGTCTCACGCTCAGAAGGCCGTCGATCATCTCAGAAGCTACCAGACCTGAGCAGGGCGAACCGGCGCCTGACGGCGCCGATTCGATCACAGGTCCAGGAACCCGGCGATCTTGCGCTGGTCTTCCAGACTCACGACCGCGTTGGTCAGGGCGTCGTTCTCGGCTCGGCTTGCGCGGATCAGGGTGGAGAGGCGCTGGCGGCTTCGCTCCTGGAGTGGGGTGAGCGCCGCGCGTGTCTCCATGACATCCTCATCGTCCACGCCGGCCGCCCAACTGAACAACCGGCCAATCAGGCCCGCCATGATGTCGGATGCCTGAACGCCGGGCTCGTCATGCGACCGCGGCGCGAAGCGATGGTTGCAGAACTGAAACCCGTCGTCTTCAAACTCCATTTTCGCGAGCTCAGCGGCGACCACATCCTCTTGATCGAACACATGGCGGGCATTTTTCAGGAGACAGATGCGCTCGATGAAGAATGTCCTGAACCCGTCGATCAGGACATGAGGTGTTTCGCCCTCGATGAAGGTCAGTGGCTTTCGTCGGCCCATTTGCAGGACGCCGCGAAGCATCTGGTAGTCGAAATGGTCGAAGGCCTCCTCCGCCTCGCTCAGCCAGTCGATGAGGGCCGTCATGAACGGCGCCCGGTTTTGTGGCGCGATGTCCGGGTAGTTGAACCGCACCATGAGGGATGCCGCCCGGTCGCGATCTGACCGGAGAAGCCGGAACAGGTCCGACTTCAACTGCGGGATGGCCATGACGAGCATGCCCGGATCATCGGGCAGAGCGGAATCGATGATGTCCACGATCGCCCAATAAAAGGGATCGAGCGCCAGATAGTGGACGAGAAGATCCTGCTCGATCACCCAGTCGAGAAATGTCTCCATCTTCGGCTTGGCCAGAGCGTCGAGGAGGTCGCCGCCCTTCTGTCCAAACAGGTGGAATTTCAGCTCTTCCGCCGAGGCCTGGATACGCGCGCGCTGGCGCAGGGGCGCGAGGTCGATTGGGGTGTCGTCGGGCCGACCGACGCCGCCGAGCACCCAGCAGTCCGGAGCGGCGATGTTGAGCGTGCCGCGTTCGAGATGGAGTCGGCGGATGTTTTGCGTCTCGTCGTAGTAAAGCCAGTAGGCTCGGTCGGCGCGATCGAGCCCGTGCGCCAGGATTGACGGATCGCGTATCTCGTTCACGTCGATCACCCGTTTCGGCTCGGGGTCATCCTCGGTCATGCCTCGTCCTTTCCGGGACGTGGCAGGGCGAGCCGTTCCGCCGGATGGACCTGCGCAAAGCGATCGACCGTGCCACGCCAATCATCCATCGCCGGCGACAGCCAGCGCGTCATCTCAAGCATGGATTGATGCAGCTTGGGCAGGTTCCAGTAGAGGATGGGTTCATGGTGGGCGATCCGATTACGGAGCAGGCGCACCTGTGTCAGCCGCGCGGTGAAGTCCTTGCGCGACAGGAAGCGGCCGTCGCGGGTCGCGATCTTGTGGAGGGTCCGCTTCCAAAGATCGTCCTGCTCCCGCCCGAACATCGAGGTCCAAAAGCTGAAGGTCAGGGCGGCGACGACGCGCCCGTCCTCGATCGGCTTGCCCGCCTCGGTCAACTCGGCGACCGCCGCACGAACCTGTTCCGCCTGGCGGTCGGTGACATGTCCGGCCTCGGGTTGGAACCAACCCGGGCCGTGAGCCGCCGACATGACCGTGTGTATACGGTTGCGCAGCGCCACTTCCAACGCCTGCAGAGGCACGTAGAGGGCTTCGGACACCTGGGTGTTCAGCGTATAGAGGGAGACGGCGCGCTCGCGATCGCCGTCGGCCCAGGCGACGTACCGGGCGAAGCGTTCCAGAGAGAGCGCCGCCTCCACCGCGTCGGCGTCGGCGGCCGCCCTTGCAACGGGGTGGGTCATGGATTATCTCTACCTTCGTACACCCCGGGATCGCCTCTGCTGCAAAGCATGCCCCCGGGGTAAATCAATTTCAGCCCCGGGTTTCTACGACGTTCGGCGGCCCACGGGGGTCGAGACGCGGAGCCGGACTGCTTCCCGTTCCTTGCGTGCCTGGGTGAACTCCGGCTCCAACTTGCGGACACGGTCGATCAGCCCATCCAGATGATAGACATTTGAGGCCCAGTCGCCGGCTGCGGTCTTACGCATCTCCCGGCGCACAAGACCGGCCTGTTCGAGCTGACGCATGTTCGTCTGGATCGTCTTCGGCTTCACGCCGATCCGACGGCCCAGTTCCGCGCGTGAAGGGAACGGCGCCCGGTTGGGATCGCGATAGTAGTCGAGCAGCTGGACCAGAATGTTGAACTGCATCGCGGTCAGGCCGAGCCGGGACTGCGCTTGAATGAGGATCGACGGTATCCCCGCATAGCCGTTGGCCGTCACCGCCTTGCCCCAGATCCGGTCCTGGGAGGCGACGGTCTTAGCGGGCGCAGACGCCGGAAGCGGAAATGGTAGCACGGTGGTTGTCGTGGGCGTGGTCATAGGAATGCTCCTTCACACCCAACCTATGGTCGCCGTGGCTGGCGAACAAGGTTCTCGCCTGCTCGGGGTAGGGCGCCGCCATGACCCACCTGACTAGGTATGCTTACG
The DNA here is from genome assembly GCF_040546195.1 of Brevundimonas sp. UYEF29. NCBI lineage: Bacteria > Pseudomonadati > Pseudomonadota > Alphaproteobacteria > Caulobacterales > Caulobacteraceae > Brevundimonas > Brevundimonas sp. UYEF29. The sequence continues at coordinate 523,506 of NZ_JBEPNH010000001.1, read as the reverse complement.
ATCGTTACGCCAAATGCGATGATTACCGTCGCGATGATTCAGTGGCGGTCTGACGACCCAGGTATGGAATCCTCGAACCAGACCGGTGGGTCATCAAAAATACCTACCTCGTTTCAAACAGACGAAGATCAGCGACTGAACCGCCCAGGCTGGGGTGCCCTTCAGGGCGGCGGGCGAGCGGACGGCTTCGACCGCCGAGGGGAGGGCGGGCAGCCCCGTAGGCCTACGGGGCGAAGGGGGTGACGGTCTAGGGCAGGATAGGCTTTGCGCCGGCAATGTCTGACAGACCCGCTCCCCGATGGACCGCTTCACCCTTCGCCTTCCGCCCGACCTGGCTCGCCGCTTCGACGCGGCGGCGGTCGCGCGCGGCGGACGGTCCCGCTACCTGCGTGCGCTCATGGAAAGGGCCGCGCAGGCGCCCCTGCCGGCGTCCGAGCCGGCCTCGCCCGGCGCGAAGTCGGCCAAGCTGACGCTCCGATTGACTGCCGATGACATGGCGATGCTGGAGGCCGAGGCGGCCCGCGCCGGGCTGATGCGGACCCAATGGGCGGCGGCCCTGATCCGCCGTCGGCTGCATGGGCGGTTGCAGCTGACCCCGCCGGAAGCGGTCGCCCTGATCGGCGTCCGGCGCGAGCTCCACCGCATCGGCGTCAACATCAATCAGATCGCCCGGGCCCTGAACACCGCTGTCATGGAGGGCGCCGTCCTCGACCTGGAGGTGGCCCAGCTGGCCGCCTTCGCATCCGAGATCCGGGGCCACCTGGGCGGCCTGGACGAGGCCTTCGCCGGCAACCTGGCCTATTGGTCCGCCGAGCCATGAGCGACTTCCGCCGACCGCTCGGGTTCGAGGAGGTGCTGCGTCCGCCCATCGACATCCGCCGGGCGCGCATCACCCAGGCGGTGCTCCGGCCGCCCGGACGGGCCGGCGATGCGGCCGCCTATGCGCAACTCGCGCGGATCATCCGCCGGGCGCCGGAGGTGGTGGTCAAGATCACCGGCACGACGATGGACGCCGGACATCTGCGACACCACCTCGACTACATCAGCCGCAACGGCAAGCTGGGGCTTGAGGGGCCGGACGGCGAACGCCACGAGGGACGGGCGGCGGTCCATGATCTGGCAGGGGCCTGGGCTGCCGAACTGGCCCTGGAGCCGGGCCGGCGGCGCGACAGCCCCGTGTCCCGCTCCATCGTCCTCAGTATGCCGGCGGGCACCGATCCGATGCGGCTGCACGACGCCGCGCGCGCCTTCGCCAAGGAGACCTTCGGGGAGCGGTTCCCCTATGTGTTCGCGCTCCATGACGAGGACCGCCAGCCCCATGTCCATCTGACCGTGCGGGTGCTGGGCGCCGATGGCCGCCGTCTCAATCCAAGGAAGGCGGACCTGGCGCTGTGGCGACAGACGTTCGCCCAGGCCCTGCGCGATCGCGGCGTGGAGGCCGAGGCCAGTCCGCGGCGCGCGCGCGGCGTCATCCGCAAGGCGGAGCGGACGCCGGTGCGCAAGCTGCGGGAGCGGTTCGCCGATGGAAGGGGGGCTGCACCGAAGGTGCTGGTCGGGGCCGTGCGCGATGCGATCGATTGGCGTGCCAAACAGGTGCCTTGGGACACGGCCTTGAGGGAACGGCAGCGCCGCATCCGTCGCGCCCTGGCGGCCGAAGCGGTCGCGCTCTCTCGGTCCGATCGCGCCGAGGATCGCATCCTGGGCGCGGCCCTGGCGGAGCATGTCCGGGCTCTGCCGAAGGTCGAGATCCGCGCTGAGCAGTTGGCGCGCATGGGCCAGGAACAGCACGGCGATGTTGGACGGAAGCGATGATCGACCCGCCGATGGAGGGCGTGTGGATTGAACCGGTATCCCATTTCGACCTCGAACAGGATTCGCTCAGTTGGGCGAATCGCGTGACCGAAGGACGAAGGCGCAATCGGGGGATCGTGACAGCACGCATGGACGGCAGCTTCGCACCACTGACAGTCGCAGCCTACGCGGACCAGGCCGCCAAGACAGATCGGGGCGTCGAGGGTCAATCGTTGGCGTTCCCGCTGCTCGGCTTGTTTGGCGAAACGGGGAGTCTGCTGAGCGCCCTGAAAAAGAAGCAGAGAGACCGGGCGTCGTCTGTGGCCTATTCGGACGCCGTCGCCGAGGAACTCGGCGATGTCCTTTGGTATCTCGCCGCTATCGCGCGACGGGGCGGTCTAAGCCTCAGCGCCATCGCCGCCCACCTCTACCGCAAGGATGGGCAATGGCTGAACAAGGATGACCCGGCCCTCACGTTTGAGGCCCTTCAGCCGCATACGATCGTGCGGACCGCAGCGCCGCTTCCCCAATTCGAGGAAACGCTGCTTGCACTTGCGGCCGAAGTCGGCGCGATGGTGGCCGATCATCAGAACGCCGCCCTCGTGCCGGGCGGGGAGGCTTTGGCGCGGCGGCTGACCAACGTGTTCAGACTGCTGTTGAAGGCCTCCCGGGAAGCCGGGCTCACGCTGGAAGGCGCGGCGGTCAAGAACCGGCATAAAATCTTGGGGCGCTGGCCAGAGGAGAAAATCTATCCGGCCGCCCCCGACGCCGACAAGGATTACGACGAGCAGTTGCCGCGCCAGATGGCGATAGAGATATTCGAGAAGAGCGTGGGCGACCGTCCCTTTGTCTTCCAGCGATGCAACGAGCTCTTTATCGGCGATCGCCTGACGGACAACGCCCACGAAGCCGACGATTACCGGTTCCACGACGTCTTCCACTATGCGTTCGTGGCCGTGCTCGGCTGGTCTCCGGTCGTTCGCTCGCTCCTTCGCCTCAAGCGGAAGAGCGACGCCAAACTTGATGAAACCGAGGATGGCGCTCGCGCCATCCTGATCGAGGAGGGCATTTCGACCTGGGTGTTCAGCATGGCGCGTCCGCTGGACTATTTCCGCGGCATGAAGGCCGGCGAGTTGCCGCTCGACCTGCTGAAGCAGGTCCACCAATTTGTCCAAGGCTATGAACCCCAGGACTACCCCTTGTGGCTCTGGGAGGAGGCGATCCTGCAGGGATATGCGGCGTTCCGCTTTCTGCAGGAGCACCGGCGCGGCCTGGTCACAATCGATTTCGGGAATCGGCAACTGCGTATAGAGCCGCTCGCGTCATGACCCCGTCCGAGTTCGTGTGCGCCCTAGAGGCCGCCTCCTTACCCAACGTCTTCAACCCCTGGCGGGACCATTGCGCCGTGCATGATCGCGGAGACGCCGCAGCGCTCCGTCGTGAGAACCTCCGGCTATTCCTCGAGCGGGCGATCGCAACAGAGGTGTCTACCATGTGGGTGGGGCGCGATCTCGGCTACCGGGGGGGGCGTCGTACTGGGGTGCCTCTCACCGACGAAGTTCACCTCGCGTCTGCCTCGATGCTGTTGGGGGACATCGATCTGGTCCGGGCGACAGAAGGACCCATTATGGCGGAGCGGACGGCCGCAGTGGTGTGGCGCGTGCTGGAACAGGTGCGCCAGCCCGTGGTCCTGTGGAATGTCTTTCCCTTCCATCCCCACCAGGCCGACGATCCGATGTCGAACCGATGTCATACGCGAGCCGAACGCGATGAGACCTGGCCGCTGTTGGAGGCGCTGATCGAGATGGTCCAGCCACAACGTATTGTCGCCATCGGCCGGGATGCGAGCGTCGCCCTCGCTGATCTCGGCGTCACTGCGGAGCCCGTCCGCCACCCGAGCTACGGTGGTCAGGCGGAGTTCATGGCGGGGATGTTTGCTCTCTATGCGCCGTCGTTGACTGGCTTGCCTCTCCTTGATGACCAGGACCGTTCCTCAGTCCGTCACTAGGGCATCGCAAGCGGTCAGCAGCGCCTTGATCTCCGCGACGGAGGTCTGGCGTTTCTGGGCGTCCCTGGGCTGATCGGCGCAGGCGTGGGTCGACACAACCGTCAGAGCTCCCACCTGGACGCCGGATTGCTCGGCGACGAAGGCCATCAACCGGCCCAGGCCGATCAGATTGCCGAGCAGCTTCTCGACGTAGAAATGGTTGCGGTAGAGAACCGTAAGGTCGAGCTTGTCCACGGCTCCAGCCTTGCGCAGCTTGAAACTGCCGTGGCTTAGACATTGGCCCCCATAGGGGGACCGGGTCACGTCCCGGGTCGGGTCGAAGGTTTGTATCTCGAATTTGTTCCGGGCGACGACCTTCGGGTCTGAGATCCGGTCGATGATGTCGGCAAGCTGGTTGACGACGGCGCCGTCTGGCCCGCGCAGATGAATCATCCGCTCGAAATAGTAGCCGGACCAGGGCCCGCTCTTCCCTGCGGCGCGAAGGACCTTCGTCATGAAGGCTTCGTAGAGGTCCGGCCCAGGGTAACGCCGAGAGAGGGCGGCCGGGAACAAGGTGTTGGCGACCGTCTCGACAGGTTTTACGTTCTTGGACCGCAGGAATTCATCGACCTTGCGAACCACAGGATCGGCCAGGGTTGCTCCGGCGGTTGGATCGGCGATGTCGAGAATGACGTTATGCGCCTCCATCCCCTGGGCGATGACCGCCCGAAGCGCCTCGCGCCATGTGGTGGCGCAGTCAGGCTGCGATGGAATGGGAAGATACATTCTCATCCTCATTCAGGAGGGCCATGCCAAACAGGCGGGCTGTGACAAAATCGGCGGTGAGCCAGGCGTGTCCAGCTGCGCCCCAAGATTCACCCCAACTGTTACGCACCAGGACGGCAGCCTTGCCGTCTACGGCGCCGTGGGCCACCGCGAGAACCGCATGTCTGAGCGTCGGGTCGGGCGCCTCGTCATTGGCGGCCTCCACCAGGCCTTGGACGGGACGGAAAAAGCTGGGCGAAAGGGTCATCAGGAGCAGGACCGGCTTGCCGGCATTGAGCAGGTCCGTGAGATGAGACCAGCCCGGCGTAACGGCGGAGCCCGAACGCTTGAAGACGTCTTCGGAAAACGACGGCGGCGTCCACGCGCCTGACCCGATGGGAGTCTCGGCGAGATAAGGCCATGCCGCTTCGATAGGCTGGCCGTCGAGCGTGAGCGCTTCGAGCATGGAAGGCAGGGTCGCCCCCACCGACGGCGGGCGGCCAGCGCGACGCTGGGCATGAAAAAAGGCCGCCTCGCACGACAACGGATCCCATCCGGGTCGGATGGCCGCATGCAGATCGCTCGCTGCGAACGCCAAGCAAGTCGGCCGGGGCCCTTGGTCCCTGGCGGAACCCAACCGGGCCCTCAGGTCCGTTATGAAGACGATGGAATGGCTCATGCGGCCGCCAGGCGTTGGCGACGCTCGGCGCGGGACAGGCCGATCTCTTCCGGCCCCGTCAGGTCGAAGGGAAGAGTCAAAGTCGATAGAGGCGCGGCTGGCAGCCAAGGGCGGCGTTGTTCGAGCTGCAGTAGTCCGTGCGCATCCTCATCGGGCACAGCCAAGACACGGCGGGTATTGGGCCCGCCGATTCCCCCTTCATCCACACTGAGTCGGCTGTCGCGCACGATGCTGAAGCCGCTCTCCGCGAGCGTGTCGAAATCCCAGAGGTAGCCGGCAGCGCCCAACTCCGGCAGTTTGACGACGAATAGGTCGTTGCGGCTTCCGTCGATGCGGCCGCCCTGGTCCTTTTCGGTCAGGAGCCAGACATCACCGTGGTAGCTCGGCGGGGTGAAGTCCTCGAGCAGGCTGGCTTTCAGCGCCCGAGGCTGTGTCCGCAAGAGCGCCGCCCGGCGGCCCGCATTGAGCAGGCCGTAGCGCTCGAGGGTCCACACGGTCGCCTCGTAGCTCGCGCCGATCCGAACCGAGAGCTGGTAGACATTGTCGGCCTGCTCGAGATGCGGAACCCGCCAACCCTGGCGCGCGCAATGGGCGAGGATCAGCCACTTCGGCATCATCAAGGCGACAGCGAAAGCGTCCGCCTCTGTCTCCTGAAAGCCTGTGCGCGCGTCTTGTGCGCGCGGCGCTCGCCGCAGAATCTGGTCTTCGTCGTCCAGGCTGGGTTCGTGATCCAGAAGGCAGTGACCCAACTCGTGCGCGGCGGTGAAGCGCTGGATGCTCAACGGCCGTTGGGTGGTGACCAGGATCCCAGGCGTGGGAACCTTCAGGAAGGCGCCCAGGAGCCCCTTCAACGGGCGCAGCATCAAAGGCAGATCGAGCTCGGCGATGATCGCGAAGATGTCGACGGCGCCGGGCTCGGCTTCGAGCTTGGCTTGCCAGTCGAGCCGTCGCAGCAGCTTACTCGCCGCCGCGGTCCCATTTCTGACTGCCTCTGCATAGGTGCGCGCCAAGAGTCAGACCTTGTCGAGTTTGGCGCGGGTGCGCAGATAGTCCGCAAAGCGGGCCAGTTCTTGCCGGTCGTCCTGCGACAGGTCGGCAGCCTGACGGGCGAGATGGGCGACATCGGGGGGAAGATCACGCGCTTGCTCTTCCTCGCCCGTCAGATAGCCGATCGACTGGCGGTAAAGCCTGGCCAGCCGAGTGAGTTCGATCGCCTCGACCTTGCGCTGCCCAGTCTCAATCCCCGTCAGGGCTGTTCGTGGCAGCTTAAGGTAGGCGGCGACCTCGTCCTGCTTGAGGCCCAGGTATTCCCGAGCTTCGCGTAGGCGTTCGCCAAGGCTCTTGCGCGCCGTCTCGTCGTCGAGATCGGTCATGCCTTCACCGGATGGCGTTTGGCCCATGCGGCTTCGATACGCGGCATCATGTGCTTCATGGCGGCGTCGATCGAATCATACCCCCCAGCCTTGACGATGTCCTTGGGCTCGAAGCCCAGAATGTCGTCCAATGCGCAGGTGATGGCGACGACCGTCAAGGAATCCAGGCGGATGTGCATGGTCCTCAGCGCGGCCGGCTGGGTGGGGAGGGGAATGCCCTGAATCTGGGCTTCTCCTTCCACCAGCAGGGTGAGTTCGGCGAGCAAGGCGTTCGACACTTCCTGGAGAGGAAAGGTCTTGACCTGAGTCTCTTCGTCAATCTGGGTCATTGGGGTATCCAAAATCCGACACGACACCAATGTAATGTCTGAAAATCAGACATTCAACTGCTTCCCATGATTTTCCTGCGGGCGTTGGCCGGCTAGGCGGTGGGCGCGTGGATCAGCGCCGCCTCATCGGTCCAAGGCCGGGTTTGCCTCACAACCCCCTACATATGGGTGTTAGGCGCAGATGCGGGCCTTAAGCGCCCACATAAGGGTGCTTGTGAAAGGCCTGTTCAGAGCGTGGCGTCACCGATCACGACCTCGGTCAACAGGTGGAGTTCGATCTTCTTGGTGGTGAGACGGGGCGAGGCCCACCCGCGCGGCGGCGTGGGCGATCAGCCGCTGCTGGGCTTCCGGATCGGCGATCAGGGTCCGCACCACGGTCGAGGCCATGCGCAGCCGGTGTTCCATCTGAGTCCGGCCGTGCGGCAGGCCGGCCGCCCCTCGGTCCCGGTCGCGCGGGCGGTAGCCCTGCACCTCCAGCCCCATTGCGCGGGCCTGGACCCAGACTTCGCGCCGGAACCCTTCTTCGCCCTCGACCTTCAGCCGGGACCAGCCGCGATGCTGGGCGACCTTGAGCATGTCGGCCACCGTGTCCGGATAGGTCCGGTCGGCGCTCAGCCGCCGGCCCGCGTCGCGGAAGGCCGGATCGGCGGTGCGATGGTCGCGGTAGAACCGCTCCGGTCGTCCCCTCAGGTCGCGTTCGATCAGATAGCGGTCCAGCAGGGTCTGCGGCACGTCGCCCTTGGCGACCGAGCGGGTCTGGGCCTCGCCGGACCGGGCGCGGTCCGGCCCGATCCGGTTGGCGGCCGGGCCGTCCTGGGCGCGGTCGCGCGGCGGAGTCGGATCGGTCATGGTTCACGCTCCTGATGTGACGACGGCGGCTCCGCCATGATGCGGTCGAGCCAGTCGCGGACCTCGCCCTCCGAGGCGCCGTGGGCGGGTGGCGACAGCCCCTCTTCGGCGAAGGCGCGAACGATCGCGTCGAACTCCATGTCGGCGTCCTCCTGAGGTGGCGATGAAATCGGGAAGACCGGCGCGGGAGCCGGCCGCGGCGGCGGCGGCGGCGCTTGGGCGATCTCCGGCGGCGGTCGCAGGCGGCGGCGGAACGCCGCCTCGCGGTAATAGACGATCTTGCGGCCGCGCACCGGCGGCGTGCCGGCCTTGAACACCATCAGCACGGACCCCGGCAGTTGGAGAAGTTCCTGCGGCAGCATCAGCGGCCGGCGCTGCTCCGAAGTGGTCAGGGTGCGCCGCCCAGGCCCGAGCGCGCGCGGCCGGCTGCGGCTCTGGGCGCCATAGGTATAGGCGCCTAGCCGTTCGCTGAGTTCCTGGGCCACCTTCAGCTCCTTGGGGGCGAACACCACTTCGACGCCGCAGTTGGCGAGGATGTCCTCGGCCAGGTCCGGCCCATAGAGGCCGCGCAGCTGCGACGGGCTCTGGATCACCGGCAGCAGCCGCAGCCCATAGCCGGCCACCCAGGAGAAGGCGTGGGCCAACACGGGCGCCGGGCCGAGCCGGGCGAACTCGTCCAGGAGGACGAGGACGGGTTTGTCGTCCGGGCCCGGCAGGCTGCGGCTGTTCAGGTCCACCAGTTGCTGGAACAACAGGCTGTAGAGCGGAGCGACGCGCAGCAGGTTGTCGGGCGTGGCGCCGAGATAGAGCGACATCCGGCCCTGGCGCAGGTCGCGCAGATCGAAGTCGCTGGCGCTGGTGGCGGCGTCCACCGCCGGGTTCAGCCACAGGCCCATGCGGGTGGTGATCGACTGGCGGATGGAGGCGAAGGTGTTTTCGCTCGACGTGCAGAAGTCGTTGAGGGCGGAGACGCACGGCGCCGGCAGCGGATCGCCGGCTTGGCGGCGCGCTTCGATCGCCTTGGGGAAACGCCGGCGCGGATCGTCCTCGGTCAGCTGGCGGAAGATTTCGCCCAAGGTGAACGGCAGGGGCGGACTGGCCGCCACATAGGCGCCCACGCCGATGAAGCCGGTCCGGGCTGCTTCCGCCCAGAAGGGATCGGCGTGATCGTGGCCCGGGAACAGCATGGCGGCCATGCGCTGGAGTTCGTCCAGCACCGCGATGGCGTCGGCGCGGTGGATATGACCCAGCGGATTGAAGCGGGCCGTGCAGCCGTCCAGCGCCAGGGGATCGAACAGCAGCACGCGCTGGCCGCCCTCGGCCCGATAGCCCGCGGTGGCGGCGAAGTTCTCGCGCTTGATGTCCAGCGCCACGACCGAGTGCGGCCAGGCCAGGAGGTTGGGGATCACCACCCCAACGCCCTTGCCGGTCCGGGTCGGGGCGTAGAGCATCACATGCTCCGGCCCGTCCGAGACCAGGAAGCCGCCGCCCGACGCATGGCCCAGCAGGATTCCTGCGGAAGCGCGCAATCCGGCGGCGCGCTGTTCGGCCCCGGTGGCCCAGCGGGCCGCGCCATGCAGCGGCCGGCGCCGGGAGAGCGCAACAGCCGCCGCTGTCAGGAGGACGAGCAGGCCGGTCGAGGCGCCGCCGATGGTCAGCCAGCGCCGCACCTCGGGATCGCCACGATAATACCAGAACCAGGCGGGCGCCCGCAGCGGATCGACGTCGCCGGAGAACTGGCCGAGGCCGACCAGGGCGATGGTCCCGCCGCCGACCGTCACGAACAGCAGGGCGGCGAACAGGCCGAAGGCCAGCTTTAAGGCGTCAGGCCCCGGCGCGGCGCTTGCGAAGCGGCTCATGCCAGACCTCGGTCATGCGGAAGCGCCCGTCGATCTTCTTCATCTGCACCACAACATCGATCAGCAGATGCAGCAGGGCGCGGATGTCGTCGCGGGGCAGATCGCGGCCGCCTTCGGATTCGCGCACCAGCAGGGTCAGCTGTTCGAAGGCCAGGGCCGCGGAATCCGCGTGGACCGTGGTGATCGAGCCCGGATGGCCCGAGTTGACGTTGCGCAGATAGAAGAAGGCCGTCCCGTCGCGGAGCTCTTGAAGCAGGATGCGGTCCGGCCGCATCCGAAGCGCGCTCTCCAGAAGGGCCTTGGGGCCGACCGGGGCCAGGCCCTGACCGTCCTTGGAATAGATCATGGGGACGACGTTGCGGTGGGGCGCGACCAGTTCGCGGGTGTCCTCGATAGTCAGCAGCCGTTCCTCGGCCGGGATCAACTCAACCAGGCCCTTGGCGAAGGTCGTCTTGCCCGAACCCGTGGCGCCGGAGACCAGGATGTTGCGCCGGGCCTCGACGGCGAGGCGGAAGAAGGCCGGCCAGTCGCCCAGGTCGCGCAACCGGATCAACTCCGCGTCAATCGCGTCCGTCTCGCCCTCGCAGGCGACGGCCGTGGTCTCGAACAGGCCGCCGGCCCGGAAATCCTCCAAGGTCAGGCACCGCCGCGAGGGCTTGCGGATGGTCAGGGACACCGTGCCCTCCGGGGCGACCGGCGGCAGGACGATCTGGCAGCGTTCCTCGCCAGGCAGGACGGTCGAGCAGATGGGCCGATCCGCGCCCACGTCCTGGCGGGTGTAGGCCGCCGCCGCCACGGCCAGGGTCCGCAGCCAGGGTTCGGACAGTTGCGGCACGTCGCGCCAGACCCAACGGCCGGACCGTTCGACGCCGACCTCGCCGGGCCGGTTGACCACCAGCTCGGTGACGTCGTCGGGCTCCAGCAGCGGCCGCAGCGGCGTCAGATAGTGGTCGAGGACAGCGGTGTCGCCCATCAGCGCGGCCTCAGGCGATAGACGGAAGCGAAGTCCAGGTCCTGGGCCACGAAGATGGAGACCTCCGATCCCTGGTCCTTCCGGAGCGTCGGCGGGATGCCGACCGAGTCCTGCAAGGCTACCGAGGCGGCTTCGGACGGCGCGCGGACCACGGACCGGTCCGTCCCCGCATCGACGGCGGTATAGGCCGCCCCATCGACGATGCTGAGGACGAGCGCGCCGCCGAACCGCTCCCAGAAATGGCTGTCGATCCGGCCGTCGAAGCCGGCGCGGCCGAGCGCGTCGGCGGCGGGCGACGCCAGGGCGACGGCCACCCCTTCCGGCGTGACGGCGCGGGTCCACAGCACGAACAGCCTTCCGCGGCCGCGCTGGAGGCCGGCGCGGTATTCGCCCAGGACGCGGGCGCCACGCTCCATCAGCACGACCGAGCCGTCATCGGAATAGACGTTGCGCGGGATGACGCAGCTGACATAGCCCGGTGTGGCGCTGTCCATCGCCGTCTGAAGCACGCACGGGACCGTGGTTCCGGCAGTGATGAGGAAGCGCCGATCCGGCAGACGTCCCGCCCGCGCCTGTCCGATCGGGCTGACCTGACGCAACCGGTCCAGGGCGTTCGGCTCGCCGGGACCGGCAGGCTCGACCATCGGCCCGTCACCGAAAGTCGGGCGCGCGGCGCCGCCGCCCGATCGGCTATAGGCCAGCACCGGCGCCCGCTGGGCGCTTTCCGCCAAGGTGCGGCGCTGGTCCTCGGGCGACGGGCCGCGCGACTCCGGGGAGGCGGAGGCGGCCCCGTCGATGGCGGGCACCACGGGCTCGCCGGTCAGCGACGGGGCGTTGGGGTCTTCATATTGATCGGACAGCAGCGGGTCGGCCGGGCGCCGGGCGGGCTCGAAGGGCACGAACTGCCGCGCCGGTTCGTCCGGCGCCGGGCGGTCCCGACGGTCGCCCTGGTCCCAGGTGGCGAACAGGAAGGCGCCGCAGCCCGCCGTCAGGGCAGCCAGGGTGATCCAGCGGCTGCGCGGTCCGCCCAAGCGGCCGGCGATCGGCGAAATGGACCGGTCGGCGGGGGCCGCCTTCGGCTCCGGCATCCGGGGTTCGGGCGCGTCCCGGTCGCGGCGGGGTTCGATCGGGTCGGTCATGCCGCGCCTCGCGCCGGGAGGCGATCGACCTGGGGCGAGGCCGTGCCGGTTCCCGTCGCCCCGGCGCGGTCGTCGAAGGCCTCGTTGAAGATGCACAGCACCGCCTGGCCGCGTCGCAGCCGCAGACCCCGGACGACGCCGTGGATGACCACAAACTCGCCCCGCACGTCATAGGGCACCAGCCGTTCGGTCTCGCCGTCCACCTCGAACAGGGCCGGGATGGCCTGGCCGCCGGGGAACCGCAGCACCGTGAAGCGGCCGTTGTCGCTGACCTCGCTGGGCTGGAGGGCGGCGTCGCCCTGGACCGAATAGGCGAGGTTGCGCGGACCCGCGACGGCGCCGTGCGCCAGCTCCAGTCCGATGAGGCGGTCTTCGGCAGAAGTGGCGGCCCGCGCCAGGGCCGCCTCGGCGGCGGCGCGCTCGTCGTCCGGATAGCGGAAGCGGGCCTGATAGACGGCGCCGGCGCCGCCCCCGGCGGTGAGCTCGAACGCATAGTGGCGGATCTCGCCGCCCCGTTCCGTCACCACCAGCAGATTGGTCGGGGCGTGGCGTTCGCGGGGTTTGAGGAACAAGACCGAGCCCTCGGCGGCCACCTCCCAGGCGACGCTGTCGCCGATGGCGGCGTGCCGGATGGTCTCGTCCGGCGAAAAGACGATCTGGGTCGCGGTGCGGAAGGCGCCGTCGATGCGATAGACGGCGCCGGGCGCATAGGTCAGGTCGCGGATGCGACCGTCCTGGGCCGCGACGGGCGCGGCCAGAACGAGGACGGATGCGCCGAGCAGCGCGGCGAGCGGTCTCATCGGATCACCTCCGGATCGGAGCGGTAGGAGAGCACCTGGAAGCCCAGGGGATTGCGCAGCCGGTCGGCCTCGGTCATCGGCGCGCGGGTGTAGGCAAAGGCGATGGTGGCGATCCAGTCGCTCTCCTCGACCTGCTGGGCGCGGCGCACCGTCCGCCGGTAGCGGACGTTGGCGACCTCGGGATTGATGAAGCCGACGGCGCGGATCGAGACCGAGGCCTCGGCCGCCCGGCCATAGAGGTTCTGCGGACTGTCCGGATTGGTGCCCCGGAACCGGTCGGCCCAGCGCCGCTGCTCGGTCGGGCCTGATAGGATGGAGACCAGGCGGAAATTCTCCTCGGCCGCCGTGTCCAGATAGCCCTCGCGGGCGCGGACATATTGGGCGAGGAAGTATTTGCTGACCGCCTCCTCGTAGCGGACCGGGCCGGTCTCTTCGGAAAGGCCTCGCGCCAGATCGACCGCGCCGGTCGCCTGATCCACCCGGATGACGAAGGGCTCGACCGTCTTCAGCGGCGTCAGGCCGGCGACGGCCAGGACGGCCGCGATGGCGAGGCCCCCGGCCGTGGCGGCCACGGTCCAGGCCAAACGCTTGGACCGCACGGCCGAGGCCAGCCGGTCCTGATCCCAGCGCTTCGCCTCGGTGAAATAGCGCTTCAGGTCGTCGGACGGGACGCCGCTCATACGCAGCCTCCCGTCGCGCTGTCAGTTAGGGGCTCAGCGAGCTCTGCGGGATCGACCGCAGGGCCGACCGGCTGTTCCGGCGCCGGAGGCGCGGCCGGCAGGAGCACCGAGCCGTGGGGATTGGCCGGACGGCGGGCCTGACCGTCGCAGACCGGCAGGCGGTCCGCCGTCAGGCTGGCGCAGCCGCCGACGAGCGGCAGGAGGGCGGCGAGCAGGAGGAGTTTGCGCATGGGTCAGCGTCCTTGAGGTCGGATGGAGCCGCCGCCGCGCGGCGGCGCCCGGCCCGCCTCGACGGGACCGGCGGCGCGGCCGGAGCGGCTGGAGCCGAGGGCGGCGGCGTTGGCGAAGTCGGCGAGGCCGGCGCTGGCGCCGCCCGCCACGCCCGCGGCGATGGCCGGAGTCTGGAGAAAGAAGATCGCGCCGAGCAGGCACAGGGCGATGAAGATCAGCCCGCCCACCATCGGGTCCTGGCCTTCGATCGCGCCCCACTGGTCGCGGATGAGGGACAGGATCAGCTGGAAGATGACGATGATGAGGGCGAACAGGACGAGGTAGTTCACCGCCTGGCTGAGCCAGCCGAAGAAGTAGCGCCGCGTCGCGTCGAACAGGGCCGCGGCGATGAAGATCGGTCCCAGCGTAACCAGCAGCGCCAGGGCCAGCTTGGCCACCATGACGATGCCGAAGCCGATGGCGCAGGCCAGGGCGCCGATGACGAGGACGGCGGCGGCGACGATGTAGGGCGCCAGATCGAAGGCCGAGCCTTCGCGCGCGATGGTCTCGCTGAGATAGCCGGCATAGGCGAGGAACTGGTCGAAGGCCGCCCCGACATTGGGGGCGCCCGAGCCGCTGATCGCCTGGGTCAGGGCGTTGGGCAGATCGACGAATAGCGGCTGGGTGACGAAGCTGGAATAGGCCGCCGTCGTCGCCAGGGCGTAGAGGAAGGCCAGCTTCACCGAGCGGACCGCGAAGTCCATCACAGGCTCGGAGATCGCGCCCCGCAGGATGGCGTAGCCGTAGAGCAGCACATAGAGGACCAGCGCCACGCGCAGCGGGCCTTCGACCACGGCGATCACCGACGACAGCCGATCGCCCAGGAAGACGTTCAGGCGGTCGTCGATGAAGACGTAGCTGGGCTCGAAGACGCGGAAGCTCATGGCGCCGGTCCCTCAGTGGGCCTGCCGGTAAAGAGCTTCGCGGTCGCGGCGCTTGGCTTCGGCCAGACCCTCGCGGGCGGCGTCGCAGCCGCGCGACTGGCGGCCGGCGTTGCAGTCCGCCACCGCCGCCTCCGCCGCCGGACGGTCGGTGGCGAAGGTCTCGACCGAGCCGCCGTCGTCCGAACAGCCGACGAGGGCCAGGGCGGCCAGGAGGGGGAGGACCGTCCTCACTGGATCGCCTCCCGGTAGGTGGACAGGCGGGCGTCCCGGGCCGCGGCCGCCCGCTCGCGGGCGCGCTGCTCCTCCAGACGCGCCTCGGCCGCCTGGGTCAGGGCCAGGCCTTGCAACCGCACCTGTTCATTCTGGATCAGCGCCTGTTCGGCGGCGAGGCGCGCGTCCAGGTCCATCACCGCCCGGGCGTTGGGCGCGGTGTCGAGAGCCTGGCGCAGGGCTTCGAGCCCGGCTAGCCGCTGGTCGGCGGCGGCGCCGACGGCCTCGCCCACGGCCAGGTCGCGGGCCGTGCGGGCGCCGGAGCGTTCCAGCGCCTCGCGGTAGTAGCGATCGACCTCGGGGACCTCGCCGGCCGAGGGCGTATAGAGGCGGGTCTCCGCGCGGATGGCGTCGGCCCGTTCGGCCAGGGCGCCGAGCGCCGACAGATCGCCGTCGGCGGCGGCCCGCAGCGACCGCAGGTCCGGCAGCGGATTGCGCACCTCGGGCAGGCCGAGCTCGCGGGCCAGGGCGTTGACGTCGGAGATGTCGTTCAGGCTGTCGAACAGCTGCTGGCCCTGACGCACCTGTTCGCGCAGCTGCTCCAGCTGATCCAGCGCCGTTCGGGCCTCGCGCACCAACTGGGCGTAGGAGGTCGGGTCGTGGACGATCTGCTGGGCCTGGGCGGCGCCGGCGGCGAGCCAGAGGGCGGCGGCCGCTGCGGCCGCGCCGAGGGAACGGCGGATCATGGGAGTCTCCTTTGCTGGTGGAAGGCGTCGCGCCACTGCGCGTAGGCGTCGCCATGCTCGGCCCGGAGGCGATCGAGCAGGGCGACGGTCTCGGCCCGGCCGGACAGGATCGCCAGGGCGTCGTCCATGCCGGTCAGGTCCAGTTCCACCACCACGCTGGCGTGACCTTGCTTGACCAGGAAGCGGTGCGACTCCGGCGTCAGCTCATCGCGGATCAGGCGGAACTCGGTCTGGGTCAGGCCGAAGCCGTCGACATAGTCGCGGGCCTGGCCGTGGGCGTTCGGCAGGAAGATCTTGGTGGCGCACTGTTCGAGAATCGCCGGGGCGATCGGCGAAGCCAGGGCGTCGGACGGCGACTGGGTGCCGAACACCATCACCGCGTTCTGCTTGCGCCAGGTCTTGAGCCCGTCGCGGGCCAGATCGGTGAAGGCCGGGTCGCCCAAGGCCTTCCAGAATTCGTCGATGTCCAGCACCAGGCGGCGGCCGTCCACCCGCTCGCCGATCCGGTGCAGCAGATAGAGCATCACCGGGGCGCGCACCTCGGCGTCGTCTAGGATGGTGGTGATGTCGAACCCGACCAGCCGGGCGTCCAGCGCCACGGCGTCCTCCGGATTGTCCAGCACCCAGGCGAGCGGCCCGCCCTGAACCCAGCGTTCCAGCCGGGCGCCGATCCCGCCCGCGTCGCCCTGGCCGAGCAGGCTCCTGAGCGCGGACAACGAACGCTGCGCCCTCGGAAGGGATTCGAGCGCCCGGACCCCGTCGTCGATGGCGCGGGCCTGGGACACGGTCAGGGTCTCGCCGGGCCGATCCACCAGGGCGCGCACCAGCCGCGCGAGGAAGGCCCGGTTGGCGGGGGACGGCGTCAGCGCCTTGAACGGCGCGAAGCCGGTCGGCTCGCCGGCCTTCAGCGCCAGATAGTCGCCGCCCGAGGCCCGCACGAAAATCTCGGCACCGCGGTCCTTGTCGATGAACAGCTGCTGGACGCCGAACCGCTCCAGCTGGGCCAGGATGAAGTTCTGCACCACGGTCTTTCCCGAGCCCGACGGGCCGCAGATGAAGGTGTGGCCGAGGTCGCCGATGTGCAGGTTCAGATGGAAGGGCGAGGCGGCCGTGGTCCGCAGCACCGCCAAGGCCTCCCCCCAGTGATTGCCCGATCGCCGCCCGACCGGATGAGCGTGGAAGGGCGCGAGCGCCGCGAAGTTGCGCGAGGTGACGGCGGCGGGCCGGGTGCGTTTGGTGAAATTGCCCGGAAACTGCGCCCAGAAGGCGGCTTCCAGCCCCAGGTCTTCGCGCGCCACTACCAAGCCGGAGTCGGCCAGCACGCCGCGCGCCTTGGCCAGGTGGTCGGCCAGGGCGGCCGGGTCGTCGCCATAGACCAGGATGGAGGCGTGGTGTTCGCCCATGACGAAGCGGTTCGAGACCAGATCGTCCAGCGCGTCGGACAGGCCTTTGACCTGGGAAGCCGCGCGGTCGCGCGCGGAGACCATCTGGTTCTGCTTGCGCTCCATCACCGCGCGGGCCGCGGGCTTGGACAGGAAGGCGAAGGACTGGGCGACGACGAAGGGGAAGCGCGCGTCGAGCAAACCGTCCCACAGGCCGGGCCGCGTGACGGACGGATACTCCTTGATCGCCAGGACTCCGGCGAACCGGGTCTCCGCGACGTCGCGCAGTTCCAGGGCCTCGCGGCCGAAGATGACCCGTGCGGCATAGGCGGCGTCGCCGAGATGGCCGCAGGTCAGCGGCACCCGCTCGGCCCGGCCGGTCAGGATCAGGCGCACCATCTCCAGCGGCTCGGAGAACCACAGACCGCGCCGTTCATAGAGGCCGAGGCAGCGCGGGCCGTATCGCCCGAGAAACTGCACGAGGTCGCGGGCGGCGTCCTCCAGACGGCGCAGCAGGGCGGCGTCGATCTCGGCGCCGCCGCGCCGGGCGGCGCGCAGCCGCCGCATCAGGGCGCCGGCACGCTCGCCGGCCTCGCGGCCCGGATGCAGCACCAGCGAGACATAGAGCTCATTGACGAACAGGCGTCCGGCCGCGAGCCGGGCGTCATAGTCGACCGACAGCTCGCGCGCGAAGGCCGAGGCGTGGCCCGTTGCGGGCCTCAGCGCGATCGGGCGGCGCACGACATGGTGCCAGACGGCCAGCCGATCGTCGGCGAGGTTGCGCCAGGCCTGGTTCAGCTTGACGTGCCAGTCGTTCAGGTCGCGGGCATCGGCGGTCTCGAAACTGACGCCGTCGAGCTTCAGGCCGATCATCAGGGCGCCGCTGTCGAGCGCCACAATCTCGTCGGTGACGTGACGCGCGTAGGGCAGGGCGGCCCGGGCCTCGGGCTCCTGCTTCAGCCGCCGCATGGAGACGCCGTCAGCCATGACGCAGACCTCTGGGCGTGAGGCGGCGCACCAAGGGCAGGGGCGTCGGCGAAGAGCCGCCCCAGGTCGCGCCGTTTCGCGCCCGGCCCTTGGTGTCGACATAGACGACCAGCAGCCGGAAGGCGTTGTGGTCCGCCTTGCAGATGGCGCGAAACACCAGATGCAGCGCCGGGGCGACCAGCAGATAAAGCAGGCTGCCGCCGACGAGGAAGACGATCCCCGACAGGATGACGTTGACGCCGAAGGCCTCCATCGGGACGCCCATCACCATCGCCGGCCGGGTGCAGGCGAGAAACAGCGGGTCTTCCGCCAGGCGCTCATCATCCATGGCCGCCTCCCGCCGGGGCGACGCTGGCGGCGAGCAGCAGTCCGAGCGCGACGCCGCCCAGCGTCTGGGCGAACCGCGCCGGCGAGACGATCCGGCGCAGCGGCAGGGCACCGAGCCCGAGCGCGAGGATCGCGGCGGTGACGCAGGTGCCGGTCATCAGCCGCCCCCGGTGATGAGACTGACAATCTCCGCCGCGCCGAAAACCACGACGATGCCCAGCACGACGATGGCGGCCCGGCGCAGGTCGAAAAGGCCGAACATCCAGAGAATGCCGACCACGACGACGGCGAGGACCGCGAGCAGCCGGGCGGTGTTGCCGGTCAGCATGTCCACCACATTCTGTAGCAGGCCTTCGACATTGGCGGAGGCGAAGGCGGGACCGGCTGCGGCCAGGCTGGCGGCGCAGGCGATGGCCGATGCGGCGGCCAAGCGGCGGGCGTTGGAAACACGAACGGTCATGGCGGCGAACTCCCGATGGGGTGTGTCGAGACGGCGATGTGGGCGGCCGCGCGCGCCCGGGCGAAGATGTCCCAGGCGGGAGGCGGAGCCTGCGCGGCGAGATGGACCGGAGCGCCCGACGACGGGGCGGCGACCTGGGACGGCAGGGTGAGGGACAGCCGCGCCGCGGCCGCCTCCACGCGGCGCACATAGCCGTTGCGGAATCCACGCTGCGGATGGCCCGTGTTGTAGCGGGACAGGGCGACGCGGAGCGCGGCCTGGCGAGCATCAGGACTGTCACCGGTCGGGCGATAGCCGGCGCGCAGCACTTCGGCGGAGGCGGCGAGGCTGCGGCAGGGATCAAAGGCGTCTTCGACGGTGAGGCCGAGCCATTGGAGATTATCGCTGTTGATCTGGGCGAGGCCGAGATCAAGGTTGGCCCCGTCGCGCAGGAGCTGATGCGCCGTCTCGACCGCCTGCTGCGCGCTGGCCTGGCGCGGGGGCTTGGACCCTCCGCGATTGACGCCGATGGCGAAGGGGTCGAAGCGGCTCTCAACATAGGCAACGGCGGCGAGGGTCTGCGGCGCCACCGAGGGGGCGCAGGTCTGGGCGAGAGCGAGGACGAAGGCGAGATCGAGCATGGGGCGTTCCAGTGGACGCATCAGCTCAGCGGAATCGTTTGCCGGAAACGACCCGCCAGAACCCGGTGGGAAATCTACGGTCGGAATGAGCGGGCTTCGTCAGCGCGCCGGTCGCCGACCGCCATCCGCGCGACGGCCTGGACACGAGTGCGGACGCCCAGAACGCTGCACGCCGTCATCACATGCTCATCAACGGTGCGAGGTGACAGCCCGAGCCGCTCTCCGATGCCCGAGGACGTGAGCCCGAGCGCCGCGAGACGAAGACACTGGCGCTGGCGCGTCGTCAGGGCGTCGAGCTCCGGAGTGGATGTCGGTGCGAAGGCGGGAACGGGGGATTGCATCCCCGAATCCAGCCGCGAAACGGGATTGCAGCGACAGTCCGTTACATAACGACCGTGGATCTACGACCGCAGGCGTCACGTTGCGCGGTCGGGCGCTAACCGTCATCCCGGGCCGGTGCGAGCAGCCGCCCTCGACGTTGGTCCAGCCAGGCGTCCGCCTCCGCGTCACGCCGCACGGACAGGTCGGCAAGGTCCCGGAGCGTCTTTGTGAAGGCGTTGATGATTGTTCGCGCGCCCAGCTCGCTGATGGCGTCGCCCGCCTCCTCATCGAACTCCTGGAGCGCCACGGCCAGGATCGTCGCAAGTTTGTTGTCGGCGCACCGCAAGGCGAATGCGGGGGATCCGATAGCGAGCGCGGCTAGGATGCCGTGCGGATCGCTGTCCGTGACCTCGGCGAAGCGATGAATGCGCTCGATATTGATGCGGCCTGCACCGGACTCGAAATGCTCATACGAGCGCAGGGCCATGTTCATCCCCTGAGCGACATCGGCCGAGCGCATCCGCCTGTGGGTCCGGATCAGCCGCAGGCTCGAGGAGAGGACCGCGTTCGCCGTCTGCGTCTGCCGGGCGTCCATGTCGCCAAGTCCTCCCTCCTGCGGGCGCCACGCGCGCTATCCGAACCGCACCCCTGCAGGTTGAAAACTGCCTCACAGGGGCGCCAAATGAAAGCCTTGAAAGATCAAGAGCATAAAATCTGCGGTTCAGGCGCAGGTTTCTTGCGGAGATCAGTATTGGAACCGGACCATGGCCTGGTCGACCCGAGAACTTGTCATCGCGGACGTTCGTATTGCCGCAACAGGGGCGAGGTCATGAGGCAGCGCGACCCGTTCGGAACCGCCTTGGCGAGTTTGCGCGCAGCCCTTGATGAAGGCCTCGCTCCCGGACAGCATCTGTCCATCGCGGACATCGCGGCCGGCCTCGGGCTCAGCACAAGCCCTGTTCGCGAGGCGCTCTCTCGACTGTGCGGCGAAGGATTGATCGAAGACCGCCGTGGGCTCGGCTATTTCACCCGTGGCGTTCCCCTTGAGGACATCCTGGGCCTGCTGGATCTGGAGGTCGCCCATCTCCGGCTCGCGGCCGCCGCCATGGGAGAGACGCCTCCATCGGATGGCTCGGACGCCGCCGTCGAGGCCTGGATCGACGACATCCTCAGCCGCTGCGAGAACCAGCCTCTTGTCGAGAGCCTCGTCCGCGTCCGCCGCCGCCTGTCGCCACTGCGCCGACTGAACGGTCTGACTGAAGTGGAGATCGACCCGCAGGAGAAGGATGGGCTGAAGGCCTATCATGAGCGCTGGCGTGTGGGTGCAGGAAGTCTCGCCTCACGCGCTCGCAGGATCGATCCCGGTCAGTCCGAGTATACGCGAAATATAGTTTGAATCGATTGTCGTCCGGGGGTTGATGGGTGGTCGTCGACGTTTTGTCGGCTGTTCAAAACAGGAGACGACCATGACCCCCAAGACCATCTCGCGCCTCGTGCGCCTTGGCGCGGCGCGCAAGCTGACCCGCTCGGCGACCGACGGAGACTTCGTCGAGCTGAACTCGCCGGAACGATACGACATCCCGGCGAGCGCCTGATCGAGACGGGCCGTCCCTGAGGGGCGGCCCGGACGCTCGGCTTCGCCCCGCCCGATGCGTTCAGAGAAGGGGCGCTCCAAGACAAGGAGATGGCGATGAACGCCAACACCCGCGTGCTGCGGCTTGGAAAAGCCCGCTGCCTGACCCGGTCCTCGATGACCGGACACCTGATCGAACTGAATTCTCCCGAGCGTTGGGAGATGTCGGTCGGCTGACACTGGAGCGGGCCGCTCGCAAGGCGGTCCGCCTCCTTGGAGAAAACGCCGCCCGTCTCTGCTCGCCGGGTGGGTCACATAAGGCACATCTGCATGGTCGCCGACGTCCAGGTTTCGGCCTTATCCGAGAACGCTCTGCTGGCGAGAACCGTCCACGCCGTCAAATCGGGAGACGATCTCATCCTGCTGGACCTCGAGACCGACGATTACATTCTCGTGCCCGAATGTCCGACCGTGCAGGTGAACGGGGCTGCGCTTCGAGCCCCCATGGATCTGCTGCTCGATCTCGCCGCGAACGATCTTCTTCAGTCGGATGGTCCGGCGAGCGACCGCCCTGGGGCGCCGCCGTTGCCGAAATATGCCCTACCGCAGACAGCCGCCCAGCATCCGTCACTGCGGGACATGGCCAGTTTTGCGTCGATCTGGGCCGGCGCCTCGATGCGCAGACCGGCCCTCCAGGCGCTGGTAGAGGGCTTCGCCGGTCGGGAGGGTTGTCGTGACGACCTCATCGCTGTGTCCGGACGTGTCGAGATGTTTCGGCGCCTGCTTCCCTTTGCGCCGCGGGTGGGCGCATGCCTGTTCCAAGCCGAGCTTCTTCTTCGTTTCCTCAATGCGGCCGGCCTGGATGCCGACTGGGTTTTCGGCGTCCGAACCTGGCCGTTCATGGCGCATTGCTGGCTGCAGATCGGGGACCACTGCGTCAGTCAGAACCCCGAGACCCTCACAATGTATCGCCCCATCATGGTGATCTGAACCATGAGCGCGGATAGCTACGTCGTCCTGGTGGAGGATGAGCCCGGGGCCCTGGAGCGGCTCTCAGAGCAAGTCGGTCGCCGCCTCGCCGGAGCCGGATGGAGGAAGGTCGTGGCGCGGCCCTACCTCGAGGTGTTCGCGCCCGCCACGTCCCGGCTCGAGATCACCGAAGGTCTTGATGGCCACGGCGTGGTCCTCGGACAGATATTCGACAATGAAGGGCGCGCCCTGTCGAAAGATGATCGGGGCGCGGTCGCCTGCAGGCCCCTGGATCCAACGCGGGCAGAGCGGATCGTACGGAGCCACTGGGGGCGCTACGTCCTCGTGCGAAGAGTCTCTGGAGAGGCGGCGGTCCTTCGAGATCCGTCCGGGGCGCTCGAGGCGGTGGCCTGGGGCAAGGCTGGCGTCACCGTCATCGCGCCTAGCGCACCTTCAGCCCTGGACGCGCTTCTGCCCGACGAACTCGCAGTAAACTGGGACTCGCTTGGCCAGCTCCTTCACAGGGGCGGCTCCTTTCGGCACGAGCTCGCCCTGACAGGGCTTTTTCCGATCGCGGCGGGCGCACTGGCCTGTGTGCGCGGGCCTGCCGGGCGCTCTTCCCAGGTCTGGGCCCCCGGAGAAATCTATCGCGCCGCGAGACACGGGGCCCGACCGGACATCCGCGCCGTTGTCGACCGGACAGTGTGCGCCTTCGCCGGCGGAGGGCGCTGGCTCATGGAGGTCAGCGGAGGACTGGACTCCGCCATCGTCGCCGGCGCCCTCGGTGATCGGGCGCGGTCGCAGGTTTCCGTCTGGCTGAACCATTATGTTGACGACCCCGAGGGCGATGAGCGCGTATTCGCGCGCCCGATCGTGGAACGACACGGCCACGTCCTGACAGAGGTGGGGCGGCGGGGCGTCACCCTGTCGAAAGCTCGGCTCGATCGGTCAGCCCACGGCTTTCGGCCCGCGATCAATGATCTCGACACCGACTACAATGACGATGTCGCCGCCAGGGTCGAGGCCTCAGGCGCCTGTGGCTCGATGACGGGGCAGGGTGGAGATGCGGTCTTTTTCCAGATGCCCAGCTATCTGGTTGCACTGGACGAGGTCTTTGAACGCAGGCTGATGGCGCGTTTCCCGGTCCTTCATCAGACCGCGCGCTGGACAGGGCAGTCGTTATGGCCGGCCGCCTGGATGAAAGCCTGGAGAGGGCATCGGCGAGGCCGCAGCAAATGGGAGCACCCATGGTTTCAGGACCTCAAGGGCGTGCCCCCGGGCAAGGCCCTGCAGATCGCCGCCCTGGTGAACTGCCAGACCTTTCACGGCCTGGCGGTGCGAAATCGGCCAGGACCGAGCGTGCATCCTTTGCTGAGCCAGCCAGTCATGGAAGCCGGGCTGGCTCTGTCGTCGGTCGAACTGACGAAGGGCGGCCGGGATCGCGCCGCGGCTCGCGCGGCCTATGAAGACGTCCTGCCGCCCGCGATCTTCTCACGTCGCTCCAAGGGTGAACTGGGCAAGTTCTATGGGGAGGCTGTCGCGTCCAACCTGCCGTTTCTCCGCAGCTTCCTCCTCGAAGGAGAACTGGCCCAGGCGGGCCTGCTGGCTCCCGGCTTTTCCAGTGAACTCACCCGAGAAGCCCTGCTGTGGCGAGGGGGCTTTTCCAGGCTGATCAGTCTCGCCCTGACGGAGGCATGGCTCCGGCGCTGGCAGATGCGGATTGCGGAGCGCCGGACCTGAGGTGTCGATCGAACCAGTCCAGAATCTGAGCGTAATAGACCCGCGCATTGCCGGGCGTGTGGATGCTGTGATCCTCGCCGAACAGATAGGTCAGCGCCGCGGGCCGTCGCAATCGCCGGAGCGCCGCGTACATCTGTTCCGCCTGCCCTGAAGGCGAATCCATCTCGCCATGGAACAGCAGGACAGGCGCTGAAATATCAGCGGCGCGTTCGAAGGCGCTGGCGCGTCGGTAGCGCTCCGGGTCGCTCCAGTATGCCCTCGACATCCCGGCCTGCCCCGTTTCAAGCCATCGCGACCAGCCTGTCACGCCGAGATCATTCTCTCCCGACATTCGGGCATGCGGTGACAGGGAAGCGATCGCTGAAGCGAGATTATAGTTTCCGTTGATGGCCACGACAGCGCCGAAACGCGACGACTGCGACACACTGAGCATGACGGCCCAGGCCCCAAAGCTGTGGCCCCACAGGCCGATCCGGTCGCGGTCCACCAACCCATCTGACGCCGCCGCGTCCACGACAGCGAGAATGCGGTCCGCCAGTCCATTGGAGGGCTCAGCGTTTGTCGGCAGATCGGGGTAGAGGACCGCGTACCCGGCGGCCACCAGCAAGCCGCCGTTCAGGGTCATCTGAACGGACTCCGGGCGCATCGCACGCGGCGGGGAGGGGTAGGTTGCCCCGGGATAGGGAATGACGACGACAGGCGGCGGACGGTCGTGCGGGGTGGTCGGCAGGTAGAGCCACCCCCTGACCTGCTCCGGCCCCGTGACGAGATGCGGGTCGGGCACATCGACGGCGTCGAGCTCGGGATTGAGACGCCAGACGACCGTTGAGCCATGTTCTGAGTGGAGGTGCAGCAGATTCGCCCCGCGGCCTTCCAGACCGGGACCGACGCTTATCCCCGCAGCGAAACTGGCGCTCCCGCTCGCCACGGCGTCCATGCACGTTTCCGGTCGGCCCAGATCGGCAAATACGCGGCAGGTCCGGCCGCCCGAAACACGTACGCCCAGGGTCGACGCTCCCATCGGGTCGGTCTGTGCCCGTTGGCCCAACGGACCGTCGGGGCGGCCAAGTCCCGTCGCCGCGCCCAGATCCTCAAGCGTCGCGTCTGGATGCAGCCGCGCGACCCGGCCTGCGTCGACGAAGAGGGCCCCCCGATCTCCCTGAGCCGCGAGACGCGCTGATCCGGTCAGTCCGGCGACCGTGAATGTCTCCGCACCCTTCTGAATATGCCAGCCCGACAGATCGCCAAGGCGCCCGCGGACGACAGGGGTTTCGCCTAGCCAGCCAGCGTGCGTGGTCGGGTTGCCGTGGGAATCGATGTCCGCATCGGGCCTGACCCCTGCTGGCGTCACGTCGCGGGCCGCGCCCGATACGGAGATCGAGAGAACTTTCGCGGGCTGCGTCCCAATCACTGTGACGAGGACGGCGTCAGATCCCGGAGCCCACACCAGAAGTCCGGTAGAAATATCGCGGGCCTCGGCTGGATCAATGACGGCGCTGGAGCGCACGTCGACAAGGCGCAGCCAGCGCGCCCGCCTGACCTGGGTCGCTGTTTCCGGATCGGGCAGCGGGTGCAGGGGACCGTCCGCGATCAGCGCAACGTGACGGCCATCCGGAGACGCTTCAAAATCGAGAAACGGCCCCTCCGACAGCAGTCGCGCCTGTCCGGACGCAGCATCCACCCGCCAGAGCGCGCGAACGGGCCGGTCCGCTTCTCCCGGATCCCTGCCGACGGATATGAAGGCCGGCTCGCCCCGAGAGGCGCGGGCCCACAGATCGGGCAGGTGAAGCTGGGTCGTCATGAGGTCTGCGAGACGGGGAGGGAGATCTCCCCGCGGCATGCCGAGCACGAGAAATTCCGACGCCGAGATCCACTGAACCGATCGGCCCCACGCGCCGGTCTCGGGCGTGATGTCCATCCAGGACACAGCGTCGGTCTCAATATCGACCACCCCGATCCGGAAGCTGAGATCCTGAAGTCGGAAAACGACCAGCTTTTTGCCGTCGGGCGAGAAAGGCCCCATCGTATAGCCGGCGTCGTCATCCATCGGCACGACCGGTCGGACCCGTTCGGGATCAGCCGGATCGAACCGGTACAGGCGTGCATATCTGAGCGCGCCCTCCGGCTGGGTGTCGTAGCGGGGCAGATCGCCCCGCGCCCTTCGCTCCTCGAACACCGCTACGGCTCCGGAGGGGCTCAGGGCGACGCGCCCGAACGTCTCAAGTCCGAGCAGGGTGTCGAGGGTGAGAGGGTCCGCGGCAGCCGGGATCGGGCACGCGAGAGCCAGGGCGCCGAGCGCGCCCGCGATGTCTCGTCTCACAGCGTCTCACCAGCGCTTGACGAGCTGAAGAGAAATCTGCCGTCCGAAGACGTTTGCATTCGCCCCATCGAACCCGATCCCGCCGGGAGCATCGTAGAAGGGAGGGGCCGCGTTGGAGAGGTTCAGGACGTTCAGGGTGACCGACAGGCCTTCGCGCCAGCCGCTTTCGAAGTCATAGCGAACCTGCCCGTCAAAGGTCGCCCAGTCGTCGATCTGGCGATTGGACAGCGGGTCGCGACCGCCGCTCACATAGTTGGCGATCAGGCCGACGGTCAGCGCTCCGCTCATCCACTGGCCACCCGCGCGACCCCGCCAGCGGGCCGGAAAATTCGGGTCGCCAAGCAGGTCTTCCGTGGGTGATGCCGCAGTGATCGTCCGATCATTGGTCAGGAGATGGGTCACGGCTCCGTCGATCATCGCCTGTCCGGCGCCGAGTTCGAAACGGTAGCGCGCCGCGAGATCGAGGCCTTCGACCTCGACGCCGGAAGCATTGACGAACCGGTTATCGACGATCACGCCATAAGATGTCGCCGGAAAGACCGCCGGATTGAAGTTGCCGGGGTGGTCCAGCAGGGACCGGACGAGCGCGCGGTCTTCCGCGGACGTGGTCGGCGACACGTATCGAACGAATGGCGCGAGCGCCGGATCGTTCAGGGCGTTGGTCAGGTTCTGGATGACCGGATTGCCAATGCGGTTGTCAAACCGGGTCCGAAACCAGTTTCCTTCAACGCGCAGACCCTCGTAGGGGGCGGGGGTCCACACAAACCCGGCGGTCACCGACTCCGCTGTTTCCGGAACCAGGTCGGGGTTGCCGCCATACTGGATCAGGGTGAGGACGTTGGTCCCGGCCCGGTTCAGGAAGGACGGCCCGATTTGATAGGCGCTCTGAAGTTCGCGGAGCGACGGCGCCCGGAACGATGTCCCCCAGGAGGTTCGGAGCAGAAGGTCTGACGTGGGACTGTAAAGCACGCCGATTTTCGGATTGCTGGTGCGGCCGACCCCTTCGTGATCCTCGACGCGACCGGCGAGCGAGAGTTCAAGACGCTCAATCCAGCGTCTGGCGTTTGCCTGCCCAATGAGTGGTGCTCGCAGTTCGACAAAAGCGGAGGACACGTCCCGCTCGAAGGCGATGGGTGCAACCACCCGAGGGGCGGTGCCTGACAGGAAATTCTCGCCTGTCGACTCATACTGTTCCCGGCGGAAATCAAACCCGACGGCCGCCCTCAGCGGCCCGCCGGGCAACTCAACGACCGTTCCGTCGGTCTTGAAGTTGAATGAGCCTACCGTCGTCGCATATTCAACAGCCGTATAGCCGGACCCGATGTGCGACAGGATGGTGGCGGTGTTGGAAGCAGGTCCGCCGAAGGGATTGAAGAACCCGTCCCGTGCCGTGCTGAAATCCGTCGTGGGGATGTCCGCGCGGGTCCCGAGGGCTTCCTGCAGGAAGGTCGTCTGGACGCGATTGGACTGCAGACGCCCGCTGGTTTCGCGCCCGCCGCTGGCATAGGCGGATACGTTCCAGCCCAGCAGTTCGCCCGTGATCCCCACGGCCCCGCCAAGGCTGGTGGTTTCGCCGTCCATCCGGCCGGGACCCAGATCCCTGATCCAGGAGTATGCAATGTCGTGAGAGGTCGAGCCGTTCGGTGATACGAAATACGGATTGGCGGTGTTCACCGTCAGGGTGCCGATGTCCGCCGATGTTCTCAGCGTATAGTTGCGTTCGGTGTATCGGACGTCGCCATCCAGGCGGAAGCTGCCGGGCAGGTTCTGCTGAGCGGCAAAGAAGAGGCTTTGTCGTTTCTGGTGCGGCAGAAACCACTGCCCTTCGATCTGGCTGGTGCGATTAACTTGCCCGGCGATGAAATCGGAAGGTCGAAGGCCGATACCGTTCTGCCCATCCGGGATGGCGAACAGCGGCACGTAGCTCCCTGTCGCTGAATCAAAGCGTACGATGTTCCCCGGGGCGGCGAAGAGCGGCCGTCGATCCGTTCCCCCCAGGCGCCGCAGGTCTGCGTCTCGCGTGGCCTCCCGGGCTGCGCCGGCCAGCTCCCCCCGATCATGATATTCGTAAGCTGCGACGATCGATCCGCTCGACCAGTTCAGTCCACCCGCATGTGACAGCAGGAGCTCCTCGGCGCCGCCATCGCTCGTGCCGCCGACCCGCAGCTTCGTTTCAGCCCCCTCGAAGCGGTCTCTCAGGATGATATTGACCACGCCGCCCACGGCGTCGGCGCCGTAGAGGGCGGATGCTCCATCAAGCAGGACGTCGGCTCTGGCGATCGCACTCGTCGGAATGTTGGAAATGTCTGCGAAGTCGCCAGCATTGCCTGTGCCGGCGACGCGTCTCCCGTTGACCAGAACGAGGGTCGCATCCGCTCCCAGCCCGCGAAGGTTGACCCCGGTTGCAGAGCTGGTGTTGCGGCCCGACCGGTCAGCGCCCGTGTTCGCTGATCCTTCGTAGGCGGCGCCCGTGAAGTTCTGAGGCAGGGCCGCAAGGGTCTCGGCGACGGTGCCACGCCCCTGCCGTTCGACGTCCGCCTGCGTCAGCACCGTTACAGGCGAGGGGCTGTCTGCACCCCGCAGATAGGTCCCGGTCACGACGATCTCTTCAAGCTGCGTCGCTTCCGTCAGGTCGGCCCGCGCCATCGGATCGACGAGGACGAAAACCCGTGGGCGACTCTGCCGATAGGTAAGGCCAGTGCCGCGGAGCAGCTCACCCAGCGCCGCCTCCGGTGTGAGCTCGCCGGTGACGGACGGGGCCTGGCGACCCGCGACGAGAGCGCTGGGATAAAGAATCTGATGGCCGCTCTGCTGGGCAAAGATCGGCAGGCTGCGCTCGAGCGGCCCGGCCCCGATGCTGAAGGCGCGGACTGGCTCGGTCGACTGCGCGATGACCGGCGTCGCGGCGCCCATCAGCAGAGCGGCAAGCGCGGTGGACGTGAACCTGTGACCCATGATCTTCCCCCAATTCTACCCGCGGTATCGCGGGGCGGGGAGGAGACGATGGGTCGCGGCCTGTCCCCTAAATGCGGGACGAAATAATTTTCAGGTCGGAGCGGTTAGCACCAAACGACCGTCGGCGGCCGTCGTGACCTCCAGATTGTAGAGGTCGCCGAGCGCCGCCACGAACCCGTCGACGTCGCCGGCGTCGAACACGCCGCTGACGAGAACGGCGGAGACGCGGGCATCTTGCAGCTCGATGGGCGTGGTGGAGTAGCGGTTCATCTCCGCCACGGCGGTAGCGATTGGAGTGCGCTCGAACGTCAGACGACCAAGCGTCCAGCTTGTTTCGGCCGGAACATTGGCCGTCACCACCCTCGGGGCCGACGCAGAGGTGGTGAGCAGCTGGCCAGGCGACAGGCTCCAGCCCTGAGCGCTCGAGGTGGGCTTGCGCACATCAACCCGGCCCTCCACGAGCACGACGCGCGCGCCTTCACCGGCCCGACGCACGCCGAAGCGGGTTCCGACCGCGATGACCTGAGTGTCGCCCGCCTGGACCACGAAGGGGCGCGACGCATCGGCCTGGACATCAAACAGGGCGCGGCCGCTCGTCAGACTGACCACCCGGCTGGAGCCGCTTAGGCGCACGGACACGCGCGAATCCGTGTCGAGGATGATGCGCGACCCGTCATCCAGCCGCACGGTGCGCTGTTCTCCGATGCCCGTGCCGTAGACGACGGGCTGCGCGGACCACCAGAACAGGCCTGCGGCGCCGAGGGCCAAGGCGACCGCGCCGGCGGCTCCGAGGGGAAGAAGGCGGTCAGAAAGACCCTTGGCTCGTCCTCGTCTGCGACGGTCGGCACGCTCGATCGCGTCGTCCGCGAGGGCCGCCATGGCCGGGTCCTTCGCGAGGGTTCCGGCGGCGTCCCACATGGCCTCCACGCGGCTGAAGGCGCGGGCATTCTCCGGGTCCCGGCGCCAGTCGCTGAAGCCCTGGATGTCGGCGGTCGTGACCTTGCGCTGGTTCAAACGGGCGAACCAGTCGGTGGCTTCCTTGCGCCTGATGTCAGCTTGGATCGTCATCCGGTCGCCTACAGATCCAGTCGAGACGCGCAGTATTCGAGCGCCCTGGACATGCGCCACTCCACCGTCTTCACGCTGACGCCGAGCGACTGGGCGATTTCGGGATAAGTCATACCGCTAAAGCGGCTCAAGACGAAGACGTCGCGATAAAGCGGCGGCATGGACCGCACGATCTGGGTCAGAAGTACCTGATCGAACTGTGGCGCGGCTTCCGCTTCCGACGGCTGATGCTGATCCTGATTTCGACGACGACGCGCGCTTCGCCGGCTGTCGTCACGCACCAGATTGAGCGCGATGCGGAGGAGGAAAGCCTTTGGATGGCGTATGTCCGCTGCGGCGTACGGTGCGGCGCGTATGTAGGTCTCCTGAACCACGTCAGCAGCGTCATCAGGGCCTACATGAACGCGGAGACGACGATCAAGCCAGGCGGAATAGCGGCGGTAGAGTCGGTTGATGCCGTCCTGCGCCTCCTCCTCCATCGACTTCGTATCGGTCACCACGGATCTCCGGTCTCTCGACGAGAGGCACAGGAATCCCGGCGTGGTCGCGCAGCCCCGGACCCACGCGCACGCGCAGGCCACGACGGAGCGGATGCCGAAGTGCGGGTGGCCGCACGTCGTCGATGATTTGATATCGCACAGGGGATTCCAGGCCCCACCGACGCAAGCATCGGCGAGGTCAGCATGAATCAAACGGAATCCGGGCGCAAGGCGGAGGGGTCGGGCGTTGGAATCCTCAGCGATGCGAGGCCCGCTACTTCAGCGCGCAGCGCTGCCTCCGCCATGGCGGTCCCTGGCTCTGGCTGCACGCCTATCTCACGGCGCCCGACGCTGGGTGTGTAGGCCCCAGACCGCGCCACGACAACCAAGAGACGGGCGGCTCGGACCCGCAAATAAGCGGCGGGCGACCCGCAAAATTCTGTCGTTGCTCCACGACTGATTCCCGCTCAGCGTGAACCGCGTTCACTGGAAGGAGCGCGAGATGGATGACATCCCTCAGATTCAGCCCCCTCTCCAGAAGCGGCTGAGTGAACGCGAGGAAGAGTGTCTGGGCTGGGTCAGCCGCGGAAAAAGCTCGTATGATATCGGACGGATCGCCGGGTTGTCGCCTCGGACAGTCGATAGTTACATCGAGAAGGCCTGCGCGAAATTGGGCGTTCGGACGCGAATCGAAGCCGTAGCGATCGCTGTTCGCGCCGGAATCATTGACCCCGGCTTCGACTGAAGGCCTCAGTGAGTAAGGTGAGGGGGCGGGCCTGGAACTTCTGTGTGGAAGCCGGGAGTTTCAGCCCTGATCGCCGCCGACGCACCGCGTCCCCCAGCTCAAGACCAGCGCCTATCCGTACCGGAACCCGCCGACGACATCTTGGCCACCCAGTTTGCGCCTGTCGAGCCAGATCGAGATCGGCGGCCTTTATGAAGACTTTTAGTGGATTTCGCGCGCGGCCCGAGCATGGGCGATCGTGATCCTAAAGGTTGAGTGACCATCAAGCGCTATCGACCGGCGCGCGGCGGTTGAGAAGGCGATGAAGTCCGTTAGAAATCCCGCGAACCTCAACCCGCGAAGCTCGCTTGCCAAAGGCTACTCGCTGGAAGTGACTTTAAGGGACGCAGCGTTGACGGCTCTTGCGGCTGTAAGGAAAAGCCTGACCGCCATGTTTGTCGGCTTCTTCGCGATTCGCCCGAAGGATAGGATGTGATCGCGTGAGCCCCTCCGCTCTACGAGACGCGCTAGAGGCCCGGCAGGTCTGGATCTATTTCGCCGCCGTGCTCGCTGCGGCGATTGTCGGCGTCCAGATCCCCGGCGCTGAAGTTCTAGAAGGTTCTATCAATCCGGCATTGGCGCTGATGCTGTTCGTCACCTTCCTTCAGGTGCCGGTCGCCGCCCTTTGTCAGGCGCTTCGCGAACTGCGTTTCCTGGGCGCGCTTGTGGCGGTCAACTTCGTCGCCATACCCCTCTTGGTCCTTGGCTTGGTCCAGTTTCTTCCACCAGACCCTCTGATCCGTCTGGGCGTGCTGATGGTGCTTCTGTGCCCCTGCATCGACTACGTCGTGACGTTCGCTCACTTGGGTCGGGCCGATGCGCGGCTCCTGTTGGCAGCGACGCCGGTGTTGCTGATCGTGCAGATGGCCCTGCTGCCAATCTATCTGCGCCTGTTCCTTGGCGGGGAGGCGGCGGCCTATGTGCAGCCTGGACCCTTCATCCATGCCTTCGTTTGGTTGATCATTGTACCCTTCGCGCTGGCGGCTTTGGTGCAGGCCTGGGCGGCGCGGCGAGCACTGGGCGACCGAGTCTCGTCGTGGCTCGGCCTGGCGCCTGTACCCGCTACGGCCCTGGTGCTGTTTATTGTCGTCGCCGCCGTCGTGCCGCAACTGGGACAGACACTGCACCGGGCCCTCGGTGTCGTGCCGATCTACTTGGCGTTCGCGGTGTTGGCGCCGATATTGGGGTGGGCCACGTCACGCTTGATGCAATTGACGCCCGAGGCCGGGCGCGCCATCGCCTTTAGCGCGGGAACCCGTAATTCGCTTGTGGTCCTGCCGCTGGCCCTGGTGGTGCCGGGAGCCATTCCCTTGGTTCCTGCAATCATTGTCACTCAGACTCTGATCGAACTCTTGAGCAAGTTGGTCTACATCCGGATCATACCAGCGTTCGGAGCCCGGAAGTCGAGCCCGTCCGCGTAGTTGCTCGGATCTTTTTCGCAGCGCGGCAAGGTCATCGATAACGCCTCGCGTGGAGAAGGGCCGCTTCGCCCATGGGGGCGCCATGTAGGATGTCTTGCCTCCATAGGGTCTTCTCTCCCGCCAAACAGTCTGGAAACCGCATGCCCTCAAATCAGATCGGCCGCCGAGCCATGCTCGCAGGCGGCGCTGGCCTTGTCCTGACGGCGGGTGGAGGATCCACGCTGGCGCAGGCTGCGCGCCGGATCACCGTTTACAAAACCCCCTGGTGCGGTTGCTGCGGCCTGTGGGTCGATCATCTGCGTCAAGCCGGATGGACCGCGCGCGTGGTCGAGGTCGAGGATCTCGCGCCGATACGGGCTCGCCACGGCGTGCCGGAACGCCTGGCGTCGTGCCACACGGGCGTGGTCGGCCGCTACGCCGTCGAGGGGCATGTTCCGGCGTCGGACATCGATCGCCTGGTCCGCGAAGCGCCTGCGGCGCGCGCTCTGGTCGTGCCGGGCATGCCGGCCGGATCGCCCGGCATGGAGAGCCCGCGGCCCGAGTCCTATGTGTCGATGCTGGTGCTGGCCAACGGCGCGACCCGAGTGTTCGGACGCCACAACGGCGCCTGAAAGGACGCTCGCGCCTCAGTCCGGCGGCAGGAGTTCGGTCTCGACCTCGGAGCCGCGGACCAGGGTGAGGTCCACCGGGCAACGATCCGCCATCTCCAGCAGGCGGGTGCGCTGGGTTTCGTCCAGCGGTCCCTTGATCGAGATGACGCGCCGGAACACATCGGCGGGCGTCTGATCCTTTCGCTTCGAATGGACGACGCGGACGGCGGCCCGCTCAAGCGGCCAGCCCTTGCGGGCGGCGTACATGCGCATGGTCATGACGCTGCAGGCGCCCAGGCCAGCCGAAACCAGCTCGAAGGGCGAGGGGCCGCTGCCCAGTCCGCCCAGGCTCTCCGGCTCATCCGCCAGGAAGACGTGCGGCCCGATGCGCACGCGCGCCTGATAGGCCCCGCCCCCGGTCTCCTCGACCAGGACGCCGTCCGCGTGGCCCTCGTCGCCCGTCAGGTCGGGCTCCAGCGCCGGGAGATAGCGCGAGGCCCAGCAGGCGATCACCCCGGCGGCGTAATCGGCGTCCGCCTGGCGGCTGAGCAGGTGATCGGCGTCGTCCAGGGAGACGAAGCTCTTGGGATGTTTGGCGGCCACGAAGATGGCGGAGGCGTTGTCGATGCTGACGACCTCGTCCCGGGGGGCGTGCATGACCAGCAGGGGGCGACGCAGGCGCGCGATGGCGTCTCTAGTGGACTGGGTGCGGACATCTTCCACGAACGCCCTGGTGATCCGATAGGGCCTGCCGCCGAGGTCCGCCACGGTCTCGCCCTCGGCCTCGATGCGCTCCAGGTCGTCCCGCGCCAGGTGGGTCAGCACATGCGCCGCGTCGGCCGGCGCGCCGACGGTGGCGATGGCGCGCACCTGCGGCAGCTGTTCGGCGGCCGCCAGCACCGCAAGTCCGCCCAGGCTGTGGCCGACCAGCAGATTGGGCGTCATGCCCGCAGCCTCCATGGCGGCCGAGGCGGCGATCAGGTCCTGGACGTCGGCGGCGAAGCTCGCCGCGCCCGCCTCGTCAGCGCGGTCGCCCGCCCCGGCGAAATCGAAGCGCAGAACGCCGACGCCGCTGCGCGCCAGGGCCCGCGACAGGCGCGCGGCCGCCAGCCCGTCCTGTCCGCAGGTGAAGCAGTGGGCCACCAGGGCCCAGCCCCGGGGCGTCGCCTGGGGCTGTTCGATGAGGCCTGAAACCGTCCGCCCGTCCTCCAGGGTGAACTCGAAATCGCCTTGTCTCTTCATTGATCGTCTCCTCGCCGGCTTCCCGTGTTCGTGGGCGTGTGTCCGCTCAATATCTCAAGGTCGCGCCCAGCCCGACATAGGTCTGGTCGCGCGCCCCGCTCTCTTCGAGAAAATCCCCCGCGACGGTGTGGTTTCCGATCGCCGTCAGGGTGACGAAGGGGGTCAGGGCGTAGGTGGCGAAGGCGGCGTAGCGCCAGCCGACGTAGCGCGATCGGCCTTCGATCCCCGAGCGAACGGGCAGGCCGCTGAGCAGATAGACGCCGTCCTCGCGGCTCTGGCGCCAGAGGCCGGCAGTCAGCAGACCGACGGTCGTTCTGGAGTCGGGCTTGATCGTGACCTGGGGCTGGACGGAGACGAGATTGGTCACGCCCAGCTCCGTTCGCATCGAGATCGGCGGCGCATGCAGCAGATTGTAGGTGTTGATCTGGTTGTCGGCGCGGTCCTTGTCGCCTGAGGCCGCGTCCAGCCGCAGGCTGAGCCGCGGCGACCAGGCGTGTTCGAAAGTGTGCCCGACGGCGGCCGACACATACCAGGCGCGGATGTCGAGGCCGCGGAAGTCGCCACGCTGGATGACCGCTTCGGCATCGTAGTCCAAAGCTCCGGCCCGGCCGTCCAGGCGTGCGGATCCGGTGTGGCGGTCGTCCCGCCCTGCAATCCCCGTGTCGAAGACTGCGCCGGTGCGGTCTGTGTTGACATAGAGCAGCTCCAGCCGGGGCGCCTCCGGGCCGGCGCCCAGCCGTCGCGACGCCGTGGCGCCGAACAGGCGATAGTCGCGGTCCGAGGCGTCGTCGAACGCGCCTCGCGCCTCGCGCAGGCCATAACCCGCGAACAGTCCGCCGGACCATCCCGTCGGGCGTGCGTAGGTCAGGAGCACCATGTCGAAGGCCGTGCGCGCATTGGCGCCCTCGCGGGGCTCGAAAAGGCGCGAGGCGCCGAGCGCGAACTCCTGGCGGCCCAGGCGTGTGACGAGCGTCCCTTCGCCCAGATCCGTCCGGGCCTCGACAAAGGCCTGGTGGAAATCGACATGGCTCTCCTCGGTCACGGACCGGCTGCTGTCGAGGCCGACCGAGCGAGCGTCCTGAAGATCGACGAACAGGCGCAGGCCCGGCGTCGGTCGGTAATCGGCCCACACCCTCAGCCTCTGCTGCAGGTCGCCGTCATCGTCCTGAGGGCCGCGCCCGAACCGTTCATGACCGCGATACTCGGCGCGCCACCGCGCCTCTCCGCCCAGGCTGAGCCAGCCCTCGCCCGCGGGGACCGCCTTGAGGCGCGCCCAGGGCGACGTTCGACATCGGGGGTCGCGCAGGGCCGTCCAATCCTCGTCGTGGTTGACCGGCTTGAAGGCTGGAGAACAGGCGGCCGGCCTGTTCGGTGCGGGGGCGTCGGCCGGTGTCTCGGCCGCGCCGGCGACGGTGTTGAGCAGCAGGGCCGCCGTCGCCGCGGGAAGAAGCGCCATGATGATCTCCGACCGTGAACGCCCGGATGACCGGGGAATGGGTTCTCGTGTCAGGGCGAACGACGTCTTCCGCTCGTCCTGACGCGGGGCCGGCCTACAGGTTCTGGTCGTTGGAAGGTCAAGGGCCTAAATGACGTGGCATGTCCTCGACGCGCGCCGCCGACCTGCCGATCGGAAAACTGTCCGCCGCCACGGGCGTGAAGGTCCCGACCATCCGCTTCTACGAGCAGATCGGCCTGATGGCGGCCCCGCCGCGCACCGACGGCGGGCGCAGGCTCTATGATCCGGCGGCCGTGCGGCGACTGGCCTTCATCCGGCACGCCCGCCAGCTCGGCTTCGACCTGCCCGCCATACGTTCCCTGCTGGACATCTCCACGGACCCCGACCGGCCCTGCGCGGACGCCAACGCCATCGCCCTGGCGCGGCTGGCGGAGGTCCGCGCGCGTCTCCGCAGCCTGAAGGCGCTGGAAAAGGAGCTGGCGCGAATGAGCCGGGCCTGCGAGGGCGGGGAAGTCGGGTCCTGCCGGGTGATCGAGGTGCTGTCCGATCACGACCTGTGCGAAGTGCGGGAGCACCCGCCGGCCTGAGCTTCACCTCAGAGCGGCAGGGCGGTGGTGTATTTGACCTGGCTGAGCGCGAAATGGGACGCCGCCGTCGCCACATTGGGGTGGTTGAGCAGGTCGCGCATCAGGAAGCGTTCGTAGCCGGCGACGTCGGCGGCCACGACCCGCAGCAGATAATCCCATTCGCCCGACATGGAGTGGGCCTCCATGACGTCGGGGCGGGTGGTCAGATAGGCCTCGAAGGCGTTGCGGTCGTCCGGTGCGTGGGAGCGCATCCGCACCTGACACATCACATTGACCCCGCGACCGACCTTTTCGGCGTCCACCAGCCGCACCGGACCCTTGAGAACGCCGGTCTCCTCAAGCGCCCGGACACGCCGCCAGCAGGACGCCGGCGAGGACCCCGCCGCCTCCGCCAGGGCGGCATGGCTCAGGCTCGCGTCCGCCTGGAGGGCGCGCAGGAGGCGGCGGTCAATGTCGTCAAGATCACGATCTTTCATAAAGGCGCCTACTGCGAAATGGTATTTCACATTTTGCTATAAACCGATGCGTTTTGAAAGGCGAAACGCGTGATCGCGGCCTATGTTGATCGCTGGCGGCCTCACTCCTCGTCGCGGGTCGCCGTTGCTTTCTCACCCGCATCCTCCCTTTCGCGCGGAGACGTGCGTCTGCCGACCCCGGAGCCCATCATGAGCCTCACTCCCGACAATCCCATCGGTCTGGACGGATTCGAATTCGTCGAATTCACCAGCCCGGATCCCGCCGCCATGAAGGCCCTGATCGAGCGCCTGGGCTTCGTCGCCACCCACCGCCATCCCACCAAGGCGGTGGTGCGATACAAGCAGGGCCGCACCAATCTGCTGGTCAACGGCGAAACGACCGGCCAGGCGGCCGATTTCAGAGCCCTGCACGGCCCCTCGGCCAGCGGCATGGCGTTCCGCGTGGCGGATGCGGCCCAGGCCTACGACCTGGCCCTGTCGCGCGGCGCACGTCCGGCGGACGCTTCGGCCGGCGCTCTCGGCCCGGACGCAAAGGTGCTGGAAGGGATCGGCGGCTCCTATCTCTATCTGGTGGACCGCCACGGCGCGGCGGGATCGCTCTATGACGACTGGGTCGAAATCGAGGGCTGGCGCGAGGCCGAAGCCGAAAACAGCGTCGGCCTGGATATCCTGGATCACCTGACCCACAACGTCCGCCGGGGCCAGATGCGGACCTGGTCCGGCTTCTACAACCAGATCTTTGGTTTCGAGGAGCAGAAGTATTTCAACATCAAGGGCCAGGCCACCAGCCTGATCTCACAGGCCATGATCGCTCCCGACAAGGCGATACGCATCCCGCTGAACGAGAGCGAGGACGACCAGTCCCAGATCGAGGAGTTCATCCGGGAGTACAATGGCGAGGGCATCCAGCACCTGGCCATGACCACGGACAATATCTACGAGACCGTCGAGGCGTTGCGGGCGCGCGGCGTCAAGCTGCAGGACACCATCGAGACCTATTACGAGCTGGTCGACAAGCGCGTGCCCGGCCATGGCGAGGATCTGGAACGGCTGAAGAAGAACCGCATCCTGATCGACGGAAACGTCGGCGAGGAAGGCATCCTGCTGCAAATCTTCACCGAGAACCTGTTCGGACCGATCTTCTTCGAGATCATCCAGCGCAAGGGCAACGAGGGCTTCGGCAACGGCAACTTCCAGGCCCTGTTCGAATCCATCGAGCTGGATCAGATCCGGCGCGGAGTGATCAAGGTCGACGCCTGATCGGATCGCGGCGGCGGGGTGCGCCCCGCCGCCTTCGTCGGCTCAGGCCCGCGATCTCAGATGGCCGACGCCGCCCGCCGCCCTGGCGGCCGGCGCGGGCGAGCCCGGCTCCTCCAGATCGGCCAGGATCGGACAGTCCGGCCGGTCGTCGCCCGCGCAGCAGGCGATCAGGGTCTGCAAGGTGTCCGACATCTGCTTGAGGCTGGCGATGCGGGCGTTCAGTTCCTCGATATGGGTGCTGGCGATCCGCTTGACGTCCGCGCTCTGGCGCGAGCGGTCGTTCCACAGACTGAGCAGGTCCTGAATCTCCGCCACCGAGAAACCCAGGTCGCGGGCGCGCCGGATGAAGCGGAAGCGGTGCACGTCGGCGTCCGAATAGTCGCGATAGCCTGACTCCTTGCGATCCGCCTTGGGGATCAGCCCGGTCTGCTCGTAGTAGCGGATCATCTTGGCCGAGACGCCCGAGGCCCTGGCGGCCTGTCCGATATTCATTTCACTCTCCCGCTCCAGCAGAACCCGTTGCGTCTCCGCTCAGGACTCGCCCGCGGCGAGCGGCGGCTTGAAGCCGCGCAGCCGCAGGGCGTTGCCGAGCACGAAGACGCTGGACATGGCCATGGCGCCCGCCGCGAACACCGGCGAGAGCAGCACGCCCCAGACAGGATACAGGGCGCCGGCCGCCACGGGAATGAGGGCGGTGTTGTAGGCGAAGGCCCAGAACAGGTTCTGGCGGATATTGCCCAGGGTGGCGCGCGACAGGGCGATGGCCGTGGCCACGCCCTTCAGGCTGCCGGACATCAGCACCACATCGGCCGCCTCGATGGCGATGTCGGTGCCGGTGCCCACGGCCAGGCCGACGTCCGCCTCGGCCAGGGCGGGCGCGTCGTTGATGCCGTCGCCGACGAAGGCCACGCGGCCGTGCTCGGTCTTGAGGCGGCGCACCGCCTCGACCTTCCCGTCGGGCAGCACCTCGGCCACCACTTCGTCGATGCCCAGCTGGCGGGCGATGGCGGCGGCGGTGCGGCGGTTGTCGCCGGTGATCATCGCCACCTTCAGGCCCAGTCCGTGCAGGGCGGCGATGGCCGCCGGAGTGCTGGCCTTGATCGGATCGGCCACCGCGATGATCGCCGCCAGACGTCCGCCGATGGCGGCGTAGAGCGGGCTCTTGCCCTCATCGCCCATGCGGCCCGCCGTATCGGCGAAGACGCCCACGTCCAGTCCCAGTTCGCCCATGTAGCGATCCGAACCGATCTGCACGGCCTCGCCGTCCACCGTCGCGGTCACGCCACGTCCCGTCACGGACTCAAAGGCGGAAACCAGCGGCAGTGTCAGACCGTCGGCCTCGGCGGCCTCGACGATGGCGCGGGCGATGGGGTGTTCCGACTTGGCCTCGACCGCAGCCACCAGAGCCAGAACGCGGGCGCGCTCCATGCCGGGCTCGATCTGCAGGTCCGTCAGGGCGGGACGACCTTCCGTCAGGGTGCCGGTCTTGTCGACAGCCACGACCTTGGCGTCCTTGAGCAGTTGCAGCGCCTCGCCCTTGCGGAACAGCACGCCCAGTTCGGCGCCGCGCCCGGTGCCGACCATGATCGAGGTCGGCGTCGCCAGACCCATGGCGCACGGGCAGGCGATGATCAGCACAGCCACCGCATTGACCAGGGCGAAGGTGAGCGCAGGCGACGGACCGAACACCAGCCAGACCAGGAAGGTCAGGGCCGCCACCGCCATGACCGCCGGCACGAACCACATGGTCACCTTGTCGACCAGCGCCTGGATCGGCAGCTTGGAGCCTTGGGCCTGCTCGACCATGCGGATGATCTGGGACAGCATGGTGCCGTCGCCGACC
Source organism: Brevundimonas sp. UYEF29 (assembly GCF_040546195.1). NCBI lineage: Bacteria > Pseudomonadati > Pseudomonadota > Alphaproteobacteria > Caulobacterales > Caulobacteraceae > Brevundimonas > Brevundimonas sp. UYEF29. Next base: position 483,312 of record NZ_JBEPNH010000001.1, on the reverse strand, counting down.
GCCGTGGCGCGGAACACCAGGGCGCCCTTCTGATTGACGGTGCCGCCCACCAGAGCCGCGCCCGACGCCTTGGCCACAGGGACCGGCTCGCCGGTGATCATCGATTCATCGACATAGCTTTCGCCCTCGACGACTTCGCCGTCGACCGGAACGCGCTCGCCGGGACGGACCTCGACCAGGTCGCCGGTCCTCACCTCGGTGATGGGGATCTCGCTCATCAGGCCGTCGCGGCGCACCCGGGCGGTCTTGGCCTGAAGTCCGACCAGCCGCTTGATGGCCTCGGAGGTGCGGCCCTTGGCCTGGGCCTCAAGGAAGCGGCCCAGCAGGACAAGGGTGACGATGACGGCCGCTGCTTCGAAATAGACATTGACCGTCCCCGCCGGCAGCAGCGCCGGGGCGAAAGTCGCCACCAGGGAATAGGCGTAGGCCGCCAGGGTGCCGACGGCCACCAAGGAGTTCATGTCCGGCGCCAGACGTCGCAGGGCGGGCAGGCCTTTTTCGTAGAAGCGCACGCCCGGCACGGCCAGCACCAGGGTGGTCAGGGCGAACTGCAGATACCAGCTGGTCTGTAGGCCGATGGTCTGGGCGATCAGGGCGTGGACGCCGGGAATGAGGTGCGACCCCATCTCCAGAAGGAAGACCGGCAGGGTCAGGGCGGCGGCCAGGATCAGGTCCCGCTTCAACTCGGCGCGTTCGGCGTCCTTGCGTTCGGCCGCCTCTTCGTTCGCGTCCTCGCCTCCGGCCACGGCGCGCGCCGTATAGCCGGCGCCGGCCACGGCGGCGATCAGGGCCGACAGCTCCGCCGTTCCCTGGATGGTGGCCCGTTCGGTGGCCAGGTTGACGCTGGCGTCCGTGACGCCCGGCGTGGCTTTGAGGGCCTTTTCCACCCGTCCGACGCAGGAGGCGCATGTCATGCCCTCCACGACCAGTTCGGTGCTGGCCGTGGGAACCGTGTAACCGGCCGACTGGACCGCCCTGACCAGATCCTCCGTGCGGATCGGTCCCGCGGCGCGGATGTCGGCGCGCTCTGTCGCCAGATTGACGCTGACGGCAGCCACGCCCTCGACCTTGCCGATGGCGCGCTCGACGCGCCCCACGCACGAGGCGCAGGTCATGCCTTCGATGGGCAGGCTCAGGGCGGGGCCCACAGGGGGCATCGGTTTGAAGGGGGCGTTCATGGCGGGTTCCTCCCACGGTCGTTCTGGACGTTCGGCGCGGAATGTGGGGCTTCCCACCATGGGAAGGTCAAGGCCCAGAAAAAACCGGGAGGCGTCGCTTGACCTTCCAACGATGGGAAGGCGCATATCCGCTCCATCAGAGGAAACGAAAGGAGTTTTCCCATGAAGTTCCACGTCGAAAACATGACCTGCGGATCCTGCGTCCGGCACGTCACTCAGGCCGTCGCCTCGGTCGATCCGCAAGCGACGCTTGAGGCCGACACGGTGTCACGCACCATTTCGGTGACCACCGGCGCCGACGCGGCCGCCATCCAGAAGGCCCTGGCGGACGACGGCTACGTCGCCCGTCCGATCTGAGCGGACTGGAGGCGCCCGTGAAGAGACTGACCCTGGTCTTCATCGCCGGCGCCGCCCTGGCGGCCGGCGGTCTCGCCTATGCGCAATCGCAACTCGTCAAAGGAGGTTCGGTAGAACCCATGACCCAGAACGCCCATGCCAATCACGCCCCCTCCGCGCCGTCGGCCGATCCGGCCGTGCGGGCGTACCAGGAGGCCAATGACCGGATGCACGCCGGCATGACGATAGACTTCAGCGGCGACGCCGACGTCGATTTCATGAAGGGGATGATCCCGCACCACCAGGGAGCCATCGACATGGCCCGCGTCGTGCTGGAGCACGGCGAGGATCCGGAGGTCCGGAAACTGGCCCAGGACGTGATCGCCGCCCAGGAGGCCGAGATCACCCAGATGCGCGCCTGGCTCCAGGCCCGCGGTCTCTAGGGGCTGATCCACGGTCAGCCAATGGTCACGCCGCGCTCTCCTCCCTCCCTCCGGAGCGCGGCGAGGCGGCGCAGTAGAACTTGCTTCGAAAGCGTCGCCATCAGGCGCGCCGGCCCGCCCGGCGCGCCTGAGCCGTTTCAAGACCTTATCGTGCGTGTTCGGCCTTCGCCGTCAGGAGGACGCGGCGTCCTCGTTGATGTGGTTCAGCATGTCGAGCAGCACGTGGCTGACATGGTGGTCGGCGACCTCGTAGAAGATCTGGCGCGACGCACGCTCGCCTCGCACCAGGCGCGCCGCACGCAGCAGCCGCAGATGGTGACTGACCAGGGTTTGCGACAGCTCCAGAGCTTCGGCGATGGCGCCGACCGGCTTCGGTTCGCCGAGGCAGAACATCAGGATGCGCAGCCGCGTAGGATCGCCCAGCAGCCGGAAGGTCTCCGCCAGGCTGGAAAGTTCGCCTGAGGTCAGGGGCGGCAGGACGGCGTCCGGGCTCTGGTCCGACAAGGTCTGCTCCGGCGGCCGAATGAACACGTGATGATGTGTTCATGTGTAACGGTATTTCGTCGCGCCGCGAAACCGCGCAACGATCGCCGCGGTCACCGCCTCCTCGCGGAGCCCTGGTTCAGACGGCCGCCTGCGGGTTTCCGCGCGCCGCCTGCCATAACAAGGGCGCCAGGATCAGGGCGATCGGAGGGAACAGCAGCCAGTTTATGGCCTGCCAGCCGGCGGTGTTCAGCACCGCCCCGGCCAGGAAGGAGACGATGGCGGTGGCGCCGAAGACGAAGAAATCGTTGGCGCCCTGAGCCTTGCCCCGCTCCTCGGGCGTATGGCAGTCGGTCACCATGGCGGTGGCGCCGATGAAGCTGAAGTTCCAGCCCACCCCCATGATCATCAGCGACAGCCAGAAATTCGCCACCGCGATGCCCGAGAGGGCGACCACCGCCGAGACGGCGATCAGGACCATGCCGACCGCTGCGACCCGTTCCTTTCCGAACTGCGCCATCAGCCGGCCGGTGAAGAAGCTCGGCGCGAACATGGCCAGCAGATGCCACTGGATGCCCAGGGCGGCGCTGTCGACCGAATGGCCGGTGTTGACCATGGCCACCGGGGCGGCGGTCATGACGAAGGCCATCAGTCCGTAGGAGACCACCCCGGTGGCCACAGCCAGCATGTATCGGGGCGCGCGCAGGATCTTTCTCAGGGGCCGCCCCCCGCTCGCGCCGGCACGGGCGACGTCGGGCGGCGACCGCAACATCAGCAGGACGGGGATGACCAGCAGGGCCAGAGCCGCCTGGCTGAGAAAGCTGCCCACGTAGGGCGTGCCGGGCACCGCGTCGCGCGTCCAGATCACGAGCTGGGGCCCCACCACGGCGGCGATCAGCCCTCCGACCATGACCCAGGAGATGGCTTTCGCCTTCAGGTCGCCTTCAGCTCCGTCGGCGGCGGCGAACCGGTAGCTCTGGACATAGGCCCCGTAGAGACCGGCGGTGAAGGCGCCCAGGCAGAAGATGACGAAGGAGGCTGCGAAGATGCCGAAGGCGGCGATCAGGCCCGAGGCGATGCCGATCAGGGCGCCCGTCAGATAGCCGTTGCGGCGGCCGTGGCGACGCATGATGAAGGCGGCGGGCAGGGTCCCGAGAGCCAGACCCAGGCCGAACAGGCTGACGGGGAAGGTGACCCAGGCGGGATCGGCCGCCAGCTGCTGGCCGACCAGGCCGCCCAGCGACATGACGATCGGAGGGCTGGCGCCGCCCAGCGCCTGGGCCCCCGTCAGCACGGCGATGTTGCGACGGGCGATCGGCTGATCAGTCATGGGGTTCTCGGGGGGGGGGGGGGACCAGCGGGAACGAAAATCCAGTTGGCACGATACCTATCCGGGGTATGGTAGGCAACATGCAAGCGAAAGACGTCAAATCCATCCGCGCCGCCCTCAACCGGGTCTCGGGCCAGGTGCGCGGGGTCAGTCAGATGGTCGACGACGGCCGGTACTGCATCGACATCCTCCACCAGGTCCACGCCGCACGCGCGGCCCTGGCCAAGGTGGAAACCCAGATCCTGAAATCCCATGCCGCCTCCTGCGTGGAGGAGGCGATCGCCTCGGGCGACGCGGCCCAGCAGCGCGAGAAATTCACCGAACTGGCGGAGCTGTTCGCCAAGGCTAAACTCTAGACACCGGAAGGAAACCCGTCATGGCGTCCCAATCCAAGCGCGCCGAAATCTACCGCATGGTCATGCCCGGCCACACCTGCCCCTATGGGCTCAAGGCGCTGCACCTGCTCAAGAGCAGGGGCTATGCGGTGGAGGATCATCACCTCGCCTCGCGCGAACAGACCGACGCCTTCAAGGTTGAGCACGGGGTCCAGACCACCCCCCAGACCTTCATCGACGGCAAGCGTGTCGGCGGCTTCGACGATCTGCGGCGCTTCTTCGGCCTGCGGGTGCGCGACAAGGACGAGGTCACCTACGTCCCGGTGATCGCTCTGTTCGCCATGGCCGCGCTGATGGCCGTGGCGGCCGGCTGGGCCGCCTATGGCGAACTGATCTCGGTGCGGGTTGTGGAATGGTTCATCGCCATCGCCATGTGTCTTCTGGCCCTGCAGAAGCTCAAGGACGTGGACGCCTTCGCCACCATGTTCCTGAATTACGACCTGCTCGCCAAGCGCTGGGTGCCCTACGGGACGATCTATCCCTACGCCGAGGGCTTGGCCGGGGTGCTGATGCTGGCCGGAGCCCTGATGTGGGTTTCGATCCCGGTGGCCCTGTTCATCGGCGGCGTGGGCGCCGCCTCGGTGTTCAAGGCGGTCTATATCGACAAGCGCGAGTTGAAGTGCGCCTGCGTCGGCGGGGACAGCAAGGTGCCCCTGGGCTTCGTTTCGCTATCGGAGAACCTGATGATGGTCGGCATGGCGATCTGGATGCTCGTCAAGCCGATGGTCATGGGCCACTAGGGGAGAGCCGATCATGTCGAACGTCGATCATGCCGAAGGCCACGGCGCCCGAAAGGGAAGCCATGGCGGGGGCGACGGGCGCCCCTATCTCATGTTCTGGATCAACATGGCGCTGGGTCTGGTCGTCATGTATGTGGTGATGTTCTCGATGATCGACGGTTTGGTCGATTTCAAGAACAATCTCAACATGTTCTATATGGCGGTGACCATGTGGGCGCCGATGGGAATCTTCATGCTGGCCACCATGCCCGGCATGTATCCGAACCGGCGGCTGAACCTGGCGCTTTACGCTCTGTTCGTGCTGCTGACCGCGGGGTCCTTCTGGGCCACCCGGGCGCAGGCTCTGATCGACGATCGCCAGTTCGTGGAATCGATGATCCCGCACCATTCCGGCGCCATTCTGATGTGCCGGGAGGCGGATTTGTCGGATCCGGAACTGGTCGCCCTGTGCGGCGAGATCGTCGAGGCCCAGCGCCGCGAGATCGATCAAATGAACCGGATCGCCGAACGCCTGCGGTGAGGCCGGACCCGGCGTCGGGCCTGCCGACGCCGGGTCGTCCACCATCAGTGCGCGTGGGCGTGTCGATCCGCGCCGTGGGGCTCATGATCATGGTCCGCGTGAGCATGGCCCGCGTGATCGTGGCTCGAGTGATCGGGGCCGTGACCGGCGGGCGCCGCCGACAGGCTGCAGACGCCCGAGCCGTCATTCCAGTCGATCGCCACCGTGGGATGCTCGATCTGGAATGCGGTTCTCAGCTCGTGCTCGACGGCGGCCGCCACGGCGCGGGCCTGGTCGTCGGAGGCCGGACGCACGTGCAGGGTCGCCAGGGTCCGACCCGAGGTGATCTGCCAGACGTGGACGTGACCGACGTCGGCCAAGCCCGGCACCTTGGCCTTCAGATGGGCGGCCACAACTTCCGGCGCGGCGTTGTCGGGGGCGCCCTCCAGCAGGATGTGCAGCGACTTGCCGAGCAGCTTCCACGCGCTGCGCAGGATCAGCAGGGAGACCAGCACCGACAGGATGGGGTCGATCGGGGTCCATCCGGTCAGATAGATGACGATGGCCGCGCCGACGGCCCCGACGGAGCCGAGCAGGTCGCCCATCACATGCAGGGCCGCACCCTTGATGTTGACGTGCTCGGTGTCGCCCCGGGTCAGGATCCAGAACACCAGGATGTTGATCAGCAGGCCGGCCACGGCCACCCAGAACATGGGACCGGCGAGCACGGCGTGCGGTTGCTGGAAGCGGCTCCAGGCCTCGTAGAGAATCCAGCCGACGATGGCGAACAGGGTCACGGCGTTGACGAAGCCGGCCACCACCTCGAATCGAAGATAGCCGAAGGTGCGCCTGGAATCCGCCATGCGGCGCCCGAAGCGGAACGCCAGATAGGCCAGGGCCAGGGCGATGGCGTCGGTCAGCATGTGACCGGCGTCGGCCAGCAGGGCCAGCGAGCCGGAGATCAGACCGCCGATCACCTCCACGATCATGAAGGTGAAGATCAGGGCGAAGGAGATCAGGACCTTGCGCTCGTTGTCCCGCGTCACCGTGGGCGCATGGGAATGATCGTGGTCGTGAGCGTGGTCGTGATGGGAATGAGACATGAGGCAGCGCCCGCTGAAAACAGATAACATATGAATACGTGTTCATATGTTATCTGTCAATGGCGTCCTGAGTGTGCTTGCCGGTCGCCGCTCCGTGGCGCAAAATCCACGTCTGCGGCATGGGTCCGGCAGGCGACCGGACGGTCGCGGCCTTCGCCGGGCCAATCCATTCCCGCCAGGAGTTCAGCCCTTGCATTCCCGCGATATCGTCACGGCGGTGCTGGAGTCGCTCGACACCCTGGGAGGCGGGTTGCGGCTGGCCCCGTTCACGGCCTTGCTCGGGCTGTTCGACATCCGCCCCGACGCCGCCCGGGCCACCCTGTCGCGCATGCGTCGCGAGGGCCTTCTGAGCACCGAGAAGATCGGTCGGGAGGTGGAATACGCCCCCACTGACCAGATGCGACAAAGGCTGAAGGCCGAACGAGACCGCAGCCTCGTTCCGCCATCGCCGGACTGGTCCGGTGACTGGACCCTGGTGCTGTACCAGATACCCGAGAGCGATCGGGCGCGCCGCGAAAAGCTGAAGCGCCGCCTGATCGACCGCGGCTACGGCCAGATCAACCCGACGACCTGGATCAGTCCGCGCGACGATCGCGAGAGCCTGCGCTGCGATCTCTGCTGCGACGACGATCCGTCCGTCGTCGTTCTCACCAGCCGGACCGGCAGCCTGGAGCGGGATCGGGAACTGGCGGCGCGGGCCTGGGATCTGGCGGACGTCGTCGCGCAGTACGACGATTTCCTGCGCGAATGGGAGCCGCGCCTGGCCGGGATCGACCGGGTGTCGGGCCGGGAGGCGTTCCGTCTGAGGGCTTTGCTGATGAGCGACTGGTTCCATCTGCCGCGTCACGATCCCCGCCTGCCGCTGCCGCTCCAGCCTCAGGGCTGGCCGGGCCAGGCGGCCTTCGTCCTGTTCAACCGGCTATCGACCGCGCTCGACGCCCCCGCGCTCGCCCATCTGAAGGCGCTGCGCGAGGGCTGAGGCGGAGAAACGCACGGCGAGCGACCCAGGGGGAGGGGTGGCTCGCCGCGAGCGTCACGTACGCTGCCGGGGAACGCTCATGACCATGATCACCCCCAGGGCGGCCGGAACGGCCCAGACGGCGAAGTTGACGAAGTTCGACAACCCCGCCCCGATGAGGGCGCCGCCCAGGACGATCGCGACCGCGGCGCCGGCTCGGCCGACCGCCAGGATGGTCCCCAGCGCAGTGCCCCGCATGGCGTCGGTGTAATAGGTCGCGATGAATCCGTTGAGCAGGATCTGCGCGCCGATCGAGCCGAAGCCGACGATGGCCACCAGCGGATACATCACCACCAGTGAGTGTCCGTCGCCGGACAGGAAGCCGAGCGCCATGGCGAACAGCGCCGCGCCAGCCATGGCGAAGGCCGCCGAGACGACGCGCTGGGCGCCGAACCGGTCCGCCAGAGGCGAGGCCACCAGGGATCCGATTACCGCGCCGGCGTTGACGGTCAGCAGGAAGCTCAGCGACGAGGTCAGGGAGTAGCCCGCCAGCGTCAGCAGTTTCGGCATCCAGGTGTTCAGTCCGTAGATCAGGATCTGGCCGGCGATGGCGGCCAGCAGGAAGATGGCGGTGATCAGGGCCCACCGGCCGGAGAAGATCGCCACCAGGGGATTGCGAGGCTTGAGCCCCGTCGCCGCCCGGCCGTCCGTCTTCGCCGGGACCTGGGGTTCTAGGCCGTAGGCTTCGACGATCCGATCGGCCTCTAGGACCCGTCCCTTGGCCCGCAGATAGGCCGGCGACTCGGGCAGGTAGAGCATCAGCAGCGGCACGATGGTGATCAGAGGCAGGCCGCCGATGGATAGCATGCCGCGGAAGCCGAGCGTGTTCATGAAGGCGATCGCCAGCAGCGCCGCCAGGATGCCGCCGAACGAATAGCCGGAGAACATCAGGGCGTTGTTGAAATTCTTCTTGCCCGCCCGTGAGAACTCGACGGTGGTGGCCACGGCGGTAGGGATCACGCCGCCCAGGCCGATGCCCGACAGGAAGCGGAACAGGCCGAACAGTTCGGGCGTGGGCGCCGCGGCTGTCGCCAGCATGAGGATGGAGAAGAAGGCCACGGCGCCGATCATCACGCGGCGACGGCCGATGAGATCGGTGAGATAGCCGACGGTCAGCGAGCCCAGCGCCATGCCCAGCAGGGCCAGACTGTTCATCGCGCCTGTTTCCGCGGTGGTCAGGCCCCACCGTTCATAGGCCAGAATGGAGTCCACGATGGCGCCGTACACCACCAGGTCGTAGCCGTCGAAGACCAGGGCCAGGAAGGCGAGGGCGATCACCAGACCAACGGATTTTCTCTTGATGGGTGGATCCGAAACGCCGGTCGGCGGGCCGGGATGCAGCGAGGCGATGTTCATGACGGTCGATCCAGATATGACAAATGATACGTGAAACACGTATAAGACGTCACAGATTGGATCGCGCCGACGGTTCGCAAGAGGTGCGGGGAAAAATAATGGGGCGCCCGGCGGCAGGCCGTGAGATTCCCTCAGATCAGTTCGGGCCGCCTGAGGGCGCCGGGGGGATCGACCTGGACCGTGACGTGGTCGATGGCGTGATGGACCTTCAACCAGTCGGCGACCAACCCAGGCAGGAGGAGGGGGTCGACGCCCGGGCCAGGAGTGACGTGGATGGTCGCCACCACGGTGTCGTCCGTCAGGGTCCAGGCATGGAAATGCCCCGCTTCGTCGATCTCGGCGAGGGCCGCCAAATCCGCCTCGGCCCTGCGTGCGTCCAGACCGCGCGGCACGGCCTGCAGCAGCACCCGCAGCGATTCCTTCACCAGGCTCCAGGCCGATCGGACGACCAGCAACGCCACCAGGACGGACAGCAGGGGGTCGAGCAGGGTCCAGCCGGTCAGCATGATGCCGATGGCGGCGGCGATGGCGCCGACCGAACCCAACAGGTCGCCGATCACATGCAGTAGGGCGCCGCGCAGATTGCCGTCCGCCTTGCGGCCACGCGACAGGATCCAGGCTCCGACCAGATTGACGATCAGACCGATGACGGCGACGATCAGCATGGGTCCGGCCAGGACCTCAACCGGCTGGTTGATGCGGTTGACGGCCTCCCAGGCGATCCAGGCCACCAGCAACAGCAGCGAGGCGCCGTTGGCCAGGGCGGCCAGCACCCGCACGCGATGATAGCCGTAGGTCCGTGTCCCGTCCGCGGGGCGACGCGCCACGCGATAGGCGATCAGCGCCAGAAGCAGGGCCGCGGCGTCCGACACCATGTGGCCGGAATCCGCGATCAGGGCGAGCGACCCGGACATCCATCCGCCGACGGCCTGGATGGCGGCGTAGGCGGCGGTGAAGATCAGGACAAACCGAATGCGCCGTTCGTTGTCGGCCGTCACCGCCTGGGCGTGATCGTGACCATCGTGCCCGTGGTCCTTGTCGCCGTCGTGATCATGAGCCGCCGCCGTCATGCTCGTCTCGACCTTTCCATGGTGCGGATGCATCAAAGACCAAGCGGAGAGGCCGTCAAGCCGCGATCGGACGACCGGCGCCTCATCCCTTGCGCAGCAGCACCATCTTCTCCTGCGTCATGTCGCGCAGGGTGTAGCCGATGCCGCCGGTCCCGTAGCCGGACGTCCGCCGACCGGCGAAGGGCATCCAGTCGGTGCGGAAGGTGGTCGGGTCGTTGATCATGACCGCCGAGGCGTCCAGCCGGTCGGCGGCCCGGAGCGCCACGCCGATGTCCTGGGCGAACACGCTGGCCTGAAAGGCCGTGGGCAGGGCGTTGGCGCGGACAATCGCCTCGTCGAGATCGTCATAGCGGTACAGGGACAGGACCGGGCCGAACACCTCTTCGCGCGATACGCGCGCCTCCGCGGGCGGGTCGAGCAACAGCGTCGGTTCAAGCGTGGTCTGCGACAGGCGGGCGCCCCCGACGGCCGGGCGGCCGCCGCCCGCGACGGCCTCCGCGATCCACTCGGCCACCCGGTCCGCCTCCCTGACCCGGATCAGCGGCCCCACATCGGTGTCTGCGCGCGTCGGATCGCCGGTGCGCAGGGTCCGGATACGCGCGACGAGGCGATCCGTCACCGCATCGAAAACCGCCTCGTGGACGAAGAGGCGCTGGGTCGACACGCACACCTGACCCGCATGGTAGAAGGCGCCCTTGACCACTGGCTCGACCAGGGCGTCCAGGTCGGCGCTGCGGTCGATGATGGCGGGAGCCGCCCCGCCATGTTCGAGCGCCGAGCGCGCGCCGGGCGCCAGGCGGGAATGCAGATACCATCCCACCTTCGCCGAGCCGATGAAGCTGAGGAAGGCGATGCGCGGGTCGGTCGCCAGGCGCTCGGCCAGCGCCGTATCCGCCGTGACCAGGGTCTGGCACCAGGCCTCGGGCAGGCCGGCCTCCCGGACCAGGGCCACGAGGTCGAGGCAGGACAGGGGCGTGACCTCGGCCGGCTTGACGATCACCGGACAGCCGGCGGCAATGGCGGGGGCGACCTGATGAACGATCAGGTTGAGCGGATGGTTGAAGGCCGAAACGGCGGCCACCACGCCGATCGGTTCGCGCGTGGTGAAGGCCCAGCGACCGTCCGAGGCGGGCGACAGACCCATGGGAATCTCGCGCCCGGCGAAGGTGCGGATTTCCTCGGCGGCGTTTCTGACGCCGTCGATGGCGCGCGTCGTCTCGATCCGGGCGTCGGCCAGAGGCTTGCCGCCCTCGCGCGCGATCTGCAGGGCCAGGTGATCGCGTCGCCCTTCCATCAACTCGGCCAGCCGTCGCAGCACGGTCATCCGCTCGTGCGGCTTCAGCCACCCGTCGCGGTCCAGAAAGACGGCGCGGGCGGCCTCCAGCTTGCGCTCCAGCGCCGCCGCGTCGTCGGTTTCGATCTCGGCGAGGGGCGCCCGGTCGTAGGGTTGCACGATGTGCAGCATCGGACGGGCTCCGGCGGGTCAGGACAGGTCGATGGCGGGGGTCTTGGTCTTCAACTCATCGACCAGCACCCGGGTGTTCTCGGAATAGTCGATGGCGCAGTCCACCAGATGGACGCCGCCGCCGGCGAAGGCGGCCTCGAGCACCGGCCCCAGGTTCTCGGCCGAGGTCACGCGCGACCCCCTGGCGCCATAGGCCTCGGCATAGCGCACGAAGTCCGGATTGCCGAAGGTCATGCCGAAGTCCGGGAAGTCGTCGACCGCCTGCTTCCAGCGGATCATGCCGTAGGCCCCGTCGTTCAGGACCAGCACGACCAGATCCAGACCCAGCCGCACGGCGGTCTCCATCTCCTGGGAATTCATCATGAAGCCGCCGTCGCCGCAGACCGCCAGGACGCGCCTCTCGGGATGCAGCATGGCCGCCATCATCGCCGACGGCAGGCCCGCCCCCATGGTCGCCAGGGCGTTGTCCAGGAGCAGGGTGTTGGCCACGTGGGTGCGGTAGTTGCGGGCGAACCAGATCTTGTACATGCCGTTGTCGAGGCAGACGATCCCGTCTTCGGGCATGACCGCACGCACGTCGCGCACCAGCCGCTGGGGCGTCACCGGGAACCGGTCCTCGTCCGCTCGGTCGGCGATGCGCGACAGGATCGAGCGACGCAGCTCCAGCATCGGGGTCTGGGGGGCCAGTCGCCCCGACAGCCGCCGCGCCAGGCCCGAGACCGCCGCCCCGATATCGCCGATCAGTTCGGCGTCAGGATGGTAGACCTGCTCCACTGTCGCCGAATGGACGCCGATATGAAGAACCTTGGGGCCGCCGGCGTCGCGCATGAGGAAGGGCGGCTTCTCCACCGTGTCATGACCGATGGCGACGATCAGATCGGCCAGGGCGGTCGCCTCGTGCACATGGTCGCCTTCGGACAGGGCGGCGGTGCCCATGTAGAGGTTGGAGCCGCCGTCCACGGCCCCCTTGCCCATCTGGGTGTTGAAGAAGGGCAGGCCGGTGTCGCGGATGAAGGCGGACAGGGGCTCGACCAGCCGGGGTCGATTGCCGCCCGCGCCGACCATGACGAGGGGCCGCTTCGCCGCCAGGATCATTTCGGCGGCGCGGTCCAGGGCGGCGTCGGCGGCGACGGGGCGATCCAGCGTGTGGATCGCGATCGGGGCGACGTCCGCCGTCTCGGCCGCCACGTCTTCGGGAAGCTCCAGATGCACCGGGCCGGGTCTCTCCTCCGTCGCCACGCGGAAGGCGTCGCGGACCACGGCCGGGATACTGCCGGCGCTGAGGATCTGCCGGGTCATCTTGGTCAGGGGCCGCATGGAGGCGATCACGTCCACGATCTGAAAACGCGCCTGTTTGGCCGTCATGATCGGCTTCTGGCCGGTAATCAGAATCATCGGCATGGCCCCGAGGTGAGCGTAGGCGGCGCCGGTGGAGAAGTTCAGGGCGCCGGGACCGAGGGTTGCCAGACAGACACCCGGCTTGCCGGTCAGCCGGCCGTAGGTGGCGGCCATGAAGGCGGCCGCCTGCTCGTGACGGGTCAGGACCAGTTCGATGCGCGAGGTCCGCAGGGATTCCAGAAGGTCCAGATTTTCCTCGCCCGGCACCCCGAACACGCGTTCGACCCCCTCGTTCTCGAGCGCGGCGACCAGGATGTCGGATCCCTTGGGCATCGGGCGTGTCCTCTCGTTTTCATCATGCGACGCCGCGCGGCGGGACAACGGCGGGGGTCCGTAGGTTGGACGCCCTGATCAGACTGAGGCTTCCCTCCATGGCAAGGTCAAGTCGGCCTCGTGAAATATCCCTGTTGACCTTGCCCCCGTTGGAAACTCCAGCCTTGGCGACGTCCGAAACCAAAGGAGATCGCCGTGATACGCCTGTCGCTTCCGACCATGAGCTGCCCCGGCTGCGTCAGCATCGTAAAGGCGGCCATCCGAAGTCTCGATCCCGAAGCCCGGATCGAGGCTTCCGCCGAGGACCGCCGGATCGCCGTCGAGACCGGCGCGGACGAGGCGCGGGTTCGGACCGCCCTGGTGGAGGCCGGCTACGCCTCCACGCCAATCGGCTGACCCGACGCCGGCGAACGCAGGGATCGGCTCGCATCGACGCGCGCTATGGTGCGGACCGGGCGGGCGCGCCGCCCGTTCGATTTCCCCAGCACAGGAGCTCATCATGCCCAAGACCGTCGCCGATCTGATCGCCGAAACCCTGGCCGAGGCGGGCGTCGAACGCATCTGGGGCGTGACCGGCGACAGTCTGAACGGGCTGAACGACAGCCTGCGCCGCATGGGGCGGATCGACTGGATGTCGGTGCGTCACGAGGAAACCGCCGCCTTCGCCGCTGGGGCGGAAGCGGCCGTCACCGGTAAACTGGCGGTGTGCGCCGGCAGCTGCGGCCCCGGCAATCTGCACCTGATCAACGGCCTGTTCGACTGCAAGCGCAATCATGTGCCGGTCCTGGCCATCGCCGCCCATATTCCCTCTTCCGAGATCGGGCTGAACTATTTCCAGGAGACGCATCCTCAGGAACTGTTCCGTGAATGCGCCGATTTCGTCGAACTGATCTCGAACCCGGCCCAGCTGCCGCAGATGCTGCACCGCGCCCTCAATGTCGCCATCGGCCAGGAGGGCGTGGCCGTCCTGGTGCTGCCGGGCGACGTGGCGCTGGCCGCCGCGCCGGTGGAGGCGGCCGCGCCCTATGTCGCGCCCCGGCCGGCGCGTCTGGTTCCCGCCGAGGACGAGGTGGCGAGGCTGGCCGCCCTGCTGGACGAGGGCCGCGCGGTCACCATCCTGGCGGGCAGCGGCTGCGCCGACCACCATGACGCCCTGGTCGAGCTGGCTGATCGGCTGAAGGCTCCGATCGTCCATGCGCTGCGCGGCAAGGAGCACGTAGAATGGGACAATCCCTTCGACGTGGGCATGACCGGCCTGATCGGCTTCTCGTCCGGCTATCACGCCCTGATGTCCAGCGACACGGTGCTGATGCTGGGCGCCGACTTCCCCTATCGCGCCTTCTATCCCAAGGACGCGCGCATTCTGCAGGTCGATCGCGACGCGGGCGCCCTGGGCCGGCGCGCGCCCCTGACGATGGGCCTGGTCGGCGACGTGGGCGAGACCCTCGCCGCCCTTACGCCGCGGTTGGCGGCCCGGACGGAGCGGGACTTTCTGGATAAGGCCCTGAAGCACTACGCCTCGGCGCGCGAGAGCCTGGACGACCTGGCCACGCCCTCCGCCCGGGGGCGGCCGATCCATCCCCAGTATCTGACCCTTCGCATCGACGAGATCGCGGCCGAGGACGCCGTCTTCACCGCCGACGTCGGAACGCCCACCGTCTGGGCGGCCCGCTACCTGACCATGAACGGCCGACGGCGTCTGCTCGGCTCCTTCAATCACGGCTCCATGGCCAACGCCATGTTGCAGGGGATCGGCGCCCAGGCCGCTGCGCCGGGCCGCCAGGTGGTCTCACTGTCCGGGGACGGCGGCTTCACCATGATGATGGGCGACTTCATCACCCTGTCGCAGCTCGATCTGCCGGTGAAGGTGGTGGTCTACAACAACGGTTCTCTGGGCTTCGTGGCCATGGAGATGAAGGCGGGCGGCTATCTGGACACCGGCACCGACCTGCAGAACCCCGACTTCGCCGCCATGGCCCGCGCCATGGGGGTCAAGGGCGTCCGGGTCGAGGCGTCCGACGACGTGGATGCAGCGCTGAGGGAGGCCTTCGCCCATCCCGGCCCGGCCCTGGTCGATGTGGTGACGGCCAAGCAGGAACTCGTCATGCCGCCCAAAATCCAGCTGGAGCAGGCCAAGGGCTTCAGCCTCTATATGCTCAAGGCGATCATCAACGGTCGCGGTGACGAAGTGGTGGAGTTGGCTCGCACCAATCTGCGGCGCTAGTCCCCGGCGTCGGGACGCCCGAGCCGGCGGTCCGAGGCTTGTCGCCAACCATCCGCGCGCTAGGGTGAAGGCGGTCGCGACGAGAGGCGCCGCGGCCATCGGGGGTCCGTCATTGCGCTATCCAGTCCGCCGACGTCCGTCGTGACACCATGAAGGTTCTGCGGCTCTCCACACAGATTCACAAATGGCTCGCCCTGCTGGTCGGTTTGCAGGTTCTGTTCTGGGTCGGCGGCGGTCTGGTGATGACGGCCATACCGATCGAGACGGTGCGCGGCGAACACAGGGTGCGCGCGACCGAACCCGCGCCGCTCGATCTGGGGCAGGTGCGCGACCTGGAGGCTGTCGCCGGCGAGCTGGACCTCGCGCCGACGCGCGCCGAGCTCAAGACGACGCCGCGCGGCCCGGCCTGGGTGCTGGTCCCGGTGGAAGGCGCGCCCGTCGTCCTCGACGCCCGGACCGGCCGCCCCTTCGCGCCGTTGTCCGCGGAGGAGGCGCGGCGTATGGCGGCGGCGGCCTATCGTGGCGAGGCCCCGGCGGTCGGAGCGACCCGGCTGGCGGACGCCGAGGCCGAGACAGGAGGTCAAAGCCCGCTCTGGCGCGTTGATTTCGAGGACCGTGAAGGCACCCGCTTCTACGTCTCGCCCGAAACGGGGGAGGTGGTGACGCGACGCTCCGCCGTCTGGCGCTTCTATGATTTCTTCTGGCGCCTGCACATCATGGACCTGGAGAACGGCGAGGACTTCAATCACCCGCTGCTCATCGGCGCCACGGCCCTGACTTTCGTCATCGTCGTCACCGGCTTCCTCCTGCTGTGGATACGGCTGGCGCGCGACCTGGCCCAGTGGCGCGCCCGGAGAAGGGCGCGGCCTGGCGCGCCTCCGCTCAGCGAACGGTGAAGGCGACCGATCCGGTCATGCGATGGCCGTCGGATGCGGCGATGCGCCAGTTGATCGTATAGGCGCCAGGGGCCAGGGCGCGCGCCGGGGCGCCGGAGACGGTCTTGCCGTCCTCAGACACCTGGGTCCGCACCGCGATCCTGTCCCCGCCCGCGTTCACCAGATCGAAGCCGGAGAAGGCCGGGGCCACGCGGTCGCTGAAGGTCAGCGAGATGGTGCGCGGCGCGGCGACCACGGCGTCGGCGGCCGGATCGGAGCGCACCAGGCGGGCGTGGGCCTCGGCGGCGACGGCCGAGACCGCGAGGATGGCCGCGCTGAGAGCGGCCACGGCGAAGGGCGGTCTGAACATGGAAGACTCCGTCAGCGAGAGGGAAAGGATCGCGCGGCGACGCCGGAAGTTCCGACGCCGTCGCGCGATCAGGGGATCAATGGACCATGAAGCGGATGGAGCCGTTCATGGTGTGGCCGTCCGCGCCCTGAGCGGTCCAGGCCAGGGTGTAGGACCCCGGCGCCAGGCGAGGCAGGGCGGCGGAGACGCGGGTGGTCGCAGCCGCGGCGGCGACCGGCGCCTGGATGGCGGGGCGGCCCTGGGGCGTGATGGTCACGCTGCGCAGGGTCATGGGATGGGGGAAGGTCGCGGTGAACGCCTCCGGCGATCCCGTGAGCATGGCGCCGTCGGCCGGGGTGGTGACCACGCCGGCCTGGGCCTGGGAGCCCGCCGCCGGAGCATGACCGCCATGACCGGCGTGACCCTGTTGCTGGGCCAGGGCCGGCGAGGCGGCGAGGACGGCCGCGATCGCGGCCAGCATGATGGATTTGCGCATGTCTTTTCTCCTTAGAACCACGCTCGCACGCCAACGACCACCCGGGTGTGCTCGGGCTCCCCGCCCAGGGCTCGCGTCAGGTCGGCGGTGCCGCCCAGATCACGGCTCCACTCGACCCCGACATAGGGGGCGAACTCCTTCTTGAACTCGTAGCGAAGGCGAACCCCCGCCTCGACATGAGTCAGGCCCGAGGCCAGTCGCAGTTCGGGGATGTCAGAGGCGGACGCCTCCAGCTCCACGCGCGGCTGCAGGATCAGCTTCTGGGTAATGCGCTGATCGTATTCGGCCTCGAATCGAGCCGTCAGGTCGCCTTCCGTGGACAGGAAGACGGCGCCATCGACCTCGAACCAGTAAGGCGCCAGTCCCTGGATCCCGACCACCAGATGGGTCCTGTCGGGCCCGACTCCGCCGAAGTCCTGACGCACGCCAGCCTGGACGTCCCAGAAGGGGGCGAAGGCGCGGCTGTACAGCGCCTGAACCTCGCCCTCGATCTCGCCGTCAAAATCGCCGCCGCCCTCGGACTTCCACCAGAACCGGTTGATGTCGCCGCCGGTCCAGCCGCCGACATCCCAAACCCAGGTCTCCGCGCCGTCGCCGAAACCGGCCTCAAGCCGGTCGATGACCACGGCTGTGGTGCGGACGTCGCCGTTCTCGCGCCTGAGGGTTTCACGCGCGCGCGCCATCTCAGCCTCGCCGAAGATGGCGTCCGCCGCGTGCCGCGGGCCCGACAGCGCCGCGGGCGGCGGCGGCGGGATCGGGGGTCGGCCGGGGTCGTCGGCGCTCGTCGGCACGTCGGGCGGCCCCATGCCGGCCATTCCGCTCATGTCGTGTCCCGCGTGGGGATCGGCGGCCAGGGACGGGGTGGCGCCCATGTCGTGCCCGGCGTGGGGATCGGCCTGCGCGGCCGGAGCGGCCATGTCGTGTCCCGCATGGGAGTCAGTGGGGACGGCCTGTGCGCTCATGTCGTGACCCGCATGGGGATCGGCGTCCGGCGGCGAGGCGGAGGACATGTCGTGGCCGGCGTGCGGATCGGCGGACGTCGCGGGCGGTGCCTGAGTCGCCGTCTGGGGCGCGGATCGGGCGGGCGGGTGGGAGCCGTGATCCTGGGCGAAGGCCGTCCCGGCGGCGGCCATCAGGGGAAGAAGGCTGATCGCGAGCCGGATCATGCGGCGTCTCCATCGAGGGGCCGAACGGTGACGACGTTGAACATCCCCGCATGCATGTGCATCAGCATGTGGCAGTGGAAGGCCCAGTCGCCCGGCGCATCGGCGGTGAGGTCGAAGGTGACCTTGGAGCCCGGCGCGACATTGACCGTGTGCTTCAGCGGCTGATGCCCGGCAGGCCCGCCTGTCACCAGTTCGAAGAAGTGACCGTGCAGATGGATAGGGTGCGCCATCATGGTGTCGTTCACTAGGGTGACCCTCACGCGCTCGTCCCGCTCGAACCGGATGGGCTCGACGATTTCGCTGAACTTGCGGCCGTCGAAACCCCACATGAACCGCTCCATGTTGCCGGTGAGGTGGATCTCCATCGATCGCGCCGGGGGGCGCTGGTCCTTATTGGGGCTCAAGGACACGAGGTCGGTGTAGACCAGGACCCTGTGCGGCTCGTCCTCCAGCCCCATGGGCCGCTCGCCCAGCCGGTTGGCGGGCGAGGGCGCCACCATGTCCACCCCGACGCCGACCGCCATATTGGCCGGGGCGTTGTCGGGATTGCGCATGTCGTGGTCCATGCCGCCGTGGTCCATGCCCGAATGATCCATGGCTCCGGACTGACCGCCGTGGCCCATGGCCGAATGGTCCATGCCGCCCATGCCCGAATGATCCATTCCGGCCATGCCTCCCATGCCGCCCATGCCCATGTCGCGCATGGTCAGGGTCGGCACGCGCCGCAGGGCCGGAACATCCGCCGTCATGCCCAGGCGCGGGGCCAGGGTCGCCCGGCCCATGCCGGAGCGATCCACGGATTCC
The DNA here is from genome assembly GCF_040546195.1 of Brevundimonas sp. UYEF29. Lineage (NCBI taxonomy): Bacteria > Pseudomonadati > Pseudomonadota > Alphaproteobacteria > Caulobacterales > Caulobacteraceae > Brevundimonas > Brevundimonas sp. UYEF29. The sequence goes on along the minus strand of NZ_JBEPNH010000001.1, from coordinate 464,311 downwards.
GAGACGATGGTGTAGGCGCGGTCCTCGGTCGGGCGGACGATGACGTCATAGGTCTCGGCCACGGAGATCTGGAATTCGTCGGTCTCGACGGGGCGGACGTTCTCGCCGTCGGCGTTGACCACGGTCATGGCCAAGCCCGGGATGCGCACGTTGAAGATGCTCATGGCCGAGGCGTTTATGACGCGCAGCCGCACACGCTCGCCCGGGCGGAACAGGCCCGTCCAGTTCTCCTCGGGCCCATGGCCGTTGACCAGGTAGGTATAGGTCGTCCCCGTGACGTCGGAGATGTCGCGCGGGTCCATGCGCATGGAACCCCACATGCGCCGCTCCTCCAGGCTCATTCCGTCCTCTCCGGACAGGAGCCCCGACAGGGTGGTGCGCTGCTGGTTGAAATAACCGGGGCTCTTCTTCAGCTTGTCGAGGATCTCGTGCGGATGCATGAAGCTCCAGTCCGACAGGACCAGGACATGCTCGCGATCGTAGGCCACCGGGTCGGTGCCCGCCGGATCGATGACCAGCGGCCCGTAGTGACCCATCGCCTCCTGCAGGTTCGAGTGCGAATGGTACCAGTAGGTGCCCGCCTGGATCACCGGAAACTCGTAGACGAAGGTCTCGCGGGGACGGATGCCGGGGAAGCTGATGCCAGGCACGCCGTCCATCTGGAACGGCAGCAGCAGCCCGTGCCAGTGGATGGAGGTGTCCTCGTCCAGCGTGTTGGTGACCATCAGCCGTACGTTCTGGCCCTCGCGCAGGCGAACCAGCGGCGCCGGCAGTGTCCCGTTGACCGTGATGGCATGGCCCGTCCGGCCGCCGACGGTGAAGGGCGAATGGCCGATGCTGAGGCGCACCTCCGGTCCTTCCAGCGTGGGAAGGGTCGGCGCGAGGCCGCGCGATCCGGTCTGCGCCCAGGCCGGCAGCAGTCCCTGCGCCGCCCACGCTCCCGCGGCGCCGCCCGCGCCGCCCAGGAGGGCCCGTCTGTGAAGCCTCATTCTCTACTCCGATCGCCATGCCCGCCGTGCGGACCTTTTCCGGAGACTTACGCACGCGGGCGCCCGCCCCCTCGCGACACGCCGCCGCAGGCCGGGACCGCTCTGTGTCTCAGGCGTCGCGCAGGGGGGCGAGCGCCTGGGCGAGGCGGCACCGGGCGCGGGCAACGCGCGTCTCGATCGTCTTGACGGTGACGCCGAGCACGGCGGCCGCCTGCGCCTGACTCATCTCGTCGATGGCGGTGAGCAGCAGCGGCTCCTTCAGCCTGGACGGCAGGGCGACCACCGCCCGGTCGAGCGCGTCGAGCAGTTCGCGGGACGCGACCGCATCATCCGGCGCCGGTTCGTCCTGTCGCACGCTCGCGGCCTCAACGCCGTCGAGGGGGACGGCGCTCGTCAGCCAGCGGCGCACCTTGCGACGGCGGCTCCAGTCGCGGCACTTGTTGATGGCGATGGTCCTGAGCCAGGCCTCGAACGGCCGGGCCGGATCGTAGCGCCGGATGGCGACCCAGGCCGAGGCATAGGCCTCCTGGACCAGATCGTAAGCCTCGTCCGCGTCCCCGACGTAGCGCCTGACGAAACGATAGAGGTCGGCCTTGCCGGCCTGGATGAGACGCCCGAACGCTTCACGGTCCCCGCTCGCGGCGCGGCTTTCGAGTGTCTCGTCATGTCTCACCGAGGGTCACGCGCCCTCGGCCAGCAGGGCGGCCACCAGCTTTTCGTCGAACCGGTCCGCCTGGGCGGGCGTCATGACCGTCCTCATCTCGAAGATGTGGGCGATGGTGGCCTGCTGCAGGTCGCCCATCGCATCGTGGAAGTAGTTGACTGCGGGTTGTACGACCCCGGCGTCCCCATCGCTCGCCGCGATCGCCTCGGCCAGCTCGCGATTGGCCGCCTGAACGCGCTGCTCGAACGCTATGCGGCGCGGCACGAAGCGGGCCTCAATCTCGGCGATCCGCGCCCGCTGCGTCGCGTCCAGTGACAGGTCGCGGTGGACGATCTCGTGCAGAGAGGGCGGGTTTTCCTTCTTGAGCACCCAAGTGGCGCCCCCCCAGGCCCCGGCGCCGCCCGCGACCAGGGCCAGGGCGGCGGTGACCGCCAGGGATTTCCAGCCGATCGCCATCACCGGCCCTCAAGCCGGGTCAGCGGCGACGCGGCGCCCATGCCGAACACGGCCATCTCGGACGGGGGCTCGTGGGCCAGGCTTGCGCCGACCCCGCCATTGATAAGGCCGACGCTGAGCGCCACGGCGACGGCCAGGCCGCGCATGGTGACACCCTCGCGGGTCCTCTCCAAGATTCCGACGCGTCGCCAGACCCGCGCCTCGAGATCCTCCAGCGGCGCTTCACCGCCGGTCACGCGCAACAGTCGATCCAGATCGTCCATCTGCCCAGTCTTTCCGCCCCTTTAACTCTCATACGCAGGCAGACCGCGCCGCCCTCGCCGCGCACGCGGCGGCCATCCGGCAATCTGCAATCTTTTGGCCCGGGTGTCTCGGCTCACATCTCCACGCCGGGCGGAGGCTGGACCCCCATGGCCGCCACCGCCAGGAGCAGGGCGGCGCCTAGGGCCGTTTCCAGCGCGACGCTGCGTCTCAGAATGGTCAGGGCGGATTGGCGAGCCGTGGCTGAGTGAAGAGCGTCGCCGAGCCGCGGCGTGAGGTTGAAGCGATTGCCGGCAGCCAAGGCGAGCATCAGACCGAACAGCAGAAGCTTGACGATCAGCAGCCGCCCGTAGGTCGTCGCGGGCGTTTCCGCCAGGTTCTCCGGCCCGATGATGAACCCCGCATTGATCAGGCCGGAGACGGTCAGAAGACCGACCGCGAGCGTCCCCATGCCGGAGAAGCCCTGGAGCGCGGTGAAGGCTAGCGTCGCGCCGGCGGGCGAGACGGACGCCTGCCTCAGGAGACTAACCAGGGCCGCGAGGGCGCCCAGCCACAGGGCGGCCGCGAGGACATGGACGATGTCGGCGGCGAGGTGCGCCCACCGGCCGGCCCCCTGGGTGGCGGCCCCGTGGCCCATCCACGCCAGGCTGACCGTGATCATCGCGCCCAGAGCGACGAGGACGCGCCAGCCGCCGCGTCCGCGTCCGAGGCGCAGGACCACGCCGAGGGCGGCGAGGGCGGCGGCCGCCCGGACCAGCATCGCCAGTCCGAGCCCCGTGTCGAAAGCGACGTAGCTCAGCGCTTCGGACCTCAGCGCCTCGCTCCAGGCGCCGCCCATCATCGCCGTCTGGGTCGCCAGAGCGGCCAGGGTCGACACCAGGGTCAAAGCGGCCGCGGCCGCAAGCAGGCGCCGGGGCGCACCTGCGGCGGCAAGACTGTCCGACGGAATGCGAAGCAGGTGGAACAGGGGCAGGCCGAACAACAGCATGGCGCCGCCATACTGGACGAACCTCAGACCGATGATCGCCGTTTCCATGCCTATTCCCCCTTGCAGACCTTTCCGTGACCGCGCCACGTCCTGGCTGGTCCGGGTCGTCGGCATTCAGCCGTTCTCCGTATTTACGGGCGGGACGCGCATTGCCCTCGCCGTCGATCCTGGACGCGAGGGACGGTGCTGAACCGGGAGCCGATCCTGGCGGTCGAAAAAACCGTTTGCTCCTCTAGCGGCTAGAGGATGCAAACCGTCCCTCCGGGCCGATCTTTTCGGCCTAGGCGGATTTTGTAACGCATTGTCAACCTGCGGTAAGGACGATAACGAGCGCGAAGATGACCGGATCGACCTCGACATTGCTGAAGGCGATTCTGGCGATGGCCCTTGTCATCGCTGCTTTTGTCGTGGCTCCGGCGGCCGACGCCGCGATCTGCGGACCGGAAGTCGTCGCTTCGCACGTGGTCATCGAAAAAGACGACACCGGCCATGACGGCAAGGCGGGAAGTCATGGCGCGTGCGCTCATGGCCACTGCCACCATGCGGCGGCGGAACGGGCGCCCCTTTTCGACATGGCCGACACTCAACCGCTCGATGGCTCGGGCCACGCCCGGCCGGCCAATGATGTCGCGCCATCGACGTCGGCGGACGGATTGAAGCGCCCGCCAAGGGACTGAACGACGAAACGCGCCCGGCGCGTCCTTCTTCGTTCAACCCTTCGGAAGATGAATCATGCCTCCCTCCCGTCGCCGGTCGCGATTCGCGATCGGATGCGCGCTGGCCGCCTTTTCGGCGCTGGCGAATCCCGCCTGGGCCGATCCGGCCCCGTCCTACGCCGAGCTGACCGCGCGGCTGGGACAGACGCCCGCGACGCTTGAAGCCGACGCCCTGCTTGACGCCGCCGAGGCGCGCGTCCGCCAGGCCCGGGTCCGTCCCAATCCATCGCTAGGCGTCGAGTTCGGAAATGTCCTCGGCTCGGGTCCCTATTCTGACTTCGGCAATGCCGAGACCAGCGTCTCGATCTCTCAGGATCTGGAGCTCTGGGGCCGACGGCGCGCCCGCGTCGACGCCGCTCGCGCCGAGGCCGGCACAGCTGGGCTACGGCGCGACCTTGCCACGGTCGACGCGGCCGGGCGTCTGGCCCTGACCTATGCCGAGGCCGAGGCCGCCCAGCGCCGTGCCGCTCTGGCGGACGAAAGTCTGAACCTCGTCATCGCCGATGCGCGTGCCGCTCTCGCCTTGGTCGAGCAGGGTCGCGAACCCTTGTTGCGTGGCATTCAGGGCGAGACCGAAGCGGCCGCCGCCCGCGCCACGGCCGATGAGGCCCAGGCCGAGCGCGACGCCGCCTTCGCCCGGCTGACGGCCGTGGCCATGCTCCCCGCGCCGGTCACGGACATACCGGTCAGCCTGTTGGATCAGGCGCCGATGATCGCCGCCATGCCGACAGCCCGTGATCCGCTGGCCGTGCGGGTGGCAGAGGCCGAGCGGGAGACGGCGGATCGCCAGATCGCCGTGCAGCGCACGCTGGCGAGGCCCGACATCAACGCCAGCGTCGGCTTGACGCGCTACGAGGCGGAAGACGCCACCGCCTTGACCTTCGGCGTCAGCATGCCGCTGCCTCTGTTCGACCGGAACCGGGGGAATATCGCGGCGGCCCAGGCCGAGTTCCGCGCCGCCGACGCCCGGTTGATGAGCGCCCGTCAGGACGCACAGGCGGATCGCGCCGCGGCGCAGGCCCGTTTGGCGGCGTCGGTCAGTCGCGTCTCCGCCGCCGACGCCGGAGTCACCTCAGCCGAGGAGGCCTATCGTCTGTCGCGCATCGGCTTCGAGGCCGGGCGCATCTCCCAACTCGAGCTGCGCGCCACCCGCACCGCTCTGATCACCGCCCAGTCCGCCGCCGTCGATGCCCGCCTGGCGCGCGTCCGTGCGGAGATCGACCTGGCGCGCCTCGACGGCCGCGCCCCCTTTCAAGGAGCCCTGTGATGCGCAAGCGCGCCACCAACAAGACCCTGCTCATCGGCGGCGTCGCCGCCCTCGTCGTCCTCGGTGGCGGCGGTCTGTATTTCGCGACCCAGGGCGGCGGCTCGTCATCCTCAGCCGCAGAGGGCCAGGCCGGAGCCGAGGGTGAGGAAGACGGCCACGCCGAGGGCGAAGCCGGTCATGCGGACGAGGCGGAGCGCGAAGGTTTCGTCGAACTGACCGCAGCACAGATTCAGGCCGCAGGAATCGCCGTGGTCTCGGTGTCGCGGGGCGGGGGCGCGGAGACCCGTCTCTCAGGCCGGGTCGAGCCCATGGTTGACGCCCGCGCCTCGGTGGCCGCTTCGGTCGGCGGCCGGGTTGAGCGGGTGCTGGTCGCTCCAGGTCAGTCCGTGCGCGTCGGCCAGCCGCTGGTCGCTCTGGTCAGCGGAGACGCCGCCAGCCTGCGGGCCGAAGCCGACGCGGCCCAGGCCGCCTATGTCGCCGCCGAACAGGCGCATGGCCGTGACGAGGAACTGGCCGACCAGGGCGTCATCGCCCGACGCGAGGCCGAGGTCTCGCACGCCGAGGCCCTGAGCGCCCAGGCCAACGCCCGCGCCGCGCGCGCCCGCGCCTCTGCCGCAGGGGCGCCGAACGCGGCCGGTCGTCTGAGCGTCACCAGCCCCATCTCCGGGGTTGTCACCTCGGTGCAGGCCGGGCCGGGCGGCTTCGTCGCTCAAGGCGGGGTGGTGGCCGAAGTCACCAACCCGCAAAGGGTGGAGCTGGTCTTCAATGCGCCGCCGACTCTCGCCTCCGAGGTCCGGGTCGGCGCGACGATGCGGGTCACCAGCCCGAGCGGCGAGTTCGACGCGGTCGTCACCGGCGTCGCGGCCGGTGCCGCGCTCGACAGCGGCGCAACCGTCATCCGCGCGCGTCCGTCTGGCGCGACCCTGCCGCCGGCCGGCTCGGCCGTCACAGGGGCCGTCGTAACGGGCCAAGCCGTCGCCGGCGGACTGACCGTGCCCTCGGAAGCCGTGCAGACCGTGGATGGAAACACCGTGGTCTTTGTCCAGGTCGAGGGCGGCTTTCAGGCCACGCCGGTGCTGGCGGGGCGTCAGGCCTCAGGCCGCACCGAAATCCTGCGCGGCCTGACCGGCGACGAGAGGATCGCCGGGACCAACGCCTTCCTGCTCAAGGCCGAACTGGCCAAGGGCGAAGCCGAGCACGGCCACTAGGGGGACGCAGGACCATGTTGAACCCCATCATCGAAGCGGCCGTCCGCTTCCGCTGGTTCGTGGTCATCGCCACGGCCATCGTCGCCGCCTTCGGGCTCTACAATCTCACCAAACTGCCGATCGACGCGGTGCCGGACATCACCAACCGGCAGGTGCAGATCACCACGATCGCGCCCGCCCTCGCGCCCGAGCAGGTCGAGCGGCAGGTCACCTATCCGATCGAGACCGCCATGGCCGGCATACCCGGCCTGACCTCGACCCGGTCCCTGAGCCGCAACGGATTCAGCCAGGTGACGGTGATCTTCACCGACCGCACCGACATCTATTTCGCCCGCCAGCAGGTCGCCGAACGCCTGGCCGAAGCGCGCGAAAACCTGCCCGAGGGGGTGGAGCCTGGCATGGCGCCTGTCACCACGGGCCTGGGCGAAGTGCTGATGTGGACGGTCGATTATGTCCCCTTCAACAGCGAAAACCTGGCCAGGCCGGGCGAAGCGGGGTGGCAGGCCGGCGGGAATTATCTGACCCCGGAAGGCGAACTGCTGACGACGCCCGAGGACCGCGCCACCTATCTTCGCACGGTCCAGGACTGGATCATCGCCCCGCAGATGCGCACCGCGCCGGGTCTGGCGGGCGTCGATGTCAACGGCGGCTATGTGAAGGAATATGCGGTCAGGCCCGACGCCGCGCGGCTGTCGGCCTATGGGCTCAGCCTGAATGACCTGGTCCAGGCGCTGGAGCGGACCAACACCCAGGCGGGCGCCGGCTATGTCCAGCGCGCCGGCGAGGCCCTGACGGTCCGCACCGACGCCCTGGCGGAAACCATCGAGGACCTGGCCCAGGCTCCGGTGGTCAATCGCGGGGGCCTGGTGGTTCGCGTCTCGGATGTGGCGACGGTCGAGATCGGCCGCGCGCCGCGTCTCGGCGGCGCCACTCGCGACGGTCACGAGGCGGTTCTGGGTACGGCCCTGATGATCGCCGACGGCAACAGCCGCACCGTTGCCCAGGCGGCGGGCGAACGCCTCAAACAGGTGCAGTCCACCCTGCCTCCAGGCATCGAGGCGGTGACGGTGCTCGACCGCAGCGCCCTTGTGAACTCCACCATCAAGACGGTCGCCAAGAACCTGACCGAAGGCGCGCTGCTCGTCATCGTCGTGCTGTTCCTGTTGCTCGGCAACATCCGCGCGGCGACGATCACGGCCCTGATGATCCCGATCAGTTTCCTGTTCGCGGTCATCGGCATGAACCGGTTCGGTATCAGCGGAAACTTGATGAGCCTGGGGGCGCTGGACTTCGGCCTCCTGGTCGACGGCGCCGTCATCGTGGTGGAGAGCACGCTTCTGATGCTGTCCCAGAAGCGCATCGAGCTGGGCCGCGCCCTAACCCGCGTCGAGCGGCTCCAGGTCGCAGCGGCGGCTGCGAAGAAAATGGTCAAGCCGGCCGCCTTCGGCCAGTTGATCATCCTGCTGGTGTTCACGCCCCTGCTGCTGCTGGAGGGCGTGGAGGGCAAGACCTTCATCCCCATGGCGGCGACCGTCATGCTGGCCCTGGCCGGCGCCTTCATCTTCTCCTTCACCTTCGTGCCCGCCATGGCGGCGCTGCTGGTGCGCGAACCCAAGAAGGTCGATGTCGACGAGCATGGGCGCGCCCATGAGCACGAGACCTTCATCATCCGCTTCGCCCGGCGCTGGATCCAACCGGCCATCCAGGCGGCGGTCGATCGGCCGAAGGTGGTTCTTCTGGGCGCGCTGGGCGCGTTGGCCATCGGCGTGGTCTCGTTCTCCAGCCTGGGCCGCGAGTTCACCCCCACGCTGGACGAGGGCGACATCGCCATGCAGGCCCTGCGCGTGCCCTCCGCCTCGCTGGAACAGTCCCTGGCCATGCAGATGGCTCTGGAGCGAGCCATAACCGAGATGCCCGAGGTCGAGACCATGTTCTCGCGCACCGGCACCGCCGAGGCGGCGGTCGATCCCATGCCGCCCAACATCTCCGATGCGGTCATCATCCTGAAGGATCGCAAGGACTGGCCTGACCGGAACCTGTCCAAGGAAGACCTGATCGCCCGCATCGACGAGGTCGCCTCCCAGCAGATCGGCAACGCCTTCGAATTCAGCCAGCCGATCGAACTGCGCTTCAACGAACTGATCTCCGGCGTCCGCACCGACCTCGCTGTGATGGTCTATGGCGATGACTTCGGCCAACTGCAGACGGTCGCCGACCAGGTGGCCAATGCGCTGCGTCAGACCGAGGGCGCCGCCGACGTCCGGGTCGAGCAGGTCTCGGGCCTGCCGACCCTGACGGTCAGCGTGGATCGCTTCGCGGCGGCCAATTACGGGCTGTCGGCGGCGGACGTGTCCGAGGCCGTGGCTGTCGCCGTCGGCGGCATGGAGGCGGGCCGCATCTTCGAGGGCGATCGCCGCTTCGATGTGGTGGTTCGTCTGCCTGAGGACGCCCGCAACGATCCGGCCGCCCTCGCGGCCCTGCCCATCGTGTCGTCAACGGGCGTGACCGTGCCCCTGTCGTCGGTGGCCCGCATCGTCACCGCCGAGGGACCGAACCAGATCAGCCGCGACAACGGCAGCCGCCGCATGGTGGTTCAGGCCAATGTGCGCGGCCGCGATCTGGGCGGCTTCGTCGCCGAGGCCCAGCGCAATGTCGAGCCCGTCGCCCTGCCGCCCGGCGTGCGTCTGGACTGGGGCGGTCAGTTCGAGAACCTGCAACGCGCCGAGCAACGACTGGGCCTGGTGGTGCCGATCGTCTTCATCCTGATCGGTCTGCTGCTGTTCATGGCGCTCGGCTCCTTCGCCGAGGCTGGACTGGTGTTCGTCTGCGTGCCTCTGGCCCTGGTCGGCGGCGCCCTGTCGCTGTTGCTGAGAGGCATGCCCTTCTCGGTCTCGGCGGCGGTCGGCTTCATCGCCGTCTCGGGTGTGGCGACCCTGAACGGCCTGGTGCTGATGCAGGCCATTCGAGAGCGGCTGACTGCCGGTCAGCCGCCTCGTCAGGCGGCCATAGAAGGCGCGTCCAGTCGCCTGCGCGCCGTCCTGACCACGGCCCTGGTCGCCATCGTCGGCTTCATCCCCATGGCCATCGCCACCGGGGCGGGCGCCGAGGTGCAGAAGCCCCTCGCCACCGTCGTCATCGGCGGCCTGATGACGGCCACGGTCCTGACCCTGCTGGTGCTGCCCACCTTTGCGTCCAGGGCGGTGAAGCACCGTAAGGCAGAGGGGCTTGAAGAGTGAGCGGAGATCACGGAGCCGAGAAGCTTCAGAAACGGACACTGCTGATCGTCCTGGTTCTGAACTTCAGCCTCTTCGTGGCGCTCGGAGTCGGCGGCGTGCTCGCCGACTCCAGCGCTCTGCTGGCCAATGCGCTCGATAACGCCTCGGATGCGGCCGTCTATCTGATCAGCTTCCTGGCGGTCGGCCGCGCCCTGATCTGGAAGACCCGGGCCGCGGGGGTGTCCGGAGTGATGCTGCTGATCTTCGCCGGCGTGATCCTGGTCGATGTGGTGCGGCGGATGATCGTCGGGGCTGAACCCATGGGCTGGACCATGATGGGTCTGGCCGTGGTCGCCGCCGTCGTGAACCTGATCTGTCTCGAGCTGATCCGGCGTCAGAAGAGCGACGACGTGAACATGAAGGCGGCCGAAACCTTCAGCTTCAACGACTTCGCCTCGAACGGAGGCATCCTGATCGCCGGCGGCTTGGTGATGTGGCTGGACCAGTCCTGGCCCGATCTGGTCGTCGGACTCATCGTGGCGGCGATCGCGGTGAAGGGCGGTCTGGATATTCTTCGGGACGCCCGCCACGCCGCCGCCGCGAACACAGAGACGACCTCGTGAGTGATCGGCGATCATCGTCAAGGAAATCTGATCGAGGTTGCGAAATCTCGTCTTTGGGATGGCGCGCCCCGGGGTCGGATCGCCCAGTGGGCAGAGCTGTCAGCCGATCGCGCGCACCGTGATCATGCCCAGGAACAGGCCCCCGATCGACAAGACCACAGAGGCGACCGCGTAGACGACGACGGCCGCGTGATCGCCCCGTTGCCACATAGTCGCCGCGTCGAGGCTAAAGGCGGAGAAGGTGGTGAACCCACCCAGCACGCCGGTAGTGAGAAACAGCTTCAAATCCTGGCTGGCGGTGCTTCTTGCAAGAAACAACGCCACCACCACGCCCATCGCGAAACTGCCGACGACGTTCACGAACAGGGTCGCTATGGGCAGCGATGGGCCGAACAGCGCGAATGCCGCCCTGTTCACAGCGTGCCGGAGGGCGGCGCCGAGACCTCCTCCGACAAAGACCACCAAGTAGTGCATGAACTCTTGTAGGCTTATGGGTGAGCGAGCCAACCCATGGGATAAAATAGGACGGCTCGCAATGCCCAGAACAGGCCGGACAGGCGAACCCGCTTTCAGTCGCGAGATCGCGAGAGCAGTCCAGCGATCTCGGTAGCGCACGCAACAGCAGTTCGAAGATTCCATCAGACGCGCCTTCGGCTCCCGTTCGACAGACCTAAATTTATCGTACTCTCGAACGCTGCGAGCACCGAGATGCTCAGCTAAAATCGTCATGACCCGGAGCGGCATGGAGGCTCCGGGACACCAAAGAGATCATTGTCGTTCAGCGGTCGCCAAGTCCCATGATATATGCTGGGCCGATGGTATCGTGACGAGATGTTGGTCTGAGTATCGAATCAACATGACTGCGTGGAAGGCGGCATTTCAGTCAGACCTGCTCCAAAAGGTCTCAAAAGATATAGTCATCACGTATATTTGATAATGCTGATTTCTTTAGTCTTTTCAACGACAATAGAATTTACCGGGTTTTAGGCGGGTATCATTGATCTTCGACTGCGAAGTAGTCTCAAAAAATCAGAGGCTTATGCGCTGTGGTAGCGATCGAGTGGGGATGGTTCAGACGCCCGCGCCTCAAATCGCGGCACGTCCTCCATCCTGTGGCTTAGCCGCTCGGATCTGACTCTTGGGCTCCCCAGTCGAGTTCTGTAGACCGAGATCGGCCCAAGCTTCCAAGTCGTGCACTGCATAGATCACTCGACCTCCGATCTTTCGGTAGGTCGGTCCAGTTCCGTACGTGCGGTGTTTCTCTAGGGTTCGCCCTGAAAGGCCCAGAAAGTGGCCTGCTTCGGGCGTCCTCAGATAGCGAGAGCGTGCGGGTGAGTCAGTTGATTTTGCCATGTGCGCAGCCACCAGAGGTCTCCGATTCGGAAGCGAGGGGCGTAAGTTTGAGCGGCTGTGTCATCTCCGACCATCCGCGAGTTTACGGTCGGAACCGTGCCGGGGTCGCGACGGCTAGATTATCGGGCAACACCAACCGCAATCCACCGTCCTAACTACCGTCCTAATCGCCGTCCTAAAGGATGGCCCGACGATAGAGCTCGGTCGAGATGGCTAAATATTCAATGAAATCAAGGGGACGATGGTGGGTGATGTAGGGTTCGAACCTACGACCCGCTGATTAAGAGTCAGCTGCTCTACCGACTGAGCTAATCACCCACACCGATCGTCGTGTCTTCGGCCGGGCCAACGCCATCGCCGAAGGGCGCTCCTACTACCCAGCGGTTCGGGGGTTGGCAAGCGCTTTCGCAAACTTTCTGCGACGGGGTATGGTCCCTTGGAATCAGCCGCGGCAAGCGGCGGGGGAGCAAACAGCATGGCCTTCTGGAACCGGCGTCGATCGATCGACGCGATGATGGCGCCGCACGACGGACCGCGGCTGAAGCCGACGTTGAGCTGGCCGCACCTGCTGGCCCTGGGCGTTGGGGCCATCGTCGGCACCGGCATCCTGACGCTGATCGGGGTGGGGGCGGGGTTGGCTGGCCCGGCGGTGTTGATCAGCTTTGGCCTTGCGGGACTGGTCTGCGCCTGCGCGGCTTTGGCCTATGCCGAGCTGTCGACCATGATGCCGACGGCGGGCAGCGCCTACACCTATTCCTATGCCGTGCTGGGCGAGCTGATCGCCTGGATCGTGGGGTGGAGCCTGATCCTGGAATATTCGCTGGTCGTCAGCGCCGTGGCGGTGGGCTGGTCCGGCTATGCGGTCGGTTTCCTGAGCGGGCTGGGGATCGATCTGCCGACGGCGCTGGTGGCCGGGCCGCATGCCGGGGGGATCATCAACCTGCCGGCCGTGGCCATCATCGGGGTGGTGACGGGCCTGCTTCTGCTGGGCACCAAGGAGAGCGCGACGCTGAACGCGGTGCTGGTCCTGATCAAGATCGCGGCGCTGGTGGTGTTCGTCGCCATCGCCCTGCCGGCGTTCAAACCCGAACATTTCACGCCCTTCATGCCCAACGGCTTCGGCGCACCCTTCGTGCAGACCGGGGTGATGGCGGCGGCGGCGATCATCTTCTTCGCCTTCTACGGGTTCGACGCCATTTCGACGGCGGCGGAGGAGACCAAGAAGCCCGAGCGTGACCTGGCCATCGGCATCGTCGGGTCCATGCTGGTCTGCACGGCGCTGTATCTGGTGGTCGCGGCCGCAGCCATCGGCGCGCGGCCGGTCGCGACCTTCGCCAGCAGCCCCGAGCCTCTGGCCCTGATTCTGCGTCAGATGGGGCAGGGGACGGCGGCCCAGTGGATCGCCGCTGCGGCGGTGATCGCGCTTCCGACCGTCCTGCTGGCCTTCCTGTTCGGCCAGAGCCGCATCTTCCTGGGCATGGCGCGCGATGGCCTGTTGCCGCGCCGCCTCGCCAAGGTGTCGAGCCGAGGCGTGCCGGCGGTGGTGACGGTGTTCACCGCCATTGTGGTGGCGATTCTGGCGGGGCTGTTGCCGCTGGACGAACTGGCGTCGCTGGCTAACGCCGGGACGCTGGCGGCCTTCTGCTCGGTCGGGGTTTGCCTGATCGTGCTGCGCATTCGCGAGCCAGGTCGCAAGCGCGTGTTCAAGGCCCCGCTATGGCCGGTCGTTGGAGCGGTCAGCGTGATCGGCTGCCTGATCTTCTTCCTGAGCCTGAAGCCGGTGACGCAGATCGGCTTCGTGGTCTGGAACGTGGTCGGCGTGGCGATCTATCTGCTGTGGTCGTCGCGGAACTCGCGCCTGGCCAAGGGCGAGGAGACGGCGGCCTGATGGCGCTGCGCGATCTGACGGGCGCGGTCGATTTCGCGGTGCTAAACGGCATGACGGGCGGGGACGACGCCATCAACGAGGAGGTGTTGGGCCTGTTCGTCAACCAGGCCGGCCTGTGGTCCGTCATGCTGGATCCCAAGGTCGAGGGCTGGCGCGACGGGGTCCATACGATCCGAGGCGCGGCGGCGGGCATCGGCGCGCGCGACCTGGCGGCGATCTGCGCCGAGGCGGAAGCGGTGGATCAGAAGATGGCCGCGCCGGCGGTCGAGCGGGTGCGCGATGCTCTGCAAGCGGCGCTGGCCGATGTCGCGGCCTATCGGCACGAACTGATGCTGCGCGGTCTCAAGGGCTGAGGCGAAGCGGATGAAATTGCACTGCACTCCGAAAACGCGTGCAAAATACAAGAAAGTGCAATTTCGGCAGGCGAGGCGCGTCGCGATGTCAAAGACCGGACGCCCATTATACGGCGCCCTGAAAGAGCGGCGGGGTGATTGACGCTGCTGCGACCTAATCGGTTGAAACTAGGCCGGACTTTTTTCGCGGATAGGATGGCAGGCGTGCGCCGTCCTAGCTGCGAGTCCGGTCGTAGGTGGCGAACTCGTGGGCGATGCAGCGGTCGATGAGAAGGCGCCAGACGGGTTCGGCGATGTCGGGTGACAGATCGTGGGCTTCGGCCGAGGCCAGAACCTTGGCGACCACGTCGTCGATGCGGGCCTGGTCGAAGACGGCGTCGCGGTCGGGCTTGATGCGGGCGGCGGCGTCCATGTAGCGCTGGCGCTCGGCCAGCAGGGCGACCAGAGCGCGGTCCAGAGCGTCGACGCCTTGGCGGACCTCGGCCATGGACTGGCATTCGGACGGATCGACGCGGGGATCGACGGCGACAAGTGCAGGCTTTGACATGGGCGTGGGTTAGCGGGTCAAGCCGCCCAAGCCAAGTCGTCAGCCGACGAAGGCCCGCTCCAGCACATAGTCCGCCGGTTCGGCGTTGGAGCCTTCCTTCAGGCCATAGGTCTCCAGCAGTTCGCCGGCTTCCTTGATCATGGCCATGGAGCCGCACAGCATGGCGCGGTCGCGGGCGGGGTCGAACCCTTCGGGCAGGCCCAAATCGCGGAAGAAGTCGCCGGACTTGATGCGGTCGGTGATCCGGCCGGGCGTCTCGAAGTCCTCACGGGTCACGGTGGGGTAGTAGGTCAGCTGGGCCTTAGCTTCGTCGCCGATCAGCGGATCGTCGTGGATCTCGCGGGTGAAGAAGTCGCGGTAGGCGAGGTCGGCGACGCTGCGGACCGTGTGGATCACATAGACATGTCCGAAGCGGGAATAGGTCTCTGGGTCGCGCGCGACGCTGAGCCAGGGCGCCAGACCCGTTCCCGTGCCGATCAGGAACAGGCGCTCGCCGCCGGTCAGGGCGTCCAGGACCAAGGTGCCGGTCGGCTTCTTGCCCATCAGAACGGTGTCGCCGGGCTGGATTTTCTGCAGGCGCGAGGTCAGTGGGCCGTCGGCGACCTTGATGGAAAAGAATTCCAGCTCCTCGGCCCAGCAGGGGCTGGCGATGGAATAGGCGCGCAGGACAGGCTTTCCCGGTACACCGTCCTTGGCTTCGCCGGGCAGGCCGATCATCACGAACTCGCCCGAGCGGAAGCGAAAATCCTCGGGCCGCTTGACGCCGAAGCTGAACAGGCTGTCGGTCCAGTGGCGCACCCACAGAACCTCAAGCTCGTTAAACGGACTGGCTTTCACGGGGGCGGGGGATAGGGCGGCGTCTGTCATTGTGCGTCTCTCTAATCTGAGAACCCCTCGCAGGGAAGGACAAGCCTTTCACCGGGCGACGACATTTCCTCGTGACGGCTTGCAGAAGCATCGCTAGCGTCCCGAACCATGCGCACCCTTCTTCTCGCCTCGACCATCCTCCTGTCCGCCAGCTCGGCGCTTGCGCAGGAGACGCCCTCCGACATCCTGACGCCCGAGCGGGTGTTTTCCAGCCCCAGCCTGAACGGGCCGGTGGCCAAGGGGGTCAGCCTGTCGCCTGACGGCCAGTTGGTCGCCTTCCTGCGCTCGCGCGAGGACAATGTGGATGTGCAGGACCTGTGGGCCGCGCCGACGGGTGAGGGTGAACCCTACAAGCTGATCGACGCACGGGCGCTGGTGCCCGACGCCGGCGAACTGTCGGAGGCCGAAAAGGCCCGGCGCGAGCGGATGCGGATCAGCGCGCGCGGCGTGGTCGAATATTCATGGGACCAGCAGGGCCGCTACATCCTGGCGCCGCTGGAAGGCGACATCTTCCTGGCGAACCGGGCGGACGGCAAGGTGCGCCGCCTGACCGAGACGCCGGCTGACGAGATCGACGCCAAGGTGTCGCCGAAGGGCAGCTATGTCTCCTATGTCCGCGATCAGAATCTGGTCGTCTATGATCTGGCGAGCGGCAAGGAGACGCCGATCACCAATGACGGCGCGGGTCTGATCACCTGGGCCACGGCCGAGTTCATTGCTCAGGAGGAGATGGATCGCGACACCGGATACTGGTGGAGCCCCGACGAGCGCTACATCGCCATGACGCGCGTGGACGAGAGCCCGGTCGATATCGTGCCGCGCTTCGAGATCACCGGCGGCGGGGCGACGATGGTGGAGCAGCGCTATCCTCGTGCAGGCCGCCCCAATGCGGTGGTTGAACTGTATGTGCGCGACCTGCAGGGCGGGGGACGGGTCAAGGTGGACTTGGGATCCAACACCGACATCTATCTGGCGCGGGTGAACTGGTCCGGCGACGGCAAGACCCTGTATGTCCAGCGGCAGTCGCGCGACCAGAAGACTTTAGACCTGCTGAGCGTCGATCCGACGACCGGCGCATCACGGGTGATCCTGAACCAGAAGGCGCAGGCCTGGGTCGATCTGAACGACGATTTCCGCGTCCTGTCGGACGGCCGGTTCATCTGGTCCAATGAGGATTCGGGCTGGCGGCACCTGTACCTGTATGACCGCAACGGGCGACGGCTGCGGGCCATCACGCGCGGCGACTATCCGGTCAAACATCTGGACGGCGTCAACGAACAGACCGGCGATGTCTATTTCACCGCCTCGATGCGCGACGGCAAGGAGCTGCCGATCGAGCAGCAGATGTTCCGCGCCAATCTGAACCGCACGGTCGATCCGGTCGCGGTGACGCCCGGCGGCGGCTGGTGGACCGTGTCGGTCAACGGCCCGGCGACGGCCTATGTCGGCAACTATTCCGACCCGGCGACGCCGACGCAGTCGGCCCTGTACCGTATCGACGGCACGCGCGTGCGCTGGATCGAAGAGAACAAGCTCGACGCCAGCCATCCGTTCGCCCCTTACGTCTCGCGCCTGCGCACGCCCGAGTTCGGCACGATGCAGAGCCACGGCCAGACCCTGGTGTGGCGCATGACCACGCCGCCCGACTTCGATCCGTCCAAAAAGTATCCGGTGGTGATGCAGGTCTATGGCGGCCCCGGCACCGGGGCGGGCGTGCAGAAGAGCTGGCAGCCGCTGACCAACCAGTTGCTGACAGAGGCGGGCTACATCGTCTTCCGCGTCGACAATCGCGGCGAAGGTGACCGGTCGCAAGCGTTCGAGACCAGCATCTACCGCCGTCTGGGCATTCCGGCGGTCGAGGATCAGGCCCAGGCCGCGCAATGGTTGAAGACCCTGCCTTACGTCGATGCCGACCATATCGCGGTGATGGGCTGGAGCTTCGGCGGCTTCCTCAGCCTGCTGACCCTGACCGACAAGGACGCCGGCCTGGCCTCGGCCCTGGCGGGCGCGGCCCCGACGGAATGGAGCCTGTACGACACCCACTATACCGAACGGTATATGTCCACGCCCCAGGCCAATCCAGAGGGCTATGCCGCCACCGACGTCCTGCCGCGGCTGGATGACATGACGGGGCGGCTGCTGCTGCTGCACGGCATGGCCGACGACAACGTCATCTTCGGCAATGCGACGCGCGTCATCGACGCCTTGCAGGCCAAGAGCGTGCCGTTCGAGATGATGCTCTATCCCGGCCAGCGGCATGGCGTCCGCGGCGATCCGAGGCAACTGCAACAATGGCGCACCTATCTGGACTTCCTAGACCGCACGATCGGAAAGCGGGCCGAACCCAAGGCCGACTGATTCTGGCGGCTGCGGTCGCGCTGGCCCTCGCGGGCTGCGTGACCGGGCAGGGCGCCTATCCGACTGCATCCGCAGTGGTTGCGGCGGGGCGGGCGAACGACAGCGCCCATTCGGTGCTGGTCTGGAACGCGACATCACCCAGCCGGGGCGTGTCGGCGATTTCCGGCATGCCGATCCTGCTGAAGGACAATATCGAGACGGCGGACATGCCGACCACCGCCGGATCGTTGGCGCTGGCGAACAATGCGCCGGGACGGGACGCGCCGCTGGTCGGGCGACTGCGCGCCGCCGGGGCCGTGATCGTCGGCAAGACCAACCTGTCGGAGTGGGCCAATATCCGGTCGTCGGATTCGATCAGCGGCTGGAGCGCCGTCGGCGGCCAGACGCTGAACCCCTATGATCCCGCGCGCACGCCGTGCGGATCATCCTCCGGCAGCGGGGCGGCGGTGGCGCTGGGTTTGACGCCGGTCGCCATCGGCACGGAAACGGACGGATCGATCACCTGCCCGGCGTCGGTCAACGGCGTGGTCGGGTTCAAGCCGACCGTTGGCCTGGTCTCGCGCACCCACATTGTGCCGATCAGCCATTCGCAGGACACGGCCGGGCCGATGGCGACGACCGTCAGGGATGCGGCCAGGGTGCTGACGGTTATCGCCGGAACCGATCCGGCCGATCCGGCGACGGTCGAAGCCGATGCGCACAAGGTCGATTACGCCGCCGGGCTGGACGCCAATGCGTTGCGCGGTACGCGGATCGGGGTGATGCGGTTCCTGAAAAGCTACTCGCCCGAAACCCAGGCGGTGTTCGAGCAGAACTTGAAGGCCCTGCGCGATGCCGGCGCCGTGCTGGTCGATCTGCCCGAGGGCCCGGATGGCCGGGTCATAGGCGCGGCCGAATTCAAGGTGCTGCTCTATGAGCTGAAGCACGATCTGAACGCCTATCTGGCCTCGACCGACCCGCAGCAGGTTCGCACCCGCACCCTGGCCGAGGTCATCGCCTTCAACGCCGCCGAACCGCGCGAGACGGTGCTGTTTGGTCAGGACATCTTCGAGCGCGCTCAGGCGATGGGTGATTTGACCGACGCTGACTATATGGAGGCGCGCGCAACCTCGCTCAGACTGGCGGGGCCGGATGGCATCGATCGATTGATGAGGGACAATGGCGTGATCGCCCTGATCGCGCCCACCACGTCGCGCGCCTGGACCAACGATCCCAAGGACGACGACGACATGCAGGGATCGGCCAGCCAGCTGGCCGCCGTCGCCGGCTACCCGCACCTGACCGTGCCGATGGGCTTTGATCGGGGAATGCCCGTGGGAATCAGCTTTCTCGGCGGGAAGTGGGACGATGCGCGCATCCTTTCGCTGGGTTACGCCTTCGAACAGGTGACCCAAGCCAGACGGCCGCCGCCTGGCGTTCGACGCTGACATCCTTTGGGGCGGCCGCCGAGAGAGCGGCATGTGCAGATTTAGTTTGAACGTCACGTCGACGATCGCGGCATGAGCGACCTGATCGCCAATATCGTCGGCTCAGCGGCTGCGATCTGCTCGATCACCAGCTTCGCGCCCCAGGCGGTCAAGATCTGGAAGGACCGCGACACGTCGTCGGTCAGCTTGAAGACCTACTCCCTGACGGTGACCTGCTTCGTGCTGTGGGTCGTCTATGGCGTCATGACGCAGGCCTGGCCTGTCACGGTCGCCAACGCCTGCGCCCTGGTGATGGCGTCGGGCGTGCTGGTGATGAAATGGCGGTTCCGCGACGGCGATCCGGAGAAGTGATCAGACCTTTCCCCGACGTGATCTTGGCGCCCCCGCCGATGCGGGCTAACCCGTAGTCCACAACGTCCAACAGGGAGACGCCCCCAATGCCCGATCTCGCACAAGTCACCGACCACATCCGCGGCGCCGTCGGCGACAACTCCGGCCTCGGCAAGACCGTCAAGCTCGACCTCGGCGACGAGGGCAAGATCTTCATCGACGGCGCCTCGACGCCGAATACGGTGACGAACGAGGACAAGCCCGCCGACGCCACCGTCTCGATGAAGTGGGATGACTTCATGGCTCTGTCGGAAGGCAAGCTGGACCCGATGATGGCCTTCATGCAGGGCAAGCTGAAGATCGCCGGCGACATGATGATCGCCCAGAAGCTGGCTCCGCTGCTGAAGCGCTAATGCCGGTCTGAACGACCAGTTATGGCGGCGCGGCTCCCGACCAGGGGCCGCGCCGTTTTCGTATCGAGCGCTCGACAGAAGCGCGAACGGGAAAGAGGAAACGACATGGACTTCAAACATTCCGACCGCGCCCTGGATTGGCACGCCCGCGTCCGTCGCTTCCTGGACGAGCAGGTCATCCCGCGCGAAGCCGAATATTTCGCCCAGGTGCGCGAGGATTCGAACCGTCAGCCGCCGGTCATGGAGACGATGAAGGCCGCCGCGAAGGAAGCCGGACTGTGGAACATGTTCCTGCCGGGCGACCATGAAGGTGAGAATGGGGGGGCGGGTCTGACCAATCTGGAATACGCGCCGCTGGCCGAGATGATGGGGCGGCATCTGTGGTCGGCCGAGGTGTTCAACTGCAACGCCCCCGACACCGGCAATATGGAGGTGCTCCATATGTACGGGAACGCCGAGCAACAGGCGCGCTGGCTGAAGCCCCTGATGGCGGGCGAAATCCGTTCGGCCTTCCTGATGACCGAGCCTGAGGTCGCCTCGTCCGACGCCACCAACATCCAGACCCGGATCGAGCGAGACGGCGACCACTATGTCATCAATGGCCGCAAATGGTGGTCGACCAATATGGGCCATCCGAATCTGGCCGTGACCATCGTCATGGGCAAGACCGACCCCGACGCCGCATCCCACGCCCAGCAGTCGCAGATCATCGTGCCGGCCGACACGCCGGGATTCCGCGTCGAGCGGATGCTGTCGGTGTTCGGCTATGACGAAAAGCCGATCGGCCATGCCGAGGTCGTGCTGGAGAACGTCCGCGTGCCGGTCGAGAACCTGATCGCCGGCGAGGGCAGGGGCTTCGAAATCGCCCAAGGACGGCTTGGCCCGGGCCGTATTCACCACTGCATGCGCACCATCGGTGCGGCCGAGCGGGCGCTGGAGCTGATGGTGACGCGGCTGCTGAACCGAACGGCGTTCAAGAAGCAATTGGCCGAGCATTCGGTCTGGGAACAGCGCGTCGCGGAGGCGCGCACCAACATCGAGATGTGCCGTTTGCTGGTGCTGAAGGCCGCCTGGATGATGGATCAGGCGGGGGCCAAGAACGCCCGCTCCGAGATCGCCCAGATCAAGGTCGCTGCGCCGAGGATGGCCTTGCAGATCATCGACGACGCCATTCAGGCGTTCGGCGGCGCCGGTGTGTCAGGCGACACGCCTCTGGCCGAGCTTTACGCGGGTGTCCGCACCTTGCGCATCGCCGACGGCCCGGATGAGGTCCACAATCGCACCATCGCTCGGTTGGAATACGCTAAACATGGCGGCAGACCGATGCGCTGATGGGTGATCTCGAACGGCAAGTGTCTGGGAACCTTGGCCTTGTTGGTGCGTTTGTTGGGCACTGACAAGGCGCTGGGGCTGGTGTCGGACGGGACAGCTGACATGAATGCGCGCTCCGAGCCCGACCTGCGGCTTACGTCTGACGTGGCGCAGTTTAAGGCCGTGCGTTCACGCATGATCGATCTGGCTGAAGGTTTGTCTGCCGAGGATCTGTCGGCCCAGTCGATGGCGGATTGCAGCCCCGGCAAATGGCATCTGGCGCACACCAGCTGGTTTTTCGAGGCGATGATCCTGTCGTCCGATCCTGAATATCAGCATGTCGATCCGCGGTTTCAGCAGCTGTTCAACTCCTACTATGAGGCCTTGGGCGAGCGGGTCAGGCGGGACCAGCGTGGGCTGATGACCCGGCCGTCCGTCGACGAGGTCCTCGCTTATCGACGCGAGATCGACCGCCGCATGATCGCGTGGTTGGCGCAGGGCGAGACCAGCGGCCATCAACGCTATCTGTTCGAGCTGGGTCTACACCACGACCAGCAGCATCAGGAGCTTTTCCTGATGGATGTGCTGAACCTGATGTCGCGCTCTCCGCTCGACCCGGCCGCCTATGAGATCGAGCCCAGAGCCGAGACGCTCCAGATCAGACGCGGTGGAACGTTGGCGTTCGACGGCGGTCTGGTGACGATCGGCCATGATGAACCCGGCTTCGCCTTCGACAATGAGGGGCCTGCGCACCGTGTCTGGCTGGAGCCGTTCGCTCTGGCTGCGGATCTGGTGACGAACGGCGAGTGGATCGCCTTCATCCAGGATGGCGGCTATTCGCGTTCCGACCTGTGGCTGTCGGACGGCTGGGCGACGGTCAAGGCTGAGGGCTGGATCGCGCCGCTGTACTGGCGTCGCGACGATGGCGATTGGACCGTGATGGGTTTGACGGGGCGTACACTTGTTGATCCTGCCGCGCCGGTTCGCCACATCAGCTTTTATGAGGCCGACGCCTACGCCCGCTGGGCCGGCAAGCGTCTGCCGTCCGAGGCGGAATGGGAACATGCCGCCGCCTCCTCGCCTGAGGCGTTTTCGAACCTGGCTGGCGAAGTGTGGCAGTGGACGTCCAGCGCCTATGGGCCCTATCCCGGCTTCCAGCCGACGCCGGGCACCGCCGCCGAATACAACGGCAAGTTCATGGCCAATCAGATGGTGCTGCGGGGCGGATCGTTCGCCACGCCGCCGGGCCATGACCGCATCACCTATCGCAACTTCTTCTATCCCCAACAGAGGTGGGCTTTCATGGGTTTGAGACTGGCTGAAGGCCGGACCGTGGCGCGCGACGCCGCCGCGGACGACGCCCTAACCGCCGCCTTTCGAAAGGATATGATCGAAGGGCTGTCGCGCGCGCAAAAGGCCGTGCCGCCGAAGTGGTTCTATGACGCAGATGGGTCGCGCCTGTTCGAAGACATCACCGTGCTGCCCGAATACTATCCGACCCGGCAGGAAATGGCGCTCTTGCACGATCGCGCGGCGGAGTTGACGGCCGACTTCGGCCCCGATGCGGTGCTGGTCGAGTTTGGATCCGGCGCCAGCGAGAAGACGCGGATCTTGTTGGACGCCGCCACGGACCTCGGCGCCTACGTTCCCCTCGACATCAGCGAGAGCGCTCTGATGGACGCCGCCATTCGCGTCCGCGCCGACTATCCGACGCTGCGCGTGCAGCCGGTTCTGGGGGACTTCGAGCATTTGGCGCCGCTGCCCGATGACCTGCCGTCGGGGCGGCGGATCGGCTTCTTCCCCGGCTCGACCATCGGCAATCTGCAACCGGACGAGGCCGAAGCATTCCTGGCCGCGGCGCGTCGGATGCTGGGCGAAGGGGCGTTGTTCATTCTGGGCGTCGATCTGGTCAAAGACCCTGCGATCCTGGTCGCCGCCTATGACGACAGCCAGGGCGTGACGGCAGCCTTCAATCGCAATGTTCTGATCCGCGCCAACATCGAGCTGGATGCTGATTTCGACGTGGACGCCTTTGTTCACCGCGCCGTGTGGAACCCGGACGCCTCGCGTATGGAAATGCATCTGCAAGCGATTGCGCCGACGACCGCGCGCATCAGAGATCGGACATTCGGCTTTATGACCGGCGAGACGATCCACACCGAAAGCTCGCGCAAGTTCACGCCTGAACCGATCCAGACCATGGCGGCCGCCGCCGGCTGGACGGTCGTCCGCATCGACACCTCTCCGGCGCCGAGCGTGGCCTTGGCGGTCCTGCGCGCCTGAGCCGAATGCGCGGCTGATCGCGGACAAGAAAAAGGGCGGCGCATCGATCGATGGGCCGCCCTGTTTGTATCTAGTCTTGCCGACTATTGCCCGTCGGCTGCGTCCGCATCTTTCTTGGTACCGTGCGACGCCTCGCCACCCTTGCGGCCGGCCTGTGCGGCAAGGCTGCGATCTTGGGAGAAGCTACGTTTTTCGCTGGGGACGCTTGCGCCCCCTTTGCGCGCGATCTCGCGCTGACGTTCGGGATCCATGGAGGCGAAACCTCGCTTGGAAACGCCGGAGGGGCGTGTGGGTTGGCTGTCCATCGTGTTCCTTTCAGTGCTGCCGTTGCGCTTGCTGAAGTGAACCCAGTGACTCGGTGACGGTTCCGTCGGGAACTCGGTTTTACTGTCGCGATCCTCAAGCGCGCGTGAGTTTGACTTCAGCCAGCGCCGTAAGGCCGCGAATCACCTTCGCCGGCACCATCCGGTTCCATCGGCGGAACTTCATCGGGGGTGTCTGAAGGCTGTATTTCCGGCTGCTGCGCCGGTTCAGGCTGGATTTCGGGTTGCGGCGTGGTCGGAGTGGGTTCGATATAGGTCATGAGCGGCTCCTTGTGCGATCAACCAACGCACCCTGATCGCCCGCGTTCAAAAAGGAACCATGGGTCGCAACGCCGGTTTGTTCAGCGAAGCACGGAGATCGACATGACCAACACCCCGATAAGCGCGACATCACCCGACGACATCGTCCTGGAGGACGATGACCTGACCCAACGTCTGGACCGACAGGCCGACGCAATTCTCGCCCAAGGCGAGGGCCGCAGCTTTGGCAAGACCACGTCGGTCCGTCAGGCCGTCAGAGAAGATGCGGGCCTGGTCCGTGAGAAGATTTCCGGACGCGTTCATCGCGTGCAGGAAGACATTCAGGACAATCCGATGAAGGCGACGCTCTACGCATTGGGCATCGGCGTCATCATCGGCATGATCCTGCGGCGCTAAGCCACACGATCAGCATGCTCAGGCAGGCCCCGACGGCTCACGCTGGATCGGGGCCTGTCGCATTGCGGCGTCAGACACGAACGGATTCGTCCTTCGCTCTTCACCAAAGGTGGAGATCGGCCCGTGGCCCGGCACAAAGGTGACGTCGTCGCCCAACGGCCAGAGCTTTTCGATCACCGAGCTGATAAGGGCGGGCGGATCGCTCATCGGGAAGTCGGTGCGGCCGACCGAACCCTTGAACAGAACATCCCCGACCTGAGCGAATCGCGCCGCGCGATTGAAGAAGATGACGTGCCCGGGCGTATGGCCGGGGCAGTGACGCACGTCCCAGGTCGTTTCGCCCAGCGTGACGGTGTCGCCATCTTCCAGCCAGCGGTCGGGCGTGAAGGGGCGGGCATCAGGCAGGCCGTACATCCGGCCGCTCTCCACGATTCGGTCGATCCAGAACTGGTCGGCCTTCTGAGGGCCGATGATCTCGGCGCCGGTCTTTTCCTGCATTTCGGCTGCGCCGCCCGCGTGATCCAGATGGCCGTGAGTGATCCAGATCTGATCCAGCGTCAGGCCGCGCCGCGTGACCTCGCCCAAGACTGCATCGACCGAACCGCCAGGATCGATCACGGCGGCCTTGTTGGTGGCGGTGCACCAGACGGTCGTGCAGTTCTGTTGAAGCGGGGTGACGGGCGTGACGAAGACGCCGATGGGGGAGGCGGGTTGGCTCATTTGGTCAACATAGCCACGCAAAGGCCGCGAAACCACCGGCTCTGACCACGCCCGCGTTGACCTTTCGGGCCCTTCTCGACATAAGGGCGGGCTTCGAGGCGCCGCTCCACACGGGGCGGCCTTCTTGCTTTATCCATTCCGCGCCGGCCGTCTCGATGGCTCATGCGCCCCAGAGCGTCAGAATCCCGACCATGCAAGTCGTCGAAAAGTCGAACGAAGGCCTCAGCCGCGTGATCGCGGTCACCATTCCCGTCGCGGAGCTGAACGAAAAGCTCGAAGCCCGCGTCAAGGAAGTCGCCCCGCAGGTGAAGCTGAAGGGCTTCCGTCCGGGCAAGGTGCCGGTCGCCCACGTCAAGAAGACCTTCGGCCGTGAGTTCATGGGCGAGATCATCAACGCCGAGCTGAACGAAACCAGCCAGAAGGCGCTCGACGAGGCCAAGATCCGCCCGGCCGCGCCGGCCGAGATGAAGCTGACGTCTGACATGGACAAGGTCATCGCCGGTCAGGAAGACCTGGCCTACGAAATGTCGCTGGAAATCATGCCGGACTTCGAGCCGGTCGATCCCAAAACCCTGAAGCTGGAACGCCCGACCTATGAAGCGTCGGACGCCGATCTGGACGAGGCCCTGACAGAACTGGCTGGTCAGGCCAAGACCTACGAAGACAAGAAGGGCAAGACCGTCAAGGCCGCCGAGGGCGACCAGCTGACGATCGACTTCCTGGGCAAGCTGGACGGCGAGCCCTTCGAAGGCGGCGCCGCCGAGGACGCGGACCTGGTGATCGGCTCGGGCCGCTTCATCCCCGGTTTCGAAGAGCAACTGACGGGCGCCAAGGTCGGCGAAGAGAAGACCATCGAGGTCACCTTCCCCGAGAACTATCAAGCCGCCCATCTGGCCGGCAAGAAGGCCACCTTCGACATCAAGGTGAAGGCCATCAAGGCGGAAGCCGAATCCAAGATCGACGACGATTTCGCCACCCGCATCGGTCTGGAGTCGCTGGACAAGCTGAAGGAACTGCTGAAGTCCAACCTGGACCAGCAGTACGCCGGCGCCGCCCGTTTCAAGCTGAAGCGCGCTCTGCTGGACCAACTGGATGAGGCCCACGACTTCCCGCTGCCGCCGAAGATGGTGGACGCCGAGTTCGACGGCATCTGGCAGCAGGTCGAGGCCGACAAGACCGCTGGTCGTCTGCCGGAAGAAGACGCCGCCAAGTCGGACGAAGATCTGAAGGCGGAATACCGCAAGATCGCCGAACGCCGCGTGCGCCTGGGTCTGGTGCTGGCCGAGATCGGTCGCGCCAACAACGTCCAGGTCACGGATCAGGAATTGAACGCCGCCATCCTGCAGGAAGCGCGCAACTATCCGGGCCAAGAACAGGCCGTCCTGAACTTCTACCGCCAGAACCCCAACGCCGCCGCCCAGATGCGCGCGCCGATCTACGAAGAGAAGGTCGTGGACCTGATCGTGGGCGTCGCCGACGTGACCGACAAGCCGATCACGAAGGAAGAGCTGCTGAAGGAAGACGAGGACGAGGGCTGATTTGTCGCCCGATTAGACGACCGTAACTGGCGGTTGTGGTGTCTGGATTGTAAGTGGAATGGGTCCGCAGTGCGGGCCCATTTTGCTTTTCAAGTAAGTCTTCAATGTCATTTTCCGCTGTCGCTCTGGCCGCTCTCATCAGCGCAGGCGCGCAGGCGCAGGATCCGGGACAGCCGCCCCCGACAGATCTGGAGGAGATCACGGTCGAGGGTCAGTCGCCGCGGCAGGCCGCGCGCCAGTTTGTTCAGCGCGTCGCGACCGCGCCCGCCGGTGCGCGGCTTGGACGATGGAATACGCCGCTGTGCGTCAGCGTCGCCGGATTGAAGGCGCCCTACGGTCAGATGCTTGCCGATCGCATCGGCCAGATCGCGCATGACCTTGAAATTCGAGTGGGCGAGCCTGGCTGCTCGGCCAATGTGCTCATCATCGCCACGGAGGATGGTCCAAGTGTCGCATCGGCGCTGGTGGAAGGTTGGCGTCGTCGCTTCCGTCCGCCGATCGACAACACCAACATGGGTTTGGCGGCGCTGGAGCGGTTCAAAACCAGTGATGCGCCAGTGCGATGGTGGCATATTTCCCTGCCGGTCTCAGCAGACACAGGCCGATTGGCGGCCCGTGTCGCCGGTGATGAGCCGCCTTCGATTGGATCGCGCAACATCAGCCGTATGAGGTCGCCGCTGCGGTATGACCTGAGCTCTGCGACCGTCGTCATTGATATGACAAAGGCCGATGGCGTGCTTTTGCCGGCTTTGATGGACTACGCCGCGATGGTCGTCCTGGCCCAGGTCGATCCCCGCGCCGACTATTCCGATCAGCCCACTGTGCTGAATTTATTTGGTGATCCCCAGAACGTGACCGGCCTCACGGACTGGGATCGCGCCTATCTGCAAGCACTATATGAAGCGGAGCCCGATCGCGCATCCGCTGCTGCGCAGGAGGCGGCGGTCGCGGAACGACTACAAAAAGGGCGTCGTGCAGCGGCGAACCAGCAAGACGCGCAGTCCGATTGAACCCGGCGTCTTGCGCAGGGTGTCATCGAACGCGATATGCAGCATAACCGGCTGACGACGCTGAATCGTCGCCACTGCATCCGAGAAGGCTAAATGCGCGATCCGATCGAACTGATGAACATGAACCTGGTGCCGATGGTGGTGGAGCAATCCAGCCGCGGCGAGCGCTCCTTCGACATCTTCTCGCGTCTGCTGCGCGAGCGGATCATCTTCCTGACGGGACCGTTCGAGGACGGTATGGCGTCGCTGATCTGCGCCCAGCTGCTGTTCCTTGAATCAGAGAATCCGAAGAAGGAAATCAGCATGTATATCAACAGCCCCGGCGGTCAGGTGACCTCGGCGCTCGCGATCTACGACACCATGCAATACATCAAGAGCCCGGTTTCGACCGTGGTGATGGGCATGGCGGCCTCGGCCGGTTCGCTGATCCTGACGGCCGGTGAGGCAGGCCAGCGCATCGCCCTGCCGAATGCGCGGGTCATGGTGCACCAGCCGTCGGGTGGTTTCCGCGGCCAGGCGTCGGACATCGAACTGCACGCCGCCGACATCCGCTACACCAAGCGTCGTCTGAACGAGATCTACGTCCACCACACCGGCCGCACGTATGAGGAGGTCGAAAAGACCCTGGATCGCGACCACTTCATGTCGGCCGAGGAAGCCAAGGCCTGGGGCATCGTGGACCACGTCTATGATCGCCGCGAACAGGCCGACGCCGACGGCGTGAAGACGCCCGGCAACTAAGACGGCTGTCGAAAGACGAGAGGGCGCGCCCACTGCGGCGCGCCCTTTTCATTTTGTGCTATCGGAGCCGTCATGCAGTTCACACGAGATCAAAGCGGCACGGTCGATGTCGATGGCGAAAGCTATGTCTGGGAGCTTCGTCGCCAACCTCAGCCCAAGGGCGGCAACGTCTGGGAGGGTATGGCCGTTTCCCTTCGCCACGCGGACTTCAAGCGCGAAGCCATCGTCCAGTTTCCGCCGCCGCTTCGGCCCAACGGCCGGCCGGACGTGGAAAAGCAGCGCGTCAATGTCGACGCTGTCCGCACCGCCGTCGCCTCGGTGATCGAGGCGGGCTGGGACCCGACGTCGCGCGGCAAGGCGATGGTGTTCGACGTGGACGCCGACGGGAACTGAGCCTCAGGGCTTCTGACGGAAGACCCGAAAACCTGGCTGCTGGGCCATCGCCAGCATTTCGGTATCGCCCGAGGTGTCGCCATAGGCGGCCGTCAGGGTCGTGTCTTCGCCATAGGCCGCCTTCAGCCGCCGCACCTTTTCCTGACCCCGACAATTCGGACCGGCGAAGTCGCCGGTTATCCGGTCATCGGCATCGAAGACGAACTCGGTGCCCAGCAGGGCCTCGGCCCCCAGCTTTCGGGCGAATGGCGCGACGGTCGTCGTGGGCGACGCGGTCACGATGACGCGATGCGCGCCGCGTCGGCCCCAGTCGTTCCACACCTGAAGCGCATCGGGGCGCATGAAGCGGGGCCATATCTCTTCGGCGAAGGCTGCGGCTTCCGCTTCCAGCGTCTGGCGGCTCACGCCAAGCAGGAACTCCCTGACGGAGGCCGCCTTGATCCGTCCCCGGTCGCGATCCTTGGCGTAGGCGGCCAGCGCGGGGGCCAGCTTGACCAGCCCCAGCGCCCAGGCGCCCGGACCAGCGCGCCAGCGCAGAAACTCGGTAAAGCTGTCGCGAATCGTCAGCGTGCCGTCGAAATCGAAAGCGACGATGACACGTCCATTCGCCGTGGACTGGCGTAAATCCTGCACAATACCCATGTCAGACATTCGCCTTGATCCCCGTCGACACTGATCCATCCACGCACTGCAACAATCCCCTGCCGCCTTCGGGGTTGTTCCGGAACGTGTGATGGGTGATTGTCATTTTTTGAAGACCTTCGCATCCAGAGTGCTGGAATCAATGTGAGGGAAGCGCGTTTCGGGCCATTTCGGTCCGGCCCGCGGGAGTGAGATAAGGGTCTATGACCAAAGCAGCCGGCACCGACGCCAAAAGCACCCTCTACTGCTCGTTCTGCGGAAAGAGCCAGCACGAGGTCCGCAAGCTCATCGCGGGCCCGACCGTCTTCATCTGCGATGAATGCGTCGAACTGTGCATGGACATCATCCGCGAAGAGCACAAGATCGGCTTCAAGAAGACGACCGACGGCGTGCCTACGCCAAAGGAAATCCGCGACGTGCTGGACGACTATGTCATCGGCCAGGCGCACGCCAAGAAGGTGCTCTCGGTCGCCGTCCACAATCACTACAAGCGCCTGAATCACGCGACGAAGAACAACGACGTCGAACTGGCCAAGTCGAACATCATGCTGATCGGGCCGACGGGCTCGGGCAAGACGCTGCTGGCTCAGACTCTGGCCCGCATCATCGACGTGCCCTTCACCATGGCCGACGCCACGACCCTGACCGAGGCCGGTTATGTGGGCGAGGATGTCGAGAACATCATCCTGAAGCTGCTTCAGGCGTCCGACTACAACGTCGAGCGGGCCCAGCGCGGCATCGTCTACATCGACGAGATCGACAAGATTTCGCGCAAGTCGGACAACCCGTCGATCACCCGCGACGTGTCGGGCGAAGGCGTGCAGCAGGCCCTGCTGAAGATCATGGAAGGCACCGTCGCTTCCGTGCCGCCGCAGGGCGGCCGCAAGCATCCGCAGCAGGAGTTCCTGCAGGTGGACACCGCCAACATTCTGTTCATCGTCGGCGGCGCCTTCGCCGGCCTGGAAAAGGTGATTTCGGCGCGTGGATCCGGCGCGTCGATCGGCTTCGGCGCCAAGGTCAAGGAGATCGACGAACGCCGCACGGGCGATATCCTGAAGGGTGTCGAGCCTGACGACCTGATGCGGTTCGGCCTGATCCCTGAGTTCATCGGCCGCCTGCCTGTTCTGGCGACGCTGGAAGACCTGGACGAGACGGCGCTCGTCACCATTCTGACCGAGCCGAAGAACGCCCTGGTCAAACAGTACAAGCGTCTGTTCGAGATGGAGAATGTCGAACTGACCTTCACCGACGACGCGCTGATCGCCGTCGCCAAGAAGGCCATCACCCGCAAGACCGGCGCGCGCGGCCTGCGCTCGATCCTGGAAGGCATCCTGCTGGAGACCATGTTCGAACTGCCGACCTTCGAAGGCGTCGAAGAGGTTGTGGTCAACGCCGAGGTCATCGACGGCAAGGCCCAGCCTCTGCTGATCTATTCGGAAGCCTCCAAGAAGAAGGCCGACGGCGCCGCCTGAACCGGCGACAGACGCTGAAATGACGAAGGCCGGAGCGATCTCGCTCCGGCCTTTTTCTTGATCTGGGGCGATCAGGCAGGTTCGGCCAGCATCAGGACATGGCCCGGATGGGCGTCGGCCTCTGCCTTGGCGCATCGGACGGCGCTTCTGGCGTCGGTGAAGACGCCTTCGAACAGGCCGTCGCTTGAGGTGATGCGCCAGCGATCGCCGACAGGCTGGATCGTCAGGACTTCGAAGGCGGGTGGCGAGGCAAGGGTCGTAATCATTGGGTTTGGCGATGTTGGTCGCGGTTCAGGCGGTCGGCCTCGGCCTGAAGTCGGGCGGCGAGACGTTCGGCCGAGATGCGATCGGGCAGGGGGCGGGTGCAGGCGTTGTTGATCGCTACGGCCCAACCGCTGGCGCGAGGCACGACACGATAGCGTCGGGGAGGGGCTGCGCGTATCACGCCGCCCTCGACATGGCCCTGCATCATCGCGCACGGCCCTTGCGGATCGGGGCGCCGAACAGGGCGCCGATGAAGATCATCGCCATCTGTAAGGTTGTCTGTGCCGGAGCGGGACGTTTCAGGGTCTCGGCCAGCAGGTGGGAACGGCTCATGGTCATCTCCTTGGAGCGGCAGAAGACGCCCGATCCCCGTAAAGCGGCCATGTCGAAAGCGCCGCCGGGCGTAATGCGGACCTAAGGCGACGCGATCGGAAGGGCTTGTGGCCACGCAGATGTGGGCCGTTCCGCGGTCACGCTTGAACCGCGGGTCTTTCAAACCACATACTCATCCGAACGCCGTCGGAATCGACGGGCCGTCATGCGCCGGTCGGGCCTCTTGCCCGGCGGACCCTGGCGGCGGGCCGGAGATGATCAATGGCCCAGGAGTACGCATCATGACTGAACCAAAAATCCTGCCCGTCCTGCCGCTGAGAGACATCGTCGTCTTCCCGCACATGGTCGTGCCGCTCTTCGTCGGACGCGAGAAGTCGGTGAAGGCGCTGGACGAGATCATGAAGGGCGAAAAGCAGATCCTGCTGGCGACCCAGAAGAACAGCGTCGACGACGATCCGTCGCCGGACGCCATCTATCCCGTCGGCGTGCTGGCCTCGGTGCTGCAACTGCTGAAACTGCCCGACGGCACGGTCAAGGTGCTGGTCGAGGGTAAGGGTCGTGCACGCCTGACCCGCTTCACCGACCGTGAGGAGTATTTCGAGGCCGAGGCCGTCGAGATCGAGGACGAAGCCGGCGATGCCTCGCAAGCCGAGGCCATGCTGCGCGCCGTGGTCGAGCAGTTCGAAAACTATGTGAAGCTGAACAAGAAGGTCCCGCCCGAGGCCCTTAGCTCCATCCCCCAAATCACCGACGCCTCCAAGCTGGCGGACTCGGTCGCCGCTCATCTGTCGGTCAAGATCGCCGACAAGCAGGGCCTGCTGGAAACCTTCGATGTGCCCAAGCGGCTGGAGAAGGTCTATGGGCTGATGGAAGGCGAGATTTCGGTCCTTCAGGTCGAGAAGAAGATCCGCTCGCGCGTGAAGCGCCAGATGGAGAAGACCCAGCGCGAGTATTATCTGAACGAGCAGATGAAGGCGATCCAGCGCGAGCTGGGCGAGACCGACGACGCGCGCGACGAGATCATGGACCTGGAGAAGCGCATTCGTAAGACGCGCCTGTCCAAGGAAGCGCGGACCAAGGCCGAGGCCGAGGTCAAAAAGCTGCGCAACATGAGCCCCATGTCGGCGGAATCGACCGTCGTGCGCAACTATCTCGACTGGCTGCTGTCCGTGCCGTGGGGCAAGGCCAAGCAGAAGCCGATCGACCTGGTCAAGGCCGAGGACATCCTGGAAGAGGATCACTTCGGTCTGGAGAAGGTCAAGGAGCGGATCATCGAGTATCTGGCGGTCCAGGCCCGCACCGGCAGCCTGAAAGGCCCGATCCTGTGCCTGGTCGGCCCTCCTGGCGTCGGCAAGACCTCGCTGGCCAAATCCATCGCCAAGGCGACGGGGCGTGAATACGTCCGCATGTCGCTGGGCGGCGTGCGCGACGAGAGCGAGATCCGCGGCCACCGCCGGACCTATATCGGCTCCATGCCCGGCAAGATCATTCAGTCGATGAAGAAGGCCAAGACGACCAACGCCTTCGTCCTGCTGGACGAGATCGACAAGCTGGGATCGGACTGGCGCGGCGATCCGTCGTCGGCCCTGCTGGAGGTGCTGGATCCGGCCCAGAACTCGACCTTTGGCGACCACTATCTGGAGGTGGACTACGACCTGTCCCAGGTGATGTTCGTGACGACCGCGAACAGCCTGAACATGCCGCAGCCGCTGATGGACCGGATGGAGATCATCCGGGTCTCGGGCTATACCGAGGATGAGAAGGTCGAGATCGCCAAGCGCCACGTCCTGCCCAAGCAGTTGGCGGACCACGGCCTGAAGGACGGCGAACTGATCGTGCCGGAAGACACGATCCGCGACCTGATCCGCTATTACACCCGCGAGGCTGGCGTGCGCTCACTGGAGCGGGCGTTGGGCGGTCTGGCGCGCAAGGCCGTGCGCGAGATGGCCAAGACGGGCGCCAAGTCGATCACGGTCGATGAGGCTAAGCTGTCCGACTATGCGGGGGTGAAGAAGTTCCGCTACGGCGAGACGGATGAGGAGGATCAGGTCGGCATCGTCACCGGTCTGGCCTGGACCGAGTTCGGCGGCGACATCCTGACCATCGAGGCGATCAAGATGCCGGGTCGCGGGCGCATGACCGTGACCGGCAATCTGAAGGACGTGATGAAGGAGTCGATCTCGGCTGCGGCGTCCTATGTGCGGTCGCGCGCCCTGGCCTTCGGCGTCAAGCCCCCGGTGTTCGAGAAGACCGACATCCACGTCCACGTGCCGGACGGCGCGACGCCCAAGGATGGCCCGTCCGCCGGCGTGGCCATGACCGTGGCGATGGTCTCGGTTCTCACCGGCATTCCGATCCGCAAGGATATCGCCATGACCGGCGAGATCACCCTGCGCGGCCGGGTCACTGCTATCGGCGGTCTGAAGGAGAAGCTGCTCGCGGCCCTGCGCTCCGGCGTCAAGACGGTGCTGATCCCGCAGGAGAACGAGAAGGATCTCGCCGACGTGCCGGACAATGTGAAGTCGGCGCTGGAGATCGTGCCGATCTCCACGGCGGACGAGGCGCTGAAGTGGGCGCTTGTCGGCACCCTGACGCCGGTGGAGTGGGACGAGGCGGCCGAACCGCTGCCGGCCCCGGTCGCGGCTCCGGAAGGACCGGCGGCGGCAGTCAGCCACTAACGCCGAGTTGAACAGCGAGCGCCGCCGGTGATCCCACCGGCGGCGTTTTCGTTTTTGACGCAACCGCCGATCTGTCCTTTAGTGATTCGTTCTGGAGGGGACGAATGACCAAGGCGGAACTGATCGGCCGGATGGCCAGCGCGGCGAACATCAGCCGCGACCAGGCGAAGACGGCGCTGGAGGCGTTTACGGACGGCGTGACCGAGTCGCTGACGCGGGGCGCGGATGTGAAGCTGATCGGTTTCGGCAGTTTCGTCGCCGTGGATCGCAAGGCCGGCGTCGCGCGCAATCCGCAGACCGGTGCGGCGGTCGCGCGCCCGGCCTCGCGCACCGCGCGCTTTCGCCCGGGCGAAGGTTTGAAAAGCGCCTTGAACGGTTGAGGCGCGACGGGCATAAGCCCGTCTCTGCCCTTGGGGGCGGCTAGCTCAGCTGGTCAGAGCATCTCGTTTACACCGAGAGGGTCGGCGGTTCGAACCCGTCGCCGCCTACCAAACAAAAAGGCCGCCGGATCGCTCCGGCGGCCTTTCGTTTGTCTGGATCGGGCTGCGATCAGAAGCGGAAGCTGGCCCGCAGCAGCAGCGAGTAGCGGACGTAGTCTTCCAGCAGCTCGGCGTCGCCGGTCAGCGACAGCATGCCCAGTTCGTTGCCGAAGTTCAGGCGGAAGCCCAGGATCGGCCCGCCGCCTTCGATGGCGTCCGGCGACAGGATGAAGTCCGGGCCGCCGCTGGCGAAGCGGGCGATGGTTTCGCCGGCGTCGACCGAGATGTTCTGACGATAGCCGACGCGCAGTTCCGGACGGATCCAGCCGTTGCGGCCGAAGCCGTAGCCGACGTTCATCGCCGCCACCGCCGAGAAGATGTGGCTGTCGCGCGAATCGATGTCGAGATCGAAGCCGTCGCCGCCGCCCTTCTCGCTGCGCGAGCCTTCCGACAGGCTGAAATACTCGCCGTAGATTTCGGGGCGGATGTTCAGACGGCCGAAGTTGCGCTCATACGAGGCGCCGCCGGCGACCGCCGCCGTCCAGCCATGCCAGTCGGACTTGTTGTTCAGATAGACGCCGGTCGCGACCAGCGAGCGATCGGCGCTGAAGGAGGCGTAGCCCCCCGCCGCACGGGCCCAGGTCGTCCAATACTGACCCTGAGCGCGCCAGTACAGGCCCAGCTCAAGCAGGTTGGCGGACAGAACCTCTTCGGCCTCGGCCTCGGGATCCTTGATGTCGGACGAGGTGAAGGCGGCCGAGATGCCGACGGCGCCCAGGCTGGTGCCCTTTTCGACGCCGCCGGCGACGCCGAAGCCTTCCGAGCGGAAACCGTAGGAGTCGGTCTTGTCCTTGTCGGCGTAGAAGTTGATCTCCTGCACCCAGGCGCTGGTTTCACCCGGCGCGGCGGCGGCGTTGCGGCCGGTCAGCGCGCGGGTGACCGCATCGACGCCGGCCGACAGCGACATCAGCGGTCCGCCGGAGTGGTCGGGCAGCATCTGCTCGTAGGCGTCGATGAAGCCGTCGCGCGACGTCTGCGACAGGAACAGGTTGCGCAGGGCCTCATTGGATCCCAGCGCGCCATAGACGGCGTCGTAGGCGGACGCCTCGACCGGGATCAGACCGGCCTCCGAAGCCGTGCGGCGACGCGCGTCGACATAGACGGTGTTGCCGGCGACGCCGCCCTGCACGACGTAAAGATAGGGCGAGTTGTCCGACAGCAGGGTCTGGTTGATCTGACCCACATTCAGCGTGCCGGCCGTGATGACGTTGAACCGCTCGGGCTGATCGATCAGCGACGAGAAGCGGACGCCCAGGGTGGAGCCTGTCGCCAGGGTCGCATTGCCGCTGACGTTGAAGCCGCCGGCACGGTCGTTGGCGGGGTCAAGATTGACCAGCAATGTCCCTTCGGCGCCGATATTCAGGTTGGAGATCGCCGTGGCGCCGGTCTGGGTCGCGGCCAGTGTGCCCTTGGACACATTGATGTCCAGCAGGCCGTCGCTGTTGGCGATGGCGCCGGTCACAACCGCGCCGCCGCTGATGTTCAGCCGGTCCGCGCCGGCGCCGAAATCGATGTCGCCGTTCACGACGCCGTTCTCGATATTGAGCGTGTCGGCGCCAGAGCCCAGCTTGATCGCGCCGACGATGGCCGGTTCGGCCGCGTCCGGCACGCCGTCCTTGTCCGTGTCCGTCGCCGTGCTGCCTGCAGCGGCGGCAATGCCGTATTGCCGCAGGGTGACGCCGGTCGTATTGGCCGAGACGTCGATGGCGGTCACCTTGCCGGTGACAGGATTTGTATCGTCGGTGTTAGGGGTGAGCGAGCCGATGATCGAACCGGCGTTGTTCAGCTGGGTCAGGCTGCCGGACTGGTCACGAATAACGGTGGCCGAACCCTGATTGCCGCCGAAAGAGGCGACGAGGTTGCCGGTGTTGGTCAGGGAGCCGACGTTTGCGCCTGCACCAATCAGAATGCCGGTCGCGCTCTGGGTCTGCTTGCCCGAAGCGACGGCCTGAATGGCGCCCGAATTGTTGATCGTCGGAGCGGTCACGCCCGAGCCGATCCACAGACCGGTGGCGTTCGCATCGACGGCGGTCGACGAGATGCCGCCCTCGTTGCGCACGCCGCCGACAACGTTGACGGCCTGGCCGCCGGTCACGCCGAGTTGCACGGCGCGCGACTCCACGCCGGAGTAAAGGCCGGAGCCGACAATGGTGCCGCGGTTGATCAGACCATAGGCCGCATCGCCTGTTCCGACAGCGCCGAGGGTCACGGTGTTCGTCGTCGAGCCGATCAGCAGCGCAGGCGCGCCGCCCAGCGACGTGATGGAGGCGGCTGTCTCGCTGGCGTCCGGGATGCCGTCGCCGTCACGGTCCGGATCGTCGCGGTTCTTGATGCCGTCGCCGTCATCGTCCTCGTCGCCGTTCTTGACGCCGTCCTTGTCGTCGTCGCCCTCGATGCCAGCCTCGGAATAGGCGAGCGCCTTGTCCAGCAGCACGCCGCCGGCGACATTGGCGCCGACGCGCACGGCCGGTCCGCCTTGCAGCAGATCGTCGGCGTCGAGTTCGTCCAGGAACAGGGTCGTCGCGTTGTCGAAGGTGCCGGTCGTCGGACGGGCGGGCGGCGGGGTGGTGTAGCGATAGCCGGTGGCCACTACGGAGGAATGGATCTTGAGCGCCCCGCCGACATCGCCTTCGATGGAAACGCCCGTCGCATTGGCGCCCAGCGCCGAAATGGAGCCGGCAAGATCGACATTGCCCGAAATCGGCCCCGTGGTGCGTATGGCGGCGCTGTCGTTGCCGGTCACACGGACGGTGCCCAGGCTCTGAAGCTTGCCGTTTAGGGCGGATTCGACGGACAGGCCGTAGGAATTGTTGCCCTCCACAGCGATTGCGCCCGTGCCCTCGACCAGGATGTTGCCGGTGAAGGGCGAGGCGCCGGTGACCCGCACGCCGTAGCGGCCGGTTCCGGTGGCGAACGGGCCGTCAAGATCGCCGTCGCCGTCGGTGTCCTTGATGTCGGCAGCTTCCAGCGTGTCGTTGACGGTGATCGAGCCGCCGACGATCACCGAACCGGTGTTGCCGCCGTTGACCAGAAGACCCGTCGAGCCATCGGCCGACTTGTCCATCGTGATCGAGCTGCCGCTATCCAGATCGACCATGTTGTTGCTGTTCAGGGTCACGGCCGCACCGGAAGCGACGGCGACGCTGCCGCCGCTGGCGATGCGGATATTGTCGGCGGCCGTGCCCGTCGCATTGGACGTCTGGATCGGCGTGGTCCGGGCGTTCGAGATCACGATCTCGGCCTGGGATCCTGTGGCGACCATCAAGGGGGCGATCGCCACGGCGGTCGCGAGCAAAATACGCATTCGGTAGAAACCCCTGGTGGTCACGCGTCACGTTACGGGAGACCCCTTAGCAGGGTCCGCGCCAGCGTTCCAAGTTTATCGAATTTGAGGCGAATGCAAGGCCGTGATGGTCGTGAGGCGATGCTGTAAGGCGACCCGCGTTCGTTCGTCGATGCCTGATAGGACGAATGCGGAGGGAATCGCTACGGCGCGCACTTGAGCTTTGCCGCGCCCAGGTTTACGGGCGTCGAACGGTCCAAAGGCCGCGTCCCGTGGACGCATCCATCGAACACCTCCGGCGTTCGACAGCCCAGACCAGGCGAGAACACTCCATGAGCATGACAGACCTCGACGTCCAAGAAAGCGAACTCCGACTGATTCCGGGGCTGGACGTGGAAGTCGCCGATACGCTGCGGGCCTTAAAGGCGGCGGCGATGGACGAGCGGCCCCGCCTAGTGGACACCACAATGCTCTATGCGCCGCGCTCGGGCGGGGTGAAGCGATATATCCTGTCCAAGAAGGCGTGGATCGAGGCCAATCGGCCGGGGATCAGTCACTCGCTGATCGTGCCGGGTGCGCGGCACAAGGCGCGCGCCGACGGCATCGTGCAACTTCGGGCCACCAAGCTGCCGTTCGGCGACGGCTATCGCTGGCCCAGTTCGGTGAAGCGCTGGAGCGCCTGGGTGGCGGCCATGAAGCCGTCGATCATCGAGGCCGGAGATCCTTACACGCCCGGGCAGGGGGCTTTGGAGGCCGGGCAGCGGGTCGGATGCCCGGTCGTCGGTTTCTGCCACTCCGATCCGGCCGGGCTGGCGGCGCTGCATTTCGGCGAATGGGCCAAGAAGCCGGTTGAGAAACGTTGGGCGAAGCTTTTCTCGCAGTTTGATCGGGTCGTTTCGCCCAGTCGCTTTATCGCGCGGCGCCTGGAAGAGGCCGGTGTGAACAACATCGTCATCCGGCCTCTGGGCGTGGAGATCGACACCTTCCGTCCGGACCGTCGTGACCGGCAGTGGCTGCTGAAACAGCTGGGTCTGGGCGAGGACGCGCGGCTGCTGTGCTTCGCCGGTCGTCCGGCCAAGGAGAAGAACGTCGATGTGCTGATCGAGGCGGTCCAGAAGCTGGGCGCGCCCTATCACCTGGTGCTGGTCGGGGCTGGTGCGGGGATGCCGGAAGAAGATCGCGTCATCTCCATGCCTTATGAAAGCGATCCCAGGGCGGTCGCCAAGATCATCGCCAGCTGCGACGCCTTCGTTCACGCCAATGACAAGGAGCCGTTCGGCCTGATCGTGCTGGAGGCCATGGCCTGCGGACGGCCCGTGGTCGGGGTCAATGCGGGCGGCGTCGCCGAGACGGTCGACGAGAGCGTGGGGCAACTGGCCGCCAGCGCGGATGCCGACGACTATGCCCAGGCGGTCGAGGCCCTGTTCGCGCGCGATATCGAAGCGATCGGTCGAGCGGCGCGCGAAAAGGCGGTCAACCAATTCGCCTGGAACCGCGTCTTCGAAGACCTCTGCATGGTCTATGGCGAGCTGACGGGCGAAGCGGCGTTCGTGAACCCGGATATGGCACTGCCGCTGCACTGAGGCGGCCAGGGCTTTGATCCGTTCGAATGGCGCGTCTTGCGAAAACGGGAGCGCGCCACTTCTTTTATCGATGTCTTGAAAAGAAGTGGCGCGAGTGACGGGGCTCGAACCCGCGACCTCCGGCGTGACAGGCCGGCACTCTAACCAACTGAGCTACACCCGCGTATCAGGTCGAAACTTTTGAGCTGTTTCGAAAGCTTTTTGGGAAGGCGGTGTGCGCCACTCTTCTATTTCTAGAAAGAGTGGCGCGAGTGACGGGGCTCGAACCCGCGACCTCCGGCGTGACAGGCCGGCACTCTAACCAACTGAGCTACACCCGCGTTCCCGGCCGAAGCGGCTGTGCGCCCCGGCGAGGGGCGTCGTTTAGGCGGGCTGACACATCGCGTCAAGCGACCTTTTCGGAGAAACGCGCCCCTCAACGCGACGGGGCTGTGGACGGTGTGACGATCGCCGCCTGGGGCGGGCTGTGCGGGCCCGCTACGCCGCCGTCCGCAGGCTCATGGGCCGCCACGGCGGGAGGCGGCGGCTCGTAATGGACGCCGACGCCCGGCCCCAGCGGCAGGTCGAAGGCGACCCAGGCCGCGACCATGGCCAGACCGGCGACCAGGAAGGCCCCGGCATAGGGGAGCATCGTCGCCATCAGGGATCCGAGGCCGAATCGCGGATCCCAGCGCTGGGCGAAGGTCAGGATCAGCGGGAAGTAGCTCATCAACGGCGTGGCGATGTTGGTGACGGAATCCCCCATGCGATAGGCGGCGGTCGTCATCTCTGGTGAAATGCCCAGCAGCATGAACATCGGCACCACGATGGGCGCCAGGGCCGACCACTTGGCCGAGGCCGAGCCGATGAACAGGTCGAAGAAGCACGAGACGAAGACCACGCAGATCAATAGCAGAGGGGCGGGTAGGGCCAGGGTCTTGAGACCCGCCGCCGCATTGACCGCCAGGATCGGCCCCAGCCCCGACCAGTTGAACATGGCCACGAAGTGCGCGGCGAAAAAGGCCAGCACGATATAGGGCGCCAACTGGGCGATGCCGTCGCGCATCATCGTGACCATGTCGCGGTGCGACTGGATCGTGCCGGCTCCGGCGCCGTATGCCCCGCCGGTGACGAAGAAGGTGATGGCGAAGAAGGCGACCAGGGACTTGTAGAGCGGATTGAACTTCTGCTCCGGGTCCACTTCGGGATCGACGAACGGCGAGCCCGGTATGAAGGTCAGCAGGGCCCAGAGCGCGATCATGCCCAGAAGCGCCAGGCCGGCGAACTTCAGGCCGCGCTTCTCGGAGGCGGTCAGGGGCTGTTTTTCCGAAGCGTTCGGGGCGGCGACCCCCTCTGACGGCTTCCAGACGCCGAGGCGCGGCTCGATCACCCGGTCGGTCAGAAACCAGACGATGGGGGTGAAGACGAAGACGACGCCGACGATAAAGAACCAGTTGCCCGCGATGTTCACGGAATAGGACGGATCGATCAGGCGGGCGGCCGGCTCGGTGATGCCCAGGATCAGGGCGTCGCTGGCGCCGGGAAACAGGTTGCCGGCGTATCCGCCCGACACGGCGGCGAAGCCCGCGGCCAGACCCGCCAGCGGATGGCGGCCCGCAGCGGCGAAGATGACGGCCGCCAGCGGGATGACCACGACATAGGAGGCGTCCGACGCGTGGTGGGACACCATGCCGGTGATCACGACGACGGGTGTCAGTATGGAACGCGGGGCGTTCAGCAGGGCGCCGCGAATGGCGGTCGCGAACATCCCGGTGCGTTCGGCGACCGAAGCGCCATATATGATGGTGATGACGATGCCGAGAGGCGGGAAGTCCGCCAGGGTGCGCGGCATGCCGATGATCAACTGTTCCAGATTCTCGGCCGACAGCAGGCTCTTGGCGACCAGTTGATCGCCGGTGACCGGATTGACGGCCGACCAGCCCAGGCCGGCGCCGACCATGCTGAGCACGATCAGACCGCCGATCAGCCACAGGAACAGGAAGACGGGATCGGGCAGTCGATTGCCGATCCGCTCGACAGCGTTCAGGGCGCGGCTGGCTAGGCTCATTCGGATGACTTTCGGTTACGCGATCGGCCCGCCAATAGGCCTTTGCAGCCCTGCGACGCGCAAGCGTCGGCCCTGCGACATATGGCGCGCAAAGTTGCGAGCCATTCTCAATGAAAATCCAATGGTCGCAGGGGTTTGAACGGCGGCGGTCTTGGGTCTAAGAAGCGCCGAATCCCGCCTCTCCCCGGCGGACGAGGTTCTTCGAATGAACGCATTCCTTCTAGAATATCTTCCGGTCCTGGTCTTCGCCGGCGTAGCCGCCTTCATCGGCTTTCTTTTCATCGTCCTGCCGCTGCTGCTGGCGCCGAAGAGCCCCGATAGCGAGAAGCTGTCGGCCTATGAGTGCGGCTTCAACGCCTTCGACGATGCCCGGATGAAGTTCGACATCCGCTTCTATCTGGTGTCGATCCTGTTCATCATCTTCGACCTGGAAGTCGCCTTCCTGTTCCCGTGGGCGGTGTCGATGTTCGATCTGTCGCACGCCGGCATGGTCTTCGCCTTCTGGTCGATGATGGTCTTCCTGGGCGTGCTGACCATCGGCTTCATCTACGAATGGAAGAAGGGAGCCCTGGAATGGGAGTAGTCGCCGCTTCCAAGCCCGCGGGCCTGGTGTCCGCATCGGGCGCGCCGCTGGTGCCGGCCGGCGCCGGCGCGCGTTCGACCGTCGAGGGTTATGACCCCAAGGTCCACGACAAGTTCTTCGAGGCCGTGAACATGGAGCTCGGCGAGCGCGGCTATCTGGTCGCCGCTGCCGACGACGTCATCAACTGGGCCCGCACGGGCTCGCTAATGTGGATGACGTTCGGCCTGGCCTGCTGCGCGGTCGAGATGATCCAGATGTCGATGCCGCGCTTCGACGTCGAACGCTTCGGCATGGCGCCGCGCGCCAGCCCGCGCCAGTCGGACCTGATGATCGTCGCCGGCACCCTGACCAACAAGATGGCCCCGGCCATCCGCAAGGTCTACGACCAAATGCCCGATCCGCGCTATGTCGTGTCGATGGGCAGCTGCGCCAACGGCGGCGGCTACTACCACTATAGTTACAGCGTCGTTCGCGGTTGCGACCGCGTTGTGCCGGTGGACGTCTATGTGCCCGGCTGCCCGCCGACGGCCGAGGCGCTGCTTTACGGCCTGCTGCAACTGCAG
The DNA here is from genome assembly GCF_040546195.1 of Brevundimonas sp. UYEF29. Lineage (NCBI taxonomy): Bacteria > Pseudomonadati > Pseudomonadota > Alphaproteobacteria > Caulobacterales > Caulobacteraceae > Brevundimonas > Brevundimonas sp. UYEF29. Next base: position 421,425 of record NZ_JBEPNH010000001.1, on the reverse strand, counting down.
AAGAAGATCCGTCGCACGGGGACCATCGACCGATGACCTCTCTGGCTGTTCAAGCGCAACACGAAGCGGCCCTGACGCCGCTGGGCGCCGAGATGGTCGGCGCGCTGGGCGTCGAGGCCCAGGTCGCGTTCGGCGAACTGACGCTGGTCGCGCCGCGCGAGCGGATCGTCGAGGTGCTGACGACCCTGCGCGATCAATTCGGCTTCCAGCAGCTGCTCGACCTGTGCGGCGTGGACTATCCGGATCGCAAGGAGCGGTTCGAGGTGGTCTATCACCTGCTGTCGATGACGCGGAACGCGCGCCTGCGGGTCAAGGTCTCGACCGACGAGACCCAGCCGGTGCCTTCGGTCATCTCGGCCTATCCGGCCGCCAACTGGTTCGAGCGTGAAGCCTACGACATGTACGGCATGCTGTTCTCGGGGCACCCGGACATGCGTCGCCTGCTGACGGACTATGGTTTCGAAGGCCATCCGCTGCGCAAGGACTTCCCGATGACGGGCTATGTCGAGGTCCGCTATGACGAGGAACAGCGCCGCGTGGTCTATGAGCCGGTCAAGCTGACCCAAGAGTTCCGCACCTTCGATTTCCTGTCGCCCTGGGAGGGCGCCGAATACCCCGCGCCGGTCCTGCCCGGCGACGAGAAGGCGGGAGGCCAGGCGTAATGGCTGACGGAAACCCCACTCTGCCGCCGCTGGGCGTCGATGTGTTCGAGGACGATCTCGACACGCGCACCGCCCATGCGCGCGAGATGGAAGACCGCAAGTTCACCATCAACTTCGGCCCGCAACACCCGGCCGCACACGGCGTGCTGCGCCTGGTGCTGGAGCTGGACGGCGAGATCGTCGAGCGCGTCGATCCGCACATCGGCCTGCTGCACCGCGGCACCGAAAAGCTGATGGAGGCCCGCACCTACCTTCAGAACGTGCCGTATCTGGACCGGTTGGACTACGTCTCGCCGATGAACCAGGAGCACGCCTTCTGCCTGGCCATCGAGAAGCTGCTGGGCATCGAGGTTCCGTACCGGGCGCAGCTGATCCGCGTCCTGTACTCGGAGATCGGCCGCATCCTGTCGCACATGCTGAACGTGACGACCCAGGCCATGGACGTCGGCGCCCTGACGCCGCCGCTCTGGGGCTTTGAGGAACGCGAAAAGCTGATGGTGTTCTACGAGCGCGCTTGCGGCGCCCGTCTGCACGCCAACTATTTCCGTCCCGGCGGCGTCCACCAAGACCTGCCGATGGACTTGATCGACGACATCGGCCGCTGGTGCCACGAGTTCCCGCCGGCGCTGAAAGACATCGAAAGCCTGGTCACCGAGAACCGCATCTTCAAACAGCGCAACGTCGACATCGGCGTGGTGTCCAAGCAGGAAGCCCTGGAATGGGGCTTCAGCGGCGTGATGCTGCGCGGCTCGAACATCGCCTGGGACCTGCGCAAGTCGCAGCCCTATGAGTGCTATGCCGAGCTCGACTTCGACGTGGTCGTCGGCAAGAACGGCGACTGCTGGGACCGCTATCTGGTGCGCATCGAGGAGATGAAGCAGTCGGTGCGGATCATGGAGCAGTGCATCCACAAGCTGCGCAACTGCCCCGGCGAGCCGGTGATGGTCGAGGACAACAAGATCGTCCCGCCGCGCCGTGGCGAGATGAAGCGCTCGATGGAGTCGCTGATCCACCACTTCAAGCTCTACACCGAAGGCTTCAAGACGCCTGAGGGCGAGGTCTATGCCGCGGTCGAGGCGCCCAAGGGCGAGTTCGGCATCTATCTGGTGTCGGACGGTACCAACAAACCCTATCGCGTGAAGATCTCGGCGCCGGGCTTCCGCTCGCTGCAGGCGATGGACTGGATGAACCGCGGCCACCAGCTGGCCGACGTGTCCGCCATCCTGGGCTCGCTCGACATCGTTTTCGGAGAAGTGGACCGATGAGCGTTCGTCGTCTCGCCAAGGAACAGCCGGCCTCGTTCGCCTTCTCGGCCGATACGACGGCCAAGGCCGAATGGTGGATTAAGAAGTATCCGGAAGGGCGTCGTCAGTCGGCGGTTCTCCCGATCCTGTGGCTGGTGCAAAAGCAGGAAGGCTGGGTGTCCGAACCCGCCATCCGCGCGATCGCCGAACTGCTGGATATGGCCTACATCCGGGTGCTGGAGGTCGCGACCTTCTACACCATGTTCATGCTTGAGCCGGTCGGCAAGACGGCGCTGATCCAGGTGTGCGGCACCACGCCGTGCATGCTGCGCGGCGCCAATGAGCTGATGCGCGTCTGCAAAGAGAAGATCGGCCCCAAGGATCATCTGTCCGCAGACGGCCGCTTCACCTGGCAGGAGGTCGAGTGCCTGGGCGCCTGCTCCAACGCGCCGATGGCCCAGATCAACGACTATTATTTCGAGGACCTGACGCCCGAGACGATCGGCCAGATCATCGACGACTTCGCCGCCGGCAAGACGCCCGAGCCGGGTTCCTACATCGGTCGCACCAATGCAGCGCCGGAAGGCGGGCCGAAGACTCTGCTCGATGCGACGCTGTATGACGGCTCGGCCGCCAAGCCGATCAAGAAGCTGCCGAACAGCGACCCCGCGCCGGTCGAGAAGGCGCCGGCCTGATGTCGCCGCCGGATCTGAACACCGAAGAGGGCCGCGCAGCCTACCGCAAGGAACTGCGCAACGTCGGGCGTCCGCTGCGCGCGGGCGGCCTGGCCATGGTCGTCGGCGCGGCCGTTCTGATCCTGATCTCGCGTCAGGGTGCAGTTGGGCCGTGGGCGGTCAATCTCTCCTACTTCATGCTGGCGGCGGGCTGGGTGATGGTCATCGCGGCCATCTGGATGCGCACGCGCCACCACAAGCGCCGTCTGGCGGAAGGACTCTGAGGGCCATGGTCGGCATTCTCGAAGACAAGGATCGCATCTTCACCAACCTGTACGGCTTCCACGACTGGACGCTGGACGGGGCAAAGAACCGCGGCGCCTGGAACGCCACCAAGGACATGCTGGACCTTGGCCGCGACTGGATCATCAACAACGTCAAGGCCTCAGGTCTGCGCGGCCGGGGCGGCGCGGGCTTCTCGACCGGCCTGAAATGGTCGTTCATGCCCAAGGAAGTGAAGGATCGTCCTCACTACCTGGTCATCAACGCCGACGAATCCGAGCCCGCGACCTGCAAGGACCGCGAGATCATGCGCCATGATCCGCACCTGCTGATCGAAGGCGCGCTGATCGCCAGCTTCGCGATGCAGGCCCATGCCTGTTACATCTATCTGCGCGGCGAATACGTGCTGGAGCGCGAGCGGATGGAAGCCGCCGTCAAGCAGGCCTATGAGGCCAAGCTGATCGGCGACGGCAACGTCCACGGCTGGGACTTCAACGTCTATATTCACCACGGCGCCGGCGCCTACATCTGCGGCGAAGAGACGGCCCTGCTGGAATCGCTGGAAGGCAAGAAGGGTCAGCCCCGCCTGAAGCCGCCGTTCCCGGCCGGTGCCGGCCTTTACGGCTGCCCGACCACGGTGAACAACGTCGAGTCGATCGCCGTGGTCGGCACGATCCTGCGTCGCGGCGCCGACTGGTTCGCCAGCTTCGGCCGTCCGAACAACACCGGCACCAAGCTGATGTCGCTGTCCGGCCACGTGAACACGCCCTGCGTGGTCGAAGAGGCCATGTCGATCCCGCTGCGTCAGCTTATCGAGGATCACGGCGGCGGCGTGCGTGGCGGCTGGAGCAATCTGAAGGCCATCATCCCGGGCGGCGCGTCCTGCCCGGTGATCACGCGCGAACAGGCCGAGACGGTCCTGATGGACTTCGATTCCATGCGCGAGGTTCGCTCGTCGCTGGGCACCGCCGGCGTGACGGTGATGGACGAATCCACCGACATCGTGAAGGCGATCGCCCGCATCAGCTACTTCTTCAAGCACGAGAGCTGCGGCCAGTGCACGCCGTGCCGCGAAGGCACCGGCTGGATGTGGCGCGTGCTGGAGCGGATGGCCGTGGGCGAGGCCGATCCGTCGGAAATCGACCTGCTGCTGGACGTCGCCGGACAGGTCGAGGGGCACACCATCTGCGCCCTGGGCGACGCCGCCGCCTGGCCGGTTCAGGGCCTGATCCGTCACTTCCGTCACGAGATCGAAGAGCGGATCGCCAACTATCGCAGCCGCCGCGCGAACTTCGCCGGCCACACGATCGCGGCGGAGTAGAGATGCGCCTCGCCGTCGCCCTGTTGCTGACGCTTCCGATCCTCGCCGCTTGCGGCGAGGGGGGAAGGGTCGCGCCCGAAGCCCCGTCAGCGCCCGAGGCGGCGTCGGCCGAGGCTGCGCCGGTCGCGGCTCAAGCGGCTTCGGCGGCTCCGGCGAACCTCGAAGCGGCGTGCCGCGACGTGGTGAACCGCATGTATGGCCAGGAAGGCGACGCCGTCGCCTTCACCGCCACCGGCGAACGCACGGCCCAGGTGTCGTGGCGCGCGCCGGTCGATGGCGGCAGGCTGGAATTCGAATGCCGGGCGCAAGCCGACGGTGCGGGCCTGTTCCGCGACGGTCAGCCGATGTCCGTGGATGTACAAATGGCGGTTCCCGCCGCCGAGCAAGAGGCCCGCTGATGCCTATCGCCAAGGTCAACGGCGTCGAAACCGAGTTCGAGCCCGGCATGACCGTGCTCCAGGTCGCCGAACGCGCCGGACAAGAGATTCCGCGCTTCTGCTATCACGAGCGCCTGTCCATCGCCGGCAACTGCCGCATGTGCCTGGTCGAGGTGAAGCCTGGACCGCCGAAGCCGCAGGCTTCGTGCGCGCTTCCGGCCGCCGACGGCCAGGAAATCTTCACCGACACGCCGATGGTCAAAAAGGCCCGCGAAGGGGTGATGGAGTTCCTGCTCATCAACCACCCGCTGGATTGCCCGATCTGCGACCAGGGCGGCGAGTGCGACCTGCAGGACCAGTCGGTCGGCTACGGCCGCGACGGTTCGCGCTATTCGGAGAACAAGCGCGCGGTCGAAGAAAAGGCGATGGGTCCGACCATCAAGACCTTCATGACGCGCTGCATCCAATGCACGCGCTGCGTCCGCTTCATCACCGAAGTCGCCGGCGTGCCGGACATCGGCATGATCTCGCGCGGCGAGGACGCCGAGATCACGACCTATCTGGAGAAGTCGGTCGCCTCGGAACTGTCGGGCAATGTCAACGACCTGTGCCCGGTCGGCGCCCTGACGCACCGCCCGTGGCAGTACCACTATCGTCCGTGGGAACTGAAGAAGACCGAGACCATCGACGTCATGGACGCCCTGGGCTCTAACATCCGCGCCGACTATCGCGGGTCCGAGGTCATGCGCGTGCTGCCGCGCGTCAATGAGGGCATCAACGAGGAGTGGCTGTCGGACAAGAGCCGCTACGTCGTCGACGGCCTGACCGCGCGTCGTCTGGACCGTCCGTGGATCCGCGAGAACGGCAAGCTGCGCGCCGCCTCGTGGAATGAGGCGCTGGACGCCGTCGCCGCCAAGCTGAAGGCCGCACCGGCCGACCGTATCGGCGTCATCGCCGGCGATCTGCAGGACGCCGAGTCGATGAAGGCGACGCTGGACCTGTTCCGCGCCCTGGGGTCGAACAACACCGACTGCCGCCAGGACGGGGCCGCCGTGGGTTATGGCCCGCGTGAAGGATGGCTGTTCAACTCCGGCCTGGAAGGCATTGAAAAGGCTGACGCCGTTCTGATCGTCGGCGCCAATCCGCGCACCGAGGCGCCGCTGCTGAACGCCCGCCTGCGCAAGACCTGGCTGAAGGGCGATGTGGAGATCGGTCTGATCGGCGAACAGGCCGACCTGACGTTCGACTACGCCTATCTGGGCGCAGGCACGCAGACCCTGGCCAAGCTTCCGAAATCGGCGCTAGACTTCCTGACCAAGGCCGAGCGTCCGGCGATCATCGTCGGCTCCGGCGCGCTGGGCGGGGAGGGCGGTCCGGCCGTCCTGAACGCGCTCGGCGCCCTGGCCAAGAAGGTCGGGGTCGTCGCTGACGGCTGGAACGGCTTCAACGTCCTACACCACGCCGCGTCGCGCGTCGCCGGTCTGGACATGGGCTTCGTGCCGGCTGAGGGCGGCCTGACCGTCGCCGAGATGCTGAAGCCGGATGCGCTTGACGTTCTGTTCCTGCTGGGCGCCGACGAGGTCGATCCGACCGGTTCGAACGCCTTCCGCGTCTATCTGGGCAGCCACGGCGACCGCGGCGCGCACGGCGCCGACGTGATCCTGCCGGGCGCGGCCTATACCGAGAAGGCCGGCCTGTACGTCAACACCGAGGGCCGGGTGCAGATGGCCGAACGCGTCGTCTTCCCCAAGGGCGAGGCCAAGGAAGACTGGGCCATCATCCGCGCCCTGTCGGCGCGCGTCGATCAGACCCTGCCTTACGACACGCTGGAGCAACTGCGCGCCAAGCTGATGGGCGATCATCCGACCTTCGGCCGGATCGACTATCTGCCCGCGCCGGCGACGTTCGACGTGGCGGCCCTGGGCGCCAAGGGCGATCTGGGCGACCGCGCCTTCGTCTCGGTCGTGACCGACCCGTATCTTTCGAATCCGATAGCGCGCGCCAGCGCGACGATGGCCGAGCTGTCCGCCCTGCGGACCCAGCCGGTCGCAATGGCGGCGGAGTAAGCCATGGACCCCGTTTCCTTCTGGGCCACGCCTCTGGGCTGGACGCTGATCACGGTCGGCCAGGTCCTGCTGATCACGGTCGGCGTGCTGATCGCCGTCGCTTTCCTGCTGCTGGCCGACCGCAAGGTCTGGGCCGGGGTGCAGATGCGCAAGGGTCCGAACGTCGTCGGTCCCTTCGGCCTGCTTCAATCCTTCGCCGACATGATCAAGTTCGTGCTGAAGGAGGTCGTGATCCCGGCCGGCGCGGACAAGGCGGTCTTCATCATCGCCCCGATCATCACCGTGATCCTGGCCTTCATGGCCTGGGCGGTCATTCCGTTCGCGCCCGGTTGGGTCGTGTCGGACCTGAATGTCGGCATCCTGTACATCTTCGCCGTGTCGTCGCTGGGCGTTTACGGCATCATCATGGGCGGCTGGGCTTCGAACTCGAAGTATCCGTTCCTAGGTTCGCTGCGTTCCGCGGCGCAGATGGTGTCGTATGAAGTCTCGCTCGGCCTGATCATCATCAATGTGATCCTGCTGGCCGGCACCATGAACCTGTCGGCGATCGTCGACAGCCAGAAGGGCATGTTCTGGAACTGGTACGGCTTCGGCGGCGGCGCCGACACCTGGCCGCTGGTGGTGATCCTGTTCCCGATGTCGATCATCTTCTTCATCTCGGCCCTGGCCGAAACCAACCGCCCGCCGTTCGACCTGCCCGAGGCCGAGTCCGAACTGGTCGCCGGTTATCAGGTCGAATACAGCTCGACGCCGTATCTGCTGTTCATGATGGGCGAGTACGTCAACATCGTCTTCATGTCCGCGATGATCAGCCTGCTGTTCTTCGGCGGCTGGAACCCCGGCGTGCCGCAGGCGTGGATGGATGGGCTGCCGGCCTGGATCGCCTATACGATCTATCTGCTGACATTCATGGCCAAGACGGTCTTCTGGTTCATCATGATCTCGATGGTGAAGGCCTTCGTGCCGCGCTATCGCTATGACCAACTGATGCGTCTGGGCTGGAAGATTTTCCTGCCGACGTCGCTGGTCGCGGTCGTGATCGTTTCCGCTTGGCGCGTCTTCGTGGTGGGGTCGTGATGCGCGGCCCTATCATCGGCCTCGGTCTTGTGGCGATGACCGCCGCCTGCGCGCCCGACCCGTCGCGCATGCCCGAGTCGAGCTATCAATGGCAGCAGCGCCAGGATCGCATTGAACAGGACTGGCGCGCCAGCCAGACCGCCCCCAAGACGACGCCCGCCCCCAAGGATAAGCCCTGATGTTCACCCGTATCGTCCAAGCGACCAAGGGCGCGATGATGCTGGACGTCATCGGCGCCATCGGTCTGTCGCTGAAATATATGGCCCGTCCCAAGATGACGGTGAACTATCCCTTCGAGCGCAATCCGCAGTCGCCGCGCTTCCGTGGCGAGCACGCGTTGCGTCGCTATGCGAACGGCGAGGAACGCTGCATCGCCTGCAAGCTGTGCGAAGCCATCTGCCCCGCCCAGGCCATCACCATCGAGGCCGAGCCGCGCGCCGATGGCAGCCGCCGCACGACCCGCTACGACATCGACATGGTCAAGTGCATCTATTGTGGCCTGTGCCAGGAGGCCTGCCCGGTGGACGCCATCGTGGAAGGGCCGAACTCGGAGTTCGCCGTCGAGACGCGCGAAGAGCTGCTCTACGACAAGCAACGCCTGCTCGATAACGGCGACCGCTGGGAACGGCAGATCGCCAAGAATCTGGAACTCGACGCGCCTTACCGCTAAGGCGCATCTCGCTAAACGGGTCGGCGATTCCTGAATGGGGGTCGCGGCCGATACGAAAGGGGCTTCGTCCCGACATGCTGCAAGGCATAGCCTTCTATCTGCTGGCGGCGGTCGCCACGGTTTCCGGCCTTCTGGTCGTGACCGCGCGCAACCCGGTGCACAGCGTGCTGTGGTTGATCCTGGCCTTCTTCTCGTCGGCGGGTCTGTTCGTCCTGCTGGGCGCCGAGTTCCTGGCGATGCTGCTGGTCGTCGTCTATGTGGGCGCGGTCGCGGTGCTGTTCCTGTTCGTCGTCATGATGCTGGACGTGGACTTCCTGAAGCTGCGCGAAGGCTACGCACGCTATCTGCCGCTGGGCGCCATCATCGCCGCCGTGCTGCTGGTCGAGATGATCATCGTCTCGGTCGCCGTGGTTCAGGGCGGCGCCGCTGCGGGCCTGCCGGCGCCGGGCGCGCCGGACGCCAGCGTGACGAATGTCGAGGCCATCGGCCGCGTGCTCTACACGGACTATGTCTATTTCTTCCAGGCGGCCGGGATCGTGCTGCTGATCGCGATGATCGGCGCCATCACCCTGACCCTGCGCCACAAGCCGCACATCAAACGCCAGAACCCCGGCGACCAGGTGAACCGCGACCGTCGCAAGTCGGTCGAGATCAAGTCCGCCGCCACGGGCGAAGGCGTCAGCGCCGAGGAGCTTCTCTGATGATCGGTCTGACCCACTATCTGACGGTCGCTGCAATCCTGTTCACCATCGGGGTGTTCGGCATCTTCGTGAACCGCAAGAACGTCATCATCATCTTGATGTCGATCGAGCTGATCCTGCTGGCGGTGAACATCAACTTCGTCGCCTTCTCGGCCTATCTGAACGAGATCAGCGGGCAGATCATGGCTATGTTCGTCCTGACCGTCGCCGCAGCCGAGGCCGCCGTCGGCCTGGCGATCCTGGTGACCTTCTTCCGTAACCGCGGCAACATCGCCGTGGACGACGCCTCCGTGATGAAGGGCTGAGCGTGACCTTCCATACCCTCGTCATTCTCGGGATCTTTGCCCCGCTGCTGGGCGCGGCCATCGCCGGCTTCTTCGGACGCCGGATCGGCAACATCCCGTCGCAGGCCGTTACGACCGGCCTGCTGTTCTTCTCGTGCGCCGTCGCCTGGACGGTGTTCGGCCAATGGACCTGGGGCCATATGGAGCCCTTCACCATCCGCCTGGCGCCCTTCATCAACGTCGGCGACTTCCAGTCGGCCTGGTCGATCCGCATCGACGCCCTGTCGGCGACCATGCTGATCGTGGTCACCAGCGTGTCGTCGCTGGTTCACCTGTATTCCTGGGGCTATATGGCCGAGGACGACAGCCGGCCGCGCTTCTTCGCCTATCTGTCGCTGTTCACCTTTATGATGCTGGCGCTGGTGACGGCGGCGGACTTCATGCAGATCTTCTTCGGCTGGGAAGGCGTCGGCCTGGCGTCCTATCTGCTGATCGGCTTCTGGTTCAAGAAGCCGACGGCCAGCGCCGCCGCCATCAAGGCCTTCGTCGTCAACCGCGTCGGCGACTTCGGTTTCGTGCTGGGGATCATGACGGTCTTCTGGATGTACGGCACCATCAACTTCGCCGAGCTGTTCCCGCTGATCGCCACAAAGGCCGGCACGACGTGGGAGTTCCTGGGCGTCCAGTGGTCCGCGCTGGATCTGGCCGGCTTCCTGCTGTTCATCGGCGCCATGGGCAAGTCGGCCCAGTTCTTCCTGCACACCTGGTTGCCGGACGCGATGGAAGGCCCGACCCCGGTGTCGGCGCTGATCCACGCCGCGACCATGGTCACCGCCGGCGTCTATATGGTCTGCCTGCTGAGCCCGATCTATGAGTATGCGCCGGGCGCGTCGCAGATCATCGCCATCATCGGCGCGATCACGGCCCTGTTCGCCGCCACGGTCGGCCTGACCCAGAACGACATCAAGCGGGTCATCGCCTATTCGACCTGTTCGCAGCTGGGCTATATGTTCTTCGCGGCGGGCGTCGGCGCCTATCAGGCGGCCATGTTCCACCTGTTCACGCACGCCTTCTTCAAGGCCCTGCTGTTCCTGGGCGCCGGTTCGGTGATCCACGGCATGCACCATGAGCAGGACATGCGGAAGATGGGCGGCCTGTGGAAGCTGCTGCCGGTCACCTATGCGGTAATGACCATCGGCACCATCGCCATCACCGGCCTGGGCATCCCCGGCGTCGGCGGCTTCGCCGGCTTCTACTCCAAGGATTCGATCATCGAGAGCGCCTATGCCTCGGCGGCCTCGGGTCACTCGGCCATCGGTCTGTTCGCCTTCTTCGTCGGCATCATCGCCGCCGGTCTGACGGCCTACTATTCGTGGCGCCTGGTCTTCATGACCTTCCACAACAAGCCGGTGTGGAAGGAAGAGGGCGACGCCCATCATGCTGACGACCACGCTTCCCACGCCCAGCTGGAAACCCATTCCGAGCCGGTCGGCGATCATCACGACGATCATGCGCATGATGACCACGGTCATCACGGCCCGCTGAAGCCGCATGAGAGCCCGCTGGTCATGCTGGTTCCGCTGATCCTGCTGTCGATCGGCGCCGTCGCCGCCGGCTTCGTCTTCGCGCCGCACTTCATCGGCCACCACGAGGGCGAGTTCTGGCGCGGCGCGATCTTCACCGGCGCGAACAACCACGTCCTGCACGAAAGCCACGACGTCCCGACCTGGGTGAAATGGTCGCCGCTGATCCTGACGCTGATCGGCACCGCCTTCGCCTATTGGATCTACGTCGCTCGCGAGGGCATGGGCCGTCGCATGGCCGAGCGGAACGGCGTCATCTACCGCTTCCTCTACAACAAGTGGTATTTCGACGAGCTGTACGACTTCGTCTTCGTGCGCGGCTTCCGCGCCATCGGGAACTTCTTCTGGAAGATCTGCGACGTGAAGATCATCGACGGCCTGGGCCCGAACGGCGCCGCGTGGGTGTCGCTGAAATCCGCCGCTCGACTGGGCAAGATCCAGTCCGGCTATGTCTATCACTACGCCTTCGTGATGCTGCTCGGGGTGGCTGGTCTGCTCACCTTCGCCATCCTCGCGTGGGGAGCCTGATCTCGTGCCCTACATCCTGAGCCTCGTTACATTCCTGCCCCTGGTCGGGGCCCTGGCGATCTTCGCCGCCCGGCTGACGTCAAAGTCGGCCGATGCGACCGCGCCGGCCGCACGCTGGATCGCCTTGATCACCACCCTGGTGACCCTGGCGGTGTCGGTCGTGCTGGTCGCCGGCTTCGATCCGGCTGACACCAGCTATCAGTTCGTGGAGATGGTCCCGTGGTTCGCGGGCGCCAGCTATCACCTGGGTGTCAACGGGATCTCGATCCTGTTCGTGCCGCTGACGGCCTTCCTGATGCCGATCTGCATCCTGGCCAGCTGGAAGTCGGTCGAGACGCGCGTCGTCGAATATATGATCGCCTTCCTGGTGCTGGAGACGCTGGTCATCGGGGTGTTCACCTCACTGGACCTGTTCCTCTTCTACATCTTCTTCGAAGGCACCCTGGTCCCGATGTTCCTGATCATCGGCATCTGGGGCGGTCAGAACCGCATCTATGCGGCCTACAAGTTCTTCCTCTACACCCTGCTGGGGTCCGTCCTGATGCTGCTGGCCATGCTGTGGATGGCGCATGAGGCAGGCACCACCAGCATTCCCGAGCTGAAGCGTTTCGCCTTCGATCCGGCCGTCCAGCCGATCCTGTGGCTGGCCTTCTTCGCCTCGTTCGCGGTCAAGATGCCGATGTGGCCGGTCCACACCTGGCTGCCCGACGCCCACGTTCAGGCGCCGACGGCCGGTTCGGTCATTCTGGCGGGCATTCTGCTGAAGCTGGGCGGCTACGGCTTCATCCTGTTCAACGTGCCGATGTTCCCGATGGCGTCGGAGATGTTCCGGCCGCTGGTCTTCACCCTGTCGGTGATCGCCATCGTCTATACGTCGCTGGTCGCCTGGCGTCAGACGGACATCAAGAAGCTGATCGCCTATTCGTCCGTGGCCCACATGGGCTTTGTGACCCTGGGCATCTTCGCCGGCAACGACATCGGCATGCAGGGCGCCATCTTCCAGATGATCAGCCACGGCCTGATCTCGGGCGCCTTGTTCCTGTGCGTCGGCGTCGTCTACGACCGGATGCACACCCGCGAGATCGCCTTCTACGGCGGCCTGACCTCCAAGATGCCGTGGTACGCCGCCATCTTCCTGATGTTCACCATGGCCAACGTCGGCCTGCCGGGCACCTCGGGCTTCATCGGCGAGGTTCTGACCATGACGGGGGCCTACAACGCCTCGACCTGGGCGGCGCTGGTTGCGGCCTCGGGCGTCATCTTCTCGGCGGTCTATGCCCTGACCCTGTACCGCGCGGTCATGTTCGGCGAGATCACCAATCCGAAGCTTGAGACCATCACCGACATCGACAAGCGCGAACTGCTGCTGTTCGTGCCTCTGATCGTCGGCACCATCTGGCTGGGGGTCCATCCTGCCTCCGTCCTTGATTACACCGGGCCTGCCGTCGAGGCCCTGACCAGCGCGTATCGCGCCGCGATCGGCGGGTGAGACTTACAGATGCCTGATCTATCCTCCGCCCTGCATCTCGCCGCCTCGGAAGTCACCCTCGCGGTCGGCGCCCTGGTCCTGCTGATGGTCGGCGCCTTCATCGGCGACAAGAGCGCCCGCCTGGTATCGATCCTGTCGGTTCTGCTGCTGATCGCCGCATCGGTCATCTCGATCGTCGGACCGTGGGGCGTCGCCTTCAACGGCGCCTATGTCGCCGATCCTCTGGCCATCTACGCCAAGAGCCTGATCTATCTGTCGGCCGCCGTGGCGGTCGTGCTGGGCGACGGCTGGATGAAGCGCACGCGCATCGCCAAGTTCGAATATCCGATCCTGATCGTGCTGGCCTCGGCCGGCATGGGGATGATGGCGTCCTCGGGCGACCTGATCTCCATGTATGTCGGGATCGAGCTGCACTCGCTGGCCCTGTATGTGCTGGCCGCCTTCCACCGCAACGACGTCAAGGCGTCCGAAGCGGGCCTGAAGTATTTCGTCCTGGGCGCCCTGTCGTCGGGTCTGCTGCTGTATGGCGCCAGCCTGATCTACGGCTTCGCCGGTTCGATGCGGTTCGAGGACATCGCCGCCGTCGCCGCCGACAATCCCGGCCCGGGCCTGGTCTTCGGCCTGGTCTTCCTGATCTGCGGCCTGGCGTTCAAGGTTTCGGCCGCGCCGTTCCACATGTGGACGCCCGACGTCTATGAGGGCGCGCCGACGCCGGTCGTGGCCCTGTTCGCCACGGCGCCCAAGGTCGCGGCCATGGTGCTGATCGCCCGCGCGCTGGAAAACGGTTTCGGTGACGCCCACGCCCAGTGGTCGCAGGTCCTGATCGCCATCTCGCTGATCAGCTTCGTCGTCGGCGCCTTTGGCGGCCTGGCGCAGAAGGACATCCAGCGCCTCTTGGCCTATTCTTCGATCGCCAACATCGGTTACGCCCTGCTGGGCATTGCGGCGGGCACGGCCGAAGGCCTGCAGGCCATGCTGATGTTCATGACGCTGTATGTCATCGACCAGCTGGGCTTCTTCGCTATCCTGCTCAGCCTGTCCAAGTCGGGCCGTCCGATCCGCCGCATCGCCGATCTGGCTGGCTTGAAGAAGGATCGGCCGCTGACGGCCGTGGCCCTGACCATCCTGTCGCTGTCGGTCCTGGGCATGCCGCCGTTCTCGGGTTTCTGGGGCAAATACTATGTGTTCGGCGCTGCTGCCGATGCAGGACTGTGGCCCGTCGCGGCCGCCGGTCTGGTCGCCTCGGTCGTCGCCGCCTTCTACTATCTGCGCATCCTCAAGCTGATGTGGTTCGATGCGCCGGTGGACGACATTGCGACCGACGCCGCGCCGGTCGAGGCGAAGTGGATCGGCTGGGCGTGCGCCGCCTTCGCCTTCCCCTTGGTGATCGTTGGTCTGACCTGGCTGGAGCCGCTGACCAAGGCTGCGAGCGCCGGCTTCGGGAACGGGTAGGGCGTTGGCGCCCGTCCCACTGGTCATCCTCGACGAGATCGACTCGACCAACGCCGAGGCGCGCCGCCTCGCCGAGGCCGGAGAGGCGGGACCGTGCTGGATCGTGGCGCGCCGCCAGACCGCCGGTCGCGGTCGGCGGGGTCGCAAGTGGGACACCGATCAGGGCAATCTGGCCGCGACCCTTCTGATCACCACGCCCAAGTCGGCGGCGGAGGCGGCCCAGGCCACCTTCATCGCCGCCCTGGCGGTCGCGGACCTGCTGGACGTCTTCGTCTCGCCCGCGCTCGTGTCGATCAAATGGCCCAACGACGTCCTGCTGGACGGGGTCAAGGTGTCCGGCATCCTGGTCGAATCCGGCCGGCATGCGAACGGCGACCTCTGGCTTGCGGTCGGCATCGGCGTGAATCTGGCCCATGCGCCCGAGGGCACCGAGCGGGGGGCGACCTCGGTTGCCGAACGTCTGCGCGCCGACCTGGCCTATGTCCCGCCGATCGAGGCCGCCGCCGAAATCCTGGCCGAGACCTTCGCGGTATGGTGGGGGCGCTGGCAGACGATGGGCTTCGAGCCCGTGCTGGACGCCTGGACCAGTCGTTTGACGGGGCTGAATGGACCGTGTGTCGCGCGTCTGGACAATGAGACGCTTGAAGGCCTGGCGGAGGGCGTGGAGCCGGACGGCGCCCTGCGCCTGCGTCTGGCCGACGGCTCCGTGCGTTTGATTTCCGCCGGCGATGTCTTCTTCGGGAAAGCCGCCTGATGCTTCTCGCCATCGAGCAGGGCAACACCAACACGCTGTTCGCTGTCCACGACGGCACGGATTGGATCGCTCAATGGCGCGCCGCGACCGAGGCCAGCCGCACGGCCGACGAATACGCCGTCTGGCTGAATCAGTTGATGGTGATGAAGGGGCTGAAGTTCGACGCCCTCGGCGGCTGCATCATCTCCAGCGTCGTGCCGCAGTCGATCTTCAACCTGCGCAACCTAGCGCGGCGCTATCTGAACATCGAACCGCTGGTCATCGGTGAGAACGCCGAACTGGGCATCGAGGTACGGATCGCCAAGCCCAGCGAGGCGGGCGCCGACCGTCTGGTGAACGCCGTGGGCGCCTCGCTGATGTATCCCGGCGACCTTCTGCTGATCGACAGCGGCACGGCGACGACTTTTGACATCGTCTCGGGCGACGGCGCCTTCGAGGGCGGTCTGATCGCGCCCGGCATCAATCTGTCGCTTCAGGCCCTGCACGAAGCGGCGGCCAAACTGCCGCGCATCGCCATCCAGAAACCCGAGAACGTCATCGGCAAGGGCACGGTTGAGGCCATGCAGTCCGGCGTCTTCTGGGGCTATATTTCGTTGATCGAAGGCCTGATCGGACGCATCAAGGCGGAGTGGGGCAAGCCCATGACCGTCGTCGGCACCGGCGGGGTGGCCAGCCTGTTCGAAGGCGCGACCGACAGCATCGATCACTTCGATCCCGACCTGACTATTCGCGGCCTCCTCGAAATCTGGCGTCGTAACGCCCATTTGACTGATTGAATGAAAAAGCAAACCCAAGACGAACTCGTTTTCCTGCCGCTGGGCGGCTCGGACGAGGTCGGTATGAACCTGAACGCCTATGGCTTCGGCCCAGAGGCGAACCGTGAATGGCTGATCGTCGATGTCGGCGTCACCTTCGGCGACCTGTCCACGCCCGGCGTGGACGTGATCGTGCCTGATCCCACCTTCCTGGAGGGTGAGAACATCAAGGGCATCGTGCTGACCCACGCGCACGAAGATCACATCGGCGCTCTGGGCTGGCTGTGGCCGCGCATCAAGGCGCCGATCTACGCCACGCCGTTCACCGCCTATCTGATCCGCGACAAGCTGCGCGAGCGCGGCATTCTGGACGAGGTCGAGCTGATCGAGGTGCCGCTGGGTGGGACCGTCGATATCGGCACCTTCGGCGTGACCTTCGTCAACATGACCCACTCGATCGCCGAGCCCAGCGGCCTGGCAATCGATACGCCGCTGGGCATGGTGTTCCACACCGGCGACTGGAAGATCGACGACCAGCCGGTGATCGGGACCAAGACCGACGCCCCCGTCATCCGCGCCCTGGGCGACGAAGGCGTGCTGGCCATGGTCTGCGATTCGACCAATGTCTTCGTGCCGGGCGTGGCCGGGTCCGAGGGCGATGTCGCCGTCGCCATTTCCAAACTGATCGCCAGCCTGAAGGGGCGTGTTGCGGTCGGCTGTTTCGCCTCCAACGTCGCCCGGATGGACAGCGTGATCCGCGCCGCCGAGGCCTGCGGGCGTCGCGTGGCCTTGGCCGGCCGTTCGATGCACCGGATCACGGCGGCCGCGAAACACGTCGGCATGCTGAAGGACGTGAAGCCCTTCCTGTCGGACGAGGAGGCCCGCGTCTGGCCCGCCGATGAAATCCTGTATCTGTGCACTGGCAGCCAGGGCGAGGCGAGGGCGGCCCTGTCGCGCGTCGCGGACGGCACGCATCCCGTCGTGAAGCTGGGTCTGGGCGACCATTGCATCTTCTCGTCGCGCCAGATCCCCGGCAACGAGCTGGCGATCGGCAATCTGCAGGACCGGCTCGCGGACCGCGGCGTGCGCCTCTACACCGAGAAGGATCACCCCGGCATCCACGTCTCGGGCCACCCGTGCCGTGACGAGCTGAAGCAGATGTACGAATGGGCCCGGCCGCAGATCGCGGTGCCGACCCACGGCGTGCGTCGGTTCCTTCTCGAACACGCCAACCTGGCCAAGGACATGGGCGTCCCGGAAACGGTGACGCCGCGCAACGGCGACATGGTCCGCCTGGCCCCTGGGCCGGCCAAGATCATCGACGAGGTGCCGAACGGTCGCCTGTACGTCGACGGCGGGATGCTGGTGACCGAGCAGGGCGAGGCCCTGAAGGAACGTCGTCACGCCTCGACCAACGGCGTGCTGATCGTCAGCTTCGCCCTGGACAAGCGCGGCCGCATCGCCAGCGACATCGATATCCGCAGCGTCGGCCTGCCCGGCGACACCGCCACGCCGCTCGGCGATGCGCTGGACAAGCTGGCCGAGCGGGTCGAGCAGGTGGTCAAGGGCCTGAAGGGCGATGCGCTGGACGACGAAATGGTCATCGAACAGGCCGTCGCCCGCGTGCTGAAAAAGGCTAGCCAGCAGATCTGGGATCGTCGTCCCATCGTCGAGACGGTCGTCCTGCGCGTCTGATGCAACCTTGACCGTTCGGGCGCATTGGTCGTGCGCCTAAACGGTCGGGGAAACGCATGTCGAAAAAGCCTGCCCGTGCGCGCCGCCTGCTGGAGCGGATCCGGCACGCCCGTCATCCGCTGCGGGGGTGGCGTCGGTGGGCGGTGATTGCGGGGCAGGGGCTGGTCGGCTTCGTCGCCCTGTTCGCCGTGGTCAATCTGGTGCTCAGCCTGTCGACCTTCCGGGGCGAAGATCCCCTGGCTCGAACGGTTCACGAACTGCGCGTGCTGTGGTTCAGCCCGCCTGACGGCCAACCGATGTCGCCGACCGCCTTTCCGACCGTCTATGGCCGCGATCTGGGACCAGCGCCCGACACCGCCGCCATTCATGCCTATCTGGAGCGCGAGGCGGAGGACGGCGTCTTTCTGCTCGACCACGTCATGGTCGATCGCATCCTGAAGCTGAACGGCCGGATCGATGCGCGCAGCGTGCCGTCGGGCGTCTATGTCGGGGCCCATGCCCTGGGACCGGACGGTATGCCCTTGGTGCCGGTGACCAAATTCATGGCGCAATATCTGCTGTTTCCGCGCCACGCCTATATTCTGGTCGTTCCCGAAAGCGGGCCGGCCATCGCCTTCTCCGCCAGCCAGAACGCCAAGTTCGGCATCGACATCCATCCTGAACGTCTATCGGCTGAGATCGCGCCGTTCGATCCGAACGCCTATGACTTTCCCAGCTCGGGCGAGGCGCTGCACGAGATGACGCGCATCACAAACGACCCGGTGCGCGTCGCGACGGCGGTCGAAACGTTGAAGGGCGCCCAGGCTCGTCTGGCGCAGGAAGGCCTGACCTACGGCCTTCTGGCGCCCAACTCGAACACGGCGGTCGGCTGCGTGCTGCAAGGCGCAGGGGCGATCACGCAGCAGGCGCGTTCTTCAGTCCTGCTGGCGCTACGGGCGCCGGGGTTTGGCGCGTCGTGCGAATAGCGGTCGCGCCTACGGCCTCAACTCGGATATATCCACGCCGATGACCGAGCGACTCTTCCTGCTGAACCCCGACTGGCACGACGATCAGGGCGGGCCGTGGTTCTGCCCGCCCGGCGCCTATATCGAGGGTGTCCTGACCTTCTATCCTCAGCTTCGCGATGCGCTCGACGTCGTCTATCTGAACCATCCGCGCCCGCGTCAGCCGGTCATCGACCAGGTCGGCGAGGCGCATCAGAGTTGCCCCATCCTGATCCTGGACGGCGCGCTGGATTGGTCCGAGGCTGAGGTCAGCGAAACGACCGGCCGGCGCTTCCTTCAGGATCATGCCATCGCTCCCTATCTGGCGGCCCGCTACGGCGTCGGCCGCCCGCATCCCTAGAGGTCCGTCATGCCCATCGGCGTCTTCACCATGGTCGGCATCTACATCATCGCCTGGTGGACGGTGCTGTTCGCCGTGCTTCCGCTGGGTACGGCGAGCGAGACGCACGAGCCGCCGACCGACGGCTCTCAATGGGGCGCGCCCAAGACGCCCAATCTGAAGAAGAAGTTCCTGACGACCACCTGGGTCTCGGCCCTTGTCTGGGCGTTCGTCATGGTGCTGATCTTCACGGGCTGGCTGCCCCTGCCGAACTTCGCCAGCGGCCCGGCCGTCTAAACGACGCATCGGCCTAGCTTTCGCCCCGTCCGAGCGGCTAAAGCCTTGTACCGTCTCTACGCCTAGGATTCCCGACCATGCGCCTGTCGCGCTTTTTCCTGCCCACGCTGAAGGAAGCTCCTTCGGACGCCCAGATCGTCTCGCACCAGCTGATGCTGCGCGCCGGCATGATCAAGCAGGAGGCCGCCGGCATCTACGCCTGGCTGCCGCTGGGTCTGAAGGTGCTGCGCAAGATCGAGCAGATCGTGCGCGAGGAGCAGATGCGGGCCGGGGCCGTCGAACTGCTGATGCCGACGCTGCAACTGGCTGATCTGTGGCGCGAGAGCGGCCGCTATGACGCCTACGGTCCCGAGATGCTGCGCATCACCGACCGACATGAGCGCGAGCTGCTGTACGGACCGACCAACGAGGAGATGATCACCGACATCTTCCGGGCCTATGTGAAATCCTACAAGTCGTTGCCGCTGAACCTGTTTCACATCCAGTGGAAGTTCCGTGACGAGCGCCGTCCGCGCTTTGGCGTGATGCGCGGGCGCGAGTTCCTGATGAAGGACGCCTATTCCTTCGACGTGGACGAGGCCGCGGCCCGCGTCGCCTACAACCGCATGTTCGTCGCCTATCTGAACACCTTCGCCCGCATGGGTCTGAAGGCCGTGCCGATGCGCGCTGACACCGGCCCCATCGGCGGCGATCTAAGCCACGAGTTCATCGTCCTGGCCGAAACCGGCGAGAGCGAGGTCTTCTGCGACCGCAAGCTGGTCGAGATGCCCGCGCCCGGCGGCGACTTCAGCCCGGAGGCCGTGCAGGCCGTCTTCGATGAACGCACCGCCCTCTACGCCGCCACCGAAGAGATGCACGATCCGTCGCAATTCGAGGCCAAGACCGCCGAAGGCGACCGCCTGTCGGCCCGCGGCATCGAGGTCGGCCACATCTTCTACTTCGGCACGAAATATTCCGCCCCGATGAAGGCCAAGGTCGCCGGGCCTGACGGTCAGGACGCCGAGGTCCACATGGGCAGCTATGGCGTCGGCGTGTCGCGCCTGCTGGGCGCCATCATCGAGGCCAGCCACGACGCCGGCGGCATCATCTGGCCCGACGCGGTCGCGCCGTTCGATGTGGTCGTGATCAATCTGCGCGCCAATGACGAGGCCGTCTCGGCCGCCTGCGAAGACGCGGTGGCCCAGCTTGAAAAACTCGGCAAGGACGTCCTCTACGACGACACCGACGAACGTCCCGGCGGCAAGTTCGCCACCGCCGATCTGATCGGCGTGCCGTGGCAACTGACCATCGGTCCCAAGGGTCTGGCGGACGGCGTGGTCGAACTGAAACGTCGCGCCACCGGCGAGAAGGTCTCCGTGCCGCTAGCCGAAGCTATCGAAAGGCTGACCGCTTGAGCCTGCCGTCTCGTCCGTCCGGCGCCTTCTCCTCGTGGGAGATCGGCCTGGCCCTTCGCTACCTGCGCGCCAAGCGCAAGGAAGGCGGCGTCGCCACCATCGCCGTCATCAGCTTCATCGGCATCATGCTGGCCGTCGCCGTGCTGATCAGCGTGATGAGCATCATGTCCGGCTTCCGCAGCGAATTGCTGGGCCGCATGCTGGCCTTCAACGGCCATATGTATGTGCAGGGGCAGGTCCTGACCTCGCCGGATCGCGAAGCCGCGCTGAAGCGCATCCAGGCCGTGCCGGGCGTCGCCAGCGCCAGCCCGCTGAACGAGGCGCAAAGCCTGATCCGCGTCGGCAGCTATACGACCGGCGCCATCGCCAAGGGCATCCGCCCTGAGGATCTGGCCAAGACCCAGTATGTCTTCGACAGTCTGAGCCCGCAGGAACGCGCCAGCTTCGGCAAGGGCCCCTATGGCGGTGACCGCATTCTGGTCGGCGCGGCCCTGGCTAACTCTATGGGGCTGCGCGTCGGCGATCCTGTGACCCTGTATTCGCCGACCGGGGCCGACAGCGCCTTCGGCAACCTCGGCGGACTTGAGAAGACCTATTTCGTCGGCGGCTTGTTCCGCTCGGGCGCCGCCGACTACGACCGTGCCTTCATCTTCATGCCTCTGGAGCAGCAGCAGCTATTCTTCGGCAAGGAAGGCGTCTGGGACGCGATCGAGATCAAGGTCGACGATCCCGATCAGGTCGGCGCCCTGACCGCCGCCATCCGCGACGCCGCCGGTCCCGGCTCGGTCGTCAGCGACTGGCGCGAGCGCCTCGCCGCCTTCTATGGCGCGCTGAAAGTCGAACGCGTGGCCATGAGCATCATCCTGGGCCTCGTCGTCGCCATCGCCGCCATGAACATCATCTCCGGCATCGTCATGCTGGTGAAGAACAAGGGCCGCGACATCGCCATCCTGCGCACCATCGGCGCCAGCCCCTCGGCGATCCTGCGCGTCTTCTTCATGGCCGGCGCCATGATCGGGGTCGCGGGCACCATCGCGGGCCTGATTCTGGGTCTGCTGTTCTGCTGGAACATCGGTTCGATCCAGCATTTCCTGGAGTTCGTGCTGCAGACCAAGCTGTTCGATTCCGACGTCTATATGCTGGACGCCATCCCGGCCCTGGTCGATCCGGTGGACGTGACCTGGGTGGCTTTCTGGTCCCTGCTGATGAGCTGTATCGCCAGCCTGCCGCCGTCCTGGAACGCGTCTCGCATCGATCCCGTGGAGGCGCTGCGCTATGAGTAAGGCTCCCATCCTTTCGGTGCGCGGCCTGACCCGCACCTATGACACCGCCCAGGGCGGCCTGACCGTGTTGAAGGGCGTGGATCTGGACGTTTATCCCGGCGAACTGGTCGGGCTGATCGGACCGTCGGGCTCGGGCAAGTCGTCGCTGCTGCACGCCGCCGGCCTGTTGGAGAAGCCCACCAGCGGCACGGTCGCCATCGACGGCGAACAGGTCGGCGATCTGGACGAGCGCGCCCGCACGCGACTGCGACTGGGCGGGATCGGCTTCGTCTATCAGTTCCACCACCTGCTGCCTGAGTTCGACGCGCGCGACAATGTCGCCCTGCCGATGCGGATCGCCGGGGTGTCCCAGGACGAGGCGCGCAAACGCGCCGAGGTCACGCTGACGGCCCTGGGGCTAGGCGAACGCCTGACGCACCAGCCGGCCCAGCTGTCCGGCGGCGAACAGCAGCGCGTCGCGATCGCACGGGCCCTCGCCAATGGCCCGCGGCTGCTGCTGGCCGACGAGCCGACCGGCAATCTGGATCCGACCACCAGCCAGTCGGTGTTCGAGTCCCTGCGAAACCTGGCCAAGACCACGGGGGTGGCCGCCCTGATCGCCACCCACAATATGGAGTTGGCCGGCCATATGGACCGCGTCTTCGCCCTGAAGGACGGTCATCTGGAACAGCGCGAGGCCCAGAGCCACGCTTACTGAGCCACGCCCGTCGATCAGCTGACGGCGGCGTCGCCCCAGATCGCTCGCAGGCGTTCGGGGCGGCGGCATCCGATCCGGTAGGCCTGATAGCTGGCGGCGTGGCGCTTGGCGTAGTTCTGGTGCTCCTCGCCGGCCGGCCAGAACCGCTGGGCGCCGACGACCGGCGTCGTGAAGCTCTTTCTCAGCACCCGCATCGCCGCATCACGTGAGGCGACGGCGTCCGCGCGCTGGGCCGCTGTCGCAAAGACGGCGGATCGATAGGACGGTCCCTGGTCGCAGAACTGGCCGTTCGGATCGGTTGGGTCGATGGTGCGCCAGTAGCGATCAACCAGGGTACGATAGCTGACCACACGCGGATCGAAGGTGACCTGCACCGCCTCCATATGGCCGGTGCCGCCGCGCACCACCTGCTCATAGGTCGGGTTTGCGGTATGGCCGCCCACAAAGCCGGACACGGCCGAGCGCACCCCTGGCACGTCATCAAAGGCCTTCTCCTCCGACCAGAAGCAGCCGCCGGCGAAGATCGCGGTCTGGAGCGCCGTCTGCGCCTCGGCCTGATGGGCCAGGGGCGCGCCGATCGCCAGCGCGGCGACAGTCAAGGATGCAACGGCGGCGAGGGCGGTCGTGCGAAGGGACATGGTCTCATCTCCTTTTGCATTGACTACGACGACGACGCGCAAACGGTTTCAACAGACCGGCTTGACCGGAACAAAACGCCAACATAGAACATTAGCGGAACATATCGGATGTCTCGGAGCCAAGGTCATGCCACGTTTGATGAGAGATATGCTGTCGCTGGCGTCGTGCGGCGGTTTCGTCTGTATGGTCTGGACCGTGGCGATCAGCGTCACCGCCTGAGATCAGACGAATTAGACACTTTAGACGGTGTTTTTTCGAGGACCGTTTGAAGCCAGCGATCCACAGCCGATCTGTGGGGCGACCGGTTTGCGATGGCCGCACGCCACCCGATATGAGACTCAGGATAGAGTAGGGCTCGGCAGCGGGCCAGGGTCGAAGAAGGCGTGAACGAGCCGGTGAACAGTCAGGGTTTTGTCCATCTGCGGGTCCGTTCGGCCTATTCGCTGCTGGAAGGCGCGATCAAGGCGGCCAAGGTCGGCAAGCTGGCGGCCGACGCCGGAATGCCGGCGGTTGGGGTGGCGGACAGGGCCAACCTGTTCGGCGCGTTGGAGTTCAGCCAGACGGCAAAGGATGCGGGCGTTCAGCCGCTCGTGGCCTGCGCTCTTCCGGTCTTCGGCATCGGCGGCCAGGTCAACGCCCGCTGGGCCAAGGTTCCGACCATCGTCCTGCTGGCTCAGGATACGGCCGGGTGGCTGAACCTGTGCGCCCTGTCGTCATCCGCCTATCTGGACGCCGGAGAAATGGCCGAGCCGGGCGTGGCCTGGGAGCAGGTGGTCGCCCGCTCCGAAGGCCTGATCCTGCTGTCCGGCGGCCCGGACGGACCGATCGATCCGCTGTTCGTCCAAGGCAAGAAGACCGAAGCCGCCGCCGCCCTGTCGGCGATGAAGGCGGCGTTCGGCGACCGCTTCTACGTCGAACTGCAACGCCACGGGCTTGAGGACGAAAAGCGCGCCGAGCCTGGGCTGGTCGAATGGGCCTATGCCAACGACGTGCCGCTGGTCGCCACCAACGACGTCTATTACGCCAAGGCGGCGCAGGCCAAATCCCACGACGCCCTGCTGTGCATCGCCGACGGCGCCTTCACCGGCCAGGAGGATCGTCGCCGCATCACCGGCGAACACTGGTTCAAGCCGGCCGCCGTCATGCGCGAGCTGTTCGCCGACCTGCCCGAGGCTTGCGACAACACCATCGACATCGCGCGGCGCTGCGCCTTCCTGGTCAATACGCACGCGCCCATCCTGCCGCGTTTCGATACCGGGGCCGGTCGCTCCGAGGCCGACGAACTGGCCCACCAGGCGCGCGAGGGGCTGAAGGTCCGCCTGACCGAGGTCACGCCGGCCGTGCCGGAAGAGGAATATTGGACCCGCCTGGAATGGGAGGTCGGGATCATCCAGCAGATGGGGTTCCCCGGCTATTTCCTCATCGTGTCGGACTTCATCAAATGGGCCAAGACCCACGGCATTCCCGTGGGGCCGGGGCGCGGCTCCGGGGCCGGCTCGCTGGTCGCCTGGTCCCTGACCATCACCGATCTGGATCCGTTGCGGTTTGGCCTGCTGTTCGAACGGTTCCTGAACCCCGAACGGGTCTCCATGCCCGACTTCGACATCGACTTCTGCCAGGAGCGGCGCGAAGAGGTGATCGACTATGTTCAGGACCGCTACGGCAAGGACCGGGTGGCCCAGATCATCACCTTCGGCACCTTGCAGGCGCGGGCCGTGCTGCGCGACGTCGGCCGGGTGCTGCAGATGCCGCTGGGTCAGGTCGACCGGCTCTGCAAGATGGTGCCGAACAATCCGGCCGCGCCCGTCACCCTGGCCCAGGCCATCGACATCGAGCCGCGCTTGAAGGAGGCGAGGGACGCCGAGCCGGCGGTGAAGACCCTGCTGGAAACCGCGCTGGAGCTGGAGGGGCTATACCGTAACGCCTCGACCCACGCCGCCGGCATTGTCATCGGCGACCGGCCGCTGACCGAACTGGTCCCGCTGTATCAGGATCCGCGCTCCACCATTCCGGCGTCCCAGTTCAACATGAAATGGGTCGAGCCGGCGGGGCTGGTGAAGTTCGACTTCCTGGGCCTGAAGACGTTGACGGTGCTGGATCGGGCGCGCGGCTATCTGGAACGGCGCGGCGCAGCCAGGGATTGGAACAGCCTGCCGCTGGACGATGCGCGCACCTATGAGCTGATGGCCTCTGGCCAGACGGTCGGAGTGTTCCAGCTGGAATCCCAGGGCATGCGCGACACCCTGCGCAAGATGCGCTGCGGCTCCATCGAAGAAATCACCGCCTTGATCTCGCTTTATCGGCCGGGGCCGATGGAGATGATCGACACCTATATCGACCGCAAGTTCGGACGCGCCGAGGTCGATTACCTGCACCCCAGCCTGAAAGAGGTGCTGACCGAAACCTACGGCGTCATCATCTACCAGGAACAGGTGATGAAGATCGCCCAGATCCTGGCGGGCTACAGCCTGGGCGAGGCCGACCTGCTGCGCCGAGCCATGGGCAAGAAGAAGAAGGAGGAGATGGATTTCCAGCGCCTTCGCTTCGTCAAGGGCGCCGCCGAAAAGGCCGTGCCGGAGGCGCAGTCTGGCTCCATCTTCGATCTGGTCGCCAAGTTCGCCGGATACGGCTTCAACAAGTCCCACGCCGCCGCCTATGCCCTGATCTCGTTCCAGACGGGGTGGCTGAAGGCCAATCAGCCGGTCGAGTTCTTCGCGGCGTCAATGAGCCTGGACTTGTCGAACACCGACAAGCTGGCGGTCTTCTATCAGGACGCCAAACGGTTCGACGTGCCGGTCCTGGCGCCCGACATCAATCGCTCCTCGGCCGACTTCGACGTGGCCTGGGACGACGACAAGGGAGCGGTGCTCTATGCCCTCGGCGCGATCCGAAACGTGGGTCTCGAGGCGATGAAACACGTCATCGAGGTACGCGAGACGGGCGGGCGGTTCGCCGACATTTTCGACTTCCTTGAGCGCGTCGATCCGCGCAGCGTCAACAAGCGCGCGCTGGAAGGCCTGGCCAAGGCCGGCGCCTTCGACAGCATCCACCCCAACCGGCGTCAGTTGCTGGAACAGGCCGACGTTCTGATGGCCTATTGCCAGAGCGTGGCGGCCGAGCGCGCCTCGTCGCAGGTGTCGCTGTTTGGCGGCGACCAAGCCCATGCCGCGCGCCCGCGTCTGAAGAGCGTCGAGCCCTGGGTCGGGCCGGAGCGGCTGGATCACGAACTGTCGGCGGTCGGCTTCTATCTGTCGGGCCACCCGCTGGACGAGATGACCTCAGCCCTGAAGCGCAAACGCGTCACCTTCGTCGCCGAAGCGATCCCGCTGGCGGAGTCCGGCCACGAAGCCTTCCAAATGGCGGGTGTCGTGCGTCGCAAGCAGGAGCGGGCCAGCGCGCGGACCGGCGAGAAGTTCGCCTTCGTGACCTTCTCGGATCCGACCGGCGAGTTCGAATGCCTGTTCCCGCCCGAACAACTTCGCAAATGTCGCGAGGTGTTGGAGCCCGGCGCCTCGGTCATGGTGCGGGTGCGCGCCAAGTCGTCGGAAGGGGAGGTGCGCTTTTTCGGCGACGACGCCTCCCAGATGGACAATCTGCTGGACGACGCCAACATCGGCCTTCGCATCCATGTCTCGGCCCGCAGCGCGGACGCCGAAGCCCTGAAGGCGCGGCTTGAGCGCGCACGATCAGGCGCGATCGGCAAGGGGGGCGAGGTGTCGCTGATGATCGCGGGCCTCGAGCAGGGGCGCGAGGTGGAGGTCAAGATTCCGGGCCGCTATCGCCTGGACGGCGCCTTGCGCGGCGCGCTGAAGTCGGCGCCGGGCGTCGTCATGTTGGAGGACGCCTGAGCCCTGTTGGATATGGCCAAGCTTTTGATTTTTCGGAACCTCACGGACGCGTGATGGGTTTGGTCAGTCCATAGGGAGACTGTTCCAATGAAATATCTCGCCATCGCCAGCGTCGCCTCGCTGGCCCTTCTCGCCGCCTGCAACCAGGGTGGCGACAGCGCCGCCCAGAACACCAGCGAAGCGGTCAACGCCACCCAGGACGCCACGTCCGGCGTCGTCGGCCAGACCTCGGCCATGACCATGGGCGCCAACACCGTCGACGGTTTCGTCACCGGTCTGGGCACCGGCAACATGTATGAGCTGGAAGCCGCCAAGATCGCCGCCGCCAAGTCCAAGAATGCGGACGTGAAGGCCTTGGCCGCCATGATCACCAAGGATCACACCGCCGCCGGCGAGAAGCTGGCCGCCGCCCAAGCGACCGCCGCGCCGAACGTCGCCATCCCCACGACGCTGGACGAACGCCGCAAGGGCCTTATCGACAATCTGAATGCTGCGACGCCGGACGACTTCGACAAGGTCTATCTGGACCAGCAGGTCGCCGCCCACAATGAGACGCTGACGCTGCTGAACGGCTTTGCCGACAACACCGAAGCGCCCGCCCTCGCTACCCTGGCGCGCGAGCTGGTGACGCCCGTCACTACACACCGTGACCGCGCCCGCACCCTGCTGGACGCAATGAAGTAGAAGCAGCCGTCGCGTTGGTGACCAAAGGCGGTCCCGAAAGGGGCCGCCTTTTCCGCATTTGCAGGGCTGCGCTTGCTATTGCGGCCCATCCGGCCTACATGGCCCCCGCATTTCGCAACGCGGGAGAGGCGCGCTTCGGGGAGACATCCCGATCCGCACCATTCCGAGGGTCTTTAGACCTTTAATCCCCCGCGCCACGTTTGATCGGAAAAAGGACTGAACGATCATGGCTCTGCCTGAATTCTCGATGCGCACCCTGCTTGAAGCAGGCGCTCACTTCGGCCACCAGACGCACCGCTGGAACCCGAAGATGGACCGCTACATCTTCGGCTCGCGCTCGAACATCCACATCATCGACCTGTCGCAGACGATGCCGCTGTTCCACCAGGCTCTGGTGGCCGTGCGCGAAGTCGCCGCCAAGGGCGGTCGCGTTCTGTTCGTCGGCACCAAGCGCCAGGCCGCAGAGCCGGTCGCGGAAGCCGCCAAGCGCTGCGCCCAGTACTACATGAACAACCGTTGGCTCGGCGGCACGCTGACCAACTGGCGCACCGTGTCGGGCTCGATCGCTCGTCTGCGTGAGCTGGAAGGCATTCTGGAAAACGGCGGCGAAGGCCGCGTCAAGAAAGAGCTGCTGAACCTGCAGCGCGAGAAGGACAAGCTGGAACTGTCGCTGGGCGGCATCAAGGACATGGGTTCGATCCCGGACATCATGTTCGTGATCGACACCAACAAGGAAGCGATCGCGATCCAGGAAGCCCGCAAGCTGAACATCCCGATCATCGCCATCCTGGACACCAACTCGGACCCGGACGGCATCACCTATCCGGTCCCCGGCAACGACGACGCCGCCCGCGCCATCCAGACCTACTGCGATCTGATCGCCGACGCCGTCCTGGACGGCCTGGCCGCCGGCGCTTCGGCCTCGGGTATCGACCTGGGCGCTTCGGAAGCTCCGGTCGAGCCGATGCTGCGTGAAGCCTCGGCCCCCAAGGCTGAAGCCGAAGCCGCGCCGGCCGGCACGGAAGGCGCCGCCGCCGAACTGGAAGCCGCTGCTGAGCCGGCTGCCGAAACCGAGAAGGCCGAGGGCTGATCGCCCGCCGGGCGGCGTTCGCGTTCTTGAGCGCCGCCTGACGAACTGACACACGGCCGGGCTAAATCAGTCCGGCCGTTCCCACATACGAAATCCCCCAAGGAGAAGAACATGGCCGAGATCACTGCCGCCCTCGTGAAGGAGCTTCGCGAGCGTTCGGGCGTCGGCATGATGGACTGCAAGAAGGCGCTGGTCGAAAACGACGGCAACATCGAAGCAGCAATCGACTGGCTGCGCGCCAAGGGCCTGTCCAAGGCCGCCAAGAAGGCCGACCGCGTCGCCGCCGAAGGTCTGGTCGCCGTCGCGTCGAAGGAAGACGGCAAGGGCGAAGTCGCCGCCGCCATCGAGTTCAACGCCGAAACCGACTTCGTCGCCCGTAACGAGCTGTTCCAGAACGCCGCCAAGTCGTTCGCCCAACTGGGTCTGGAGCACCACTCGGTCGAGGCCCTGCACGGCGCCGAACTGGAAGCCGGCAAGACGGTCCAGGACGAAGTGACCAACATGATCGCCACCATCGGCGAGAACATGCAACTGCGCCGCGCCGCCCGCCTGTCGGTGTCGGAAGGCGTCGTCTCGACCTACGTCCACAACGCGGTTTCGCCGGGCGTCGGCCGCATCGGCGTGCTGGTGGCTCTGGAAGGCGAGGGCGACAAGACCGCGCTTCGCGAACTGGGCCGCAAGATCGCCATGCACGTCGCCGCCACCGCGCCGCTGTCGCTGAACACCGACGACCTGGACCCCGCCGCCATCGAGAAGGAACGCGCCGTTCTGATCGAAAAGGCCAAGGAAGAAGGCCGCCCGGAAGCCATGATCGAAAAGATCGTGGAAGGTCAGATCAACAAGTTCCAGAAGGACGTGGTGCTGTCCAAGCAGCCGTTCGTCATGGATCCGGACGTAACCATCGAACAACTGGTCGCCAATTCGGCCAAGGAACTGGGCTCCTCCAACCTGCACCTGGCCGGCTTCGTCCGCCTGGCGCTGGGTGAAGGCGTCGAGAAGGTCGAAGGCCCCGACTTCGCGTCGGAAGTCGCCTCCATGATGGGCGGCAACTAAAAAACATTCCCCTCATTCGTGAGGGTTTTGTATCAGAAGGGCGCGTTCGGCTTTGATGGCCGGCGCGCCTTTCGTCTATAAGAAGCCGCCTGATTCAATGGCGCCGCAGTCAAACGGACCTTCCCGCATGCCCGACGCCCCCTCGACCTTCCGCTACAAACGCGTCCTGCTGAAGGTTTCGGGCGAGGTGCTGATGGGCGACCAGTCGTTCGGCGTCGATATGAAAACGGTCGATGCGGTGGCCAAGGCCGTCGCGGATGTCGCGGCCGAGGGCGTGGAAATCTGCCTGGTCATCGGCGGCGGCAACATCTTCCGCGGTCTGTCCAAGGCGGCGGCCGGCATGGAGCGCGCCCAGGCCGACTATATGGGCATGCTGGCGACCATCATGAACGCGCTCGCCATGCAATCGGCGCTGGAGAAGATCGGCGTCTCGACCCGCGTGCAGAGCGCCATTCCGATGGCCGCCATCGCCGAACCCTACATCCGTCGTCGCGCTCTGCGGCACTTGGAGAAAGGCCGGGTCGTGATCTTCGCCGCCGGCGTGGGCGCACCGTTCTTCACCACGGACTCGGGCGCGGCGCTGCGTGCGGCCGAAATGGGCTGCGACGCCCTGCTGAAGGGCACCAGCGTGGACGGGGTCTACACCGCCGACCCGAAGAAGGATCCTGACGCGACGCGGTACGAGACGCTGTCCTATCAGGACGTGCTGGCCAAGGATCTGCGGGTCATGGACGCCTCGGCCATCGCCATGATGCGCGACACGGGCATACCGATCGTGGTCTTCTCCATTCGGGAAGACAATTCGCTGCGCCGGACCCTGACCGGCGAAGGCACGTTCACGGTCATTCAGGACGTCGCCTGACGTTCGCCTGACCTGGAAAGACAAGAGAGACCAAGACCATGGCAAAGCCTGACCTCAAGACCTATCGCGACCGCATGGATCGCTCCGTCGCCGCCCTGAAGGAAGAGTTCAGCGGTCTGCGCACTGGCCGGGCCAACGCCGGCCTGCTGGAGCCCGTGCGGGTCGAAGCCTACGGCTCGGCCTCGCCCCTGACCGCCGTCGCCGCCATCAGCGTGCCTGAGCCCCGGATGCTGAGCGTCAACGTTTGGGACAAGGGCATGGTGGTCGCCGTCGAAAAGGCGATCCGCAACGCCAACCTGGGCCTGAACCCGATCGTGGACGGCCAGACGCTGCGCATTCCGGTGCCGCCTCTGACCGAGGAACGCCGCAAGGACCTGGTCAAGTTGGCCGGCAAATACGCCGAGCAGCAGAAGATCTCGGTTCGCAACGTCCGCCGCGACGCCAACGACGACCTGAAGAAGGCCGAGAAGGCCGGCGAGATCAGCCAGGACGAGCAGAAGAAGATGGAGACCGAGGTCCAGAAGGACACCGACGCGGCCATCAAGCGCATCGACGAGACCTTGAAGACCAAGGAACAAGAGATCATGCAGGTCTGAGGCGAAACGGCTGGGTCCGGAAGGGATCGCACGACAGATGACGGCAGACCGCGCCGCGCCTTCAGGCCAAAGCCCAGACAAGCAGGGTCAGGACGGCCCGCGCCACGTCGCCATCATCATGGACGGCAATGGACGCTGGGCGAAGGCGCGCGGCCTGCCGCGGGCCTTGGGGCACCGCGAAGGCGTTCAAGCGCTGAAGCGCACCATCCAGGCGGCGCCGGATCTGGGCATCGATTGCCTGACGGTGTTCGGCTTCTCGACCGAAAACTGGAGCCGTCCCGAGGACGAGGTGTCGGACCTGATGGGCTTGGTGCGGTCTTACGTCGCCAGCGATCTGGCCCGGCTAACCAAGGCCGGCGTGCGGCTGAAGATTCTGGGGCGACGCCAGGGACTGCCGGCCGATATCGCCGCCATCATCGAACGGGCCGAGGTCCAGACCGCCCATAACGATCGCTTCCTGTTGCAGGTCGCCTTCAACTACGGCGGTCGCGCGGATCTGGTGGACGCGGCGCGTCGCCATATGGAGCGGGTGCTGGCGGGCGAGACGGTCGAGCCTTTCAACGAAGCGATCCTGACAGCCGGGCTGGCCACGGCGGGCTCGCCGCCGCTGGACCTGATCGTGCGCACATCGGGCGAGCAGCGGCTGTCGAACTTCCTGTTGTGGGAGGCCGCCTACGCCGAGCTCGTGTTCCAGGACATTCTGTGGCCCGACTATGGCCCCAAGGCCCTGGCCGAGGCGATTTCGGCCTTTGGTCAGCGCGATCGCCGTTTCGGCGGACGCGTGATCGCGCCTGAGCGCGCGACGGCTTGATGGCGGTCAAGGGTCGGGATATCGCCCTCAGGGCTGCGTCCGCCGTCGTGCTGGCGCCCGCAGCCGTCGCTGCGACGTGGGGCGGCGGCGTGTGGTTCCTGGCGCTGATGATCGTCGCCAGCGTCGTCCTGGCGTTTGAATGGGCGGCGATGAGTGCGCCGCATGCACGCCGCGTCATGGGCGGCGCGGTCAGCTTCGGCGTCGTGGCGGCGGTAATCAGCGCCCATTTCGGCGCCATGTCCGTCGCCTTCATCATGCTGGTGTTCGGCGCGGTCGCGGCCGGGGTCTATGCCCGTAGTCGAGGGCAGGAGGCGCTGGATGCCGCCTATGGCGTCCTCTATCTCGGCTGGCCTTCGGTTCTGCTGATCTGGCTGCGCGATGTCGACAGTTTGATCGGGCTGCACTGGACCGTGCTGGTGTTCGCCGTCGCCTGGTCGGCCGACATCGTGGCCTATCTGGCGGGATCCACCTTTGGCGGACCCAAGCTGTGGCCGCGCTTTTCACCGAACAAGACCTGGTCCGGGTTCATCGGCGGCGTTGCGGCCGGCGCGGTTGCGGGGGCCGTCATGACGGCCTGGGTCAATATGGGCGCTTTGAGCGTCGTTTGGGGGGCGGTGCTGGGCTTGGCGGCGGCCTTGGCGACCATGGCGGGGGACCTGTGGGAATCGGCGCTAAAGCGACGGTTCGGGGTCAAGGATGCGGGCAACACCATTCCGGGCCACGGCGGCCTGCTGGACCGTGTCGATGGTTTGATGTTCGCGGTCGTGGTCGTCGCGGCGGGCCGACTGCTCGTCCTGATGCTGGAGCGAGGGGCGTGATCCGGCGTCGCGTCACCGTACTTGGCGCGACCGGATCGGTCGGCGCCTCTACACTGGACCTGATGGCTCAAGCCGAGGCGACGGGCACGGGCGCGTTCGAGGTCGAGGCCCTGACAGGCGGCGCCAACATCGCCAAACTGGCCGAGCAGGCCAGGCGCTGGCAGCCCAAGCTGGCCGTGACCGCCGATCCGGCTCGGTTGGACGAACTGCGCGACGCCATGTCCGGCACGGATGTCGCTGTTGCCGCCGGCGACGCGGCCATCGTCGAGGCGGCGACGCGACCTGTGGATTGGATCATGGCGTCCATCGTCGGAGCGGCGGGTCTGAAGTCCGCCTGGGCGGCGGCGGGAACGGGCGCGACCCTGGCCTTGGCCAACAAGGAAAGCCTGGTCTGCTGCGGCCCAGCGTTGATCGAACGGGTCAAGCGGGTAGGGGGGCGCTTGATCCCCGTCGATTCCGAACACTCCGCCATCTTCCAAGTGTTTCCGGCCGAAGCGCCTGAGCGGGTGGCCAAGCTGATCCTGACCGCATCGGGCGGACCGTTCCGCCAGACTCCGCGCGAGCAGATGGTCGGCATCACGCCCGAACAGGCCGTCGCCCACCCCAACTGGAGCATGGGGGCCAAGATTTCGGTCGACAGCGCCACCATGGCCAACAAGGGCCTGGAGATGATCGAGGCGGCCTATCTGTTCGATATGCCGCAGGATCGGATCGACGTCGTCGTGCACCCCGAATCGATCATCCACAGCCTTGTGGAATATGTGGACGGTTCGACCCTGGCCCAGATGGGACCGCCGGATATGCGCACGCCGATCGCCTGCGCGCTGGCCTGGCCGGACCGGATCGCGTGGCCGGCGCCCAAGCTGGATTTGGCTGAGCTAGGTCGGCTGACGTTCGAAGCGCCCGATCTGACGCGCTTTCCCGCCCTCGATCTGGCGCGTCAGGCCCTGAAGGCGGGCGGCGCGACGCCGGCCGTGTTCAACGCCGCCAACGAGGTTGCCGCCTTCGCCTTCCTTGACCGCAAGCTGGCGTTTCTCAATATTGCCGCAGTCGTCGCCGAAACCCTTGAGCGTGCGACGAAAGCGGGGATGGCTTTCGGTTCTGGAGACGCCTGCGGCGCGGCCCTTTCGGTCGACGCCGAGACGCGTCGAATGGCCGAGAGCGTCATCGCCGGCCTTGCGAATGCGGCCTGACAGTAGGCCAGGGGAGACGATTTTCGAATGCTAGGCGTCCTGGGTCAGGTCCTGATCTCCATCGCCTCGTTCCTGCTGGTGCTGACCTTCATCGTCACCATCCACGAACTGGGTCACTTCCTTGTCGCGCGCGCCTTTGGCGTGAAGGTGGACCGGTTCGCGGTCGGCTTCGGCAAGGCCGTGGCCAGCCGCACGGACCGTCACGGCATCGAATGGCGTCTCGGCTGGCTGCCGCTGGGCGGCTATGTGAAGTTCTCGGGCGATCTTGATGCGTCCAGCGTGCCTGATCGGGCCGGGCTGGATGAACTGCGTCGCCGCGTGGTCGCCGAGCGCGGGCCGGGCGCCGAGCGCGATTATTTCCACTTCAAGCCGGTGTGGCAGCGGGCCCTGATCGTCGCGGCCGGACCCATGGCCAACTTCATCCTGGCCATCACCATCTTCGCCGTCGTCTTCATGGCCGTCGGCGTGTCCTTGCGCCCCGCGCGCGTCGCGCAGGTCCAGGCGGGATCGCCCGCCGCCGCCGCCGGATTCCAGGTCGGCGACCTGATCACCGAGGTGAACGGCAAGGCTATCAAGGACGGCAGCGCGGTCACCCGCACCGTCATGCTCTCGACCGGCGATCCCGTGCGTTTCACGGTCGAGCGCGCCGGTCGTCCGGTCGTACTGGTCGCGACGCCGGAACGCCGCGAGGAAAACGATCCCATCGCCGGACGGGTCAAGGTCGGCCGTATCGGCCTGGGGCTGGGCTCGTCGGCCGGAGATGTCCGCCACGTGCGTTACGGCCCTGTCGACGCCGTGGTGGAGGGTGCGCGCCAGACGGCCGACGTTATCGGCTCGACCCTGACCTACCTCGGACGCCTGGCGACGGGTCGCGAGTCGGGCGATCAGTTCAGCGGTCCGCTGGGCATGGCCAAGGCGACGGGCTCGCTGACTACGGCCGCGGTCGAGGCCAATCCAGCGCCGGGCGCCATGGCGATCAACCTGATCCTGACGCTGACAACCTTGGCCGCCATACTTTCGATCGGAATCGGCTTTCTAAATCTGCTTCCCATTCCGGTCCTCGACGGCGGGCATCTGCTTTTCTACGGCTATGAGGCTGTGGCGAAACAGCCTGTGTCGGCGCGGTTCCAGGAGATGGGCTATCGTGCAGGCCTTGCGCTTTTGGCGGGATTTATGTTGTTCGCAACGTGGAACGACCTACAGAAGCTCAATATCTTCCAATTCCTCGGCGGGCTCGTCTCGTGAGCCGACGCCAGCCCCCGACGGTTTCCCGAATGAATGACATGACCTCTCGCGCCGCCGTTCGACTGAGCGCCCGCTCCAGCCTGCTGGCTCTGGCGGTCGCTGCTGGGCTGGGCGCGCCTGCGCTGGCGCAGACTGCGCCGGCCCAGACCGCTCCGGCGACGACGACGCCTGCTGCGCCGGCTCAAACGCCAGCCCAGACGGCCTCGGCGAGCGCTGCCGAACCGCGTGTCGAGATCGCTGCGCCGCAGACGATCACGATCAATCGCATCATCGTGCAGGGCGCGCAGCGGATCGACCAGACGACGGTCCTTTCCTATCTGCCGATCCGTCCCGGTGATGCGGTCGACGCCTCTGTGCTGGACGTCGCGGTGCGCACCCTGTCGCGCACGGGCCTGTTCGCCGATGTGCAACTTGGTATCCAGAACGGCGACCTGATCGTCCAGATCGTCGAGAACCCGATCATCAACCAGGTGGTGTTCGAGGGAAACAAGGCGCTGTCGAAGGACAAGCTGACCAAGGAAGTGACCCTGGCGCCGCGCGGCATCTATACCCGCGCCAAGGTTCAGGAGGACGTCGGCGCGATCGTCGAACTGTATCGCTTGCAGGGCCGCATCTCTGCAACCGTCACGCCCAAACTGGTCCAGTTGGAACAGAACCGCGTCGATGTGATCTTCGAGATCAACGAAGGCCCACAGACCGGCATCAGCGCCATCAACGTCTTGGGCAACGAGGCGTTTTCCGATCGTGACGTGCGCGGTGTGATGGTCACCGAGAAGTCGACCTGGTGGAAGTTCTTCTCCAACAACGACAACTACGATCCCAACCGCCTGGAATACGACCAGGAGCAGTTGCGGAAGTTTTACACCAACCGCGGCTATTACGACTTTCGCGTGGTGTCTTCGGTCGCCGAGCTGCAGCCCGACGATCAGGCGTTCCAGCTGACCCTGACGCTGAACGAGGGCGACAAATACAACTTCGGTGAGATCAAGGTCGTCACCCAGAACGACCGGCTTAACGCCGACTTCCTGAAGGCCCTGGTGCCGATCCGGGAAGGCCAGTTGTACGAAAGCGACAAGATCGAACAGGCGGTCGACGCCCTGACGTTCGCGGCCGGTTCGGCAGGCTATGCCTTCGTTGAGATCAATCCGACCTACAAGGCCAATCCCGAGACGGACACGGTCGATGTGACCTTTAACGTGTCCGAGGGCCAGCGCGTCTATATCGATCGCATCAATGTGGTCGGCAACACCCGCACGATCGACCCGGTCATTCGCCGCGAGCTGCTGCTGACCGAGGGCGACGCCTTCAACCGCGCTCTTATGGAGCGCTCGCGCAACAACCTGCGCGCCCTGGGCTTCTTCAAGGACGTGACGGTCGAGGAGACGCGCGGCAGCGCGCCGGACCGCTCGGTCATCAACGTCAATGTCCAGGAACAGCCGACCGGCGAACTGTCTGTCGGCGCGGGCTTCAGCTCCGTTGACTCCTTCACGGTCAACCTGGGCATCTCGGAGCGGAACTTCCGCGGACGCGGCCAGAACGTCGTGGCCCGTCTGGAGTGGGGTTCGCTGCGCCAGCAGGTCGACTTCCGCTTCACCGAGCCGAAGTTCCTCGGACGTGATCTTCGCGCCGGTTTCGACCTGTTCCACTCGCGCTACGACCTGAGCCAATATTCATCGTACGACTATCGCTCGACCGGCGCCGGGCTGCGTCTGTCCTATCCGCTGAACGGCAATATGCTGCTCAGCACGCGCTATTTCCTGAAGTCCGACGAAATCATCGTGCCGACGGGCTTCTGCTCGGGCGTGGGGCAGGGATCTTCGGCGCTTTGCGATCAGATCGGCAGCTTCATCAACTCGTCGGCGGGCTACACGCTACAGGTCAACTACACCAACGATCCGATCCGTCCGACGCGCGGCTGGGCCGGGTCTCTGCGTCAGGACCTCGCGGGTCTGGGCGGCGACGTGAACTATGTGAAGACCGAGGCCGATGCGAGTTGGTACTACGGCTTTACGCCGAACTGGATCGTCAGCGTTCAGGGTTCCACCGGCTACGTCAGCGGCTGGAACGGCGACCCGATCCGCATCAACGATCGCTTCTTCAAGGGCGGCAACAGCTTCCGCGGCTTCGAGACAGCCGGTATGGGACCGCGCGATCTGAATACGACCGACGCCCTAGGCGGCAACTTCTACGCCATCGGTACGGTCGAGTTGACCCTGCCGAACTATCTGCCCGAGCAATACGGCATCAAGACCTCGCTGTTCGCCGATGTCGGTACGCTGGGCGTGCTGGATGACCGCTACAAGCTGACGTCCACCGGAACGGTGAACACCAACATCGCCGATGAGCTGTCGCTGCGCGCGTCGGCGGGTGTCAGCATCCACTGGAAGTCGCCGATGGGTCCGATCCGCTTCGACATCTCCAAGGTTCTGTCCAAGGAAGACTACGACAAGACGGAATCCTTCCGCTTCTCGACCTCCACTCAGTTCTAATCGCGGCTTTTTCGACCGCACGAGGAAACACCATGAAAGCTCTGATCATTGCGGCGACCGCCGCTGCTTCGCTCATCGCCACCGCCGCTTCGGCGCAACAGGCCGGCGCGCCCGCCAACCCCGGCCCGGTCATCCCCGGCGTCTGCGTCTATTACAACGCGCGTCTGCTGGCCCAGTCGTCGGCCGGCCAGGCCGTCGAAGCCCGCATGCAGCAGCTGGCCCAAGAAGTTCAGGGCGAGCTGCAACCTTATGCAACCCAGATCCAAACCGAAGCCCAGCAGCTGCAATCGGCGGGCTCCAGCCTGCCGGCCGACCAACTGCAACAGCGCCGTCAGGCCCTGCAGCAGCGCGCTCAAGAAGCCCAGCAGCTGGAAGCCACTCGTGAAAACGAGCTGCGCTACACCCTGGGCATGCAACGTCAGGCCATCACCGAGGCCGTCTCGCCGATTCTGACCGCCCTGTATCAGGAAAAGGGCTGCGGCCTGCTGCTGGACCGCGAGAGCGTCTTCATGATGAACCCGGCCATGGACGTCACTGATCTGGCGATCCAGCGCCTGAACACGGCCCTGCCGACGCTGAGCTTCAACCGTATGGCCGTGCCGGCTCAGACGCAGGCTCAACCGGCCGCCGCCCGCTAAGTCTCGATGCCTGATCCGCGCTTCTTCGAAACCCTGTCGCCCCTCAGCGTCGCCGATCTGGCGGCGAAGATCGGCGGCGAGGTCGAGCGGGGCGGGGATCGCATGATCGCCTCCGTCGCGCCCTTGTCCTCTGCGGACGGGGGCGCGATCGCGTTTTTGGGTGACCGCAAGTTCGCCGCTGCGCTGGCGACGACCCAGGCCGGCTGCGTCATCGTGTCGGCTGAGGCCAAGGACGCCGCGCCGTCGTCCGCCGCTGTCATCGTCTCGCGCAAGCCGCAAGCCGCCTGGGCCAAGGCGTCGCTGGCGCTGCATCGGCCTATACTCCTGGACAAAGCGATC
The DNA here is from genome assembly GCF_040546195.1 of Brevundimonas sp. UYEF29. Lineage (NCBI taxonomy): Bacteria > Pseudomonadati > Pseudomonadota > Alphaproteobacteria > Caulobacterales > Caulobacteraceae > Brevundimonas > Brevundimonas sp. UYEF29. Next base: position 382,512 of record NZ_JBEPNH010000001.1, on the reverse strand, counting down.
AGCCGCGACGAGGCGGCCGAGGACGACAGCGTCGTGGTCGAACCCGGCGCGATCCTGGGGCAGGGCGTCCGTATCGGTCGCGGGTCTCGCATCGGCGCCAACAGCGTCATCGCGCCGGGCGTGCAGATCGGCCGGGATTGCGTGATCGGCGCCAACGTCAGCGTGGCCTTCGCCCTGATCGGCAACCGGGTGAAGCTGTATGCCGGCGCCCGGATCGGCGAAGCGGGATTCGGCGCCACGGGGACAGCGGCGGGGGTCATGGATATTCCCCAACTGGGCCGCGTCATCCTTCAGGACGGCGTGACGGTGGGCGCCAACTCCTGCATCGACCGCGGCGCCTATGACGACACCGTCATCGGCGAGAACACCAAGATCGATAATCTGGTCATGGTCGGCCACAACTGCGTCATCGGCCGTAACTGTCTGCTGGTCGCCAATACGGGTATCTCAGGCTCTGTGACCGTGGGCGACAATGTCATCTTCGGCGGCAAGGCGGGGATCGGCGACCACATCACGATCGGCGAGGGCGCGCGCGTCGCGGCCGGGGCCGGTGTGCTGGCCGATGTTCCCGCCGGCGAGACCTGGTCGGGTTATCCAGCGCGTCCGATCCGACAGTTCTTGCGCGAGACGGTCTGGCTCGCCAAACAGGCCTCATCGAAGAAGGCTCCGAAGGAATCATAGGGATGAGCGACACGACTGCCGTCGAAGGCAAGATCGATTACGCCGAGGTGATGCGGCGGCTGCCGCACCGTTATCCCTTCCTGCTGGTGGACAAGGCCGAAGACTTTTTGCCCGCGACGTCGATTGTCGGCATCAAGAACGTCACCCACAACGAGCCCTTCTTCCCCGGTCACTTCCCGATCGATCCCGTCATGCCCGGCGTGTTGATCGTCGAGGCCATGGCCCAGACCGGCGCATTACTGATGTCCAAGACGCTGGATGTCGCGGTGGCCGACAAGGTCATCATGTTCATGTCGATCGACGGGGTTCGTTTCAGAAAGCCCGCGCGGCCCGGCGACCAGCTCCGTATGGAGGTCAAGGTGATCCGCGCGCGGGGCGACGCCTACAAGTTCCGGGGCGAGACCTTCATTGACGGCAAGCTGGCGGCCGAAGCCGAGTTCATGGCGATGGTCGTGACTGTGCCTGCTCCTGCGCCTGGGCCGGCGGCCTGATGACCGTTCATTCCACGGCTCTGATCGACGCGACGGCGACGCTGGCCGAGGGAGTCGAGGTCGGCCCCTGGTGCACGGTCGGGCCGAATGTTGTGCTGGGCGACAATGTGCGTCTGGTCAGCCATGTCGTGGTCCAGCAGGACACGACGGTCGGGGCCGGTACGGTCATCCATCCCTTCGCCGTCATTGGCGGCGATCCGCAGCACAATGGCTACAAGGGCGAGACGGTGCGGCTGGAGATCGGCGAGAACAACCTGATCCGCGAGCACTGCACCTTCAATCGGGGCACGCCGCAGGGGACGGGTGTGACGGTCGTGGGTTCGAACAACCTGTTCATGACCGGCGCCCATGTCGGTCACGACTGCATCGTCGGCGACAATGTCGTCATGGCCAACAACGCGACCCTGGGCGGTCATGCTCAGGTCGGGGACAAGGTGTTTCTGGGCGGACTGTGCGCGGTGCACCAGAACGGCCGCGTCGGGCAGGGCGCGATCATCGGCGGTCTGGCGGCGGTGACGCGCGATGTCATCCCCTATGGCTCGGCCTGGGGCAATCACGCGCGGCTGCGTGGGCTGAATCTGATCGGATTGAAGCGCAAGGGCTACGGCAAGGATCAGGTGCGGCGTCTGCTCGCTGCCTATCGTGATCTGTTCGAGGGCGAGGGCGAGTTCGCCGGTCGGATCGATGGCGTGGAGGGACGCTATTACGACCTGCCCGAGATCATGGAGATCATCGCCTTCATCCGCGACGGCGGGCGGCGTCCGCTGTGCCTGCCCAACGCGGAATGAGCGCGGCTGGAAAGCTGGGCCTGATCGCCGGCGGCGGCGATCTGCCGGCGGCCGTCGCGGCGCGTTGCGATGCGCTCGGGCGGCCGGTTTTCGTGATCCGTCTGGCGGGATTCGCCGATGAGCATCTGGCGCGCTGGTCCGGCGCCGAGTTCGGCATGGCGCAGATCGGCGCGATCCTGAAGGCGTTGAAGGCCGAGCGCTGCACGACCGTGTGTCTGGCGGGCATCGTCAATCGGCCGGATTTCAAGACGTTGAAACCCGACTTCAAGGGGGCGACCCTGTTGCCGGGCATCGTCGCCGCGGCCTCCAAAGGGGATGACGCTCTGCTGCGTAAAGTCCTGTCAGTGTTCGAGGCCGAAGGCTTCGCCGTCGAGGGCGCCGACGACATTCTGGGCGGCGACACGCTTGGCGCGGGCGCCTTGGGCGCGGTCTCGCCGACCGACGAGCAGCTAGCCGATCTGAAGAAGGCGCTGCATGTCGCCGAAAGATCAGGTGAACTGGATATCGGACAGGGCGCCGTGGTCTGTGACGGCCTGGTCCTTGCGGTCGAGGCGCAGGAAGGCACGGACGCCATGCTGACCCGCGTCGCCGATCTGCCCGCCGACTTGCGTGGAGCGGTTGATAGCCCCAGAGGCGCGCTCGGCAAGGCGCCCAAGCCGATCCAGGATCTGCGCGTCGATATGCCCGTGATCGGGCCGCGCACTGTCGAAATGGCGGCGGCGGCGGGTCTGGCGGGCATCGGCGGTGTGGCCGGACGTTTGATTCTGATCGACCGTCCGGCCATCGTTGAGACGGCCGATCGGTTGGGTCTGTTCGTCTGGGGCGAGGATCGGTGAGCCGTCCGCTGAAGATCATGCTGGTGGCGGCTGAGGCTTCGGGCGATGCGCTGGGCGCCGGTCTGGCCAAGGCGTTGAAGGCGCGGTTGGGGGACGATGTGGCCTTTGTCGGCGTCGGCGGGCCCAAGATGACGGCTGAAGGCGTCGCCAGCCCGTTCGATATCGCCGAACTGTCGATCCTGGGCTGGATCGAGGGCTTGCGCGCCTATGGCAAGGTCAAGCGGCGCGTCGAGCAGACGGCGGCTCTGGCCGAGCGGGAAAAGCCTGACGCCGTGGTGCTGATCGACAGTTGGGGCTTCACGATCCGTGTGGCCAAGGCGATTCGGGCCGCGCGCCCGGACCTGCCGCTGATCAAATACGTCGGGCCTCAGGTCTGGGCCTCGCGGCCGGGCCGGGCCAAGACCTTGGCGGGCGCCGTCGATCATCTTCTGGCCCTTTATGGCTTTGATGCGCCCTGGTTCGAGCGCGAGGGCCTGCCGACGACTGTGGTCGGTTCGTCGGCGCTTCATGTGAATGTCGATGCTGCGGACGGTGCAGCGTTTCGTGCGCGTCGTGGGATCGCCGCCGATGCGCAGCTTCTCCTAGTGCTGCCCGGCAGCCGGCCCAGCGAGATCACGCGGATGGCCCCCGTTTATGAGGCGACGGTCAGAAAACTGAAGACCACGAACCCGGGCCTGGAAGTCGCCGTAGTCGCCGCGGGGACGGTCGCTCAGGATGTTGCGGCCCGCGTCGCCGCCTGGCCCTTCCGCGTTCACCTGGTCGACGAAGCCGAAAAATATGACGCCATGCGCGCCGCGACCATCGCCCTGGCCACCAGCGGCACCGTGTCGACCGAACTGGCGCTGGCGGGCGCGCCGATGGTCATCGCCTACAAGATCGACGGGCTGAGCTATCAGCTGATGAAGCGGTTCGTGACCGCCAAGCACATCACACTGTTCAATGTCGCGGCTGACGACCGGATCGCGCCCGAGTTCATTCAGCACGAGGCGACCCCGGCCATCCTGACGGCGGCGGTTGGGCGGCTGTTGGCCGACCCGGCCCTGGCGACCGAACAGGCGCGTCGCCAGACGGCGGCCTTGGATCTGATGGGGCGCGGAGGCCCGGATCCGTCCGAACTGGCTGCCGACGCCGTGCTCAGGGTCATCGCCGCCAAATCGGCGAACTGACGATGGCGCGGGCGCTCAGTCCGCGACGTGCGGCCGAGGTCCGCGCCGCGCTGCAGATGGCGGTGGGCGCGATGGCCGCGCTCTATCTCGCGACCTGGCTGAACCTGCCGCACCCGTACTGGAGCGTGATTTCCGCCATCGTCGTCATTCAGGCGAGCGTCGGCGGCGGCGTCCTGACCGTTGCGCGCGACCGGGCCATCGGTACGGCGACCGGAGCGCTGGCGGGGGCGGTCTTCGCCTTCCTTCGTCCGCCGGGCCTGGAAAGCATGGCGCTGAGCATCGCCGTCTCCGCCGGGCTGCTGGCCTTCCTGGCAGGCGGGCGGCCTTGGCTGAAGGTCGCGCCCGTGACGGCGACCATCGTCATCGCCGGCGGGACGGGCGCGGAAGGGCCGGCGTCCCTCGCGCTGGATCGGGTGATGGAAATCTTGGTCGGCAGCGGCGTGGGCGTGCTGGCGATCCTGGCCCTGTTCCCGCGCCATGCCAGGCAGTCCTTCAAACTTCAGGCGCGCGAGGCGGCGGGCGAGGCGGCGGCGCTGCTGGCTCTGGTGTCTAAGGCCGACCCGGAGGATGCGTCCGAGATTTCGCGCCGTCATGCCGATCTGAAGCGGCGGCTGGATGCGTTGGGTCAGGCCGCCAAGAACGTCATCGATCTCCCCGGTCCGCAACGTGAGACCGCCGACCGGGCTGCGCTCGTGCGCGCCTTCTGGCGCGTGCGCAGCGACATCGTCATCCTGGGGCGCGGTTTCCAGGCCGAGGGTGCGGGCGCCCGGCTGGATCCCTGGTCACAGGATGCGGAGCGCGCGGTGGAGCAACTCAAGGCTCTGTCTCAGGGCAGGGCCGCCCAGCCCATGGGCGCGATCGACCAAAGCCTGGCCCTCTCCATGGCTGTCGAGGGCGACGACGTGGCTCTGGGGGCTGCTGCGATCGGCGTGGCCCATATGCACCGTGATCTGGACGACCTGGCCGCCCGGTTCGCGGATTTGAAGCTGGTCTGACGACAAAGAAAAACGCCGGGGATGTCTCCCCGGCGTTTCGCATTCTAGCCTTCGTCTCAGCCGCGCTGTTCGATCGGCACGTAATCGCGCTGGGTCGGGCCCGTGTAGAGCTGACGCGGGCGACCGATCTTCTGCGACGGATCGGCCATCATTTCCTGCCACTGCGAGATCCAGCCCACGGTGCGGGCCAGGGCGAACAGGACGGTGAACATGGTGGTCGGGAAGCCCATCGCCGACAGCGTGATGCCCGAATAGAAGTCGACGTTCGGGAACAGCTTGCGCGAGGTGAAGTATTCGTCCGACAGGGCGACCTTCTCCAACTCCTTGGCGACCAGGAACAGCGGATCGTTTTCGCGGCCCGTGGCGGCCAGCACTTCATAGGCCGACTGCTGCATGACCTTCGCACGCGGGTCGTAGTTCTTGTACACGCGGTGGCCGAAGCCCATCAGCTTGTACTTGCGGTCCTTCACGCCCTGAATGAACTCCGGGATCTTGTCCGGGGTGCCGATTTCCTTGAGCATCGTCAGCGCTTCTTCGTTGGCGCCGCCGTGCGACGGGCCCCACAGGCAGGCGATGCCGGCGGCGATACAGGCGAACGGATTGGCGCCCGACGAACCGGCCAGACGCACGGTCGAGGTCGAGGCGTTCTGCTCGTGGTCGGCATGCAGGGTGAAGATGCGGTCCATGGCGCGGACCAGGGCCGGATCGACGTGATAGTCCTCGGCCGGCACGGCGAAGCACATGCGCAGGAAGTTCTCGGCGTAGGACAGGTCGTTGCGCGGCGAAACGAACGGCTGGCCAATATGGTATTTGTAGGCGCGGGCCGCGATCGTGGGCATCTTGGCGATCAGGCGAATGGCCGAGATGTCACGCTGGATCGGATCGTGGATGTCCAGGCTGTCGTGATAGAAGGCCGACAGGGCGCCGACGGTGCCGACCATGATCGCCATCGGGTGGGCGTCGCGGCGGAAGCCTTCGAAGAAGCGATCGAACTGGCTGTGCAGCATCGTGTGGGTGGTGATGCTGTTTTCGAACTTCTCATACTGAGCGGCGGTCGGCAGTTCGCCGTGCAGCAGCAGGTGGCAGACCTCCACGAAGTTCGACTTCGACGCCAGCTGGTCGATCGGATAGCCGCGGTGCAGCAGCACGCCGGCGTCGCCGTCGATATAGGTCAGAGCCGATTCACAGGCCGCCGTCGAGGTGAAGCCGGGATCGAAGGTGAAGGCGCCCGTTCCCGCATAGAGTTTGCGGATGTCGATGACGTCCGGGCCGGTGGAGCCCGAAAGGACCGGCAACTCGATCGTCTTGTCCTCGAAGGACAGGGTCGCCGAGCCGGCGGGTTTGGCTTGTTCAGTCATGAATGCCCCTTTGCATCACACGTCCAGGCGCGGGGAGGCGTCGGCCGCTTTTTGGTTTGTGGGTGATCACTTAGTCTGTTGCAGCGCATCATCCAAGCGCCCGAGACTTTCGTCGCGCCCAAGAGCCGACAAAGTTCGTGCAATATCAGGTGATGTTGACCCTGCGGTAAGCGCCGCGCGCATCGGCGGGCCGATTTTTCCGAACCCGACGCCCTCGGATTCCGCAAAGGCCTTGAGCTCGGCTTCCAGTGCGAAGACATCCCAGGATTGGAACAGGGACAGCCGTTCGCGCAAGCGGGCGAGGCGATCCAGCGTCTCACCGGACAGCAGCGCCTGCGCCTTGTCGTCCAGGGTCAGCGGGCGCGATTTCAGCACGAAGGCGGTTTGGTCGGTTAGATCGAGGATCGTCTTGGCGCGGTCCTTGACGAAAGGCATGGCGCGCTGGAGGCGGGCTTCGTCCGCCTCCGCCAGGGCGTGGCCCTTCAGCAGATGCGCATCCAGCGTCAGCTTGGCGAGCCGTTCATCGTCGGCGAGGCGCAGCCAGTGCGAATTGACGTGGGCCAGTTTATCGAAGTCCAGACGGGCCGGCGCCTTGCCGATGCCGGCGAGATCGAACCATGCGATGGCCTGGGCGTCGCTGAACAGTTCGTCGTCGCCGTGCGCCCAGCCCAGGCGGGCCAGATAGTTGCGCATGGCCTCGGGCAAATAGCCCATCTCGGCATATTCATGCACCGCCTGGGCGCCGTGACGCTTCGACAACTTCGCGCCGTCCGGTCCGTGGATCAGGGGGATGTGGGCGAAGGTCGGGCGCGTCCAGCCCAGCGCATCGTAGATCAGGCTCTGGCGCGCGGCGTTGTTCAGATGATCGTCGCCGCGAATGACGTGGGTCACGCCCATGTCGTGGTCGTCCACGACGACGGCGAGGTTATAGGTCGGCGCGCCGTCCGAACGCAGCAGCACCAGATCGTCCAAGTCGTCGGTCGACCAGTTCACGTCGCCCTGGACCTCATCGGCCACCGTGACCGTCGTCGCCTTTGGCCGACGGAAGCGCACGACGTGCGGCAGCGCCAGGTCGTCCACGGTCGGCTCACGGTCGCGCCAGGGCGATTCGAAAGTGCGCTTTTCAGCCTTGGCCTCGTCACGCAGACGACCGGTCTCCTCGGCCGAGGCGAAGTCGCGATAGGCATGGCCGGTTTCGAGCAGTTGATCGACCACCTCGCGGTGGCGGTCGGCCCGGCTGAACTGAAACACTGGCTCGTCGTCGGAGAACAGCTCCAGCCAGCTCAGACCATCGAAGATGGCCTTCACCGCCTCATCGGTCGAACGTTCGCGGTCGGTATCCTCGACACGGATCAGGAAACGTCCAGCGTGTCGCTTGGCGTACAGCCAGTTGAACAAAGCGGTTCTCGCCCCGCCGATATGCAGATAGCCTGTCGGCGAGGGGGCGAAGCGGGTGACGACAGTCGAGGAAGGTGAGGTCATGGGGGAGGGGTCCGTAAGCGAGGCCCTTATACGCCCCGATGCGGCAAAACCTACCCCCGCTGCGCGATTGCGCGCCTGGCTGGACGCCGAGGTCGCCGCCCAGACCCTGAGATGGCGGCTATGGGCGCCGGTCGCATTCGGCGCGGGCAGCGGCGTCTATTTCGCCCTGCGAGCCGAACCGGTCTTGTGGCCCTTGTTGCTGGGCGCCGCCTTGGCCTTTGGGCTGTGGGTCGTGGCGCGCCGGCGTGGCGGGTCGCGGCGCCTGACCTGGCTGCTCTTGATGCTGGCCTGCGTTTCAGGCGGGCTGGCGGTAGCCAAGGTGCGCACCGAAGCCGTCGCCGCGCCGATCGCGCCCGTCCTCAGCGAACCGACCGTGATCGAAGCCTGGGTCGCCGATGTCGACAGCCCGGGTCAGCGCGGCGCGCGGGTCGTGATCGCGCCGGTCTGGATTCGCGGACTGACGCCCGAGCAGACGCCGGTGCGCTTGCGGGCGACGGTGCGGGGCGAGCCGCCGCGGCCCGGCGAAGCGATCCGCCTGTTCGGCATTCTGAATCCGCCGCCTGCGCCCGCCAGCCCCGGCGCCTACGACTTCGGGCGCAACGCCTTCTTTCAGGGGATGGGCGGCGTGGCGTTCGCCTTGGGCGAAACGCGTGGGGCCGATCTGGCCCCGCCGCCGTGGCGCCTTCGACTTGAAATGGCGATCAACAGCGCTCGCTTCGCGCTGGCGGAGAGGATCGTGGCACGGCTCGGCGAACGGACCGGCGGGATCGCCGCCGCCATGACCACCAGCCATGAAACCTGGATCAGTCAGGAGGACATGGATGTGATGCGCGATTCCGGCCTGGCGCACATCCTGTCGGTATCAGGGCTGCATATGGCCATCGTCGGCGGTTTCGTCTTCTTCGCCGTGCGGCTGGGCGTCGCAGCTTGGCCTTGGTTGGCCCTGCGGGTTCACGGCAAGAAGGTCGCGGCATTGGCGGGCCTGACGGCGGTCGGGGTCTATCTGGTGGTGTCGGGCGCGCCGCCTCCGGCCGAGCGGGCCGCCATCACCGCCTCCATCGCCTTTCTCGCCATCCTGCTCGATCGGCAGGCGGTGACGATGCACGGCCTGGCGGTCGCGGCCTTCATCGTTCTGGCGATCCAGCCTGAGGCGATCGTCACGCCCGGTTTCCAGATGTCGTTTGCGGCGACGGCGGCCTTGGTCGCTTTGGTCGAGGCCTGGCCGAAGCGCCCGCGCGAAATATCCGCGCCTTGGCCGATCCTGGCAGTCCAACGGCTGGGCGGTTGGTTGACGGCGGCTGTGGCAGCCAGCGTCGTCGCAGGATTGGCGACGGGACCGTTCGCCATGCAGCATTTCAACCGCACCGCCATGTACGGACTGCTCGCCAATCTCGGCACGTCGCCCGTGGCGGACTTCATCCTGATGCCGGCGCTGGCTCTGGGCGCAGCGCTTGAGCCTTTGGGGCTCGGCGGACCGTTTCTGGCGGTCGCGGGCTGGGGCGTCGACCTGATGCTGGCGATCGGCACGTGGACGGCGGGATTGCCCGGCGCGGTCAGAACCGTCGCCAGCGCGCCGAACTATGTCCTGCCGATCGCCTTTCTGGGCGTGCTGTTCGTCTGTCTGTGGCAGGGCCGCCTGCGCTGGTTGGGATTGCCGTTCGCAGCTGCGGTCCTGATCTGGCCGCGTGAACCGACGCCGGACCTCTGGATTGGCGATGGCGGGACGAACGCCGCCTTTCATCGTGACCAGGCGGCGGTCGTCGTGCGGCCTGGCGTGCGCGAATTTGCAGTCGATCTCTGGTCACGGAGACGGGGGCTGACGATGACGGACCGGTCGGAGACGGGCTGGGTCTGCAACCGATTCTCCTGTCGACCGGACACCGATGAAGCGGGGCCGGTGGCGATCTGGTGGGGGCGAAAGTCGCCGAGCTCCGACCAGATGGAAACGTTATGCCGTGCAGCGCCTGTCGTCAGCGTCCGCGCCGTCGTCACTTCGATCCCCAGCGCGTGTCAGGATCGCCTTGTCCTGGACGGCGTGGATTTTGCGCGGGGTGGGGCGGTGGAGTTGTGGCGCGTCCGCTCGGACGCCCCGAATCGATGGCGCGCGGTGTGGACGGCCGACGTTCGCGGCGACCGCCCCTGGACGCGTCAGTCCGATCCGGAGGTCAGTGATACCGGCGCATGAGGCCGACCAGCTTGCCCTGGACGGCGACTTGATCGGAGCCGTAGATCTTGGTCTCGTAGTTACGGTTGGCGGGTTCCAGCGCGATCGACGCGCCCTTCTTGCGTAGGCGCTTCAGCGTCGCCTGCTCCCCCTCCACCAGAGCCACCACGATCTCGCCGGAGGCAGCGTTGTCGGTCGATTTGATCACCACCATGTCGCCATTCAGGATACCGGCTTCGATCATGGAGTCGCCTTCGATCTCCAGCAGGTAGTGCTCGCCAGAACCCAGCATCGATTCCGGAACCGGATAGCGGGCGGTTTCATGCTCGATCGCGTCGATCGGCGTGCCGGCGGCGATCTTGCCCATCAGCGGCAGTTCGCGGGTGTCGTTGGCCGCCATCGGAGCCGCAGGTCTGACACCGCCGCCGCCCTCGATGACGTCGGGCTTGAACCCGGCGCGACCGCGCGGCGCGCCGGCCGTCGCCTGCTCGGGCAGTTTCGTGACTTCCAACGCGCGGGCGCGGTGAGCGAGACGACGGATGAAGCCGCGTTCCTCCAGCGCCGTAATGAGCCGGTGAATGCCGGACTTGGAAGCCAGATCGAGCGCCTCCTTCATCTCGTCGAACGAAGGGGAGACGCCGGTCTCCTGGATGCGTTCATGGATGAACATCAGCAGTTCGTGCTGTTTGCGCGTGAGCATCGCCAGGCCCTCATGCGCCCGCCGACGAATCGGAACGGGCCGTGAACATTTGTCGATGTTCTGTAAGTGTTCCTTGCTAATGTCAACTTAACGGCGAGGCTTGCCGCCGCGCTTCGGCTCAGACCGCCAGCAGCTGACGGGTGGCGGCCTCGACATCGGCCTGCCGCATCAGGCTTTCGCCAACCAGGATCGCCTGGGCATGGGCAGCCGAGACGCGCGCCACGTCGTCGGGCGTGAAGATGCCGCTCTCGGCGACCAGCAGAGCGCGCACGGGGCTGAGCATCGACAGCCGTTCCGTGGTTTCCAGATCGACCTCGAACGTGCGCAGCGAGCGATTATTGACTCCCACCAGATCGCCGCCGAGCGCACAGGCGCGCGCCATTTCTTCCTCGTCGTGGGTCTCGATGAGCGCGTCCATCCCAAAGCGTTCGGCTTCCGACAGCAGTTCAGCGGCCAGGCTGTCATCGATCATGGCGAGGATGATCAGGATGCAGTCGGCGCCAAGGACGCGGCTTTCGGCTACCTGCCAGGGATCGACCAGGAAATCCTTGCGCAGGCAGGGCAGGGCGACGGCCTCGCGGGCCTGGGCCAGATAGGCGTCGTCGCCCTGGAAGCTGGGACCATCGGTCAGCACCGACAGACAGGCCGCGCCGCCGGCCTCATAGGCGCGGGCCAGAGCCGGCGGATGGAAATCGGGCCGGATCAGGCCCTTGGAGGGGCTGGCCTTCTTGATCTCGGCGATCAGGGCGGGACGACCGGTTTCCTCGCCCACACGTTCCAAGGCAGCGCGAAAGCCGCGTGGAGCCGATGCGGCGCGGGCCAAGGCTTCGATCGCGTCCTGTGAAGTCGCTGCCTTGCGGGCGGCGACGTCCTCGCGCTTGTAGGCGGCGATGCGGTCCAGAACGTCGGTCATGCGGGCTCTTCGCTTTCCAGCGGCGTGGAGGTGATGCGGGCCAGGCGATCCAGCGCCACGGCGGCTCGACCGTCATCGATCGCGGCAGCGGCGAGCGCGGCGCCCTCGGCCAGATCGGCCGCGCGATCCGACACCACGAGGGCGGCGGCGGCGTTCAGCAGCACGATGTCGCGGTAAGGGCCAGTCGCGCCTGCCAGAAGCGCGCGCAGGGCGACGGCGTTCTCCTCGGCGTCGCCGCCGCGAATGTCTGCGATAGAGGCACGCGGCAGGCCGGCATCCTCGGGCGTGACCTGGAAGCGGCGAACCGCGCCGTCCTTCCATTCGGCGACGTCCGTGGGGCCGGAAGTCGCCAGTTCGTCCAGGCCCTGGCCGTGAACGGTCCAGGCCCGGGTGGCGCCCAGCCGGCCCAGCACTTCGGCCAGCGGCTCCAGCAGGCGTGGATCATAGACGCCCATGACCTGTCGTCTTGCAGACGCCGGGTTCGAAAGCGGTCCCAACAGGTTGAAGACGGTGCGAAAACCGATCTCGGCCCGCACCGGCCCGACATGACGCATCGCCCCGTGATAGGCAGGCGCGAACAGGAAACAGATCCCCGCCTCGTTCAGCGCCTTCTTCTGCTGCGCCTGCGACACCATCAGGTTCACCCCCAGGATCGACAGGACGTCGGAAGAGCCTGATTTCGATGACATCGCCCGATTGCCATGCTTGGCGACCTTCAGACCGGCGCCGGCCAGAACCAGGGCTGCGGCGGTCGAGATATTGTAGGTGTGCTGACCGTCGCCCCCGGTGCCGCAGGTGTCGATCACCTCATAGGGGTGATCCAGCGTCAGGGCGGCCTCGCGCATCGCGCCCGCGAAGGCGGCGATCTCGTCCACGGTCTCGCCGCGCATCCGCATGGCGGTGACGGCGGCGGCGACTTGCGACGGGGTCGGCTCGCCGCGCAGGCAGGCGGCGAAGAAGTCGTGCGCCTGCTGGGACGTCAGGGGATGGCCCTCGACCAGTCGGGCGAGGATCGGCTTGAACCCGTCGCCCACGGTCAGGCGGCCGCGAGGCGCTTTACGCCGGCGATCTCAAGGAAGTTGGCCAGCATATCGTGACCGTGTTCGGTGGCGATGGATTCCGGGTGGAACTGCACGCCGTGGATCGGGCGGGTGCGATGCTGCAAACCCATGATCTCGCCGTCGGCGGTCCAGGCGGTGACCTCCAGATCGTCGGGCAGGGTTTCGCGCCTGACCGCCAGCGAGTGATAGCGCGTGGCGGTGAAGGGCGAGGGCAGGCCGGCGAAGACGCTCTGGCCCTCGTGCAGGATCGGCGAGGTCTTGCCGTGCATCAGGGTCTTGGCGCGAATGACGTCGCCGCCGAAGGCCTGGCCGATGGCCTGATGACCCAGGCACACGCCCAGGATCGGCATCGATTCTGGCGCGGTCGTGATCAACGGCAGGCAGATGCCGGCCTGATCGGGCGCGCACGGGCCGGGCGACAGCAGAACGGCGGCGGGGTTCAGCGCCCACGCCTCGTCCACCGTCAGGTCGTCGTTGCGCACCACATGCGTCGGCGCGCCCAACTCCGCGAGGTAGTGGACGAGGTTGTAGGTGAAGCTGTCGTAGTTATCGACGACGAGGATCATGGCTTGGCTTCTAGGCGTGACGCGCGTCCGCGCCAAGCGGGCGCGGCCTTAAAGCGCATTTTAACTCGACGGTACTAGGACTGGGCGGGTGAAACTCGCCGCTGAAAAAGACATCGCCGCCAAGATCGCCGCCGCCAAGGCGAAGCTGGTCGTGGTCGAGACCAAGCCCAACCCCGTCGCCGCGCTTGGCGCAGCCGCGTTCGCAGCGACTGCGGCGGTTTTGATGGCGGGCGTCGTCATCATCGGACCCCGCGTGCAGTTCAACGACCCGGCGATGACGATTTCGCGCTAGCGATTGCCGGTCCTAAACCGCCAGGCGTCCTCCGCCGCCCGCATCGGCGCGCGCGCCTTGTGCTGGGTCTCGGCATATTCGGCCGCAGGATCGCTGTCGGCGACGACGCCGGCTCCGGCCTGAACAAAGATCCGGTCGTCTGCGAACAGGGCGGTGCGCAGGGTAATGCAGATATCCGCTTCGCCGCCGGCCGAAATATAGCCGACGCCGCCGCCATAACCGACGCCGCGCTTTTCGCTTTCCAGTTCGTCAATGATCTCCATCGCGCGCACTTTGGGCGCGCCCGACAGGGTGCCGGCCGGCAGGGCGGCCAGCAGCGTGTCCACCGCATCCAGCCTGGGATCAGCCTTGCCGCGCACGTTGGAGACGATGTGCATGACCTGGCTGTAGCGTTCGACGACGAAGCTCTCAGTGACCTCGACCGTGCCGGGCGCCGCGACGCGCCCCACATCGTTGCGTCCCAGGTCCAGCAGCATCAGGTGCTCGGCAAGCTCTTTCGGATCAGCCAGCAGTTCGATTTCCAGCGCCTTGTCCGCCTCTGGCGTCGCGCCGCGCATGCGTGTGCCGGCCAGCGGCCTGATCGTGACCTCGCCGTCCTTCAGTCGAACCAGGATCTCGGGACTGGAGCCGGCGAGCTGGAAGCCTTCGAAGTTCAGATAGAACAGATAGGGCGATGGGTTCTGGCGACGCAGCGAGCGATAAAAGGCGAACGGATCGTCCGTCCACGGGGCTGAGAACCGATGGCTGAGCACGACCTGGAAGATATCGCCGGCGCCGATATAGTCCTTGGCCCTGGCGACCATCCCGCCGAAGGCCGGCTCGTCAACCGGCGAAGTGAAGACGGGAGGCGGCGTTTGCTGCGGAGCGGCGCGGACGGGCAAGGGTTCGCGCAAGGCCGTCTCGAACGCGTCCAGCCGCGCCGTCGCGGCGTCGAAAGCGTCATGCGCTGACATGCCGGCGTCGGGATAGGCGGCCGACACTAGAACGATCTCGTGGCGGACCGAATCGAAGATGGCCACCAGCGACGGCCGCGTCAGCACGGCGTCGGGCAGATCGAGCGGATCGGGGTTGGGCGCACCCAGCGGTTCCAGCAGGCGCACCATGTCGTAGCCGAAGACGCCGAACAGGCCGGCTGCCATCGGCGGCAGTCCCTCCGGCAGATCGAACTTCGACGCCGCGATCAGCGCGCGCAGGGATTGCAGCGCAGGGAGCGTTTCGGCCGCGAATCGACCTTTGCCTATGGCGGACCCGCGCGACAGTTCCGCCACGTTGGATCGACAACGCCAGACCACATCGGGATCCAGCGTCAGGATGGAGTAGCGTCCCTTGACCGCGCCGCCCTCGACCGATTCCAGCAGGCAGGCGTACGGCCGATCGCGTCCCAGCTTCAGATAGGCCGAGACCGGGGTTTCCAGGTCGTCGATGACCCGGCGAACCAGGACCTGCGGCCGACCGGCCAAAAGGCCGGCGGCGAAGGCGTCGAACGTGACGTCGCGTGAAACGTCGTCGGTCATTGCGCCGGTGCGGCGGGCGTTGCGCCACCCGACAGACCCAGGGCCGACAGCGCCTGGGCCGGATCGTTCTTGGCCTTGGAGCGCTGGGCGCCCGCCGAGACGGACGACTCGACCATGGCCTGCACCAACTCCTGGGTCAGGCGCGGGCGGACCTGCTCGGCCAGCGGTCCGGCTACGGCCGGATTGGCGGCGCGGACGTTGTCGACGCGGCCGACCACATAGGCGGTCTGCGACGCCGGCTGCGAGAAGGCCTGGCCCTTGGACTGGCCGAACAGACCCTGAAGCACGCCCTGACCCAAGGCTTCCTGGGTCTGCTGATTGCGGATGACGCCGGTGCGCACGGTCAGCGGCGCATTGACCGAGCGGGCGACCGCGGCGATGTCCTCGCCATTGCGCACGCGGGTCGTCAGCTCTTCGGCCTTGGCCGAGAGGCGACGCATGGTTTCCCGCTGGATCCATTGGGCGGCCAGGGGCTCGCGAACCTCGGCCAGGGTCGGCAGGGCCGACGGGCGGATGTCGTTGACGCGCACGGCGAAATACTGGCCCTGACCGGCGTCGATGACGTCGCTCTCGCCGCCTTTGGTCAGGCTCCAGGCCGTCTCGAAGATTTGCGGCGGGGCGTTCAGCGCCTGACCGTTCGGCAGTTTGCCGTCCTTGGTGAAGGGCGGCAGATCGACGATGCGACCGCCGGCCTCACGCGCGGCGTCAGCCAGGTTCTTGCCGGCCGTGCGGGCGGCTTCGTACTTCTCGACCTTGGCGTAGGTCTGGGTCTTCACGTCCTCGGCGCGCAGTTCCTGGATCATCTCCTCGCGAGCGCTGTCGAGCGTGGCGGGCGCGGCTGGCTGAACGGCCGTAACCTTGGCGACGGCGAAGCCGACACCGGCCTGGACCGGGTTGGACACCTGATTGGCTTGCAGGCCGAAGACGGCGGCTGCGGTCGCGGCGTCGCCGATGGCCGAGCGGGGGGTCTCGTTGAAGGCGGCAGGGGTGATGTTGTTGGCGCGGCCGACGTCGGCGGGCGATTGGCCCGCGCGCAGGGCGGCGGCGATCTTCTGGGCCGTCTCGCGGTTCGGCGCGGTCAGGGTGACGAACGAGCGCGTCTCGGGCTTGCTCAGCGTATCCTTCTTGAACTCGAAACGCTCGCGGATGCGGTCTTCCGAGATCGGCGCATTGGCCGAAGCCTCAGGCGTGAACAGAACTACCGACACCATGCGGAACTCGGGCGCGCGCAGGCGGTCGGCGTTCTCCTGGATGAAGGCGTTCAACTGGGCGTCAGTCGGGGCGGGGATCTGACCGGCCATCGCCGGGGTCACCTCGAACCAGCGCCCATCGCGGCTTTCGAAGGCGGAACCGGCCAGCAGCGCGCCATAGATGCGAGGCACGCGGGCGCCGGCGAAGACGGCGGCGCCGAAATGCTCGGTCGCATATTGGTCGCGCAGGTCTTGCTCCAGCATGGCGGGCGTCAGGTTCTGCTGCGCAAGAGCCGCCTCATAGGCCTGCTGGTCGAACTGGCCGGTGACCGAGTTGAAGAAGGCCGGGATCTGGCGGATCTGCTTGACGATCAGCTCCTTGCCCGGGCGGATGCCGGCCTTGTAGGCCCAGTTCAGGAAGCCCAGCTGCTGCGTCTGCTCGGTCAGAAAGCGGACGTGGATGTTTTCCGCCACCAGCTCCTGGTTCGTCAGGGGGCGGCCGACCTGCTGCTGCAGCCGCTCACGCACCTGATCGAAGGCGGTGCGGAACTCGGCTTCGTTCATCGAACGGTCGCCCGCATCGATGACGTGCTTCGGTCCCAGGTTGGAGAAGACATCCATCCGCGCGCCGACGATCACGAAGCTGATCGCGATCAGGACAAGCAGGGCGGCCGCCCATTTGGATCGAGAGAAGGCGCGGAAGGCGGTGAGCATTCGAAAACCCGGGACTGGCCGATATTGGCGTCAATCGTCGCGTATAGTCGGGGCGAGGCCGCCGCTGCAAGGATGGCTTCGTGTCCGGATTGCGGCGGCGCCTCTTGGCTTGGCGGTTTTCGCCTTCTAGACAGGCGCCCATGAAACAATCCGTGAAGATGATCGTCGGCAATTGGAAGATGAACGGCGTCTCGGCCGCCTTGGCGCAGGCTGAGGCTATCAGGGACGCCGTCGGAACGACGGGCCAGGGATGCCGTGTTGTGTTGTGCCCGCCGGCGACGTTGATCGACCGCATGCAGTCCGCCCTGGCGGGCAGCGGCGTGGCCGTGGGCGGTCAGGACTGCCATGACAAGCCCGCCGGCGCCTTCACCGGCTCGGTGTCGGCCGAAATGCTGGTCGATGCTGGCGCGACCGTGGTGATTCTGGGGCATTCCGAACGCCGCTCCGCGTTCGGCGAGGCCGATGCGGACGTCGCCGCCAAGGTCGAGGCCGCCATCGCCGCCGGGCTGGAGCCCATCGTGTGCGTCGGTGAAACCTTGCAGCAGCGGGAGGCGGGCGACGCCATCGCCGTGGTGTCGGGCCAGGTCTCGGGCTCGCTGCCATCCATCCTGGCCGAGCGCGACTTCGCGGTGGCATATGAACCCGTATGGGCCATCGGGACGGGCCTGACCCCGACGCTGGATCAGATCGCCGAGGTCCATGCCGCCGTGCGCGCCGCCATCGTCGCAAAGCTGGGAGACGGCGCGCGCACCGCGCCCATTTTGTATGGCGGTTCGGTCAAACCGGAGAATGCGCGCGACATTCTGGCTACGCCGGAAGTCGGCGGCGCCCTGGTCGGCGGCGCGTCCTTGAAGGCCGAGGACTTCATGCCGATCGTCAACGCCGCCGCGTGACGTTTGCCCCTGGCGCGCTTCGATGATAGAGGCCGCCGCTTGATCGGCGCAGATCCGCGCCCACATGAATGACGCCATGCTCCAGACCATCCTGCTCGTCGCCATCATCATCGTCGCCATCGCGCTGACGGGCATCGTCCTGCTTCAGAAGTCCGAGGGCGGCGCCTTGGGCATGGGCGGCGGTCCGTCGGGCTTCATGACCGCGCGCGGCGCCGGCAATCTGCTGACCGTCACCACCTGGTGGCTGGCTGCCGCGCTGTTCATCCTGACGATCATTCTGACGGTTGTCGGCAATATGGACCGCGCATCGGTGTCCGGCATCGACGCCGACGCTGTGGGTTCGCTGGCCACGACGCCGCAGACCCAGACGCAGCAGCCCGCCCTGCAACAGCCTGCTGCGCCGGCCAAACCGGCGACGCCTTCGCTGGATGATCTGGAAGCCAGCCTGCCGTCGGCCTCCACTGCTCCGGCGCCGGCCCAACAGCCCGCCCAGTAAGGCTCCGACAGAGACCCGAGTTTTCGAAAGCGCGCCGCAGGGCGCGCTTTCTTCTTTTGATCAACAGTTCGATTCGACGGCGGCATGACCGAGCCGCGAATCATGGAGTAAGGTGTCCCCCCATGGCTCGCTATGTGTTCATCACCGGCGGCGTGGTTTCCTCGCTAGGAAAAGGCCTCGCCTCCGCCGCTCTCGGCGCTCTTTTGCAGGCGCGCGGCTACAAGGTCCGCCTGCGCAAGCTTGACCCCTATCTGAACGTCGATCCGGGCACGATGAGCCCGTATCAGCACGGCGAGGTCTTCGTGACCGACGACGGCGCCGAGACCGACCTGGACCTGGGCCACTACGAGCGGTTCACCGGCGTGTCGGCGGCAAAGTCCGACAACATCACGACCGGCCGCATCTATTCGACCATTCTGGAGAAGGAGCGTCGCGGCGACTATCTGGGCGCGACGGTGCAGGTCATTCCGCACGTCACCGACCAGATCAAATCCTTCTGCCTGACGCCCGCCCTGACCGACGCGGGCGAAGACGTCGACTTCGTGCTGGTCGAGATCGGCGGCACGGTCGGCGACATCGAGGGACTGCCCTTCTTCGAGGCCATCCG
The DNA here is from genome assembly GCF_040546195.1 of Brevundimonas sp. UYEF29. Classification (NCBI taxonomy): domain Bacteria; kingdom Pseudomonadati; phylum Pseudomonadota; class Alphaproteobacteria; order Caulobacterales; family Caulobacteraceae; genus Brevundimonas; species Brevundimonas sp. UYEF29. The sequence goes on along the minus strand of NZ_JBEPNH010000001.1, from coordinate 363,605 downwards.
CCAGTTGGGGCAGGACCTCCCGCGCGGGCAGAGTTGCTTCGTCCACTTAACGCTGCTGCCGTTCATCAAGACGGCCGGCGAGATGAAGACCAAGCCGACCCAGCACTCGGTCAAGGAACTGCGCTCCATCGGCATTCAGCCGGACATCCTGCTGTGCCGCTGCGAGCAGCCGATCCCGGCTGAGGAAAAGCGCAAGATCGGCCAGTTCTGCAACGTGCGCGAAAGCGGCGTCATTCAAGCAATGGACTCCGCCGACATCTATGCCGTGCCGCTGGACTATCACCGCGAGGGTCTGGACCGCGAAGTGCTGGCGCATTTCGGCATAAACGACGCGCCCGAGCCGGATCTGACCGGCTGGCAGGAGATCGCGCGTCGCCGCCTGCAGCCCGACGGCGAAGTCACCATCGCCGTGGTCGGGAAGTACACCGTCCTGAAGGACGCCTATAAGTCGCTGATCGAGGCCCTGCATCACGGCGGCGTGGCCAACAACGTCAAGGTCAACATCGACTGGGTCGAGGCCGACACCTTCGAAGGCGATCCCGAGGCCTGTGAGGAGCGTCTTCAGGGCGCGCACGCCGTTCTGGTGCCGGGCGGCTTCGGCGAGCGCGGCTCGGAAGGCAAGATCGAGGCGGCCCGCTTCGCCCGTGAGCGCAACATCCCTTACTTCGGCATCTGTTTCGGCATGCAGATGGCGGTGATCGAGGCGGCGCGGAACCTGGCCGGCTATCCCAAGGCCTCGTCCACCGAATTCGGCCCGACCGCCGAGCCGGTCGTCGGCCTGATGACCGAATGGACCCAGGGCAATCAACGCGTCCTGCGTCAGCAGGGCGGCGACCTGGGCGGCACGATGCGGCTGGGCGCCTATGATTCGACTCTGGCTGCCGGTTCCAAGATCGCCGAGATCTACGGCTCGACCGCGATCAGTGAGCGTCACCGCCACCGCTACGAGGTCAACATCAACTATCGCGAGGCGATCGAGCAGAAGGGCGGACTGGTCTTCGCCGGCCTGTCGCCCGACGGTGTGCTGCCCGAAACGGTCGAACGCCCCGACCACCCCTGGTTCATCGGCGTTCAGTATCACCCCGAGCTGAAGAGCCGTCCGTTCGCGCCGCATCCGCTGTTCGCCAGCTTCATCGGCGCGGCCGTGGTGCAAAGCCGCCTCGTCTGACGGAACGCGGTTCTCACAGACTCCATCGGGTCCGCGTTTTGCAGTAGACTGTCCGGAACGGATCGAATTGGCACGATCCGAATGCGGCGGGACCGTCGATGATCGGCGAGTTGCTTTATCACCTGCACAGGCACGTTCGGCTGGTGCTGATCGCCGGAGCGCTGATGCTCGTGCTCGGCGTGGTCCTGGTCGGCTATGAAGCGCTGCGCCTTCTGGACCAGCCGCCGGCCCGCCCGGCCGAAGCCGGACAGGCCTTGAGCTAGATCAGTCGATCTTCAGCCGCGCGAACAGCATCGCCCCGTCGGGATCGCCGCCGTACAGCGGCTCCAACGCCGTCGGCACGCGATTCATGGCATAGAGACCGCCGAGACCGAAACGGACGTGTTCGGCGATCCGCCAGTCGCGGACCATGCCGACCGACGCCTTGCCCACCGTGTAGAGCGGGCCGTGACCGCCGCCGACGCCGGGAACCAGTTCATCGGTCTCGATCCGTTCGGCGCGGGCGAAGACGGTCCAGCGGTCGTTGGGATGGACCGCCGTCTCCAGCAACCAGCCGTCCTTCGATTCGCCGTGGTCGTTGGTCTTTCGGCCCCAAGCCAGGGTCGAGGACCACCAGCCGTCATCGCCCAGACGGCGGGTGTGGATGGCGCTGGCCGACCATTTCGTCTCGTCCTCGTCGGGCTCCAGCTGTTCCGGCGCGGAGACATCGGCGTAGGAGGCCTGCAGCGACCATTGATCGCTCGGATTCCAGGCAGCCCGCACCGACCAACTGTCGAGCCGTGGCGAATCGATGCCCCAACGCTCCTCGTCCGGCTCGCGTCCCTTGAAGGCCGAGGTCTCGATCTTGAACCGGTCGTGCGCCCAGCCCAAGGTGGTCACGCCGAAGACGATGTGGGTCGAATCCAGCCAGTGGTGGGTGATCGGCGCCTCCGGACTGTCCATCGCGCTCATGCGGTGCATGAAGGCGGGCGGCCCGAAGGCAGGCTCTCCAGGCAGGCCGATGTAGCCATAGACGCTGTCCTTGTCCGACAGACGCTTCGAGTAGCTGGCTGACAGCTCCATGAAGAGGTCGTGGGGGTGCTGACGATCGACCAGCGGATTGACGCCGTCCGCCGTCTCGCCCGCCGCCAGCAGCAGCGGATAGCCGGACTTGCCCATCAGCGGATCGGGGCTGAGCATCGCGCGCAGGTTCAGTTTCGAACCGTCGTCGAAATCGCGCCGCGCCGAGGTCATCAACATGCCGGCGACGAAGGTCTTGTCGCCGCCGCGAGGCCCGGACTGGGTGTCATAGACCAGGTTCAGCATGGCGTGCGTCATCACCATCCAGTCGCCACGGACGCTGTGGATGCCGCCGTGTTCGCTGGCGTCGGGTTGCCAGCCTGTGCCGGAGGCGTCGCGGCTCATGGGCCAGGGGCCGTAGGGGCTGGTCATCGTGTGACCCATGCTGGCGTGATCCGCCATGGGTTCGTCAGATGAGATGGGCATGTCGTGACCTGCGTGCGGATCGGCAGCGGGCTTGGTCGACGCGTGGTGGGAGTGATCCTGCGCCGCCGCGGCCTGAGCCAGGGCGAGCAGGGAAGCGCCGGCGCAGACGCCGACGAGAGTACGGATAGCCATTCAAGGCCTCCTCTGATGATCGTGACGGAGTGCGCCCTGCGAGGGGCGCGAGGTGTGTCAGACGATCAGGAGGCGGGGTGGTCCGGGTTCGGGCGACAGCAAGCGACCGGCCGGCAGAGCGACCGAAACGGCGACCACGCGCAACGGCGACAGGGTCGGACGAGAAACCGGCGCGGGGTCCAGCGTGGGCGTCGCCACGCAGGCGACGCAGCAGATCATCGCCTTCATGGCCTTGGGCGCTTGGTTCGGGGTCTGGTCGGGCGAAGACTGACCCGTCTGATGGCAGAGCGCGGCGGTCGCCGGCGACGCCGAGGCGCCGACCGCGCCGAGCGCCAGCACCGACAGGGCGCCGATCAGCAGCAACAGGGATTGAACGATCTTCACGGCGTCAGGATAGGCGTCGGGTCACGGCGCCGCAATGCGTCAGCGCAGCGGCTTCTTGTCGACAAGGGGCAGACCCGGGGCGTCGGGCGCTGTCGCGCCGCCGTCGCCTAGCGCCCGCTGCATGAACACCACGTCGCGCCAGTCGTCGTGCTTCCAGCCGGCCGCCTTGAACACGCCGGCGTCGGTGAAGCCGCGCGTTCGGTGCAGGGCGATTGAGCCGACGTTCTCCGCATCACCGATGACCGCGACCATCTGACGAAGACCCATCACTTCGCACCGAAGGATCAACGCATCGAGCAGGACGCCGGCGACGCCGCGCCCCCGGGCCCAAGGCGCGACGTAGATGGAGTCCTCGACCATGTAGCGATAGGCCTGACGCGTGCGGAACGGCCCGGCGTAGGCATAGCCCGCGATCGCGCCCTCGATCTCGACCACAAGCCGCGGCAGGCCGAGAGCTTCGACCCCGGCCAGCCGGAACGCCATTTCGATCTCGTCGGGCGCTTCCAGCTCGAAGGTGCCGCGCCCATTGGCGACGCTCTCGGCATAGATGGCCGTGATCGCGGCGATGTCGTCGGGACGGGCGTCGCGAACCATCAGCGCGCTCACGCCTGCTCCCAGCCCTTGTCGATGGCCCAGACGGCGAAGGCGTAATCGTGGGCGACTTCTTTCAGATAATCGAACCGTCCGGCCGCGCCGCCGTGACCGGCCTCCATATTGATCTTCAGCAGCACCGGCTTGCCCGAGGTGGTGGCGGGTCGCAGCTTGGCGACCCACTTCTCCGGCTCCCAGTAGGTGACGCGCGGATCGGACAGACCGCCTGTCGCCAGGACCGCCGGATAGGCTTTCGGCTCGACCTGATCGTAGGGGCTGTAGCTCATCATATAGTCGTAGGCGGCCGGGTCCTCGATCGGATTGCCCCACTCGGGCCATTCGGGCGGCGTCAGCGGCAGGGAGGTGTCCGACATGGTGTTGATCACGTCCACGAACGGCACTTGACCGATGATCCCGGCCCAAAGGTCGGGCCGCATATTGTTGACCGCGCCCATCAACAGGCCGCCGGCCGATCCGCCTTGGGCCACGATGTTTCCGGCCGTGGCGTATTTCTTGTCGATCAGGTGTTCGGCGGAAGCGATGAAGTCGGTGAAGGTGTTCTTCTTCGTCATCTTCCGGGCGTCCAGGAACCAGCCCCAGCCCTTGTCCGAACCGCCGCGAATGTGGGCGATGGCGTAGATCCAGCCGCGATCCACCAGCGACAACCGGTTGGTCGAGAAGCTGGCCGGCATGGGAATGCCGTAGGAGCCGTATCCGTAGAGCAGCAGGGGCGCCGAACCATCGACGGGCGTCGATTTGCGACGCAGCACCGTCACCGGCACCAACTGGCCGTCCGAAGCCGGCGCGTTCAGCCGCTCGACCACATAGTCCTCGATATTGTGACCGGACGGAATCTGCTGCGTCTTGCGCAGGGTCCGTTCGCGCGACGCCATGTCGTAGTCGAACGTCTGCGTCGGGGTGGACGGCGAGTTGTAGTTGTAGCGGGTGGTCGTCGTCTCGTATTCGGAGGCGCCGGCCAGCGACAGGGCGAAGGCCGGTTCGTCCACCGCGATCTCATGCTCGGCGCCTTCGCGGTCGCGGATGATGATGCGAGTGTTGGCGTCGGCGCGTTCCTGGCGCGCCAGATGGGCATTCGTCAGGTCCAGGCCTTCGATGAAACGGCCCGGCGTGTGCGCCACCAGATCGGTCCAGTTCGCCTTGGCCGGCGTCGCGGTCGGGGCCTGGACGATCTTGAAATCGATGGCGTCGTCCGCATTGGTGCGGATCACCCAGCGGTCGCCCCAGTGATCGACGTCATAGCGGGTCGCGACCACGCGCGGCTCCAGCACGACGGGCTCGGCCGTCGGCGTGGCGGCGGGAATGTAGCGCGCCTCCGACGTTTCCTGGTTCTGGATGCCGACCACGATGAACTGGTCGTCGGCCGTGCGGCCCACGCCAATGAACATGCCGTCGTCGGTTTCCTCATAGACCAGGCTGGTCTCGCCGCCGCGGGCCGGACGACGGAAGATCTTGTCCGGACGGCCGTTGTCGTCGCGGTTGGTCCAGAAGATCCACTGGCTGTCCGGCGAGAAGACGAAGTCGCCGGTGGCGCTGTCGATCACCTCGGGCAGCAGCTCGCCGGTCGCCAGATCCTTGACGTAGATCTTGTGCACCTCGGAACCCTGAGCGTCCTCGGCATAGGCGAACAAGCTGTGATCCGGGCTGTGGCTTGCGGCCGACACTTCCGAATAGGCCTTGCCCTTGGCCAGTTCGTTGGCGTCCAGCAGCAGCTGGGGCGTCGGGGCCATGACAAAGTTTTTCGTCACCGGCTGACCATCGACCATCCACGTGCCCTGACGCTCGACGCGCATGTAGCGCGGGTGCTGATCGCCGGTCTGGTATTCGACGTAGTAGTTCCAGCCGCCATCCGGCGCAGGAACCGAGCTGTCGTCTTCCTTGATGCGGCCGCGCATCTCGCTGAACATCGTCTCCTGCAAGGGCAGGGTAGAGGCCATCATGGCCTCGCGGTAGGCGTTCTCGGCGGTCAGGTGTTCCTTGACCTCGGCCTTGATCAGGGTCGGATCGCGCAGGACCGCCTGCCAATTGTCATCCTTCATCCACTGATAGTCGTCGGTCCGGGTGCGGCCCAGTTGTTCGATGACGACAGGGATTTTCTTGGCGACGGGCGGCTGAGGCATGGGGGATCCGGTGGACTGACGGGCGAGCGCGGGGGAGGCCGAGACGGCGAGGGCGGTCGCCGCTGTGGACATGATCAGTTGCCGACGATTCATCGGACGCTCCTGCTTGTTTGAAGAGCCGACCTTGAAGGTCCGGCACCCTCTACGTCAAACGAAGAAACGCCGAGCCGATCATCCGGCCAGCGCGTCCACCGTCATGCGCCGCAGCAAGTCGCCGCCCTGACCCACGGCTGCCAGACGGCTGGAGACGTGGCCCAGCACATTGGCGGCATAGACTTCGTAGAGGTCCAGTTTGCCCTGCAGCCAAACCGGACCACCGTCATTGGCGTCCAGCTTCGCCTTGGCGGCAAGCGCGCCCTTGGCCAGCATCCATCCGCCGGCCACATCGCCAAGCAGTTTCAGATAGGCGTCGGCCGCCGCCAGCACATCGGCCGCCGCATTCGGATCGGCCTTCTGATCCAGCAGCCACAGGGTCGCGTCCTCGACCGCCTCGATGGCGGTGGCGAACCGTTCGACCGGCTTGCCGCTATAGAGCTTTCCGAGATCGATCAGCGTCGCCTTCATGTCTGCGATCAGCGCCTTGGCCGAATCGCCGCCGTCCATCGACAGTTTGCGACCCACCAGATCCATGGCCTGAATGCCGTTGGTGCCTTCGTAGATCGGAGCGATACGGGCGTCGCGATAGTATTGCGCCGCGCCGGTCTCCTCGATGAAGCCCATGCCGCCGTGGATCTGGACGCCCATCGAGGCGACCTCGCAGCCGATATCGGTGGACCAGGCCTTGGCGATCGGCGTGAACAAGTCCTCGCGTCCCTTCCAGCGGCGGCGTTCCTCTTCGGTCCCGGCGTGGCGGGCCAGATCGGCGGCGACGCCGGTCGCCAGGCACACGGCGCGCGCCGCCGAGATCTTGGCCTTCATGACGCTGAGCATGCGGCGCACGTCGGGGTGGTCGAAGATCGGGGCGTTGGCCTCGCCAGTCCAGACCGAGCGCCCCTGACGACGGTCCAAGGCATAGGCGAGGGCGTGCTGATAGGCGCGTTCGGCGATGCCGACGCCCTCGACGCCGACGGCCAGGCGCGCCGCGTTCATCATCACAAACATATGGGCCAGGCCCTGATTCGGCTGGCCGACCAGTTCCGCAGTCGCCCCTTCATAGCTCATGACGCAGGTCGGCGAGGCGTGGATGCCCAGCTTGTGCTCGACGCCGACCGGGCGGAAGGCGTTGCGGTCGCCCAGCGTGCCGTCTTCCTTCACCGCAAACTTCGACGCCAGGAACAGGCTGATGCCCTTGGGGCCCTTGGGCGCGTCGGGCAGGCGGGCCAGCACCAGATGGATGATATTGTCGGTCGCGTCGTGGTCGCCCCAGGTGATGTAGATCTTTTGCCCGTTCAGCGCATAGGTCCCGTCGCCGTTCGGCGTCGCCGTGGTGATCAGCGAACCCAGGTCCGATCCGGCGCCCGGCTCGGTCAGGACCATGGCGCCGGTCCATTCGCCGCTGACCAGCTTGGTTAGATATTTGGCTTTTTGCTCTTCCGTCCCGACCTGCTCCAGCGCCTCGATCGAGGCCAGCGACAGCATGGGGCACAGGCCGAACGCCATGTTGGCGGCATGGACGGTCTCATAGGCCGCAAGTTCCAGCGCCTTGGGCAGGGCCTGTCCGCCCGCTTCGGTCGAGGCCGACAGCCCGGTCCAGCCGCCGGCCGCGAACTGGCGATAGGCGTCGGCGAAGCCGGGAGCGGCGGTGACGGCGCCGTTAGCGTAGGTCGAGCCCTTCTGATCCCCAATCCGGTTTAGCGGCGCCAGCACCTCTTCGGAGAATTGTCCCGCCGCCTCCAGAACGGCGCCGGCGACGTCGGCGTCATAGTCGGGAAAGGCGCCGGTTGCGGCCACGTCGGCCATGCCGGCGACGGATTCCAGAGTGAAGGCCAGGTCTCGAACAGGCGCGCGATAGGTCATGGGTTTCCTCAATCGTCTTTGCGGCCTAAGTGCCGCGTCGGGGCCTGTCGCTGCAAGCGTCTTGGCGACGCGCCCCGTCTCAGTGCAAAGTGACGGAATGCATGGTGACGCCGTGCCGTCGCGGAAGGGAAGACATGGGCGAGCCCCGCAATCGATATTCGGTCGTTTCCCTGCTGATGCACTGGGGTATCGCCGTCGCCGTTCTGGCGCAGGTGCTGCTGATCACCGCGCACGAGAATACGGAAGGCCCGCTTTCGGGCCAGTTCGTCATGCTGCACAAGTCGCTGGGTCTGACGATCCTGGTGCTGACCCTTGCACGGATCGGATGGCGCCTGGCGCATCCGGCGATTCCGTTGCCATCGGCCTTGCCGCGTTGGCAGAAGGTGGCGGCGCGCACGACGCACGTCCTGTTCTATCTGGCCCTGATCGTTATTCCGATGACCGGTTGGCTCGCATCATCTGCGGGCGGGCGCGCGATCGAGTGGTTCGGCCTGTTCTCATGGCCCCTGCTGCCCGTCGGCGGCGGGCGCGAAACGGCGCGCAGCCTGATGGGCCTGCACGAACTGGCGGTGAAGGGTCTCTACGTCTTGATCGCCCTGCATGTGATCGCGGCGCTGAAGCACCAGTTCATCGATCGGGACAATGTGCTGCACCGGATGATCCCGATCATCCCGCGCCGACCGTGAGCCAAACGCCGCTGCAAGCCGCCCAGGCGCTGGCGAACGGCGATCTGATCCTGCTGCCGACCGAGACCGTCTACGGACTGGGCGCCGATGCGAGCAATGCCGAAGCGGTCGCCGCCATCTTCGCCGCCAAGGGACGACCGAAGTTCAATCCGCTGATCTCGCATGTCGTGGATGTCGATGCGGCCGCTGAAATCGGCGAGTTGGGCCCGCTCGGACGGGCCTTGGCGGACGCCTTCTGGCCGGGACCCTTCACCCTGATCACGCCGATCTTGAACACGCGCAGGGTCTGCGATCTGGCGCGCGCGGGACTGGATAGCGTCGCGATTCGCGTTCCGGCGCATCCGGTGGCCAGGGAAGTGTTGGCGGCGTTCGGCGGCCCTGTCGTAGCTCCCTCGGGCAATCGTTCCGGCCGACCGAGCCCGACGACCTTCACGGATGCTGTCGAGGAGACGGGCTTTGCGGTCTCAGCGGCTGTCGATGGCGGGCCTTGCCAGGTCGGTCTGGAAAGCACGGTCGTGTCGGTGCTGGGGGGACGGGTCGCCCTGCTGCGTCCCGGCGCCATCACCCGATCCGAGATCGAGGCGGTCGTTGGTCCCATTGAAGAGGGCTCAGAAGGGCATCGTTCGCCCGGGCGACTGACCCTGCACTATGCGCCGGATGCGCCGGTTCGGATCGAGGCTGACGCAGCGCGTGACGGCGAGATCCTGCTCGGCTTTGGCCCCGAAGCCGGCGAGCCGCGCTGGAGTCTAAGCCCTTCGGGCGACCTGCGCGAAGCCGCCGCCAACCTGTTCCGACTGCTGCGCGAGGCCGATCGCACACGGCCGACAGGTATCGCCGTATCGCCGATCCCGACGACGGGACTGGGTGAAGCCATCAACGACCGTCTGCGCCGGGCGGCAGGCTTCGTCGGCTAGCCGAAGCGGGCCTGAAGATCGACGCTTGACTGGCGTCCGACACTGGCCAGGCACGCGTTCAGCCAATCGTCGGCGGCCGCACGTCCTCGCGCCTTCAGGTCGTTGAGGAAACCCCATTCGGTGTTGAACTTGGATCGCAGCGACAGGTCCGAAAGCCAGCCGTCCGCCTCGATCGCGTGCAGCCGGACGTGCCGATAAGGCCCGGCGCCGCCGCCCTTCAACTGCCCATGTTCGATCAGTTCACCCGCCAGGGCGATGGCGCGCAGTTCGGCGACAAGCGGCGCGTTGAAGACGATTTCGTTCAGCCGATCCACGATGTCGCCTGCGCTTTTCGGCGTCTCGTCGCGCATCATCGGATTGAGTGTGATCAGCAGCACGTCGTCCGGCGTGTCGTCTCCGGTCAACGGCCACAGCGGCGGATTGGTCAGATAACCGCCGTCCCAATAGGGCTCGCCGTCGATCTCCACGGCTTGGAACAGATGGGGCAGGCAGGCCGACGCCATCAGGACATCGGCGTTGATCTCATTCGTCTGGAAGATGCGCGCCTTCGCCTGGCGCACGGCGGTGGCGGCGATGAAAAGCCGGATGTCCGAGGCCTGAACGGCGCTGAAATCGACTGAGGCCTGCAAAACCCGCTTCAGAGGATTATGGTTCAGCGGATTGAATTCATACGGACTCATCGACATCGCCAGCGTCTCGCCCGCGCGCCAGAATGGGTTGTCCTTGATCCAGTCGGGCGTCCGCGCCGCATTCCAGATCGCGCTGTCGCCAAAGACGTTGCGACCGCCGGACTGGTTCACCTCTCGCCAGAGTTTGTCCAACGCGGCGCGGCCATCGCCTGACGCGAGGCCCGACACCAACGCAGTTCCGTTCATCGCTCCCGCTGAGACTCCGGACACCGCGCGAATATCCAGACGATCGTCTTCCAACAGATGATCCAGCACACCCCACTGGAACGCGCCGTGCGCGCCGCCGCCTTGAAGCGCTAGGCATATGGGCCGTCGGGCGGAAGCGGCGGGAACGATGTCCGCCGCCTCGGCGGTCTTGCGCTTGAAAATCGCCATGACCGCCGCCTTCCTCTGCTACTGCGCGGTCCAGCCGCCGTCGATGGAGAAGCTGGCCCCGTTAGCCGAGGCGCCGAGGTCGCTGACCAGGTAGAGGAAGATGCCAGTCAGCTCCTCCGTCGTGACGAACCGCTTTGTCGGCTGGGCCGCCAGGATCACGTCCGTCAGCACCTGCTCCTCGGTCATGTTTCGCGTTCGCGCCTGATCCGCGATCTGTTTGGTCACGATCGGCGTCTCGACGAAGCCGGGGCAAATGGCGTTGCAGGTGATGTTGTCGCGCGCCAGTTCCAGCGCTGCGGTCTTGGTGAAGCCGATGACGCCATGCTTTGCCGCGACATAGGCGGACTTGAACGGACTAGCCACCAGACCGTGCGCCGAGGCCATGTTGACGATCCGGCCGCGCCCCTGCGCCTTCATGATCGGGATCGCCGCTCGCGTGGCGTAAAAGGCCGACGACAGGTTGATGGCGATGATCTTCTCCCACTGATCGGTGGGAAAGTTCTCGACGGATTCGACGTGCTGGATGCCGGCGTTGTTGACCAGAATATCCAGCCGTCCCAGTTCGCGTTCAGCGAAGCCGATCATGTCGGCGATTTCGTCACCGCGCGTCATGTCCGCCGGATGATAGAGGACGCGAGCGCCGGATGAGGCCTCCAGATCGGCGCGGGTACGCTCGATTTCCGTCGGGTCGCCCAGGCCGTTCAGCACGACGTCGCCGCCGCCTGCCGCCACGGCGCGCGCGAGAGCCAGCCCGATGCCGGAGGTCGAGCCCGTGATGACCGCGACCTGCCCTTTCAGATCGCCGATACCGCGTGCCGCCCGACTGTCAGCGCCCGTGGAGTTAGGCTCTTGCGACATGAATCCGCCCCTTGGTTGGTTTTGGCGAGATTAGCGGGAGGTCGATGTCGGGATCAAGAATTTCCCGATCTGATGAATATCCACTCGGCGTCGGTCGAGGCGGCCTTGTCGAACGCATAACCGTCGCGGTCGAAAGCCTTCAGGTCCTCGACCCGTTCCACGCGCTCGTCGATCGCGAAACGCGCCATGGCCCCCCGCGCCTTCTTGGCAAAGAACGAGATGATGCGGCTCTCGCCATTCTTCTCTTCCCGGAACTGGGGCGTGACGACAGGCAGTTTCAGCGCCTTTGCATCGACGGCTCCGAAATATTCCTGGCTGGCCAGGTTCACCAGCGTCGGATCCGACTGACCCTCGGCGTCCTCGTTCAGTTGTTTGGAAATCCGGTCGCCCCAGAAGTCGTACAAGCTGGCCCCGCGACGCGTCTTCAGCCGCGTGCCCATCTCCAGGCGATAGGGCTGGATCCGGTCCAATGGACGCAGCAGGCCATAAAAGCCGGACAGAATGCGCAAGTGATCCTGGGCGAACGCCAAGGCCTCGGCGTCCAGTTCGCGCGCTTTCAAACCCTCATAGACATCGCCGGCAAAGGCGAAGGCGGCCTGAACGCCCTCGGTCGATTCAGGATCGAAAGCCTCGAAACGCGCGGCGTTCAGCGTCGCCAAATCGTCGGAAATCCCCATCAGCCGACGCAGGTCTGCCTTGGTCTGGCGCTTGGCGGTCTTGGACAGGCTGGCGGTGTCTTCGAGGAACCGCCGGTCCGTCGCCGGACTGGCCGCATCGGCTTCGGTGAAATCGAGGCGCTTGGCCGGGGAAAGAACAATCAGCAAGACGCGGCTCCGTAATGTCGCCGCCCACATAGGATGCTTCGATGACGATTTGAACCGGCTGCGGCGAAGGGCGCCTCAGGCGTCGCGGCGTGACCAGCCGAGCTTGCCGAGGGTTTCCATCGGGTGGAAGTCGGCCTTGTAATCCATCTTGGCCGAGCCCTGGACCCAATAGCCGAGATAGACGAACGGCAGACCGACGATGGCGGCCTGGCGCACATGGTCCAGGATGGCGAACCGGCCCAGGCTGCGCCGCTCCATCGTCGGATCATAGAAGCTGTAGACCATCGACAGGCCGTCTTTCAGCAGGTCCGTCAGGGTTACGGCGATCAGATCGCCCGGCCCGCCGTCGGTGGAGGGTAGGCGGTATTCGATCAGATGGGTGCGCACGGCCGTGTCCTCGACCATGGCGACGTAATCCAGCCAGCCCATGTCGCTCATGCCGCCGGTCGGATGCCGCATGGTCAGATAGCGGCGCAGAAGCTGGAACTGTTCGGTCGTCGCCTCGGCTTCAACCAAGTCGCGCGACAGGTCGGCGTTGCGGGCCAGCACCTTGCGCTGCGAACGGCTGAACGTGAACTCCGGAACTGGCAGCCGCACCGAAACACAGGCGTCACACGCTTCGCAGGCCGGGCGATAGGCGATGTTTTGGCTGCGGCGGAAGCCGGCTAGCGTCAACTCGTCATTGACGTGCGCGCCGTCCGAGAAGGGCAGGTTGGCGAAGACCTTCCGCTCCGTCTTGCCCGGCAGATAGGGGCACGGCGCGACCGAGGTCATGAAGAAGCGAAGCTGTCGGGTCGGTACGTGCTGGGTCACGGCCTCAGGTCCGCATCCGATCTTGCCAATATTGCGACGACACAACGCTCATCGCGCGATTTGGCGTCATCCGTGTTCCGGCTGCAAGCCTGTTCGCGTTGCAGCCGAGCCGGATCACAGCGAGGTGTCCGACGGCAGGACCGGCGCCTCGCGCAACAGCACGATGGCGATGCGGCGGTTCCCTGCCAGGGTCGGGTCGTCCGGATAGAGCGGGTCGGATCCCGCCTTGCCCGCCACCGAATAGACCCGGTCGGGATCGACGCCCGAACCTTGCAGCACCAGACGCGAGCCGTTGGCGCGCTCGGACGACAGGCTCCAGTCGGCAGGTGCGCTGGCGCGGCTGGAGCCGGGCGCGGCGCTGGTGTGTCCGGTGATGGAGATGCGGTTCGGCAACTGGTTGATCACCTTGGCCACGGCGCGCAGCAGCACCTGCGCGCGGGCGTTGGGTCGGGCCGAGTTGTTGTCGAACATCGACCGGCCTTCCTGATCGACCAGCTGGATGCGCAGTCCCTCGGGGGTCTGGTCCACGATCAGCTGTTTCGACAGTTCGGCCAGTTCCGGCATCGACTGCATGGCCTGCCGCAGCGATTCGGCGGCGCTGGCGAACTCGGCCGCCTCACGCTTCTGGATTTCGTCCTGCAGCGCCGCGTCGCTGGCGGAAGACAGGCTGGAGCCCGTCTGATCGGTGGCGGGCGCCTCGGGCGCCAGTTCTTCCAGCACCGACTGTGAGCCGGCGCTCTTGACGCCGTCGTCGCCCAGCGATGTCCCGCCCAGAATACCGCCGGAACCCGACGTCGTCTCCGACACGCTGGCCGGTGCGAAATATTCGGCGATGCCGCGCTTCTGCTCCGGGTCGGTCGTGTTGATCAGCCACATCAGCAGGAAGAAGGCCATCATGGCGGTCACGAAGTCCGCATAGGCCACCTTCCACGCACCGCCGTGGTGGCCTCCGCCGGAGACCTTCTTGACCTTCTTGATGAGGATCGGACGATCGCTCACGGACATGGACGCGCACCCCGACGAATGGTTTCCCATTGTGGGCTGGCCAAGGTTAACCGGGCGTTGACCTTGAACCCCGGCGCGGCGGGGCTTAGTCCGACGGCAGGATCAAGGAGCCTGTCATGAAGATCGCATTCGCCGGCCTGGGCGTCATGGGCGCCCCTATGGCGCGTCATCTGGTCGAGGCGGGCCACGACGTGACCGGTTTCAACCGTACTGTCTCAAAAGCCGAGGCCTGGGCGGCGGCGACGGGCGGCAAGGCTGCGGCGACGGTGGCTGAGGCGGCGCAGGGCGTGGACCTGTTCATCCTGTGCGTCGGCAACGATGCGGACGTGCGGGCCGTCGTGACCGAGGCCTTGCCGCATCTGTCGGAGGCCGCCGTGATCGTCGATCACACGACGACATCGGCCAAGGTAGCGCGCGAAATGGCCGAACGGGCGGACGGTCAGGGGAGGGCATTCATCGATGCGCCGGTGTCGGGCGGCCAGGCGGGCGCCGAGAACGGACAGCTCAGCGTCATGGCCGGTGGGGATGCCGCCGCCCTGGCGAGGGTTGAGCCCGTGCTGAAGGCCTATTCCAAGGCCATCAAACATATGGGACCGGCCGGCTCGGGCCAACTGACCAAGATGGTCAATCAGATCGCCATCGCCGGCGTCGTCCAGGGTCTTGCCGAAGCGGTCCACTTCGCTCAGGTCGCGGGACTGGACACCGACGCCGCCTATGAGGCCGTGTCCAAGGGCGCCGCGCAAAGCTGGCAGATGGACAATCGCTGGAAGACGGCGGCCAAGGGCGAGTTCGACTTCGGCTTCGCCGTGGACTGGATGCGCAAGGACCTGGGTCTGGTGCTGGACGAGGCGCGCACGAACGGCGCGCGCCTGTCCCTGACGGCCCTGGTCGATCAGTTCTACGCCGAGGTTCAGGCCATGGGCGGAAACCGCTGGGACACGTCCAGCCTGACGGCGCGACTGCAACCCCGCGACTGACGCCTAGAGCCGGCGGTGCATGATGTGCAGGCCGACCGGGCCGTGCGTCGGGTGATCGAAGGCTTCGGAGACCGTGCCGATGATCTCGAAGCCCAGCGTCTTCCACAGCGCCACCGCGACGGTATTCGTCTCGACCACGGCGTTGAACTGCATGGACCGGAAGCTGGCGTCACGAGCGAAAGCCAGCGCAGCCTCGCCCAAAGTGCGGGCCACGCCGCGCCCGCGCGCCTCGGGCGCGACCATGAAGCTGCCGTTCGCGACGTGGACGCCGTTGCCCTGCTGGTTCGGAATGATCTTGGCGGCGCCCAGCACCTGACCGTCCTCGACCGCGACCAGGGTTCCGCCCGGCGCGGGCGGCGTCCAGAGGACGCGCGCCTGATCCTCGGTCATGTCCAACGGATAGGTATAGGTCTCGCCTGCGCGGGTGACGGTCTCGATGATAGGCCACAGGCCCGGCCAGTCGGCCTCCGTGATCGGCCGGATCTCCACGCCCATCAGCCCAGCAGCCGTGCGGCCTGCGGTGCGAAATAGGTCAGCACGCCCGCGCAACCCGCGCGTTTGAACCCGTGCAGGGCTTCAAGGATCGCGCGGTCCTGGTCCAGCCAGCCATTGGCGATGGAGGCCTGCATCATCGAATATTCGCCCGACACCTGATAGGCGAAGGTGGGTACGCGGAAGGTCTCGGACACCCGCCGGACGATATCCAGATACGGCATGCCCGGTTTGACCATCACCGCATCTGCGCCTTCCGACAGGTCCATCGCCACCTCCTTCAGCGCCTCGTCCGAGTTGGCGTAATCCATCTGATAGGTCTTCTTGTCGCCCTTCAGCATCGCCGAGGAGCCCACGGCGTCGCGATAGGGACCATAGAAGGCCGAGGCGAACTTGGCGGCGTAGGACAGGATCAGCGTATCTTGAAACCCGTTGGCCTCCAGCGCCTCTCGCACCGCCTGGATGCGGCCGTCCATCATGTCCGACGGGGCCACGACATCGGCGCCCGCATGGGCGTGGATGAAGGCCTGTTCGGCCAGCCGGTCCAGCGAGGCGTCGTTGGCGATGCGGTCGCCCTCCATCACCCCGTCGTGGCCATGGTCGGTATAGCAGTCCAGCGCCACGTCGGTCATGACGCCGATCTCGGGCGCGGCGTCCTTGATCGCCTTGATGCAGTCGGGGATCAGGCCGTCGGGGTCGGTCGCGCCGGTGCCGACGGCATCCTTGATCGCGCCATCGACATTGGGGAACAGGGCCACCATCGGAATGCCGAGGTCGCGCGCCTCGACCGCCGCCGCCGCCGCCGCCTTGGGGGAAAGCCGAAACACGCCGGGCATGGAGGCGACCGGGACGCGATCCTCGGCGCCATCATGAACGATCAGCGGCCAGATCAGATCGGCCGGCGTCAGGGTCGTTTCCGCCACCAGCCGCCGCACCCACGGGCTGGACCGCAGGCGGCGCGGACGGGCGAGCGGGAAGGGGGCGGGCTGATAGGGAAGCATGGCGAGACCTTGGGAAATCCAGCGTCGGACTAGCGCCGCAATGACCGGTGCGCAAATCGCGTGATGCGTCGGATCGTTTCGTGCGTGATGACGGCTTGCGCGGATCGGCGAAATGCGAGCCTATCGCGACAAATCGATGGAGACGATGATGATCGGCAAATTGACGGCGGGTGCAACGGCCCTGGTTTTGGCGGCAGGTCTGTCCGGCTGCATCATCATCGACTCGGATGGCGGCGAGCGGACCGTCGTCACACCCGCGTCGGACTATGCCTTGATGGTCGATCAAGCAGCGGCTGACGCAGAAGCAGCGCGCTATTCTAGTCTCTATGCCGATGCGGTCGCCGATTCCAAGCGTCCGGCCGAAGAGGTCGCGCGTGATCCGCTGCGTCACCCGGCCGAGATTCTCGCCTTCGCTCAACTGGAGCCGGGCGACAAGGTCGCCGACATTCGCCCCGGCGCCGGCTATTTCACGCGGCTGTTTTCCGACGTGGTCGGCCCGACCGGTCGGGTCTACGCCTTCGTGCCCGAGCGGACGATGGCGCGCGAGAACGCCGGGGCCGATGCGCTTGTCGCGGCCTATTCGAACGTGACGCGCGTCAACGGCCTGCTGGACTCCATGACCTTCGCCGAGCCGCTGGACATGATCTTCATGAGCCAGGAGTACCACGACTTCCACATCCCCGGCTTCAACACCGACGTGGCCAGGATGAACGCGGCGTTGTTCGCGGCGCTGAAGCCCGGCGGCCGCTACATCCTGATCGACCATGAAGCCGCGCCCGGCACGGGCATCTCGGCGGTTCAGACCCTGCACCGCATCGAAGGCGACTATCTGAAGCGCGAGGTCGAGGTGGCGGGCTTCGTCTTCGAGGGCGAGAGCCAGGCCGTCGCCAATCCCGCAGACGACCACAGCCTGAACGTCTTCGACGAGAAGATCCGCGGCAAGACGGACCAGTTCGTCTATCGCTTCCGCAAGCCGGGCTGATCGATCTCAATACTGAGAACTGTTATCAATTAAGGGTTTGGGGCGTTTTGTCCATGCGGCGGACATGGACAAGCCCGCTTCGGGAGAGCAAACAACGCAAAGACATCGCCATAAGCGAAAGAACGCGTAGTTTGTTCGACTATAAGGCCGCCTTTAATAGCTCCGTGGAGCAGGTTCGCAGCGAAGGGCGCTATCGCGTCTTCGCCGATCTGAAGCGCGTGCGCGGTCAGTTTCCGCAGGCCGTGCGTCGCCGCGAGGATGGCTCCGAACAGGACGTCGTCATCTGGTGCTCGAACGACTATCTCGGCATGGGCCAGCACCCCGTCGTGCTGGACGCCATGCATAACGAGATCGATGCGGTAGGCGCCGGCGCCGGCGGCACGCGCAACATCTCCGGCACGACCCGTTCCGCCGTCGATCTGGAAGCCGAACTGGCCCACTGGCACCAGAAAGAAGCAGCCCTGCTGTTCACCTCGGGCTATGTCGGCAACGAGGCGACGCTGTCGACCCTGCAGAAGATCCTGCCGGGCCTGATCACCTTCTCCGATTCGCTGAACCACGCCTCGATGATCGCCGGCATCCGCCACGGCGGCGGCGAGCGTCACGTCTTCATGCACAACGATCTGGCGCATCTGGAGGCCCTGCTGGCGGCGGCGCCGGCCGATGCGCCCAAGCTGATCGCGTTTGAGAGCGTCTATTCGATGGACGGCGACATCGCCGATCTGGCCGGCACGATTGCGCTCGCCAAGAAATACGGCGCCCTGACCTATCTGGACGAGGTCCATGCGGTCGGCCTGTATGGCGAGACCGGCGCCGGCGTCGCCGAGCGCGACGGCGTGCTGGATCAGATCGACATCATCGAATGCACTCTGGGCAAGGCGATCGGCGTGATGGGCGGCTATATCGCCGCCGACGCCATGATCATCGATGCGGTGCGCAGCTGGGCCTCGGGCTTCATCTTCACCACCTCGCTGCCACCCGCATTGACGGCGGGCGCGCTGGCCTCGGTGCGTCACCTGAAGGCCCATCCCGAACTGCGCGTCCAGCACCAGGAACGCGCAGCGACCCTGAAGGCCCGCTTCGCCGCCGCCGGCATCCCTGTGATGGAAAGCGAGAGCCATATCGTGCCTGTGCACGTCGGCGATCCGGTCCACTGCAAGATGATCTCGGACATGCTGCTGGACGAGTACGGCGTCTATGTTCAGCCGATCAACTATCCGACCGTCCCCAAGGGGACCGAGCGCCTGCGCTTCACGCCGTCGCCGAACCACACCGACGCCATGATGGATCATCTGGTTCAGGCGATGGACAAGCTGTTCGCCCACTGCAACGTGGCGCGCCGACCCGCCGCCGCATGACGACGGACGACGACCCCCGCTTGGACTTGGGGGAGGTCATCGTCGAGTTCACCCGCAACGGCCCCTACCTCAAATGCTCGGCCATCCATGTCGCGACAGGCCGAGAGGTTAGCGCGATGGGGCCAGTCAATGAGCCCAAGTCCGTCGAACGTGTGGCGATCGCCAAGCTAAGGCGGGCATTGTTCAGCGGGCTTTAACACAGCGCGATTGAATCGACTCTGACGTTGAACGATGGTTCCCTTCGCACTTGGGAGGATACCATGTTGCAACCGGGCAGCCCGCCGATTTTAGGGTTTGGCGCGTTCTCGATTTTTGCAGCTCTAGCAGGTCTTGTCTTGCTGGTTGGTGCGGACCATTCCGCGCCAGGATGCACAGGTCCGAGGGTTGAGCGTTGCGACTATCTTGATACGGCCAAGACTGCCGTATCGACGCGGAGCTGGCGTAAATTTAGGCCAGATTACGGTTACGAGATCATCGATCTAGGATCGTCGGTTCGTGTTCAGCAATATCTTCCCAACGGCTTCTTGGCCTTGTTTGAGGGACCGGCCGTTGTGATTGACAAGGCAAGTTGCAGGGTCTGCTTTTTCCAAGTTCGAGAATCCACGGATTACGATAAGAACATAAGGTTCTCGCGCTTCCCTGGCCCTACGCCGTAAGCGGCTTATCGAAGGCTGACCACAAGATGTTGTGGTCGCGCGCGGCTGGGGATAGATAGGCCAGCTTCTGATTTCCGGGGATTCCAGCGTGACGGCCTTCACCCACGACGCCTATTTCACCAAGACGCTCACTGACGCCGACCCGGATGTCTTCAAGGGCATTCAGGGCGAGCTGGGCCGTCAGCGCGAACAGATCGAGCTGATCGCTTCCGAGAATATCGTATCTCAGGCGGTGCTGGACGCGCAGGGTTCGGTCCTGACCAACAAATACGCCGAAGGCTATCCCGGTCGTCGCTATTACGGCGGCTGCGAGTTCGTCGACGTGACCGAGGACCTGGCGCGTGAGCGGGCCAAGCAACTGTTCGGCGCCGCCTTCGCCAACGTCCAGCCCCACTCGGGCGCGCAGGCGAACCAGGCGGTCTTCTTCACCCTGCTGCAGCCCGGCGACACCTTCCTGGGCATGGATCTGGCCTGCGGCGGACACCTGACGCACGGTTCGCCGGCGAACCAATCGGGCAAGTGGTTCCGCCCCGTGACCTACAAGGTGCGCGAAGACACCCACCTGATCGACTACGATCACGTCGCCGAAATGGCCGAGCGTGAGAAGCCCAAGCTGATCCTGGCCGGCGCCTCGGCCTACAGCCGCCACATCGACTTCCAGCGCTTCCGCGAGATCGCCGACAGCGTCGGCGCCTATCTGATGGTGGATATGGCCCACTATGCGGGTCTGATCGCCGGCGGCGCCTATCCGGACCCGATCCCGCACGCCCACGTCGTCACCACGACGACGCACAAAACCTTGCGCGGCCCGCGCGGCGGCATGATCCTGTCCAACGACGTTGATCTGGGCAAAAAGATCAACTCCGCCGTCTTCCCCGGCCTGCAAGGCGGCCCGCTGGAACACGTCATCGCGGCCAAGGCCGTGGCCTTCGGCGAGGCGCTGAAGCCCGAGTTCAAGGGCTATGCCCAACAGGTGGTCAAGAACGCCCAGGCTCTGTCCGGCGTCCTGATCGAGCGCGGCCTGGCCATCGTCTCGGGCGGCACCGACAGCCACCTGGCCCTGGTCGACCTGCGGCCCAAGGGCGTGACCGGCAAGGCGACCGAGCATGAGCTCGAAAAGGCGCTGATGACCTGCAACAAGAACGGCGTGCCGTTCGACACCGCTCCCTTCACCGTCACCTCGGGCGTCCGCCTGGGGACCCCGGCTGGCACCACGCGCGGCTTCGGCGAGGAAGAGTTCAAGCAGATCGGTCACTGGATCGCCGACGTCGTCTCGTCGATGAACGGCGGCGACGAAGCCGATCCGGCCGTGGTCGCAGGCGTCGCGGCCCAGGTGCGAGAGTTGACGCACCGCTTCCCGATCTACGGATAAGCGCCTGATGAAGTGCCCTTTTTGCGGTCATCAGGACACCCAGGTGAAGGACAGCCGGCCGTCGGACGACGGCTCGGCCATCCGACGTCGCCGGTCCTGCCCGAACTGCAACGGGCGCTTCACGACGTTCGAACGCGTGCAATTGCGTGAACTGGTCATCCTGAAACGCAACGGGCGACGCACGCCCTTCGACCGCGACAAGCTGGAACGTTCGCTGGGCGTGGCTCTGCGTAAGCGCCCGGTTCAGGCCGATCAGGTCGAGCAGATGGTCAACCGGATCGTCCGCCAGCTGGAAAGCCTCGGCGAGACCGAAATCCCGTCCAGCACGGTCGGCGATTTCATCATGAAGGCGCTGAAGGGCGTGGATGAGGTGGCCTATGTCCGCTACGCCTCGGTTTATAAGGATTTCCGCCACACCGGCGACTTCGCCAAATTCCTGGGCGACGAAGGGTTCGACGAACCGTCCGGCAAGGCCTGATGCGGGTCACGTTGAAACTGGCGACCTCCCTGGACGGACGGATCGCCACGGCCTCGGGCGAGAGCCAGTGGATCACCGGCGAAGCCGCGCGGCTTGAAGGGCACCGCCTGCGCGCCGCACACGACGCAATCCTGGTCGGTGTCGAGACGGTTCTGCATGACGATCCCGAACTGACCGCCCGCCTTCCGGGGCGCAGCGTGGATCAGCCCTTGCGCGTCGTGCTGGACAGCCGGTTGCGCACGCCGCAGGCGGCGAAGGTCGCGGGCGAAAACACTCTGATCCTGACCGCCGCGGAACCGCGCACGATCGGCGCCGCCAAGGTCGTGCAGGTCGCCGACGAGGATGGTCGTCCGACCATCCCGGCCGTGCTGAAAGCTCTGGAAATCGCTGGTGCAACCTCGCTTCTGATCGAAGGCGGCGGCCAGGTCGCGGCCGCCTTCCTGCGCGCAAACGCCGTCGATGCGCTGGAATGGTTTCGGGCGCCGATCCTGCTGGGCGGAGAGGGACGGCCCTGCGTCGCCGCCCTGGCTCTTGCAAAGCTGGCCGACGCCCCCAAGTTCCGTCGCCTGGGCGTCGAGCCCGTCGGGGACGATCTGTGGGAACGTTACGCCCGTCTCTGACGCCGTCCAATTAGACGATTAGACGAATTAGACGGTATTTTTCTCCCAAGGGGTCCAGAGTCCAAATGTTCACCGGCATCGTCACCGACATCGGCCGCGTCCGCGAGGTCCGCGAGACCGACCGCGATCGTCGTTACGAGATCGAGACCGCCTGGAACACCGACGGCATCGACCTGGGCGCCTCCATCAGCCACGCGGGCTGCTGCCTGACGGTGACCGAAAAGGGCCACGATGCTCGGGGGGGCTGGTTCGCCGTCGAGGTGTCGAACGAGACCCTGTCCAAGACCACCCTGGGCGCCTGGAAGACCGGCGACGGCGTCAATCTGGAGCGGGCCGCCAGGCTGGGCGACGAGATGGGCGGCCACGTCGTGTCCGGCCACGTGGACGGTCTTGGGCGGGTGATTTCGATCACGCCCGAAGGCGGATCGCATCGGATTGAGGTCGAGGCCCCGGCGCCCCTACACCGCTATATCGCCGCCAAGGGGTCGATCACGGTCGACGGCGTGTCTCTGACCGTCAACGCCGTCGAGGGTCAGGTCTTCTCGCTGAACATCATCCCGCACACCTGGGACGTGACGACCCTGGGCCACTTGAAAGTGGGTGATCCGGTCAATCTGGAGATCGACATGCTGGCGCGATACCTCGCGCGGTGGCAGGAGACCGCGTGATGCAAGCCCAGGCCGCGAACATGAACGACAGCCCGATCAGTCCCATCGAGGACATTCTGGAGGACGCCCGCAACGGCCGTCCCTACATCCTGGTGGACGCCGAGGATCGCGAGAACGAAGGGGACATCATCATCCCCGCCCAGTTTGCTACGCCGGACCAGATCAACTTCATGATCCGCCAGGCGCGCGGCCTGGTGTGCCTGGCTCTGACCGCCGAACGCGCACAGCAACTGCGCCTGCCGCCGATGGCCGCCGACAACCGCGAGAGCATGAAGACTGCCTTCACCGTCTCGATCGAGGCCAAGGACGGCGTGACGACCGGCATCTCGGCCGCCGACCGCTCGCGCACCATTCATGTGGCGACCGATGCGTCCAAGGGCATGGACGACATCGTCTCGCCCGGCCACATCTTCCCCCTGGTGGCCCGCGACGGCGGCGTTCTGGTCCGCGCCGGCCACACCGAGGCGGCTGTGGATATCAGTCGCATGGCCGGCCTGACCCCCGCCGGGGTGATCTGCGAGATCATCAAGGACGACGGCGACATGGCGCGGATGCCCGATCTGGTCGCCTTCGCCCAGCTGCACGGGCTGAAGATCGGCACCATCGCCGACCTGATCGCCTATCGCCGTCGCACCGAACGCTTCGTCGAGCGGATCATGGATACGCCGTTCGAGAGCGTTCACGGCGGACCGTTCCGCCTGATGCTGTACAGGAACACGATCGAGGGCGCCGAGCACGTGGCCCTGGTCAAGGGACGGATCGATCCGGCCAAACCGACTCTGGTGCGGATGCACCAGGTGGACTTCGCCTGCGACCTGCTGGGTCACGTCGAGGCGCGCCAGGACTATGTGCCCAGCGCCCTGAAACAGATCACCGACCATGACGGTCCCGGCGTCGTCGTCTTCCTGCGCGATCCGTCGCTGAACTCGCTGGCCGAACGGCTGGCGGGCGCGGACAAGCCGGCGGCGATGGATCGCTCGTTGCGCGCCTATGGCGTGGGAGCTCAGATCCTGCTGGATCTGGGTGTCAGGGATATGATCGTGATGAGTTCGACGCGACCCGAGCCGACGGCGCTGGAAGGCTACGGCCTGCGCATCGTCGGCTGGCGCGACATGGATGGAGAAACCAAGGCGTGACCGAAGCCCCCCGTATTCTGATCGTCGAGGCGCGCTTCTACGACGACCTGGCCGACGCCCTGCTGGAAGGGGCCAAGGAGACGCTGAAGGCGCGTGGCGCCGACTTCGATGTCATCACCGTGCCCGGCGCGCTGGAGGTGCCGCCGGCCATCGCCCTGGCCGAGGAGGCGGGCCGCTTTCCGACCGCCCCCCGCTATGACGGCTATGTCGCGCTGGGCACGATCATCCGTGGCGAGACCTACCATTTCGAAATCGTCTCCGATCAGTCGGCGGCCGGCATCATGGCTCTCGGCGTCAAGGGCGTCATCATCGGCAACGGCATCCTGACGACCGAGGACGAAGATCAGGCCTGGTATCGGGCCCGTCTTTCGGAAGGGGATAAGGGCGGCGGCGCGGCCAAGGCGTGCCTGGACCTCATTGCATTGAAGAAGCGGTTGCGTCATGGCGTCGGCGCATGACTGAACCGAACAGCGTCAAAGCCGTCCTCGAACAACTCGCCGAAGCCGAAAAGCAGCGCGCCGAGCCCAATCTGAGCTCCAAACAGCGTCGCGCTCGCACAGTGTCGCGTCTCGCCGCCGTCCAGGCCCTGTATCAGATGGAACTGGCCGGCGAGGGCGTGGAGACGGTGATCACCGAATTCTCCAACTTCCGCTTCGACGCCGATATCGAGGGCCAAGCCCTGGCCGAGGCCGATGAGGCCTATTTCGCCGACATCGTGCGCGGCGTGATCGAAAGCCAGCGCGACATCGACACGGCTATCAAGGCCCGCCTGGCCTCCAACTGGAAGCTGGAGCGGATCGACGCCACCCTGCGCGCCCTGCTGCGTTCGGGCGCCTGGGAGCTGATCAAGCATCCCGAGACGCCGCGCGAGGTCGTGATCGACGAATATGTCGAACTGGCCAAGGCCTTCTTCGACGACGCCGAGGCGCGCTTCGTCAATGCGGCGCTGGACGGCGTGGCCAAAGACACCCGCAAATAATGCCGGCGCTCGACGTCGCGGGCGAGTTCGAGACGATCGAGCGGCTGTTCAAGCCTCTTGCCCATCCCGAGTGGGGCAGGGGGCTGGCCGACGATGTGGCGGCGCTGCCGTCACGCCCCGGCTATGACCTCGTTCTGACCAAAGACGCCATCGTCGAGGGGGTGCATTTCCTGCCTGACGATCCGCTGGACACGGTCGCCAGGAAGCTGCTGCGGGTCAATCTGTCGGACCTGGCCGCCAAGGGCTCAGAGCCGTTCGGCTATCTGCTGTCCTGCTTCTGGTCCGAGCGCTGCGGCTGGCCCGAGCGTGAGGCCTTCGCCGCCGGACTGGCTGAAGATCAGGCGCGGTTCGGCGTTCACCTGCTGGGCGGCGACACGGTCAGGACACCCGGCTCGCTGTCCTTCTCTCTGACGGCCTTGGGGTGGGCCCCGACGGGCAAGAGCGTTTCTCGCGCCGGCGCGCAGGTCGGCGACCTCGTCTTCGTCACCGGTGTGATAGGCGACGGCCTTCTGGGCCTCAAGGCGGCGCAAGGACAGTTGGCTCTGGCGCCCGAGCGGATGGAAGCCTTGGTCAGCCACTACCGGATGCCCACGCCCCGGACCGACTTCGCCGACATTGTGCGCGAGTACGCCACAGCATCCGTCGATGTGTCTGACGGCCTGGCCGCCGACCTGGCCCACATTGCGCAGGCCAGCAGGGTCGGCGTGTCGCTCAATCTGAACGTCCTGCCGCTGTCCGCTGCCGCCCAGGCCTGGTTCGACGACCGGGTCGATCCGCAGCTGTCGCTGGAAGACCTCGCCAGCGGCGGCGACGACTATGAGATCGCCTTCAGCGCCCATCCTCGCCACGGAGACGCCCTGCGTCGCGAGGCCGAGCGCCGACTGATTCGCCTGACCCGCGTCGGCGAAGTCACCGCAGGTCAGGGCCTGACGGTTCTTTACGACGGTCAGCCCGTGCCGATGTCCAGAAACGGCTGGACCCACGGCTGACGTGGCAAGGGAATCCTAACGCCCGTCGGGCAGGATGTCGTCATGGACCGTAGAACCCTGATCGCAGCCGGAACCGCCGCCCTGACGGGCGCCGTCGCCAGTCGCGCTTCCGCGTCCGGCAGCGAAACGGAGTCCGCGCCGGCAGCCCTGAGCATCGCAGGGCTCGGCCTGCCCGTCATTGAGGACGGGCGTTTGCGCAATTACGTGTTCGTCGCCCTCCGGCTCGAACTGGGCGCCGGCAAGACCGTCGAGCAGATGAAGCCCAAGGAGGCCTTTTTCCGCGACGCCGTCGTCCGCGCGGCGCACAAGACGCCCTTCACCGTGCCCGGCGACTGGACACGCCTGGACGAGCGGGCCCTGTCCGCCTCGCTGGTGGCCGCGTCTGCGGCGATCTCGGGGCGCGGCTCCGTTCGGCGCGTCGAGGTGGTCAGCCAGTCGCCGCGTCGCCGCACGGGCATGCAGACCGCCCGCTGACCCGGCTGACCGACCGCTGTTGCGTCACTCCGCCTGCCATGACAGGCTCCCTTAGCAAATCCCAAAGAACGCACTGACGCGTTCGCCGCGTGCGGGGGGACCGGAAGGCGGACAGAGGCGATAACGCCCGACCGCGCCAAGGCCTGCGCGCCTGTTTGCAAGGGCATGGAAACGCCAATGACGAACTCACTTACGCTGGTCTTCGCGGCCGGTGTGCTGGCGGTGCTGTATGGCACCGCTCAGACCGCCGTGCTGATGAAGGCGAGCACCGGCAACGACAAGATGCGAGAGATCGCCGCCGCGATCCAGGAAGGCGCCTCGGCCTATCTGAAGCGGCAATATCTGACCATCGGCATCGTCGGGATCGTGATCCTGATCGCCGCCTATTTCCTGATCGGCGCTTACGCCGCCATCGGCTTCCTGATCGGCGCCGTCCTGTCCGGCGCGGCCGGTTATGCCGGGATGCTGATCTCGGTGCGGGCCAATGTGCGCACGGCTCAGGCGGCGTCCGAAAGCCTGTCCAAGGGATTGAACCTGGCGTTCCGCTCGGGCGCCATCACGGGCATGTTCGTGGCAGGCGGCGCCCTGATTGGGGTGTCAGGCTACTACATCGTGCTGACCCAGCATCTGGGCTTGCCCTCAACGGGCCGCGAGGTGATCGACGGGCTGGTGGCGCTGGGCTTCGGGGCCTCGCTGATCTCGATCTTCGCGCGCCTGGGCGGCGGCATCTTCACCAAGGGCGCCGACGTGGGCGGCGACATGGTGGGCAAGGTCGAAGCGGGTATTCCCGAAGACGATCCTCGCAACGCCGCGACCATCGCCGACAACGTGGGTGACAACGTCGGCGACTGCGCCGGTATGGCGGCCGACCTGTTCGAGACCTATGCCGTGACGACCGTTGCGACCATGGTGCTGGCCGCGATCTTCTTCCGGGGGCAGCCCTATGTGGATCTGATGATGGTGCTGCCGCTGGCGATCTGCGCGGTGTGCATCGTGACCTCCATCGTCGGCAGCTTCTTCGTGCGGTTGGGCAAGTCCAAGAACATCATGGGCGCCCTTTATCAGGGCCTGATCGTCACGGGCGTCCTGTCCATCGGCGCGGTCTGGTTGGTGATCGACCAGATGGTGACGGGGCCGATCGTCACGGCCAGCGGTCTGGAGATCCAGCCGATGGCGCTGTTCTGGTCCGGCATGGTCGGGTTGGCGGTGACGGCGGCGATCGTGGTCGTGACCGAATACTACACCGGATCCGGCTTCCGTCCGGTGCGATCGGTCGCCAACGCCTCTGTGTCCGGGCACGGCACCAACGTCATTCAGGGCCTGGCCGTCTCGCTTGAGGCGACGGCGCTGCCGGCGCTGACGATCATCGTCGGCATCGTGGCCAGCTTCCAGCTGGCCGGCCTGTTCGGCATCGCCATCGCCACCACGACCATGCTGGGCGTGGCGGGGATGATCGTGGCGCTGGACGCGTTCGGGCCCGTCACCGACAACGCCGGCGGCATCGCCGAAATGGCGGGCCTGCCGAGCGATGTGCGGCATTCGACGGATGCCCTGGACGCCGTGGGCAACACGACCAAGGCCGTGACCAAGGGCTATGCCATCGGTTCGGCGGGCCTCGGCGCGCTGGTGCTGTTCGCCGCCTATACGTCGGATTTGCAGTATTTCTCGGCCAACCCGGCGGACTATCCCTTCTTTGCAGGTATGGGAGAGATCGCTTTTGATCTGACCAATCCCTACGTCGTCGTCGGCCTGCTGTTCGGGGGGCTGCTGCCTTTCCTCTTCGGCGGGATGTCGATGATGGCGGTGGGACGCGCCGCCGAATCAGTCGTCGCGGAAGTGCGGCGCCAGTTCCGCGAGAACCCCGGCATCATGACCTATCAGGTAAAGCCGGAATACGGCCGGGCGGTCGACATCCTGACGAAGGCGGCGATCCGCGAGATGATCGTGCCGTCTCTGTTGCCAGTGCTGTCGCCGATCGTCCTGTTCGTCGCGGTGCTGGGCATTTCGGACAAGGCGAACGCCTTTGCCGCTCTCGGCGCCATGCTGATGGGTGTGATCGTCACCGGCCTGTTCGTCGCCATTTCCATGACGTCGGGCGGCGGCGCGTGGGATAACGCCAAGAAGGTGATCGAGGAAGGTTTCACCGACAAGAACGGCGTCGTCCACGGCAAGGGTTCGGAGGCCCACAAGGCGGCCGTGACCGGCGATACGGTGGGCGATCCCTACAAGGACACGTCGGGTCCGGCGGTGAACCCGATGATCAAGATCACCAACATCGTCGCCTTGCTGCTGCTGGCGGTGCTGGCGAGCGGGACCATCGGCTAGGCTGAAACATACAGCCCTTACGACAACGCCCCGGAGAGCGATCTCCGGGGCGTCTTTGCTTTTGGGGCGATGAGCCGCCTTAGTCGGGGCGGCGCTGGCCGGGGGTGTCGTCCTCGGTGCGGGGCAGTTGGCCACGGCCGACGTTGCCCAGCAGTTGTTCCAGAACGGTCAGCTCGCGACCGCGCGTCGGCGTCTCGTTGCTGTTCATGGCGATCTGCTCGCCGTCCGTCAGGCCGAGAGTCCGCACCGACGCCACCTGATCGCCCTGCGGGACGAAGGTGATCTCGGTCACCGTGCGGGTCGAAACCTTGGGCAGGTTGTATGTATATTTCTCAGTCGTCTGGCTGATGTAATACCAGACCTGATCAGGCTCGAACGTCGAGGTGGTCGAAGGCGAACCCAGCTTGGCGAGGACGGTTTCCTTGGTGTCCGTGCCGGCGACCACGTCTTGCGGCTTGGCGTCGATGGCCTGGAAGCCGTTGGAGCCGATGGTCGGGGCGCAGGCGGCGGACAGGCCGGCCAGCGAAACAGCGACGAAAAGCGGGACGAAACGGGACATGGTCGGGCGCCTGCGAGAGAACAAGGTCTTTGACCTAGACGGACCTGCGTCCTAGTTCAACGGCGCGGCGGAAAAGGGGCTGTTGGAACCCATGCTGAAAAACCTGTTCAAACCCCGATCCGGCGTCCGTCTCGGCGACGATCTCTACGCCAAGGCCGTCAGCCAGGCCCGCAATCCGGCCTTCTACACGCGCCTGGCGGTCGACGACCGCATCGACGCGCGATTCGAACTCTACACGCTGCATGTGCTGTTGCTGGTGCTGCGGCTACGCGATGAAAACACGGCTCAGGGCCAAGATGCGGCTCAGGCGGTCTTCGACGTCTATGTCTCGGCGCTGGATCACGTCTTGCGGGAGGAAGGCGTGGGCGACGTCGCCGTCGGCAAGAAGATGCGTAAACTGGGAGAGGCCCTGTATGGCCGGATGAACGCCTATGAGCAGCCGCTGCGCGCCGGCGATGCGACGGTTCTGGCCGAGGCGATGGCGAAGAATGTCTACGCGGATCCGCAAGCGCCCCATGCGGACACATTGGCGCGTTATGCGCTGACGACACGCGCAGCCCTGGCGGCGCAGGATTTCAACAAGGTGCTGGCGACGCCAGCATGGGCGGAAGTTTGAAAGAGATGAGCGCGACGCTCCCCTACAGCGAAACGGTGCGGGTCAATCAGATCGGCGCGGGCCTGAGCCGCCGGCTTGAACCGGATGCGGAGACCCGCAAGCGAATCGCCCGTAGCCTGGATCTTCAGGGGCTGGATGATTTCGCCGTCGATCTGGAGATCAAGCCGACGCCGTCGACCAGCGAATGGACGATGAAGGGCAGGGTGACCGCGCATGCGGTGCAGACTTGCGGCCTGACCCTGGAACCCTTGCCGGTCGATGTGGATCGGCGTTTTTCCATTCAGCTTGTCGAAGCCAAGCCCGAGGAAACCGACGAGATCGAGGTCACGCTGGATGAAGACGACGCCGACGTGATCGAGGACGGCAAGATCGACCTGGGCCAGTATGCGGTCGAACAGTTGGTGCTCTCGCTTGATCCGTTCCCGCGCAAGCCGGGCGCGGAGTTCGTGCAACCTGAGGAGCCGACGGAGATTTCGCCGTTCGCGGCCCTGAAGGCGCTCAAGCCCAAAGACGACCAAGGCTGAGGTTGACGTAGGGGCCGGGTGGTTGCATCCCCCGGCTTCGGCGCTATCGTCCAGCGCATCCTGCCAAGCGTCGCGCGACAAGACGACGCGGCCATAAGAGGTCCATTTGCCAGCCCCAGTTACGATCTCGCTTGACGCCATGGGCGGCGATCACGGGCCCTCCGTCGTCGTTCCCGGCATCCGCAGCTATATCCGCACCCACGATGGCGAGGGGGTGCGCTTCCTGCTGCATGGCGACGAGGCCAAGATCGCGCCGGAGTTGGCGCGTTGCGGCCTGGCGGCGGACGTCTGCGAAATCCATCACACTGACAAGGTCGTGGCCATGGACGAAAAGCCGGCCCAGGCCATGCGGCGCGGCAAGGGCTCCAGCCTTTGGAACGCCATCGAGGCGGTGAAGACGGGCCAGGCGGCCGGCGTCGTCTCGGCCGGCAACACCGGCGCCCTGATGGCGATCTCGAAACTGATTCTGCGGATGTCTGCGCCCGGGCTTGAGCGTCCGGCCATCGTCGCCAGCTGGCCCACCTTCAAGGGCCACACGGCGGTTCTGGACGTCGGCGCCAACATCGGCAGCGATGCGGAGCAGCTGGTCGAGTTCGCCATCATGGGCGAAGCTTTCCAGTCGGCCGTGCGCGGCGTCGCGCGCCCGACTATCGGCCTGTTGAACGTCGGTTCGGAAGACATGAAGGGCAACGAACAGGTCAAGGAGGCGCACGCCATCCTGCGCGATGGGCCGTTCGACCTGAACTATCATGGCTTCGTCGAGGGCGACGATATCGCCAAGGGCACGGTGGACGTGGTGGTGACCGACGGCTTCACCGGCAACATCGCGCTAAAGACCGCCGAAGGCACGGCGCGCTATATTTCCGCCCTGTTGAAAGAGGCCCTGACCTCCAACCTGCAATCCAAGCTGGGCGCCGTCATCGCCATGCCGGCGTTGAAGAAGATGCGCCAGAAGATCGACCCCAGCGCCATCAACGGCGGCCCTCTGTTGGGCCTAAACGGCATTGTCGTGAAGAGCCACGGCGGCGCCGACGCCAAGGGCTTCGGCAACGCCATCCGCATCGCTGTCGATCTGGCCCGCAGCGACTATATGAGCAAGGTGGGGGACAACCTGGGCAAGCTGGACGCGGTGTTCGATCATGCCGCCAAGCCCGCCGCAGCCGTGGGAGAACCCCTCCAGTGACCGTCACCCGCAGCGCCGTGACCGGCGTCGGCTCCTATCTGCCGGAGGAGATCGTCACCAACGCCGACCTGGCCAAGTTCGTCGACACATCCGACGAATGGATTCAGGAGCGCACCGGCATCAAGCAACGTCATAAGGCGCGCGACGACCAGCCGACCAGCGATCTGGCGGTCGAGGCCGCCAGGAAGGCGCTCGC
Organism: Brevundimonas sp. UYEF29; assembly: GCF_040546195.1. Taxonomy (NCBI): domain Bacteria; kingdom Pseudomonadati; phylum Pseudomonadota; class Alphaproteobacteria; order Caulobacterales; family Caulobacteraceae; genus Brevundimonas; species Brevundimonas sp. UYEF29. The sequence continues at coordinate 332,002 of NZ_JBEPNH010000001.1, read as the reverse complement.
CGACGCGGGCAAGGCGGCGTCCGACGTCGATCTGATTATCGTGGCCACCACAACGCCCGACATGACCTTCCCGGCGGTCGCGTCGATCGTCCAGGCCAAGCTGGGCGCGGGCGTCGGCATCGCCTTTGATGTTCAGGCCGTCTGCTCCGGTTTCGTCTATGCGCTCAGCGTCGCCGACGGATTCGTGGCGCGCGGCCTGTCGAAATGCGCCCTCGTTATTGGGGCCGAAGAGATGACGCGGCTGATGGACTGGACCGACCGGACCACCTGCGTCCTGTTCGGCGACGGGGCCGGCGCCGTGGTGCTGGAACCGCGCGAAGGGCAGGGGACATCGGACGACCAGGGCATGCTGGGCTTCGCCTTACGGGCCGACGGGTCCAAGACCGACCTGCTCTATGTCGATGGCGGCCCCGCGACGACCGGCACCGTTGGCCACCTCCGCATGGCCGGAAACCAGGTCTTCCGTCATGCCGTCGTGAATATTGCCGAAGGCATAACCGCCGCCTGCGCCGCCGCAAACATCCAGATCGCGGACGTCGACTGGTTCGTGCCGCACCAGGCCAACCAGCGAATCATCAAGGGCGTCGGCGACCGGCTAGGTCTGGACGAGAACAAGGTGATCTCGACCGTCGCGACCCACGCCAACACCTCGGCCGCCTCGATCCCGCTGGCGCTGGACGCTGCGATCCAAGACGGGCGGATCAAGAAGGGCGATATGGTGCTGCTTGAGGCCATGGGCGGCGGCCTGACCTGGGGTGCCTGCGCGCTTCGGCTGTAATCGACATCGAGGCATTGATTTTTCGGGGGCTTTGCGCCCCTATGGATGCGAGCGGATCGCATGACAGCGGGGATACGATGGCAGGCCAACAGACCGTGACGCGCGCCGACTTGTGCGAAGCCGTGCATGAAGAGGTCGGCCTGTCGCGTCAGGAATGCTCCAGCCTGGTCGAGCGCACCCTGGAACTGATCGTCGAATCGCTTGAGCGCGGCGAGACGGTGAAACTGTCCGGCTTCGGCGTCTTTCAGGTGCGTGAGAAGCGCGCACGGATGGGCCGCAATCCCAAGACGGGCGAACCGGCGGCGATCAACCCGCGCCGGGTCATCAGCTTCCGCGCCTCACAGATCATGAAAAGCCGGGTTCACGACGCCGTCGTCGAGGCCTGATCGCGGTGGCCAAGAGCGCCGACGCCTTCCGAACCATTTCTGAAGCGGCCGAAGAGGTCGGCGCGCCGCAGCATGTCCTGAGGTTCTGGGAAACGAAGTTCGATTTCGTCACGCCTGTGAAACGGGCTGGCGGGCGTCGCTTCTATCGGCCCCAGGACATCGCGGTGCTGAAGGCGGTCAAACGCCTGCTGCACGACGATGGGCTGACGATTCGCGGCGTCCAGCGTCTGCACAAGGAACAGGGGCTGAAAAAGCTGATCGGGGCGGAGGCCGCTGCACTGATCGACGACGGCGATGTCACGTTCGCTACGGCGACTTCCGATGTCGCGCGGGCCGAAACCTCGAAATTGCATCAGGTTCTGGCCGATCTGGAGCAGGCCAAAGCGCGTCTGGACGCCGTTCTTTCACGGTAGGTGGAAAAGTCGTTTTAGCGTTTGCGGACAGCGGTCCCCCCGTCTATAGGGAGCGCCTTCGGAGCGTGGCGCAGCCTGGTAGCGCACTTGACTGGGGGTCAAGGGGTCGCAGGTTCGAATCCTGTCGCTCCGACCATTCTTGAAAAAGAATGATGATGGTGGGGTCGTCCTTGCGGGCGGCCCCATCGCCGTATCTGGAGGCAGGTTCGGCGCTCAGCCGCGCTCGGCCCATCGCAGCAGCGGGATGAGCGGCAGGCCCCAGGCGGTCCCGCCGATGCCGAAGAACAGGAAGTCGATCCACTGCGACGGCGGCAGCAGTCCGCGCAGGGCGATCAGGCCCCAAACCCAGAAAACGAGAAAGAGCAGCACGCCGATCGCGGCGACGAAGCGACGCAGACGCGGCGGCATCAGCGCTTGTTCCGGAACAGGAAGAAGGCCACGAGACAGATGCCCGATCCGACGAGCGCCCACGGCACCCAGACCCAGCTGTCCATCGTGCTGACCGCGAAGACCCGCACCGCCAGAAACCATCCGCAGGCCAGGCCGATCCCGGACACAAGGCTTGTGCCGCCAAAGCCGCGCCGGCCCGTCAGAAGGTCCGCGATCCAGGCCAGCAGCAGGCCGCCTGCGACGGCGGCGGCGATATCGGCGTATTGCAACCCTGATCTCCTGCGGCAACAGCGCCGTTAACTCAATCCGACTCGATCTTGTCGCTTGGGGCGGGCATACCGCACCGGTCGCGTCTGGTCTTCGTTCGACGCGACACCATATCCGGGTCAGTGTCAGGCGTCGAATGAACCGTTTCGGAAATCCAGATCGTAACCGCGCCGTCGCCGTGTGGCTCTTCACTACGGCCGCCGTCGTCTTCCTGATGGTCGTGATCGGCGGCATCACGCGGCTGACGGGCTCGGGCCTGTCGATCACGGAGTGGAAGCCCATCATGGGCGCGATTCCGCCTCTGAACGACGCCCAGTGGGCCGAGGCCTTCCAGAAGTACAAGCAGATCCCGCAGTACGCGCAGGTCAACGCCGGCATGAGCCTGGGCGAGTTTCAGGGCATCTTCTGGTGGGAGTGGCTGCACCGGCTGATCGGGCGTCTGGTGGGTATGGTGTTCGCCCTGCCGCTGATCGTCTTCCTGCTGTGCCGTCTTGGGCCGGCCCGGTCGGTATTCCACCAGTGGGCGATGCCCAATCGCCTGATCTGGCGCTGTGTCCTGCTCCTGGCCTTGGGCGGCCTTCAGGGGCTGATCGGATGGTGGATGGTGTCTAGCGGCCTGTCCGAGCGTGTCAGCGTCGCGCCGGAGCGTCTGGCCACACATCTGGGTCTGGCGTTCGTGCTGTTCGCCGCCCTGATCTGGACGGGGCTGGAGGCCTGGAACGGCGAGGATCACGGCCGGCCGCCGTCGGGTTGGGCGAGGGGCGCCGGCCTGCTGCTCGGCGCGGTCTTCCTGCAATGTCTGCTGGGCGCCCTGGTTGCGGGCGGTCATGCGGGGCTGGTCTATACCGACTGGCCGCTGATGAACGGCGCCGTTTTGCCGCCGGCCGACTGGAGCCTGGGCGCGGTCGCCTTTCTGCATGATCAGGCGCTGACGCAGTTCAATCACCGACTGGTCGCCTATGGCCTGCTGATCGCCGTCAGCATTTATGCCTTCCAGGCCTGGCGCTGGCGCGTGGCGGAGGGAATGGGCTTCGGCGCCTTTGCGCTTGCGGGTGTGATCTGGTTCCAGGCTCTGCTGGGGATCGTGACCCTGGTGCACGCGGTTCCGGTGTGGCTGGGCGTGCTGCACCAGGCGGGCGCCGCAATCGTGCTGGCGACGGCCACCGTGAACCTATGGTTGGTGCTGCGGGCTCAGCCGCGCATCTTCATGTCCGGACCGAGGACCATGGGCCTCTGATCGCCAGAGTCATGCCGGGGTACATGATGTTGACGAACAGCACCTCGCCATCCGGCGAGAAGCAGGCGCCGGCGAACTCGGAGTTGCCGGTGAAGACATTGCGGCCGATCGTATAGACCTTGCCCTCTGGCGTGACGCCTTTCAGGTGATTGCGGACGTCCGAGGAATAGTTGTCCTCGCACAGGATCAAGTGTCCCCAGGGCGCGACGGTAATGTTGTCGGCCATATTCATCGTCTTCGGGTCCGTGCTTTCCACGAACAACTGCAGCCGGTCCGCCGCGCCGTTCAGACCGGGGACCAGCCGCATGACCTGACCGCGGCGGATTGGCCCGCCCGAGGTTGCGGTGAAATACAGTTCGTCATCGCCCCACCAGACGCCTTCGCCCCGCGCCACCCAGGCCGCGCCGGACGCATGACCGCGCTTGGCTAGGTCGCCATTGGGAGATTCGACGTCGTCCAGATCAATCCATTCGATCTCCCTCCAATCCCCGACAGCCCAGGTGCGAGCGTCCTGATTGCGGGTGTCGGCCGAGGGCGCGCCCTTCCAGGCCATCGCCTGAAGCCGGCCGCCCTCTCTCAGCCTGCCGGGCGCATTGGGAATGAAGCGATAGAAGAGGCCGGCGTTGTCGTCTTCGGTCAGATAGACGACGCCGGTGCGGGGATCGACGCAGACGGCCTCGTGATCGAAGCGACCCATGGCCTTGAGCGGCACCGGATCGACCAGGGCGGTTGCGGTCGCCGGCACTTCGAAGACCCATCCGTGAGCCTTGGTCACATCGGCGTCGGCCGGCGTCTCCAGCGTTTCCTCGCAGGTCAGCCAACTGCCCCACGGCGTCGGGCCGCCGCAGCAGTTGGTCGAGGTGCCGGCCAGCGTCAGATGTCGGCTGACCATCCGGCGGGTCGCCAGATCATAGACGATGGTGGAACAGCCGCCGGGCAGGGGGCGGCCATTCTTATAGGTGTCGTAGCCCTTGGTGGCGTCCAGCAGGTCAAGCCGTTCCTCACGAAGGCCGCCGGGGCCGAGGTTGCGATGCAGGCCGCTGGAGCCTTTCAGCTCGTGATTGACGACCAGGGCCACGCGAGACCCTTCCAGCGGGAAACAAGCCATGCCGTCAGGCTGACCCGGAGCTAACAAGCCGTCATCCATCGTGTCTCCGCTCTGGGCCACGACCTGATAGGAAAAGCCTTCGGGCAGATCGAGCAAGCGATTGGGATCGCGCAGCAGCGGGCCGTAGCCATGGACCTCGTTGACGTAGGTCTCTTCACCCGCCGTCTGAGCGGCGGCATGACGAGCCAGTCCCGAGAAGGCGGCGGCTGCGCCCGTGGCGATCAGACCGCGACGATGAAGGATCATGAAGGGACTCCAGAGCTGTCGTCTTTGCGATGCCCGCCTATAATCATCCTTTGATGACGTTTTATGTTACGCCGTAACGCTGCCTAGCCTCTTCGCGTCGGGTATTTTAATACCGTATTTTAAAAACTCAGTTGAAACAATGCGTTGTGGCAAATGTGATGTTGTTTAGTGCGTTGACGCGACCAATCGTCTCCTGTATCAGCGCGCCTTCATTCGGTTCCCTCGGGGGCCGGACCCGATTTTCGTCTCCAGGAACCCCCTCATGCTGAAGAGCACTACGGCTTCGTTGAAGCCGGCCGAGGTCGAGAAGAAGTGGATCCACATCGACGCCGAAGGCGTCGTGGTGGGCCGCCTTGCGACCTTCATCGCCAACCGTCTGCGCGGCAAGCACCGCGGCGACTACACCCCGCACGTCGATTGCGGCGACTATGTCGTCGTCACCAACGTCGACAAGGTGGTGTTCACTGGCAAGAAGAACACCGACAAGATCTACTATCGCCACACCGGTCACCCGGGCGGCGTCAAGTCGACCACGCCTGAGAAGGTTCTGGGCGGCCGCTTCCCCGAACGCGTGCTTGAAAAGGCCGTCGAGCGCATGCTGCCCAAGGAAAGCCCCTTGGCCCGCAAGCAGATGACGCACCTGCGCCTGTTCGCCGGCGCCGCGCACGACCACGAAGCCCAGCAACCGGAAACGATCGACTTCAAGTCGGCGTCGCCCAAGAACACCCGGAGCGTCTGAGCATGACCGACGTGACCAACACCGAAACCGCCACCGGCTTCGACGCCCTGAAGGGCCTGAGCTCTTCGGTCGAGAACGACGCGCCCGTCTATGTCCAGAAGCTGGACGCCCAGGGCCGCGCCTATTCGACCGGCAAGCGCAAGAACGCCATCGCTCGCGTCTGGGTGAAGCCCGGCACCGGCAAGATCACCATCAACGGCAAGGACCAGGAGCAGTATTTCGCTCGTCCCGTGCTGCGCATGATGATCGCTCAGCCGCTGACCGTCTCGGATCGCGCCACGCAGTATGACGTGATCTGCACCGTCGAAGGTTCGGGCCTGTCGGGCCAGGCCGGCGCCATTCGTCACGGCCTGTCGCACGCCCTGACGCACTTCGAACCGGAACTGCGCAAGGTTCTGAAGCCGCATGGCTTCCTGACCCGCGACAGCCGCGTCGTCGAGCGCAAGAAGTACGGCCGCGCCAAAGCTCGCCGCAGCTTCCAGTTCTCGAAGCGCTGATCGCGTTTACGCGGTTTGGATTTGGGGCGCTTCGGGGAGACCCGGAGCGCCCTTTTTCTTGCGCCTTTGCTCCCTTAAGCGGAGAAGGAACGGGAGAGACAAATGACCCACACCATCTTCATCGACGGCGAGGCCGGCACCACGGGGCTGGAAATCCGCGAGCGGCTGGAAGCGCGCCCGGATTTGGAACTGCTGTTGCTGGGCGAGCGTCGTCGGGATGCGGATGCGCGGCGTGAGGCCCTGAACGGCGCTGACGCGGTGATCCTGTGTCTGCCCGACGATGCGGCGCGGGAAGCCGTGTCCATGATCGAGAACCCGTCGGTCAAGGTGATCGACGCCTCGACCGCCTATCGCGTCGCGCCAGGCTGGGCCTATGGCTTTGCTGAAATGGATGCCGGGCAGCGTGCGTTGATCGCGCGCTCTCAGTTCGTTTCGAACCCCGGCTGTTATCCCACGGGTTTCATTGCCTTGGTGCGGCCGCTGGTGAAGGCGGGTCTGGTGCCCGCCAACTATCCGGTCACGGTCAATGCGGTGTCGGGCTATTCCGGCGGCGGCAAGGCCATGATCGCCGCGTTCGAGGCGGCCGCAAAAGACAGCGGGGGCGCCGCGACCGCCTATCGCGCCTATGGTCTGACGCTGAGGCACAAGCATGTGCCTGAAATGACAAAACACACAGGTCTGAGCCGAGACGTGCTGTTCACGCCGGCGGTCGGAAACTATCGCCAAGGCATGCTGGTCGAGGTTCCGCTGCATCTGGGGGCCCTGCCGGAAACCCCTTCTGTCGAACGGCTGCACGGCGCCTTGGTCGAGGCCTATGACGGCCAGCGGTTCGTCGAGGTCGCCGACCTGGAGGAGACCGAGGCCATGACCGGCATCGCGCCCGAAGGCCTGAACGGCACCAATCGCCTGCGTCTGCATGTCTTCGGCGATCGCAACGGCGAGCAGGCGCGGCTGGTCGCTTTGCTCGACAACCTGGGCAAGGGTGCGTCGGGCGCGGCGGTGCAGAACCTGAACATCATGCTGGGCCTGGATGAAGCGACCGGTCTGATCTGAGGTCTGAAACCATTCGGCGGCGTGCGTCGTATCAGGGACATGACCCAGTCCCTGATTCTGAATCGCCGGGGCCTTCTGATGAGCGCCGGCGCGCTCGCCCTGTCCGCCTGTTCGCCTGAGACGTCCGAAGCCGGGGAGGGGCAATATGCAGCCTCGCCCTATCGTCGGGTGTCCGATGCGGATTGGCGACGACGCTTGGGCGACGCCTCCTGGCGCGTCATGCGGCACGAGGGGACGGAGCGTCCCTATTCCAGCCCGCTGAACGATCAGCACGCTCGCGGGACCTTCGTCTGCAAGGGCTGCGATCTGCCGCTGTTCCGATCGCAGTGGAAGTTCGATTCCCACACCGGCTGGCCCAGCTTCTATGACGTGATCGCCGCCAATGTCGGCAAGAAGCGTGACCTGGCCATCGGCATTCCACGCACCGAATATCATTGCGCCCGCTGCCTGGGACACCAAGGGCATGTGTTCGACGATGGTCCGCGTCCGACGGGGCTACGCTACTGCAACAACGGCGTGGCGCTGAAGTTCGTCTCGGCCTAGGCGCGAAGGGCGCGCACGGCTGAATCGACGGTCAGGCCGAAGATGACCGAGGCGATGATCACCAGCAGACCATAGTCGTGACCGGCGAAGAAAACGGGCGCGCAGGCCATGGCGATGACGATCAATGGAAACAGTCCGGCCCAGACCGCCGTGCCCGGCGTGCTGACGTGGATCAGCGGCTGAGCGACCGGACGTTTCATCGCGCGCGCCATTCGTTCGTTGAGCAGAACGAAGGCGGCCGCGCAGATGACGGCCGAGATCACATATTTGACCGTGTTGCCCGGTTCTCCGAACAGGCTGGCTGTCATGATCAGCAGGATCAAGGCGACGCCTGTGCTGACGGCGAGCAGGGCGTTGGGTTCGAGACGGTTCAAGACTTCACTTTCACATAGCTGCCCGGCGCCGGCTCGATGGGCTTGAGCGGGCCCATGGCCGGGTCGCGGGCGGGGATTTGCTTCCCGGATCGCGCGCCGAGCCAGGCCGACCAATGCTCCCACCAGCTGCCGGGATGTTCGATGGCTTCCGCCTGCCATTCGGCCAAGGTCGCGGGAAGGGCAGGGTTGGTCCAGTGCTGATACTTCTTTGCGGCCGGGGCGTTGATGACGCCGGCGATATGACCTGACCCGGCCAGGGTGAAGGTCACATCCTTGCCGCCAAACAGCTTGGCGGACCGATAGACGGAGTTCATCGGCGCGATGTGATCCTCGCGGCTGGCCTGGAAATAGAGCGGGATCTCGACCTTCGACAGGTCCGCCGTCAGGCCGCCGATCTCGAACTGCCCCTTGGCCAAGGCATTGGCTCCATACATCTGACGCAGATAGTCGAGATGCAGGGTCTTGGGCATGCGGGTCTGATCGGCGTTCCAGAACAGCAGGTCGAAGGCGGGCGGATCCTTGCCCAGCAAATAGTTGCTGATGAAGAAGGACCAGATCAGGTCGTTGGACCGCAGGGCGTTGAACGTTTCGGCCATGGCTGCGCCCGGCAGGACGCCGCCCGCCGCATCCATCTGACGCTCGATCTCGGCGATCCAGTGTTCGTCGGTGAACAGCAGCAGGTCGCCGGCCTCGGCGAAGTCATGCTGAGCGGCGAAGAAGGTAGCGGCGGCGATGCGCTTGTCGCCCTTGGCCGCCATATGGGCCAGGCCAGCGCCAAGCAGGGTGCCGCCGATGCAATAGCCCACGGCGTTCAGTTGCTTGGTTTCCGCCTGCTCCAGCGTTTTCTCGACCGCGCGATAGATGCCCTTTTCCAGATAGTCGTCGAAGCCGAAGCCAGCCTTGTCCCTGTCCGGATTGACCCAGGAACAGACGAAGACCGTAAAGCCCTGAGCCGACAGCCAGCGGATCAGCGAGTTCGCCGGCTGCAGGTCCATGATGTAGAATTTGTTGATCCAGGGCGGGAAGATCAGCAGCGGGATTTCGTGCTGGCTCTCAGTTAAGGGTGCGTACTGGATCAGTTCGAACAACTCGTCGCGCCTGACGACCTGGCCCGGCGCGGTGGCGACGTTCTCGCCAACGACGAACTTGCCATAGTCGGCCTGACTGATGCGCAGCGATCCCCCGCCACGTTCCAGATCGGCGGCGAAGTTCTGCATGCCCTTCACCAGTGATTCGCCGCTGGTCTCCGCCAAGGCTTTCAGCGCGACGGGGTTGGAGGCCAGGAAGTTCGACGGCGAAAAGGCGTCGGTCAGCAGGCGGGTGAAGAACTGGGCGCGACGTTTGAGCGTCGGATCGACGTCCTCGACCCCGGCGATCAGGCCGTTCATCCAGTCTGATGTCAGCAGATAGGATCGCCGCATCATGTCGAACATCGGGTTTTCGGACCAGGCCGGGTCCTTGAACCGCTTGTCGACCGGTGCGGGATCGGGCGCCTCGCCGGCCGCCTGACGCGCCGTCGATGACCAGAGCTGCATATAGCGGCCAAACAGGTCAGCCTGTGCCTGAATCATCTTGTCGGGCTGGGCGGCTAGGCTGGTCATGACTGACGTCATGGCCGGCGCGACGTTGAAGGGATCGGCGGAAAGGGCGGCCGGCCGATCGGCCTGGGTCAGCGCCGCCTCGGCGATCGCGCTTTGGGCCATCATGGCCGCCTTGGCCAGATTCATCGACAGGGTTTCGATCAACTCGGCCTGGTTGGGCGTCGCTGCGGTCGGTTCAGGAGTCGGTTCGGAATGGGCTTCGGCGGCCGCTTCCCGCGTTTCGGCAGTTTTCGATTTGGGCTGGCGAGGCGGGCGGGGCTTGGCGGACGTCGGACGTCCGGCCTTGCGTGCGGGGCGGTCGGGGGCGTCTGTCGGCGTTCTGGGAGTCTTGGCCATGATCGTCCTTCGCGCTTCCTGCGCCAGAGGGCGGTTCATCCGCCCTTCCGCGCACCGCGATGATGGCATAAGACCATCAAGGAAATGAACGCGTCGCACTCGAAAAAGATGATCCTGATCGCCGCAGCCGCGATCGCGACGCCATTGAGCGGCTGTGTCGGCGCATCCGCCTCCAAGACGGAGGCTGTCTCGCCGCTTGCGCCACGTATCCAGGAACTGGTCGACGCCAATCGGCGCTATCCGCGCTGGGAGGACTTTCCGGCAGCGCCGACCGATCTGCCGCCGGTCACTCAGGTCGCGTCGAATGTGCAGCGTCTCCAAGGCGACAGCGCGACGCTGACCAGCGAGATCGCACGAATCGACTGGACGCTCGGCGACGCCGAGGCGCTCGCCGCCGAAACACGCGCGGCCGTGAACGCCGTTCCGGTGTCGCCCGACGCCGTCCGAACCCAGGCGGATATCGAGGCCTTCGCCCAAAGTCTGCGTGACAGGGCCAAGGCTCCACCGCCGCTCGACCGTCGCCCGACGCGATGACCGGTCGCGCGGGAGGCAGAATCCCGCGATAATGTGCTGATGGCAGACGACGGCGGCGCAAAGACACTGAACGCATTCCTCGGCGTGTCTCGATCCCTGTCCGGGCGCGCCTGGCGTCAACGTCCGGCCGATGCCGCAACCACGCGCGCGCACATGCAGACCCTGAATCTGGAAGAGCTGCTGGCCCGAGCGCTGGCCTCGCGGGGTGTTCGCGCAGACCAGGGCCAAGATTTCCTCACCCCGACCCTGCGCGCCCTGTTTCCCGATCCTTCAAGCTTCATGGACATGGATACGGCCGCCGATGCGATCCTGAACGCATTACAGGCCAAGGCGAACATTCATGTGTTCGCCGACTATGACGTGGACGGGGCCTCCAGCGCGGCGCTGCTGGTGCGTTGGTTTCGGGCGATGGGCCATCCGCTTCCGATCTATGTTCCGGACCGGATGACTGAAGGGTACGGCCCCAGCGCCAGGGCCTTCGACACGCTGAAGGCGTCGGGCGCGGACCTGGTCATTACGGTGGATTGCGGGGCGGCGGCGAACGAAGCCCTGGCCCATGCGGCCGCCATCGCCCTGAACGTTGTCGTGATCGATCACCACCTGATGCGCAGCGAGCCGCCGACGGCGTTGGCGGTCGTCAACCCGAACCGGCCGGGCTGCAATTCGGGTCAGGGAAATCTGGCGGCGGCGGGCGTCGTGTTCGTGCTTCTGGCGGCGCTGAACCGGGAGGGGCGGCGTCGGGGCCTGTTCGCCGAGAGGATCGAGCCGGACATTCGTCAGTGGCTGGATCTGGCGGCCCTAGGCGCCATCTGCGACGTGACCGGGCTAACCGGCTTCAATCGCGCGCTGACCGGCCTTGGTCTGAAGGTCATGAGCGACTGGCGCAATCCGGGTCTGCGCGCGCTGTTGGCGGCGGCCGGCGCCGAACCGGGACCGGCCAAGAGCAATCATGCCGGTTTCATCCTGGGACCGCGCATCAATGCGGGAGGACGCATCGGTCGCTCCGACCTCGGCGCGCGGTTGTTGTCGACGGATGATCCGGCCGAGGCCGAGGCCCTGGCGATCGAGCTCGATGCCCTGAACGTGTCACGGCGCGATGTCGAGCGAGCCGTCACCGACGCCGCCGTTCGTCGAGTCGAGGCGACCGGCGCCCATGCCGACGAGAGCGCCGTCGTCGTGGTCGCGGGCGAGGACTGGCATCCGGGCGTCGTCGGGATCGTCGCCGGCCGTTTGCGCGAGCGCTGGCGCAAGCCGGTGATCGTCATTGGCGTCGATCCCGTCACCGGTCTCGGGAAGGGCTCGGGCCGGTCACAGCCAGGCATGAACCTGGGACGCGCGATCCAGGCGGCATGGGAGAGCGGGATCCTGCTCGCTGGCGGCGGTCATGCCATGGCGGCAGGCCTGACGATGGACGGTGCGCGCGTGTCCGAGCTGACCGTCTTCCTGAACGAGAGACTCGCCACCGAAAGGGTCGAAGCTGTCGCACAGGACGTGCTTGAGATCGACGCCCTGATCGACCCTGCGGCGGCGACGCGCGATCTGTTCGAATCGTTCGAGCGTCTGGCCCCATTCGGCCCTGCCAACCCGGAACCCAGCTTCGCCCTAAGCGGGGTTCAAGCCCGCGAACCCGTCGCCATGAATGGCGGTCACGTGCGGTGCCGGCTGGTCGGCCCGGATGGCGCGTCGGTCAAGGCCATCGCCTGGCGCTGCGCCGATCTGCCGACGGGCCAGGCCTTGCTGTCGGGGCAGGGCGGGCTGAGTGTCGTGGGCCGGCTGAAGGCTGACGACTGGAATGGCCGCAAGGGCGTGCAGTTCGAGATCGAGGATGTCGCCGATCCTCGAATGATCTGACGACCTCTCCAAAAAACTGAAAATCCACGCTTGCACCGCCCCGAGGGCGCGGCTATATCGCCGGCTCTCCCGCGCAGCGGTCCCTTCGTCTATCGGTTAGGACGTCAGGTTTTCAACCTGAAAAGAGGGGTTCGATTCCCCTAGGGACTGCCACGCGGGCAGGACTATGGTTGAGCCTTTTGAGGCTCCCGCCAAACAGCCTAAACAAAATTGCAGACGAAACAGGCGCTCATTCGCCGGCATCCGTAACGCGCGTTTGCACTCCCACACGCAAGCTTCTGCATAGACGCGCCTTTTCCGCTTTTCAAAATTTCGCGGAACGGTGTTAAATATAAAACGAGTCCGCTGGAGGCGCGGGCGGGGGTTTTTAAGTGTCTGACTTTAGAGAGACGGAAACGGCGCAGACCGTTCGCGTCACTGGGCGCGTGAAGTGGTTCGACGCCGTCAAGGGCTATGGGTTCATCGTCCCTGACGATCCGACCCTGACCGAAACAAGAGACGTCCTGCTGCATATCAGCAGCCTGCGCGATCTCGGCCGTGACGCGGCCGATGAAGGCGCGACCATCACCTGCGACTGCGTCAAGCGCGCCAAGGGTTGGCAGACGATCGAGATCCATGACCTGGGCGAGGGCGAAGCGACGCCGGCCGTGCGTCGACCTGTGACTTCGCCGCCGCCGCGGCCGGTCGCCGAAAGTGACGAACAGCTGGAGACCGCCCTGGTCAAATGGTTCAATCGCACCAAGGGCTACGGATTCGTCGTGCGTGATCGCGAGCCGGGCGATATCTTCGTCCACATCGAAACCCTACGTCGCTGCGGCCTGGATGATCTGATTCCGGGCGATGCGGTGCGGGTGCGATTCGCCAACGGGCCCAAGGGTCTGGTGGTGGCGGACATCAGAACGGGCGACTGATCCAGCGCTCAGGAGAGGCGTATGATCAAGGCGACGAGACGTTTTGCGATGGCCGGGCTTATTATGCTCGCGCTTGCCGGATGCGCGGCCAAGGCGCCGGTCGGTCCCAATGGCGAGCCGCTGCAAAAGTTGGCCGTCGTGACCACGTCGGGCGAGCATCAGTTCTGGGTCGAGATCGCGGACGAAGAGCCCGAACGTCAACGGGGGCTGATGTTCCGTCCACCGCTGGAGGCCGACCGCGGCATGCTGTTCCAATGGCCGGGAGAAGCGCCGCGCGAGCAAAGCTTCTGGATGCGCAACACGCCGAGTTCGCTGGACATTCTGTATATCGATCCGCAGGGCCGGATCGTCTCCATCGCTTCGCACGCCACGCCGTTCTCCGAGGCGCCGATACCTTCCAATGGCGCCGCCAACGGCGTCCTGGAACTGCGGGCAGGGCGGGCGGCCGAAATCAACGCCAAGCCCGGCGACAAAGTTTTACATCCTTATTTCAAGCCTTGATTGCGGATCGCGTCGCGAAGTGCCAATAGAGCGCTCCGTTCGGTCCGGGGTGTAGCGCAGCCTGGTAGCGCATCTGGTTTGGGACCAGAGGGTCGGAGGTTCGAATCCTCTCGCCCCGACCAACGGAAGGCCGCTGGATCATATGTCCGGCGCGCGTTATGGCAGGGTCACAGACCACGCCGTCACTGAGGATTTCGCCATGTTGGCTCGCATCTACCGCCCGGCCAAAACTGCGATGCAGTCGGGCAAGGCCAAGAGCCGCGACTGGCGGCTGGAATTCGAACCCGCGTCGGCGCGCACCATCGATCCGCTAATGGGCTGGACCAGCTCCACCGACATGAACGGCCAGGTTCGGCTGAGCTTCGAATCGAAGGAAGAAGCGATCGAATACGCCGAACGTCATGGCATCGCCTTCCGCTTGCACGAGCCGAACGATCCGCCAGTGATCATCAAGGCCTATGCCGACAATTTCGCTACCAACCGCAAGCAGTCCTGGACGCACTGACGTCTAACGTCTTGCCAGAGCGCCCATAGCTCAACCGGATAGAGCACCCGCCTTCTAAGCGGGATGTTGCAGGTTCGAGTCCTGCTGGGCGCGCCATCTCCGGCGCCTTCGAGGGGCTGATCCATGACCGAGCATCAGGCCTCGTCCAGCCAAGCCGTCCTTGTCGCCGCGCTCTACCGGTTCGCGCCGGTTGCCGACCCCGACCCCGACGCCGTACGCAAGACGCTTCAGGCGGTCTGCGACGCTAGGCAGGTGAGGGGGACCCTGCTTGTCGCGCCGGAAGGTCTGAACGGCACCATCGCCGGATCAGAGGCGGCCATCGCAGCGGTGCTGTCCGCGATCCATGCCATGCGAGGCTTCGAGACGCTCGAACTCAAATACGCCTGGACCGACGCCCTGCCTTTCCACCGGATGAAGGTGCGCGTCAAACGCGAGATCGTCACCATGGGACAGCCGGATCTGGACCCTGCGAACCAGGCGGGCGTCTACGTTGCGCCCACGGACTGGAACGCCCTGATCGCCGATCCCGAGACCTTGGTAATCGATACGCGCAACGACTATGAGGGCGAGATCGGCGCGTTCGAACGGGCCGTCCAGCCGAATACTCGAAGCTTTCGCGATTTCCCAGACTGGTTTCGCAGCGAAGGTCGCGCCCTGATTGAGCAGACCGGCGCCAAGCGCGTGGCCATGTACTGCACCGGCGGCATTCGCTGCGAAAAATCGACCGCCTTCCTGAAGGCCGAGGGCGTGGAGAACGTCCACCATCTGGAAGGCGGCATCCTTCGGTATCTTGAGACTGTAGGCGAGGATCAGAGCCTATGGCGTGGAGAGTGTTTCGTCTTTGACGAACGCGTCTCGGTCGGGCACGGCCTGAGGCAAGGTCCCCACACCTTGTGCCGGGGATGTCGTCTGCCCGTGGATGAGGCCGGTCGGGCTTCGCCGCACTATATCGAAGGCGTGTGCTGCGAGCGCTGTCACGACGCCCGCGACGCGGTCCAGCGGCAGCGATATGCCGAGCGGCACAGGCAGATGCAGATAGCCCGCGAGCGGGGCGAAACGCATCTGGGGTCAGCTCAGAAAGACTAATATCGCCTCATCGCCGGGGCGGGCGAGGGAAGAACGCGCTGGTGCGGGCGGCATAGGCCTCGAACGCCTTGGGTCGCGACTGTCGCATATGCTCTTCCAGCAAGGGCACGCCGGACACCTTGGTCAAAAGCCAGTACATATACGCTGGCCCTGTCAGCGCCAGCCAACCCCAAGGCCATTCACCGCTCAGATTGATGGCGAACACAGGCCAGGCGCACCAACTCACCCATTCGAAAAAGTAGTTTGGGTGGCGTGACCAGGCCCACAGACCGATATCGCAGACTCCGCCCCTGTTGGCCGGATTACGTTTAAAGGCCGCCAGTTGGCGATCGGAAACAGCTTCGCCAATCAGGGCTCCGACAAAGATTAGTGTCGCTAAGACATCCTGGAGCGTCAGGCCCGGCGCTGGGTTGCGCGCCGCCGCCATCACGCTTAGCGCCAGGAAGGCTGCGGCTCCGGCTTGCAACATGAGGAAGCCGAACATCTTCACCTGAAAACCGGCGCCCCAGTCCTCTCGCAGACGCGCGTAGCGAGCGTCTTCGCGCTCCTCGTGGGCGGCGCGAACAGCGATGTGAGATCCTAGCCGCAAGCCCCAAAGGCCAATCAGCAGCGCTGCGAGATACTGGCGCAACGACGGAGTGGCGCCGTCGATCGGAAACAGCGCGACGCCGACGCCGGCTGCTCCCAGTCCGAGCGACCAGAAGGCGTCCGCCCAACCGCCCTGACCGGTTCGTTTCTGAACCAGCCAGGCCGTAGACATGACAACAACGAGAAATAGGGCCGCGACACCCCAAATGGTCGCAAGAGCCGTCACAGGCGAACGAAGGGCTGGATCAGC
Source organism: Brevundimonas sp. UYEF29 (assembly GCF_040546195.1). NCBI lineage: Bacteria > Pseudomonadati > Pseudomonadota > Alphaproteobacteria > Caulobacterales > Caulobacteraceae > Brevundimonas > Brevundimonas sp. UYEF29. The sequence goes on along the minus strand of NZ_JBEPNH010000001.1, from coordinate 315,808 downwards.
TTGCCGACCCACCCATCCAGCTGAATCTGACCGTCAAGCGCGACGACGCACAGACACGGCTCGTCCGACACGACACGGGGTTGATGCAGCACCTCCGGATCCGCCTCTTCAAAGTCCCCCACATCGAACCGCTCGGTTTCGGTCGCATAGGCGCCGGAGATGACGCAGGTCAGCTCGACGCCGCCATGCGTGTGTTTTGGCGTCTCACGACCCGATTCGATCTTCAGAAGAATGACACGGCAATCCCCATCCCGCGGCGCATGGACATCGCGCACGCGCATGCCGGGCCCGACCCAGCGCCATGGACCCAGCGCATAGCGTCGCAGCGGCTCGGGCAGCTCGGGCATGTCGTTCAGGGGCGCGCTGTGTCTGGCCTTGCCGGCATCCGTCTCGATCCGCGCCATCGCCAAGGCGAGCGCATCATTCGACAAGGGGGAGGGGAGCGTCTCGTTTAAGAACTCGCCGCCGACCGACTGCAGGTCGCGCACCCAGGCGTCATTGGCCGGCCGCATCGCCAGATGGGCCGCCATCACCACAGCCTCGGGCGGGCTGAGCGTGCCGGCCGCATAGGCCAGCAAACGTTCTTCGGAGGGATTGCGCTGAGGTTTCATCGCGCAGCCTCCTCGGACGGCGCGAGGATCATACGAAGCTTGGTCATGGCGTTACGAATACGGGATTTGACGGTGCCGAGCGGCAGGCCGAGATGTTTGGCGATCTCGGAATGAGAGTTGTCCATGAAGAAGGCCAAACGCAGGACCTCGACGTGGTCAGCGCTGAGCCGGGCCAGAGCGTCGCGCACGCGGTCCGCGTCTTGCGACATCGACAGCAGTTCATCGGGTCGGCGAACGTCGTCCCCCGCCAGCTCGATTTCGGGCGTCGGCAGGGGACGCGCGTCACGACGAAGCATGTCCAGCCGACGGTTGCGAGCGATGGTGAAAATCCACGTGGCGGCGCGCGCCTTGGACGAATCAAACAGATCGGCTTTGCGCCACACGGTCAGCATGGCGTCCTGCGCGAAGTCCTCGGCCGCGCCAGGCGTCGCGCCCGACTTGATCAGCCAGGCCTTCAGCCGCGGCGCGAAATAGGCGAAGAGCGCAGCGAACGCGTCACGATCGCGTCTCAGGGCGATCTGTTCGATCAGCCGATCATGCAGCAGCGGATCAGGCAAGCTGTCGAGCGCCTTCATGCGGTTTGACCGACATGGCGTTGATGCGAAGGATAACGGCTCGGCATGCATGAACACTAATACGCTCAGCGGAAATGTCTGGATCAATCGCGATCCGAACATGACGGCGACCCGTAATCCGTTCATGCCCTAGCGATTGCGCTGCGGCGTATCTTTCGGAGTTTTCATGCCCCTGTCGTCCGCGACGCCCTCTGCCGAACGTCAAAAGATCGCTGTGGTCGGATCTGGCGTCGCCGCTCTGTCTTCGGCCTGGCTTCTGTCGAAACGCCATGACGTGACGCTTTACGAAAAGGGCGACCGGCTGGGCGGGCATTCCAATACAGTTATGGCCGGCGTGCCTTCTGGCGACATCGCCGTCGACACCGGCTTCATCTGCTTTAACGACGCGACCTATCCCAATCTTATAGCCCTGTTCGAGCATTTGGGGATCGCGACACGGGCGACGGATATGTCCTTCGCCGTCTCCCTGGATGATGGGCGGTTCGAATATGCCGCGCCGGGCCTATTTGCTCAGCGTCGCAACGCCCTGCGTCCTCGCTTCTGGTCCATGCTGAGCGAAATTCTGCGCTTCTATCGCGAGGCGCCAAAGGATTTGGCTGCGATGTCTGATTCTTCGCTGACGCTCGGCGACTATTTGAAGCGCGAAGGGTTCAGCGAGGCGTTCCGCGACGATCACCTGCTGCCCATGGCCGCCGCGATCTGGTCATCGCCGGCGCACACGCTGATGGACTATCCGGCCGAGTCCTTCATCCGTTTCTGCGGCAATCACGGTCTGCTGAAACTGGTGGGACGCCCGCTGTGGCGCACTGTCGAGGGTGGCAGCCGCGTCTATGTCGAACATCTCGCTCGCGCCATCCAGGACATTCGGCTGGACCATGGCGTCACTGCGGTGCGGCGCAGCGACCAGGGCGTCTTCGTTCACGACAGCCAAGGCGGGATCGAGCGCTACGACCAAGTTGTGATCGGGTCCCATGCCGACCAGGCTCTGGCGATGCTGGCCGAACCGACGGCGCAGGAGAAGGCGCTGCTCGGCGCTTTCCGGTACAGCCGAAATCTGACCGTCCTGCATACCGACGCCGGCCTGATGCCGCATCGTCGTCGCGCCTGGGCCAGCTGGAACTATATTGGCGCGGACGACGGCCTTTGCGTCACTTATTGGATGAACCGCCTGCAAGGCCTGCCGGGCGACGATCTGTTCGTGACGCTCAATCCACCGCGTCCACCGCGCGCCGACACGATTTTACGCAGCGAACTGTACGAGCACCCCATCTTCGATCCTGCGGCCATAAAGGCGCAAAAGCAGTTGTGGAGCCTGCAAGGGCAGGGGGGCGTCTGGTTCTGCGGGGCCCATTTCGGCGCCGGCTTCCACGAGGATGGCCTGCAATCCGGCCTCGCCGTCGCCGAGCAACTCGGCGGCGTACGTCGCCCTTGGTCTGTCGCCAACGAAAGCGGTCGCATTCATTTGACGACGCCGGCGAGCGCTCAGCTGGAACGTGCCGCGTGATATTCAGCTCGGCCCTTTATCGCGGCCGGGTCATGCACCGACGCCTTCGCCCCAAGACCCATAGGCTGAACTATCGCGTCTTCTGGCTTCTGCTTGACCTGTCGGAAATCGATGATGTGGACGCGCGCCTGCGCCTGTTTTCGCGCAATCGGTTCAATCTCTTGTCCTTCCACGACAAGGATTACGGAGACGGTTCTGGCGCTCTGCGTCCTCAGGTGGATGCGTGGATGGCTCAAGCCGGCATCGATCTCGCAGGCGGACCTGTCCGCCTGTTAACCATGCCGCGCGTCCTTGGATACGTCTTCAACCCGATCAGCATTTACTATTGCCATTGGCCGAACGGACGGTTGGCCGCCATGGTGTACGAGGTGACCAGCACCTTCGGCATCCGCCACGCCTATGTCATTCCGATCCCGATCGAGGATCGGGCCGCAGGCGTCATTCGTCAGGGCGCGGCCAAGGCGCTCTATGTGTCGCCATTCATGGGCATGGAGATGGATTACCAGTTCCGTGGCCATACGCCGGGCGATCGCCTGGACATGACCATCGATGGGCTAGATGCCGAAGGCGTGCTGATCACGGCCGCTATGGCGGCCAAGCGGGAACGCCTGGAGGATCGCAACATCGCCGCTGCGACAGCAGCAATCCCGCTGATGACGTTCAAGGTGGTCGCGGCGATCCATTGGGAGGCGCTGAAGCTATGGCTCAAGGGTGTTGGTCTGACACAGCAGCCCAAACGGCAGACACGCCAGTGAGTGTCCAACACCAAGCTCAGGAAAGCCGTTTGCGGCCTTGAGCAGCGCACTCATATTATCGCCTAAGATATATTATCGGCAGAAAACACCAGTTCCTCTCCGTTGCATAGCTGAAGCCTGTCAGAGCTCAAAACGCCGCTGCGCAGCTTTCAAAGCCGGAGAACGGGTTCGAGGAACCCGTCGGCAAGGTTGGACTGGACTTGGGTCTGGACGCCTCGGACCAGTTCGACGCGGTCGAGCGGGCCTGGCGTGTTCATTGCGGCGATGGCACCCGACGCACCCCCGTCGAATATCGACGCAGTACGCCGCCGACGCCCTGGTACGACGCCGTCCAGTGCGACGACACCGCGGCAGGCTCCGACGCTTCCGACGCGGCGCTCGCGCTCCCGCTCGGGGCCGCTGTGCTGACTGCAGTCGCGCAACCTTTCAGTTCTCCTCCTTGCAGATGCCATCCGCCGGAGAAGATCAACCTCCCAGAAGGTGAGCTTTCTGCCGTTTCAATTTCACGCCCTCTGCGTCAGCCCAGCGCAAGAAGCAGTCGTTCACTCTGCGCCGAAAACACGACTTCAATATGCTTCGATCAATTGCCTTATCTGGCGCCCGACCAAGCCACTTTCCGACCCAGCACGAGAACGCTGGGCACCCAGTTGAGTGGCCGTGCTGCCGTCGTTGGGCATCTGCTGCACAGTTGAGTTTTCAGTCATCGACGTGCAACGGCGGTGATGCGTGCGAATTGCGCCGTGTCGCCGCGCGCCGACCGCCTTCGCATCGCCGCAGAAGATTTCGTAGAGCATGCCCATAACGGCCTGGGCCCGATCGTCGGCGATCGAATAGAAGATCGAGCGGGACTGACGGCGGGTCTTGACCAGGCCATACTGGCGCAGCTCAGCCAGTTGTTGGGATAGCGCCGGCTGCTTGATGCCGAGGTCCGCCTCGAGCTGGCCCACCGAGCGCTCCTCTTCGGCGATATGACACAGGATCAGCAGCCGGTTTGCATTGGCCAGCTGGCGCAACAGCTCGGCGGCCTCGGGCGCTTTCTCCTTCAACCGCTCCATGGCGGCGGCCTGGTCGTCGGTCATGGGCGGCGCTCGCGATAGTATAAGGGCGCGTCGCCCTCGCCGTCGGCGATGGCCGCATCGCCGACGCCGTATTCCCCGGCGACACCATGTTCATGCCCGACTACGGCACGGCGCGCTGCGACTTCCCGGGCGGCGACGCCCGGACCCTGTACCGCTCGATCCATCGCCTGACCTCTTTGCCGGACGAGGCGCGGGTCTTCCTGTGTCACGATTACAAGGCGCCCCCGGGCCGGACCGAGTTTGCCTGCTCCGGCGCTATTTCCCGGCGCCTCTGCCGTCGGCGGCCTGCTTGTCGCGCTCGCCCTTGGCCTTGATCTTTGGGCCATGCTCGAGATGCGGCGGCGGCGGGCCAACATCCTGCCGCACAGGGCCGCGACCGCCTTGGTCACGACCGGCCCCTTCGCCTGGAGCCGTAACCCGATCTATCTCGCCAACGGCCTGCTGCTGCTCGGCCTCGGCGGCCTGTCGACAACGCCTGGTTCTTCGTAGCCACCGCCATCGCCGCCTTCGCCACCGACCGCGTCGCCATCCGGCGCGAGGAACGACACTTGGCGGCCCTCTTCGGCGCGGCGTGGTCCGCCTACGCTATCAGTGTGAGCCGCTGGTTTGGGCGTCGAGTGCGGTCGTGATCACACGACGGCAGGCTCTGTATTAGCGCAATCCGAAGGCAGACCTTTTAAAGCTCCGCTTTGAGTCAGGCAAAGTCATTTGTGATGTCGCAGATGCGCCAAGAGCGGTGATTGCCTCAAAGCTCAAAAGCTGACGTTCAGCGGCTCAAAACCGTCCCCTGTGCAGGCTGCTCGCAGCAGCGCCACCGTGATCAGTTGCAGGCCCGTCCAGCTGAGCGGCTAATGATAGGAACCGTACGCAGGATGGCCAATCCTAGATCGGCCATCCTGCGCCTAGATCAGAAGAAGCCCAACTTGTCGGGGCTGTAGCTGAGAAGAAGGTTCTTGGTCTGTTGATAGTGGTCCAGCATCATGCGGTGGTTCTCCCGACCGATACCCGACTTCTTGTAGCCGCCGAAGGCCGCATGGGCCGGATATTGGTGGTAGCAGTTGGTCCAGACGCGGCCTGCCTGGATGGCGCGACCGGCGCGGTAGGCGGTGTTCATGTCGCGCGACCACACCCCGGCGCCCAGGCCATATTCGGTGTCGTTGGCGATTTCCATGGCCTCTTCAAAAGTCTTGAAGGTTGTGACCGCCAGGACCGGACCGAAGATCTCCTCCTGGAAGATCCGCATGTCGTTGGTGCCTTTGAACACGGTGGGCTTAACGTAATAGCCGCCGGCCAGATCGTCCTTGAGCGCGGCCTGATCGCCGCCGGTCAGGACCTCGGCGCCCTCCTCCCCGCCCAGCTTTAGATAGCCGAGAATTTTCTTCAGCTGCTAGTCCGAGGCCTGGGCGCCGACCATGGTGGCCGGGTCCAGAGGGTCGCCTTGGACGATGGATTCCACCCGCGCGATCGCCTTCTCGATGAAGGCCTCATAGATGTCCTCATGGATCAGAGCGCGGCTGGGGCAGGTGCAGACCTCGCCCTGATTGAGCGCGAACATGGCGAAGCCTTCCAGTGCCTTGTCCAGATAGGCGTCGTCATGATCCATCACGTCCTTGAAGAAGATGTTCGGCGACTTACCGCCGAGTTCCAGCGTCACCGGGATCAGATTCTGGGTCGCATACTGCATGATCTTCTGACCGACGGCGGTCGAGCCGGTGAAGGCGATCTTGGCGATGCGCGGATTGGTGGCCAGGGGTTCGCCCACCTCGGCCCCCGTGCCCGAAACGATATTCAGCACGCCGGCCGGCAGCAAATCCTGGATCAGCTCGATCACCACGAGGATGGACGCCGGGGTCTGCTCCGCCGGCTTCAGCACGATGCAGTTGCCCGCCGCCAGGGCCGGAGCGATCTTCCAGGCCGCCATCAGGATGGGGAAGTTCCAGGGGATGATCTGCCCCACCACGCCCAGCGGTTCATGGAAATGATAGGCGACCGTGTCGTGGTCCAGTTCCGAAATCCCGCCTTCCTGCGCCCGGATGCAGCCGGCGAAATAGCGGAAATGGTCGATGGCCAGGGGGATGTCGGCGGCCATGGTCTCACGCACCGGCTTGCCGTTGTCCCAGGTCTCCGCCTCTGCGACGGCCTGAAGATTGGCTTCAATCCGGTCGGCGATCTTGTTCAGGATGACGGCGCGTTCGGCGACGCTGGTTCGCCCCCAGGCGTCCTTGGCGGCGTGTGCGGCGTCCAGGGCCAGTTCGACGTCGGCCGCGTCCGATCGCGCGACCTCGCACAGGACGCGGCCGTTCACCGGGGAGGTGTTCTCGAAATATCGGCCGTTGACGGGCGGGATCCACTGTCCGCCGATGAAGTTGTCGTAGCGCGCCTTGAACTTGGGGGTCGCGGCGCGGCTGAACTCGGGCTTGGTCATGATGGCCTCCTGCGTTGTCCTCTGGCGTCCATTGTCGACGTCGTTGGATCAGAAGGTCGTCCGGCGGAGAGCACGACGCCAGAGGACGCTGCCATTCTGCGGCGCACACCTGTCGCAGAACTGCGACAGATTGCTTGCTAAGGTGCGTTAGAGAGGCCGAGCCTGTGCAGCTTGCGGTGCAGGGTCGCGCGGCTGACCCCGAGAGCGCGCGCGGCCGCCGAGACATTGCCACCGCTCAAGGCTAGCGCGCGACGCACCGCGCCGCGTTCGGCGTTCAGAAGATCGGCTTCTACTGCGCCGACGCCCAGCACCTCCGACGCCGCCAGCTGGTTCGCGATCCGGTCGTCGGTGATCGCGAGCGCGAGGCGTGCGGCGCGCGTCGCTCCGACCACCAGATCGTCCTGATCAACCGCCAGCAGGGCCGCCGTGTTTCGTCCGGCCGCATCGTCGGTCAGCACGATGCGCGCGTGGGGAAAAGCGTGCCGGAAGGTTTGCGCCTCGATCGCTCTCGCAGCGTCCGCCACCGCCGCCGCGATCAAGCCCAATACGCCCTGCGTCGCATCGGCCCGGCACGACGAGACATCCAACAAGCCCGCCAGCCGCCCTGTCGGTCCGTAGATGGGTTGGCTGGTGCAACTCAGCGCCGTGTTACGGGTGTGAAAATGCTGATCGCGATGGATGGTCAGCGGCCGACGCTCGGCCAAAGCCGTGCCGATGCCGTTTGTACCCTCAACCGCCTCAGACCAGACCGCGCCGGGCCACAAGCCCCAGCGGCGGAAGATCTCATCATCCGCCGCTGCGCCTCGCCGTTCCAAGGTCACCCCTTCAGCGTTGGTGAGAAGAACACAGCATCCGGTATCGCCGACGGCCAGGAACAGGCGGTCAAGCGAGTCCTGAGCCGCCCTTGTCATTGGCTCTAGGGCGTCACGGGCTTCGCGCAACTCCTGGTCTGTCAGGGTGTTCGGCCGGCCTTCATCCTCGGGATCGAGCCCATAAAGCGACATCGATCGTCGCCATGACGCCGCCAGGGCCGAACGCGCCTCACCGCCGGCGGCGTCCAGCGCCTGTTTGATCAGCTTGCCGTGGCCGTTTCCCGTTTGCGCGACCATTGATTTTCCCTGGCGCTCTTTCGGAAAAAGAGCGCCGCATCGGCGTTCCAGTCAATGGGACAAAGGTCGCTGACCCGTAGAGGCTTCGGCTAGAACTTGCGGCTGACGCCCAACGACAAGACCCACGGATCGAGGTTCACGCTGGACTTCAGGGCGCCGTCGTTGATCTTGGCGTCGGTTTCGAACCAGACCTTCTTGACGTCGAGATTCAGGCTCCAGGGCCCCTGAATCCCGACATCCGCGCCCGCTTGAAGCGCGTAGCCGAAACCGTCGTCCAGATCGACGGTGAAGCCGTTCTTGTCCTTGCCGCTGTAGAACAGCATGTAGTTCACGCCCGCACCGAAATAGGGGCTTAAGCTCCCTTGGCTCAGCGGGCGGTACTGCAGGGTGACCACCGGCGGCAGGACCCAGGTCTCATGCACGGCCACATCCGGCGCGCCGCCCTGGGCGCGGATTTCGTGCCGCGTCGTGCCCAGGATCGCCTCGACCGCGAAGTGATCGGTCAGGAAGTAGGTGAAGCCCAGGGTTGGCATGACGCTGTCGCCCACATCCACCTTCAGGCCGGTGTCCGCGCCCGCCGCCGTGATGATGGCGTCATCGGCCTGGGAGAAGACGTCGGTGACGCGCCCGCTCACCAGGAAGTCGCCCTTCTTGGGCGTCTCCCAGGCGACGGATGTCTGAGCAAAGGCCGGCGCCGCGCAGGCGGTGAAGGCGGCAGCGGCGAGCAGCAGGGTCTTGGTCTTCATCTTCTGATCCCCGACGCCATGGCCGCGTCGTGCGGCCTTTGTCAGGCGTCTGAGCGGGGTGTGCGCCCCGGTGGACGCCTCAGCCTTGATCCAGCGCAAATCGTTCAGCGGGTGGACAATCTGTCCACTCACACCACCCGCGCATGCCTTTGCTGGAGAGCCGCCGCATTGGGATCGAAGGCGGCGCAAACCGCCCGGACGAAGGGGCGGCCCAGGTCGGTCACCGCCACCACCGTCCCGTCGATCCGCACCAGACCGTCGTTGACGAAGCGCTCCAACAGGGACAAGGCGCCGGCGACGTCCGACAGGTCTCGACCGCGACGTCGAACGATGGGCGCCAGATCAACGACGAAATCGCACATCAGCCGCTCGATAATCTGGCTGACGAACACGTCGCGTTCCGTCAGGGCGACGCCTCGGGCGACCGGCAGATCGCCGGCCTCGACCGCGCGGCGCCAGTCGCGTTCCTGTGCGTGGTTCTGAACATAGCCTCTGGGCGTGCGGCTGATCGACGAGGCGCCCAGGCCGATCAGCACCTCTGCGGCGTCGGTGGTATAGCCCTGGAAGTTGCGATGCAGCCGTCCGGCCCGGTCCGCCGCGGCCAACCCGTCGTGCGGCAGGGCGAAATGATCCAGTCCGATCGCCTGCCATCCCTTCCCTACCAGATAGCGCGCCGCCGCCTGGCTCTGAGCGAAGCGCGCTTCGGCGTCCGGCAGTTCGGCGTCATTGATCAACCGCTGATGCGGTTTCATCCACGGCACATGGGCATAGCCGAACAGGGCGATCCGCTCCGGCCTCAGCGTCGTGACCTGGCCCAGGGTGGTGATGACGTTCTCGACGGCTTGAAGCGGCAGGCCGTACATCAGATCCAGGTTGAGGGAGGTCACGCCCTGCCCGCGCAAGGCTTCGGCCGCCCAGCGGATGGTCTCGAAACCTTCGGGCCGGTTGACCGCCGCCTGCACGCGCGGCGACAGGTCTTGCACCCCCAGACTGGCGCGGCTCAGGCCGATGTGGCCCGCCGCCTCGACCCACTCCTGCGTCAGGACTTCGGGGTCCAACTCGGCGGCGATCTCGAAACAGTCGCCTAGGTCGAACCGCGCGGACAGACCGGCGAATAGTCGTTCCAGATCGTCCGGCGACAGCATGTTCGGGGTGCCGCCGCCCAGATGGATCGAGCCGACACGGACCGGCCGGCCGATCCGGGCCAGGACCAAATCCGCCTCACGCAATAGCAGATCGATATAGCTGGAAATGACGCACGCCCGGTTCACCGCCCGGGTGTTGCAGCCGCAGTACCAGCACAGCCGCTTGCAGAACGGCAGGTGGAGATACAGCGAGACCGGCCGATCGGAGGGCAGGCACCCCAGCCAGTCGGCCCATTCGCCGGGTCCGACAGCGGGCGTGAACTGTGCCGCCGTCGGATAGGAGGTATAGCGCGGCGCATTGGCGTCATAGCGCGCGATCAGGTCGCGAACGGACGCGCGCGAGGGGCTAGAGGGGGACATCGCCCTCTTTCGATGCGTCGGGCGTGGACAGGCCGGCGTCGCCTTCGTCAAAGAGATGGAACTCGTGCCACAGGCCGTTCAGCACGCCGAAGCCGACGGCCAGGCCAAGCCCCAGGATCCAGGAAAAATACCACATGGTTCTGTGCTCCTAAGGGTCAGTACAGGTCGGGATTGGTCTTGAGTGCAGCGGTCGAGGTCCGGCCCCAAAGCACGCGATAGACCCAGGCGGTGTAGAGCAGCACCAGAGGCAGGAAGATCAGCGTGCAAATCAGCATGATGAATAGGGTCAGATGGCTGGATGACGCGTTCCAAACTGTCAGGCTGGACTGCGGATTGACCGAGCTGGGCAGGATGAAGGGGAACATCGACAGGCCGACGGTGGAAATGATGCCCACGGCCGACAGTGACGATCCGCCGAACGCCAGCGTCGCGGACCGCCGCCACATCCCGACCAGACCGACCAGCGCGCCCAGGAAGCCCAAGGCCGGTGCGATAAGCATCCACGGATAGCGGCCGTAGTTATCCAGCCAGGCGCCGGGCGCGGCCTGGACCGTCGTTCGCAGTGGGTTGGAAAAGCCGTTGACGTCCAGCGCGCCGGTGATCCGGTAGCCCAGGCCGCCGTAAGCGACATACAGTCCGCCGACCGCGAACAGAACCAGGGCCAACACAGCGGCGACCGTGCCGAACAGGCGCGCCCGCTCCATAACAGGGCTGGGCTCCGCCTTGACCGACAGCCAGGCCGCGCCGTGCAGCACCAGCATGGCTGCCGACAACAGGCCGGCGATCAGGCTGAAAGGGGTGAACAGGCCGAGCAGCGTGCCGTCGTAGAAGGACCGCAGATCGCCATCCAGATGGAAGGGCGCGCCCAAAAGGACGTTCCCCACCGCCACCCCGAACACCAGGGCCGGGACGAAACCGCCGATGAACAGGCACCAGTCCCAGAACGACCGCCACTTCGGCGACGCCCGCTTCGACCGATATTTGAACGACACCGGCCGCAGGATCAGCGCGGACAGCACCAGGAACATGGCCAGGTAGAAGCCCGAGAAGCTGACGGCGTAGACGAACGGCCAGGCGGCGAAGATGGCGCCGCCGCCCAGGATGAACCACACCTGGTTGCCTTCCCAAGTGGCGCCGACGGTGTTGATCACCATGCGGCGCTCCTCGTCGGTCTTGGCGACGAAGGGCAGAAGGGCGCCGACACCCAGGTCGAAACCGTCGGTCAGGGCGAAGGCGATAAAAAGCACGCCCAGCAGCCCCCACCAGATCAGGCGAAGCGTGGCGAAGTCGAGGGGAAGATCCATTGTCGGATGTCCTAAGGTCTTGGGTCAGGCCACGGCGGGCGCGGGAAAGCGCTCGGTCGGCGCTTCGGGGCTGGGTTCGCCGAACGTCTCCTGTTCGTGGAACGGCCCCTTCTTGATGGCGAACAGCATCAGCCGCACCTCGACCACCGCCAGCGCGCCGTACAGCAGGGTGAAGCCGACGATCGTGGCCCACAGCTGCGGCACGGTCAGGGACGAGGCGCCCAGGAAGGTGGGCAGCACGCCCTCCACCGCCCAAGGCTGGCGGCCGAACTCGGCCAATATCCAACCGAACTCGATGGCGATCCACGGCAGCGGGATGGCCAGGACGGCTAACCGCAGGAACCACTTCGTATGATGCTTGCGCAGGGTGCACAGCACGAAGGCCGTCCCGAATAGGGCGATCATGAACATTCCGATGCCCGCCATGATGCGGAAGCTCCAGAACAGGGCCGGGACGTTCGGCACCGTCTCCCATGCGGTCCGCTGGATCAGCGCCGGCGTGGCCTGGCGGGGATCGGCGACGTGGCGCTTCAACAGCAGGCCGTAGCCCAGGTCGCGGCGATGGGTCTCGAACACGCCGCGCGCGACGGGATCGGCCGGGTCAGCCTTGACCTTCTCCAGCGCATCATAGGCGATGACGCCGGATTCGATGCGGTCCTCAGCCGTGGCGACCAGCTCGAAGATGCCTTCGACAGGCTTGTCGATGGTGCGGGTCGCGATCAGCCCCATGATCCACGGCACGTGAACGCCGAAATGGGTCTCGCGGTCCTTCATCGAAGGAATGCCGATCAGCGTCAGGCCAGCGGGCGCAGGCTCGGTGCGCCACATGGCCTCCAGAGCGGCGAGCTTCATCTTTTGGTTGTCGGTCAGATTATAGCCGGACTGGTCGCCCAGCACGACGACCGACAAGGACGAGGCCAGGCCGAAGGCCGCCGCCACCGTCATCGACCGCTTGGCGAAGCCAACGTGCTTGCCACGCAGCAGATAGAATGCCGAAACGCCCAGCACGAAGACCGAGGCGCAGACGTAACCGGCGCTGACGGTGTGGACGAACTTGGCCTGGGCCACCGGGTTGAACACCACGGCCATGAAGTCCGTGACCTCCATCCGCATGGTGTCGGGATTGAAGGCGGCGCCGACCGGGTTCTGCATCCAGCCGTTGGCGATCAGGATCCACAGAGCCGAAAGATTGGTGCCCAGCGCGACCATGAATGTGACGAACAGGTGGGCATGCGGCTTCAGCTTGTCCCAGCCGAAGAACATCAGGCCGACGAAGGTCGCTTCCAAGAAGAAGGCCATCAGCCCTTCAATGGCCAGGGGCGCCCCGAAGATGTCGCCGACATAGTGGCTGTAATAGCTCCAGTTCATTCCGAACTGGAATTCCATGGTGATGCCGGTCGCGACGCCCAGCACGAAGTTGATGCCGAACAGCACGCCCCAGAACCGGGTGATCGTCCGCCAGATGGGCCGGCGGGTCATCACATAGATCGACTCCATGATGACCAGCATGAACGACAGCCCCAGCGTCAGGGGCACGAACAGGAAGTGGTAAAGGGCCGTCAGCGCGAACTGCAGCCGGGACAGGTCGACGACCGCGAGGTCGATCATGGCGATGCTCCGAGGAATCGGTCTGCTGGACCGACGTTTCGTCGGTCGTAGGCGGTGCGCAGGACGCCCGCCTTGATCTCGATCAAAGCGGCGGCGAACGCCCGGCCCTATTGGACGCTTGGTCCTTGGACATTTCGTCCAACGACGTTTCGCCCAGTGGCGCGCGGCCTGCGCCGAGCGCTGGAGTCCGCTGATGAGCGCCGTGCCAATCGTCCCTGTCTCTGCGGCCGCCTGGTTGAAGCAGATCGGTCGTCCGTGGGGGCGGCTGACCCTGCTGACCGGCGTGTTGACCATTGCGGACGTCGCGCCAGCGATCGGCTTCGCGGCGGGGCTGGCTTTGACGATTTCCAGCCTGACCGTATCGCCGGCCGCCGCCGCGCCGTGGCTGGCCCTGGCTGTGTTCAGTCTGATCGCGCGCGGCCTGATCGGCCAGGCCGCCGTGATCGTCGGCGCGAAGCTGGGTCGGGCGGTAAAGACCGACGTCCGAGGCCGCCTGCTGTCAGACCTGTTCGGGCGAGGACGGCGATCCAGCGCGCAGATGACGGCCCTGGTCGAAGGGGTCGGCGCGCTGGACGGCTACTATTCACGATTTGCACCTTTGCGCCTCGCCGCAGGCGTTTCGCCGCTGCTGGTCATAGCCGCCGCCGCGATCGCCAGCCCGGTGTCGGCGGGCATCCTGCTGTTCACCCTCTTCCCCTTCATCGTCGGCATGGCGCTGGCGGGCACGGCTGCGGCGGGCGAAAGCCGTCGTCAGTTTCAGGCGCTTGAGCGGCTGTCCGGCCTGTTCATCGACCGTATCCGCACCCTGCCCGCCATCCTCGCCTTCGAGGCCGTTAGCCGCACGACGGTGCAGATCGCCCAAGCCTCGGACGAGTTGGAGCGCCGCACCGCCCGCGTCATGCGCATCGCCTTCCTGTCGTCGGGCGTGCTGGAGTTCTTCTCGGCCTTGTCGGTCGCGCTGATCGCCGTCTATTGCGGCTTCAACCTGTTGCGGCTGCTGCCCTTCCCGGTTCCCGAGACGCTGGACCTGTCGCGCGCCTTCTTCGTTCTCGCCCTGGCGCCCGAAGTCTATGCGCCGCTGCGCCGCCTGGCGGCCGCCTATCATGATCGCCAGGCCGCCGAGGCCGCAGCCCCATCCCTGATCACGCCACACCCGCGCCCGGCCCAGCGCGCGCCTCTCGGCGATCTGGCGCCCGCCATCCATTTCCGCGACGTCGCCATCGCTTATGAAGGCTCAGCGCCGGTCATCGACGGGTTCGACCTCGACATCGCGCCGGGCCAGATCGTGGCGATGATGGGCGCCAGCGGCGCAGGCAAGTCCAGCCTCCTGCATCTGCTGCTCGGCCTCGCGCCCCTGACGCGCGGCGAGGTCGAGGTGGGCGGTGCGCGGCTCAGCCAGTGCGGCGACATCGCCGGGCGGGTCGCCTGGGCCAGCCAGCACCCGATCGTGACGCCTGGGACCGTGAGCGAGAACATCGCCTTGGCGGATCGCACCGCCTGCCCCGGCCGCATCGCCTTGGCCGCGCGCACGGCGGGCCTGTCCGGCGATCTGGATCGCCGCATCGACGAGCGTGGCGGCGGTCTGTCGGGCGGCGAGCGCCGTCGCCTGGGCCTCGCCCGCGCCATCCTGAAGCGGGCGCCGCTTCTCGTGCTGGACGAGCCGACCGCGAATCTGGATCCGGCCTCGGAACGCGCCATGCTCGACGTCATCCGTCAGGCCGCGCGCGGCCGCACCACCCTGATCACCACCCACTCGCCAGCCGTCGCCGCCCTGGCCGACCGCGTGGTGACGCTATGAGAGTCCCGTCGCGCATCGCCGGCCTGATCGCCGCCCAAACTCAGGCTCAACGCGCCCGGCTTCGGCTCGCTGCGGCCGGCGGCGCTGTCGTCTCGGTGGCGGCCGTCTGTCTGTTGGGGCTGTCGGGCTGGTTCATCACGGGCGCGGCCTTTGCGGGCCTGGCGGGCGCGGCGGCCGCCCAGAGCTTCAACTACATGATGCCCAGCGCCATCATCCGCCTGCTGGCCATCGTCCGCACCGGCGGGCGCTATGTCGAGCGCGTCGCGGGCCACGAGGTCGCCTTGGAGGCGCTCGCCCGCCTGCGCCCGCAGGTGTTCGACGCCATCGCCACAGGCCCGGCCGAGCGCGCCTTGAACCTGTCGTCCGGCGAGGTCTCCGCCCGCTTGGTTCAGGACGTCGACGCAGTTCAGACGCTCTTAGTGCGCCGCTCGGCGCCCTGGAGTCTGGGCGCCGGCGCCGTTTCCGCCGCGCTGCTGGCCGGCCTCGCCTCCCCTTTCGCCGGCGCGGCCCTGCTCGGCGTGTTGATCGCGGCTGTCTTGGGCGGCGTTCTGATCGCGCGCAGCCTCGCCGATCCCGCCGGCCGAGCAGTCCAGATCGGCGCCGGCGCGCTGAAGGATCGCCTCGCCGCATTGGAGGCCGCCGCGCCCGAGCTGAAGGCCTACGGTCTTGACGACTGGGCGTGCGCGCAGGTCGCGCAGGTCGCCGCCAATCACGACGCGGCGCAGATCGCCCTGACCCGCTCGGGCGGCTGGATGGCCGTGTGGCAGGCGGCGGCGAGCGCCCTCGCGGTCGGCGTCGTCATCCCCGCCGCATCCTCCGCCGATCTGCCGCTGATCGCGCTCGCAGCCTTGGCGGCGGTGATGGGTGTCGAATCCGCCGGCGGGCTGGTCGTTGCCCTGCACCAGAACGGCTCCGCCGCCCAGGCCCTGTCTCGCCTCGACGCCGCCATGTCCACGGCGTCCTCCCGTCACGGTCGACCGCTCAGCGGTGCGGCGCTCGGTCTTGCTAACCTTGGCGCCGAGTTGACGCCGCCCTACCGCCTCGGTGTCTTCGGCCCATCGGGCGCTGGCAAGACGACGCTGATCGAACGCCTGATCGGGTTGCGAACGCCCCAGACCGGAGAGATGCGGCTCGGTGGATTGGACGCCCTCGACATCGCGCCGGAATGTCGGCGCCGGCTGTTCGCCTATGCGGCCCAAGACGTCCGTCTGCTGAACGGATCCGTGCGCCAGAACCTGTTGCTTGCAGGACCTGCCGACGATGCGGCCCTGTGGGCGGCGCTGGACGACGCCGCGCTGGGCGACCGAATTCGCGCAGAACCGCTGGGCCTGGATACCGCCGTCGGACCGAACGGCGAGCAGCTATCCGGCGGAGAACGACGGCGTCTTGGCCTGGCGCGCGCCTATCTGCGCGATGCGCCCTGGCTGGTGCTTGACGAACCGACGGAAGGCTTGGACGCCGCGACGGAGGCCCAGGTCATGGACCGCCTTCAGAACCGCCTGTCCGCGCGGGGGCAAGGCCTGATCTTGGTCAGCCACCGGGCGTTGCCGATGGCGCTCTGCAACCGCTCCATCCGGGTCGAAGGGCTGGGCAGCGACGGACATCTGCGTCTGACCTGCCCTGCGGATGATTTGGCCGCCTAGGATGCGCCGTTCGCCATGTCTTTCAGGCGGTCAGGGCGCTCGATCCGCAGGTCGTGCAGAGAGACGGCATGGATGACGCCGCTGGTCTTCAACTTGGTCAGCTCGCGACTGACGGTCTCGATCGTCAGTCCGAGATAGTCCGCGATCTCGGATCGGGTCATCGGCAGTCGCACGGCGTTGTCGCCGGACGGACGCAAGGGATCGCGCGAAAGCATCGTCACCAGAAAGCTGGCCACGCGTTCACGCGCGGTCTTGCGACCAAGCAGCAGCATCTGTTCCTGCGCCGCCGTCAGCTCATGCATCGCCCGGCTCAGCAAGGCCGCTTCCAGACTGGGCCGCTCTCGCGCCAGGGCCCGATATTCCGAGGCCCGGAAGCGACAGACGGTCGTGTCCTCAATCGCCTCAGCAGAGAAGGCGTAGGTCGCCCCCGCCGTCAGCCCAATGAAATCCCCGGCGAACAGGAAAGCGGTGATCTGGCGGCGACCATCGGGCAGCAGCTTGTAAATCCGGACCGCGCCCGATGTGATGTTGAAGACGTTCACGGCCGGTTCGGCCTCATTGGCCAGGACGTCGCCGCCCGCCAGCGTCACGCGTTCTGCGAGTGAATCCAATCGCCCAAGATCGACCTCCGACAACGCGTCGCAGACGCTGAACGCGCGCGCGCCACAGCCTGAGCAGACCGAACTGGTGGGCCGGTCGGCACAGGCCGTCGGAAGCGCGCGGACTTTCAACATGCTCGCCTTCTATCACCCCTTAAGCACGCGCGAAGCAGTCTATTTCCGACGTGCCAGCTGAGAGTGCTTCGGCATTTGCATCACTCAAAGAGGAACAGCGACAATTTGCTGGTGCGAGACAGACCTCCTCATCTGTCGGCAGAGATCAGATGGGAGTTAGTCCTCGGCCTGCTGCGATCGGGTAGTCGCCTTGACGCAAACCAGCTCTTCTCAAAGTCCGCAACGAGTCCCAAACGGATATCCGTCATCGCTTCTGGCGTTTATCCACAACCTATCTACGCCTAGTGTTTTCGTGCCCATAGCGCCTCCGCAGCCGCCAGAGCACTTTCGGATTTGCAACAGAAGCGCTGTCGTCGAGTGCAACAGCCATACCTCTCAAATTGCGTTATTTTGACGTTAATCCAGCCGTTTATGGCTGCAACAGTTTCCGAACCTGTGCAGTCTCGGAAATTTTAGCCGTCAGTTTATGGTTGGATCGATCAGGAATTTCTCTCCCGTCGCCTTCCGCTCGTAAGCAAGCAGAGTTTCTGGGTCGAGCGCTTCAGCAAGTCCTATTGTGCGTGTGTAGCGTGTCGCGAATGTGGTGGTCAGGTCGTCAAAGACGCGTTTGCGCATTCTCGACACGGTATCGGAACCAATCTTCTGCATGAAAGGCGTCAATAGCCACCCGGACACGCTCCACTGGAAACCAAAAGCAAGACGATTCAGAATCATCGGCGAAGTATCGAGCGCGCCGTAGACGTAGAGCTGTTTGAACGTTGATGAGCCATATCGGCTGTATTCGGTCATACGGTTGACTGCGCCACGTTCCATCGCGTGCATGATTTCGCCGCCCAGCGATCCGCCGCCGATGGCGTCGAACGCGACAGTGGCGCCGGTTTCAGTGACCGCGTCGGTGAGTTGTGTTCGAAAATCATCTTCGCGGCTGTTCAGGACATGGGTCGCCCCCGCGTCCTTCAGCAGTCGCAACTGATCTTCAGAACGCACGATATTGACGAGTGGCACACCGTCTTGGGCGCAAATCCGCTGGAGCATCTGGCCCAGGCTGGATGCGGCCGCAGTATGGACGATCGCGGAATGTCCCTCGGCCCGAGCGGTTTCGACAAATCCGAGCGCCGTCATGGGATTGACTGTCAAGGCTGCGCCTTGGGCGGCCGTCACACCTTCGGGAATCGGCAGGGCGTCGCGTGTTTTGATCTTTCTCAGATCGGCGTACATGCCGCCACCGATCATGCCGACCCGACGGCCGATCCAGTCCTTCGCCTGATCGCCGGCAGCGATGACGGTCCCTGCCCCTTCGTTGCCGACCGGAAGCGACTGGTTGATCCGGCCGGCCATGCCGCCCATCCGCGCTGGCGGAATATCGAGGCTAAGCTGCGGGGCGCCGTCCGACACACCCTTGCGGACCGAAGCTGCATCCGCCGGACCAAGCAGCAAACCGAGATCGCTAGGATTGATGGGCGCCGCCTCGACACGGACAATGATTTCGTCGGATGCCGGATCATCGAGCACAATCTCCGCAAGTGACAGCGTTAGAACCCCGTCCTTATTCACCGTTGATCGTAATTCACGCGTTTTGTGGGCCATGAAGATGGGTCCTAATCGAGGCATCGGCTGCTGAACGGATGTATGACGTTTTGTGTCTCGCGATCGGTTCAGATTTAGTCTGGCGCGCGCGTCATGCCCGATCTGGCCGCCACATAGCGGCTTGACAAAGGCTCTCTGCACAATGCAAGAAAGAACAAATGGAGAACATGTGCAGGGCTGAACGTATATCTCTTGTCCGGCAGCGATTGAGGGCCTTGGACAAAGGCTGTCCAGAAGTTTGTCATTTAAAACATATGCCTGGACTACTTTCTGGTGCTTTTAAGCAGGACGCGATTCACGAACTCTATGCAGCCAATGCCGCAGACGCAGTTGCGGTAAATGCCTTTGCCTTGGCGGTCGGAATGCTTTCCGCAAATGGACAGCATGTTGTCTGGGCATTGGATGCAATGATGGCTTCAGAACATGGTACTCCCTATGGCGTTGGCATTGAAGAAATGGGAATCGATTCATCTAGGGTTTTGCTAGTCAAAGCTCCAGATATAAAAAATCTCCTTCTTGTTGGTGAGGAGTCACTAAAATCGCCTCCTGTCGGATCTGTTGTTATTAGTGCCTGGGGCAATTCTAAAGCCCTCTCATTGAACTCAAGTCGACGCCTTGCTCTGGCGGCCAAGTGGGGAGGCTCAACGCTTTTCTGTGTGCGTGCTGGAGCCGAGCCATCATCCAGTGCGGCAGAGACAAGATGGTCTGTGAGGGCAACAGCCTCCACCTCTCTGGCCGGAGGCGCGCCTGGCCATCCGTCTTTCTCACTTACCCTGCTGCGGCGGCGCGGCGGGGGCGAAGTGAAAAACTGGATCTTGGAGTGGGATCGTGACGCCCGATCATTCCGCGAACCGGCGCCGCTATCTGGCGCTATGGTTCCCGTGGCTGCCCAGCGACCGGCTGAGGCGTGGGGCGATAGCGGGCGACGCGTCGCCTGAGATTGGGCCTAATCCCGCGCCGGTCGTCCTGGTCGAGAAGGTCGGCGGCGCCCTGCGTCTGGCGGCCGTCGATCCGGCGGCGGCAAGGGCGGGGCTGACGCCCGGGCTGACCCTGGCTGACGCGAGGGCGCGAACGCCGTTCCTGTGCACCATCATCCATAGGCCCGAGGTGGATTCTGCCCTGCTGCTGCGGGTGCTGGAGGACTTCGGCCGCTTCACTCCGATGATCGCCGAGGATGCGCCGCACGGTCTGTTGCTGGACGTCACCGGCTGCGCCCATCTGTTCGGCGGGGAGGCTGGCCTGGTGCGCGCTGCGTATCAGCGTGCGGGTCGCATCGGCCTGGAGATGCGCAGCGCTCTGGCGTCCACACCCCAGGCGGCGCGCGCCTTGGCCCGTTTCGGGCGGGGTGGGCTGTTCGCTTCGGGCGAGGATCGACAGGCGGTGCGTCGGCTGCCGATCACGGCGCTAGAGTTGCCGGAGCGTGACGCCCAGGCGCTGCAGCGCGCCGGCCTGAAGCGGATCGCCGATCTGGACGACCGGCCGCGCGCGCCTCTTGCGGCCCGCTTTGGGACGGACTTCCCTTCACGTCTGGCTCGTTTGCTTGGCGACGAGGATGTTCGCATCACCCCGCACCGACCGCCGCCCCCCATCGTCGTGGATCGAGTCTTTTTCGAACCCATTCTCACCGACGCGGACGTGGATCGCGTCCTGTCCGACCTGCTGATCGACATCGCCGATCGCCTGGACCAGGCGGGCCAGGGCGGGCGGGCGTTTGAGGCCGGCTTCTACCGCGTTGATGGCCAAGTTCGCCGCATCGTCGCGAGGACAGGCCGTCCGACACGCGATGTGGACACGGTGCTGCGTCTGTTTCGCGAACGGTTGGCGGCCTTGGCAAGCCCGCTGGATCCCGGCTTCGGTTTCGATCAGATGCGGTTATCGGTTCTGGAAGCCCAGACGTTGAAACCGGTTCAGCGCGGCCTCGACGGTGACAGCCCCGACGGCGAGGATTTCAGTCGTCTGATCGACCGATTGACGGCGCGGCTGGGACCCGAGGCGGTGTTGAGTTTCGAACCTCTAGGGTCGCACATCCCCGAGCGCGCCGGACGGATGGTCCCGGCGACGATGAAGGCGCTGCGAACGGCTCATGACTGGCCGGATCTCGATCCCGACGATCCGCCCTTGCGGCCCTTGCAGATGTTCGACCCGCCCCAGCCAGTGGAAACCCTGGCGGAGGTGCCGGACGGTTCGCCCCTGCGTTTCCGATGGCGCCGGGTTCTGCATGAGGTGGCCTTGGCCGAGGGACCGGAGCGGATCGGCGGCGAATGGTGGCGCGCGCCGGATCAGAAGACCCGCGACTATTACCGCGTCGAGGACCGCGAGGGCCGCCGTTTCTGGCTGTTCCGTCAGGGCCTGTATGGCGAGACCGACGAGCCGCGGTGGTTCGTCCACGGCCTGTTCGCTTGACCGCGCCCGCCTATGCCGAGCTGGCGGCGACCAGCAACTTTTCCTTCCTGCGCGGGGCGTCGCATCCGAAGGATCTCGTTCTGACCGCGATCCTGAGAGGGCATTCGGGGCTGGGTCTGGCCGATCGCAACACGGTTTCCGGCGTGGTGCGGGCCTGGAGCGCCCTGCGGACCATCCGCGAGGACGGCCTGTCGCCGCCCGATGTCGTGCGCGACGGCGGCGGGCCGGGCGAAGTGACCTATGTCGAGGATCCGCTGAACGATCCAGCCCTGTCGCAGATGGTCAAGGATCGGGCCGCGACGTTCAAACTGGCGACCGGCGCGCGTCTGGCCTTCAACGACGGGACGCCCGACATCCTCGCCTATCCCGAGACGCGCGCCGGCTGGGGACGACTGACGCGGCTGCTGACCCTGGGCAATCGCCGGGCGGTGAAGGGGCAGTGCGAGATCGGACTGCGCGATCTGCTGGCCGCGCCCGAGGATCTGCTGCTGATCCTCATGCCGGGCGAACGGTTGAATGGCATCGATCAGGTCTTGGCGCAGTTGACCGATGCGTCGCCCGGCGCGGTTTGGCTGGGCGCGGTGATGGGGCGGAACGGCGACGACCGTCGAAGACTGGCCCGGCTGAAAACACTGTCAGAGCGAAGCGGCGCACCGCTTCTGGCCGTCAACGATGTCCTCTATCACGACCCGATCCAACGCGATCTGCAGGACGTGCTGACCTGTATTCGCGAAGGCGTGACGATCGAGGACGCAGGCCGACGTCTGAACGCCAATGCCGAACGCTGGCTGAAACCGCCCGCCGAGATGGCCCGCCTGTTCCGCGATGCGCCCGAGGCGCTGGTCGAGAGCCGGCACGTCTTGTCTCGCATCGGCTTCGATCTAGGCGATATCAGTTACCAGTATCCGGAAGAGACGACCCCGCCTGATAAGACGCCGCAGGGCTGGCTGGAACAGCTGACCTGGCGACATGCCGAGATGCGTTATCCCGACGGCGTGCCCAACAAGGTCAAGGCGCTGCTGGAGAAAGAGCTGATCTTCATCGCAAAGGCCGGCTACGCGCCGTACTTCCTGACGATCTACGACATCGTGAGGGTGGCGAAGGACAAGCGGATTTTGTGTCAGGGTCGAGGTTCGGCGGCCAACTCGGCTGTCTGTTACGTACTGGGCATCACGGCGGTGGACCCGGCGGAATCCGATCTGCTGTTCGAACGCTTCCTTTCCACCGACCGGGGCGAGCCGCCTGACATCGACGTCGACTTCGAGCACGAGCGGCGCGAGGAGATCATCCAGCACATCTACGAACGCTATGG
The DNA here is from genome assembly GCF_040546195.1 of Brevundimonas sp. UYEF29. NCBI lineage: Bacteria > Pseudomonadati > Pseudomonadota > Alphaproteobacteria > Caulobacterales > Caulobacteraceae > Brevundimonas > Brevundimonas sp. UYEF29. The sequence goes on along the minus strand of NZ_JBEPNH010000001.1, from coordinate 293,110 downwards.
CCGCGCGCGCGCCGGCATCGCCGCCACCGTGATCCGCTATCGTCCCAAGAGCGCCATCCGTGACGTCGGCAAGGCGCTGGGTCTGACCGAGGACGTGACCGCACGTCTGGCCTCCAGCCAATGGGGCAGTTGGGGCGGTGAGATCGGCGAGCGCCATGTCGAGCAGGCCGGTCTAGACCCCGCCAATCCCATGATCCAGCGTGCGGTGAAGATGGCCATGCGGCTATTGAACTTTCCCCGCCACCTGTCCCAGCACGTCGGCGGATTCGTCCTGACCCAGGACCGGCTGGACGAACTGGTCCCCATCGGCAATGCCGCCATGCCGGATCGCACCTTCATCGAATGGGACAAGGACGACATTGATGCACTCCGCCTGATGAAGGTCGATGTGCTGGCGCTCGGCATGCTGACCTGCATCCGCAAGGCGTTCGACCTGATCCGCGCTCATCACGGGGACGATTGGGCGCTGCATACGATCCCGCGCGACGATCCCGCCGTTTACGACATGCTGTGCAAGGGCGACTCCATCGGCGTGTTTCAGGTCGAGAGCCGCGCCCAGATCAACATGTTGCCCCGGTTGAAGCCGCGCCGCCTTTATGACTTGGTGATCCAGGTCGCCATCGTTCGGCCTGGTCCGATCCAGGGCGACATGGTCCACCCCTATCTGCGCCGCCGCAACGGGCTTGAGGAGCCGGACTACTCCAGGCCTGGACCGCAGTATCCTCAAGACGAGCTAAAACAGGTTCTGGAAAAGACCCTCGGCGTGCCCCTGTTTCAGGAACAGGCGATGAAGGTCGCCATGGTCGCGGCCGAGTTCAACGAGAAGGAAGCGAATGGTCTGCGCAAGGCTATGGGCACCTTCCGAGGCGACGGCACCCTGCACACCTACGAAGACCGAATGGTCGGCAAGATGATCGAACGCGGATATGACCCGACCTTCGCCCAGCGGTGCTTCGATCAGATCAAGGGTTTCGGCTCCTACGGGTTTCCGGAGAGTCACGCCGCCTCCTTCGCCCAACTGGTCTATGTCTCCTCATGGATCAAACGCCACTATCCGGCGGCCTTCGCCTGCGCCCTGCTGAACAGCCAGCCGATGGGATTCTACGCCCCGGCCCAGATCGTGCGCGACGCCCGCGAACACGGCGTCGAGGTGCGGCCGGTCGATGTCTCTTACAGCGGTTGGGACAACAGTCTGGAAGGTTCGGACAAGACGCCGGCGCTGCGGATCGGCCTGCGCCAGATCGAGGGCTTCCGCGAAGACTGGGCAGAGGCGCTCGCCGCCGCCCGCGCCTTCTCTCTGTCCAACATCGAAACTCTGGCCCGCCGCGCCGCCTTGCCGTCTGCCGCTATGCGCAAGCTGGCTGACGCAGACGCTTTCCGATCGTTGGGGCTGGACCGGCGCGAAGCCCTTTGGGCCGTGCGCCGACTGCCTGACGACACGCCCTTGCCGTTGTTCGCCGCCGCCGATGCGCGCGAGCTCGGCGTCGAACCCGACGCCCGGCTGCCGGTCATGCCGCTGGGCGAGCATGTCGCCGCCGATTACCAGACACTGCGCCTGTCGTTGAAGGCGCACCCCATGGCCATCCTGCGCCCGATCTTCCACGCCGAAGGCCTGCTGACCTGCGCCCGGACCGAAGCCCGTCACGGCGGCGCCCTGGTGCAGGTCGCCGGCGTGGTTCTGGTGCGTCAACGTCCCGGCAAGGGCAACGCCATCTTCGTCACCTTGGAAGACGAGACCGGCATCATCAACGTGGTCCTCTGGGCGCGGATGTTCGAGCAGTTCCGCCGCGAGGTCATGGCCGCCCGCCTGATGGCGGTCGAGGGTGTGGTTGAGAAAAGCCCCGAAGGCGTCGTCCACTTGGTCGCCCGCCGCGTCATCGACCGTTCCAGCGAACTGTCACGCCTATCTCAAGATCACGATACTTCGGTGCAACTCGCCCGCGCCGACGTCGTCGCCCATCCCCAGACACCCCGACATCCACCGCATCGCCATCCCCGTGATGTGCGCATCCTGCCCGGATCTAGAGATTTTCATTGATCCAAAATTGCGGGACCGAAACTCAAAAGGTCATTTTTGATTCCCGATACTCCACTGCTGAAACAATGACTTCGGCAAGGCATCGTAGAGGTCATCCGAGGTCAATCCCGGACCGAAACGCTCTGCGGCGTCGGAATGAAGCCAGACAGCGGCGCAGGCTGCCTCGAAGCTGTCCATGCGTTGGGCGACCAATCCGCCGATCATGCCGGCCAGGACGTCGCCGGTTCCGGCCGTCGCCAGCCAAGGCGAGCCGTTTTCGTTTCGGCGGATGCGGCCGTCAGGTGATGCGATCAGGGTCTGAGCGCCCTTCAGGACGATCGTCGCCTGGGCCGCTCGCGCCGCTTCTTGAACTGCCGTTTCGCGGCCTTGCGCAAGCAGGCCCGGAAACAGTCGTTCAAACTCGCCTTCATGCGGCGTCAGGATGTCGTCACGATCCAACACGGCGAACAGTTCAGCAGTCCGACCTTTGAAGACTGACAGACCATCGGCGTCGATCACCAGAACGGCGCCGGTCGAGCCCAGCGCCTGAATGTTTGCGATCGTCGCATCGTCCGGGCCTGCGGCCGGTCCGATCACGACCGCGTCGCTGCCGGCGGCTTCGCGACTTAAGTTTTCGGGTGAAGAAAAAGGCGTCAGCATCACCGCCTGCACAGCCGGCGCGATCACCGACGCTGCATCTGCCGGACAAAGGATTCGCACCACCCCGGCGCCCATCCTGAGACCCGCGTGTGCGGCAAGCCGCGCCGCACCGGTGTGATGCGCCTTTCCCGAAACGACCGCCAAACGACCACGCGCATGCTTGTGCGTTTCCGCGCTCGGCCAAGGCAGAAAATTGCGCCAGATCGCCGGGTCGTTGGTTTCTATCATCCGCGTTCCGATTATCCTTCGCCAGCCTGCGAAAATCGCTTGCTTTGAGCAGCCCTGCTGTGTCCCATTCGCGCCCGAGCGCCGCTGCATTCCGTGCGCCGCTCCGGGGTCGCCATGAAGAAAATCGAAGCCATCATCAAGCCCTTCAAGCTGGATGACGTCAAAGAGGCGCTCCAGGACGTGGGCGTGCAAGGCATGACTGTACTGGAGGCTAAGGGATATGGCCGCCAGAAGGGTCATTCCGAGCTGTATCGCGGTGCGGAATACGTCATCGACTTCCTGCCCAAGATCAAGATCGAGGTGGTCGTCGCCGATGACCTCGCGCCCGCGGTTGTTGAGGCCATTCAGACCTCGGCCCGCACAGGCAAGATCGGCGACGGCAAGATCTTCGTGTCCGACGTCGCCGAGGTGATCCGCATCCGCACCGGCGAAACCGGAGCCCAAGCCGTCTGACCGACTACCCTCCCCGGCCCTCGGCCTTCGGGTCGCTGTCCGGTCTCCTCCCCAAACGACAAGAACAGGACTTTTCGAGAATGAGCGCCAGCAAGATCCTCAAAGAGATCAAGGATGAGGAGGTCCAATATGTGGACGTCCGCTTCACCGACACGCGCGGCAAGCTTCAGCACGTCACCTTCGACGTCGATCTGGTCGACGAGGACTTCCTGAACGACGGCACGATGTTCGACGGCTCTTCGATCGCCGGCTGGAAGGCTATCAACGAGTCCGACATGCTGCTGAAGCCGGACCTGACCACGGCTTACATCGATCCCTTCTATCAGCAGAAGACGATGTTCCTGTTCTGCGACGTGCTGAACCCGGACACCGGCGAGCCCTACAACCGCGACAGCCGCTCGATGGCCAAGAAGGCGCTGTCGTACGTCCAGTCGTCGGGCGTGGGCGACCAGGTATTCTTCGGACCGGAAGCCGAGTTCTTCATCTTCGACGACGTGCGCTGGTCCACCCAGCCGCACGACACCGGCTACAGCTACGACTCGACCGAGCTGCCCGCCAATACCGGCGCCGAATACTCCGAAGGCAATATGGGCCATCGCCCTGGACCCAAAGGCGGCTATTTCCCGGTCAATCCGGTCGATTCCGGACAGGACCTGCGCGGCGAAATGCTGGGCGTCATGCGCGATCTGGGCCTTCAGCCTGAGAAGCACCACCATGAGGTAGCCCCGGCTCAGCACGAACTGGGCCTGAAGTTCTCGGACCTGCTGACCATGGCCGACCGCCTGCAGCTCTATAAGTACGTGATCCACAATGTGGCCCACGCCTATGGCAAGTCGGCGACCTTTATGGCCAAGCCGATGTTTGCGGACAACGGTTCGGGCATGCACGTCCACATGTCGATCTGGAAGGACGGCAAGCCCCAGTTCGCCGGCGACCAGTACGCCGGTCTGTCGCAGGAATGTCTGTGGTACATCGGCGGCATCATCAAACACGCCAAGGCCATCAACGCCTTCGCCAACTCGACCACCAACTCCTACAAGCGTCTGGTCCCCGGATATGAAGCCCCGGTGAAGCTGGCCTATTCGGCCCGCAACCGCTCAGCCTCGATCCGTATCCCACACGTCTCCTCGCCCAAGGCCAAGCGTCTGGAAGCCCGCTTCCCCGACCCGATGGGCAACCCCTATCTGACCTTCGTGGCCCTGCTGATGGCCGGTCTGGACGGGATCGAGAACCGCATCGATCCGGGTGCGCCCGCCGACAAGAACCTCTACGACCTGCCGCCGGAAGAGCGCGGCTCGATCCCCGAGGTCTGCGGCTCGCTGCGTGAAGCGCTGGAGAACCTGGATAAGGACCGCGCCTTCCTCAAGAAGGGCGGCGTCATGGATGACGACTTCATCGACAGCTACATCGAGCTGAAGATGGAAGAGGTGATGCGTCTGCAACTGCATCCGCACCCGGTCGAGTTCGACATGTACTACAGCTGCTGATCACCTGATCGCAGTCAAGGCAAAGGGCCGGGGATCGCTCCCCGGCCCTTTTTCATGGCCTGACTGCTTCAAGCAGCGATCGAGACGCCAACGTGGCGCTAAGCGATCTCGGCTTCCAGATCGTCCGCCTTCCTGCGGCGCAACTCGATCAGTCGCACGCACCAGATCGAAATCTCGTAGAGAATGACCAGAGGCACGGCCAGCATCAGCTGGCTGATCGGATCGGGCGGCGTGACCACGGCCGCGACCACGACCACGGCGACGATGGCGTAACGCCGACCAGCCGCCATGATCTTTGAGCTGATTAGACCTGCCAGGCCCAACAGCGTAGTGACGACAGGCAGCTGGAAGCAGAGACCGAAGGCGAGCAGCAGCGAGGTGACCAGGCTGAGGTAGTCGGAAATCTTCGTGGTTTGCGCCACGGATATGCCGTCGGTGGCCACCTGCTGGCTCAGCGAGAACAACATCACGAAAGGGAGCATGACGTAATAGACCAGCGCCCCGCCCAGGCAGAACATCACAGGTGCCGCGATCAGGAACGGCAGAAACGCCCCGCGCTCGTTGCGATAGAGACCCGGCGCGACGAACCGGTACAGCTGCCACGCCATAACGGGGAAGGTCAGGACCGCCGCGCCAAAGGCCGCGATCTTCATCTTGGTGAACAGCTGTTCCAGCGGCGCCGTAGCGATCAGTTGAACAACGGCGGCGCTGCCGGGCGGATAGGGTTTGATCCCCGTCATCACCGCGATCAGTTCGATGGGATTGGCGTGACCGCCTGTCGCCAGAGCGGCGGCATGGATCGCCACGGCGGCCTGATACGGCTTGATCAGCGCAATCTGAATTTGATTGGCGAAGGCGAAGCAGAGGATGAAGGCCAAGAAGAAGGCCACGACGCAGATCAGCAGCCGCCCGCGCAGCTCGATCAGATGATCCATCAGGGGCGCGCGCGACGCCTCGATCTCGGCCTCGTCACGATCGGAAGGCGTCACAGGTCAACGGCTTTCTTGTGCGAGGTCTTGGGCTTGGCGGCTGCAGGCTTGGTCTTGGCCGCCGGCGCAGCGCTCTTCGGTTTGGCGGCTGAGCGAGGCTTGGCGGTCGCCGATCCGGCGATAGCCGCCCCCGTCTTTGCCTTGGGGTCCCCTCGCTTGGATTTCGTCGCCGTGACAGGCTCAACAGGCGATGGCGTGTCCGGCCATTCATCGGCCGCAGGCATCATCACCGGCGCCTCCGGCTCGGGCGCAGGCAGGGCAGCCGCCGCAGTCGGCCCGGTCAATCCGGCGTTGATGTCCTTGAACGCGGCGTCCGCCTCGGCGCCCAGGGGATACATGGCACCCTGCCCCGTGCGCAGCGCCTCGACCTCCTTGCGCAGGTCGTCCAGTTCGGACTGACGCGCCATCTCGTCGAAACTGGATCGGAACTCGTTGGCCATGGCGCGCGCCTTGGCCACCATCTGACCGACGCGCCGCATCAGGACAGGCAGATCCTTTGGCCCCACAACAAGAAGGGCCACCAGGCCGATCACCACTAATTCGAAACCCCCGATACCGGGGCCGAGCCCGCCCATGCGTCAGCCCTTACAGACGACGACTAGCGCTTCAGCTCTTCCTTTTCCGCCTCGGTGCGCGGCAGCGAGCTGACGCCTTCGTGCGGGCCGTCCTTCTTGTCTTCGTCCTTCAGGCCGTCCTTGAAGGCGCGGATGCCCTTGGCGGCGTCGCCCATGATGCCCGACAGCTTGCCCCGGCCGCCGAACAGCAGCGCGATGACGACGATGACGATGGCCCAATGCCAGATGCTCATGGAGCCCATGGCTAATCTCCTCGCGGGGATCGGTCATCCGATCCCATCCACTCTTATTCGACCCGCATATAGGCGCAGTGATGGCCCCGCGCCAAGGGAGGCTGTAGGTCTGCGCGACCATGAGTCCCTCCGATCACGTCATCATCCACACCGACGGCGCCTGCAAGGGCAATCCCGGCCCCGGCGGCTGGGGCGCCGTGCTTCAGGCCGGCGGCGGTCACGAGAAGGAATTATGGGGCGGCGAGGCCAACACGACCAACAATCGCATGGAGCTGATGGCCGCGATCATGGCGCTGGAAGCCCTGAAACGGCCCTGTAGGGTCGAACTGCATACCGACAGCAAATACGTCATGCAGGGTATCACTGAATGGATGCGCGGCTGGAAGGCGCGCGGCTGGCTGACGGCCGACAAGAAGCCGGTCAAGAACGCCGATCTATGGCAGCGGCTGGACGCGGCGCGCCTGCGTCACGACGTGAAATGGCGATGGGTAAAGGGTCATGCCGGCCACGAACTGAACGAACGCGCCGACCAACTGGCGGATCGCGGTGTCGCGGAACTACCCCGGCGCTAGACCGCCTCGACCTCTTTATCCGGCTCGGCAGGACGTCGGCGGACGCGCGATCCGCTCATCACCGCGCCAAACAGGGCTGTAACGGCCGCGATCTGGAACCCATGACCGACCCCGTTGATCGGCGCGGCCGACAGCAGGAAAGCCACCACCACGGCGCCCAAAGATTGCCCGACGACCCGCGCCATGCCCAGAGTGCCGCCCGCCGCGCCGGCGCGATCCTTAGGCGCTTCCGACAGCATGGCGCGATTGTTGAGCGACTGGAAAAATCCGAAGCCCGCGCCGCAAAGCGCCATGCGCCACACGATGTCGAAGTGGCTCAAATCGGCCTTAGGGAAACTCAGCGCCATCAGGCCGCAGGCGAACAGGCTAAGGCCGATGGCGCCCAGCACGCCCGCCGAATAGCGATCGGAAAGATAGCCAGCCAAGGGCGCAGCAATCATAGTCGCCAGCGGCCAAGGCGTCATCAGCAGGCCGGTCTCGACCGCCGTAAGCCCCAATGTGCCCTGGAGGAAGAAGGGCAAGGCCACGAACGCCATCATCTGGGCGGTGAAGGATATGATTGATGTGGCGACCGACAGGCTGAACATCGGTCGCGCCAGCAGGTCGAGGGGGATCAACGGCGAGGTTCGTGACCGCTCGTGGCGAATCAGCAAGACCCCGGCTGCGAGCCCTGCCCCTGTCAGACCGAAGCCAAGAACGGCCGCCTCACCGTGCGCCAGCGATTGAATGCCGGTGATCAGCAGGCCGAACGCCGCAGCGTTCAGCGCGGCTCCGACCCAGTTCAGCTTTCGCGGCTGAAGTCGGTTGTGTGGCAGGGTGAAACCCGCCAGCGACACCGCCAGCAGGCCGATCGGCACATTCAGCGCAAACAGCCAGCGCCAATGTCCGACAGCCAAGATAGCGCTGGCGATGGTCGGCCCCGCCGCCGCCGCCAACGAAACGATCACCGCGTTGATCCCGACCGCGCGACCGAGCAGCCGCTGCGGATAGGTGTAACGGACCAAGGCCCCGTTGACGCTCATGATGCCTGCCGCTCCGAAGCCCTGAAAGACGCGCGCGAGGCTGAGCGTCTCGATGGAGTTGGCGAACACGCAGGCGATGGAGGCCAGGGTGAAGACGGCCAGACCGGCCTGCGACACACGGCGATAACCGACGATCTCGCCCAGCGACGCCAGCGGCAAAAGGGCGACCACGATGGCGATCTGATAGGCGTTGACGATCCAGATCGAGGCGGCCGATGACGCCTGTAAATCCTGCGCAATCGACGGCAGGGCGACATTGGCGATCGCGCCATCCAGAACGGCAAGCGTGATGCCCAGGCCGATGGACACGATTGCCCAATAGCGCCTGGGTGTCGGCAAGCCGTCCGTGACGGCGTTCTGGGTGTCAGTCATGCCTGACGAACGCCGATGTGACCGTTGCGTTCAGACGGCTGATTGCACTGTCAGCAACGAGCCGTTCACGCGCGTCACGACAACGTCCTGCCCCTCGATCGGCGCCTCGCCCACGATCTCGGCCGGCCATTCAGCGCCGGAGATGAAGACGCGACCGCGGCCCGAGACGAACGTCTCGACCACGCGCGCCCGCTGGCCGACCAGACGGCTGTCGCGGTCGTTGATGTCGGGACCGTCGGGATTGGCTTTGGAGATCAGACGACGGGACAGTAGGGTGGCGATGACGGTCAGAACCGCGAAGACGGCGACCTCACCCGGCAGCCCCAACCGCACGCCCGCCGCCGTCATGACCGCGACAACCCCGGCCGAAACGGCGGGCCATAGCAGCCATTCGGTCGAGAACATCGCTTCGACCGCCAGCAGCAGAACCCCGATCGCCAGCCAGATCCAGAACGGCTGGGCGACATACAGATCAGCAAGCGACATCATCGGTCAGCCTCCTTGGATCAGGCCGAGGGTGGAACGGAGCCCCCGGCGGGGCGGCGGGGCGGCGCGGGCCGCACGGGCGGCGTCGCGGCCGAGTTTTGATCCTTGGCCAGTCCGACCATCTCGCCGATGCCGGCGATGGTGCCGACCAAGGCGCCCATTTCGGCGGGCACGATGACGGTGCGTTGCTGCGGGCTGCGCGCCAGTTCGGCGAAGGCTTCGACGTATTTCTGAGCGACGAAATAGTTGATGGCGTTGACGTCCCCGCGGGCGATGGCTTCCGACACCATGGCCGTGGCGCGGGCCTCGGCTTCGGCCTCGCGCTCGCGCGCCTCGGCGTCGCGGAAGGCGGCTTCCTTGCGGCCCTCAGCCTGTAGAATGGCGGCCTGTTTGGCGCCCTCGGCGCGGGCGATGGCGGCGGATTTCTCGCCGTCAGCCTCGGTGATGACGGCGCGACGTTCGCGCTCGGCCTTCATCTGACGGGCCATAGCGTTGGTGATGTCGGTTGGCGGGGTCAGATCCTTGATCTCGATCCGGTTGACCTTGACGCCCCATGGCTCGGTCGCGGCATCGATGACGTGCAGCAGGCGCGTGTTGATGCTGTCGCGCTGGCTCAGCACCTCGTCCAGTTCCATCGAACCGACCACGGTCCGCAGATTGGTCATGCATAGCTGCGAGATGGCGTAAGGCAGATCGTCGACGCGATAGGCGGCGCGGGCGGAATCCATAACCTGGATGAAGACGATTCCATCGACCTTCACCATGGCGTTATCCCTGGTGATGACCTCCTGGGTCGGCACGTCCAGCACCTGCTCCATCATGTTCATGCGGCGGCCGACCCGCTCCACGAACGGGGTCAGGAAGCCGATGCCGGGGCTCAACGTCTTCGTGTATTTGCCGAAGCGTTCGACTGTGAATTCACGGCCTTGCGGCACAATCTTGATCACGCTGATCAACAGCACGATGGCCAGCAAGAGCACAACGCCGGCGAAGATGGTGGTCACGTCCATTCAGATCCCTCCCTGACGCGGCAAGCCTACCCGCTGTACGCGAGCGGCGCCAGACAAACCGAGAGGATGGCCGCCTTAAAGGCCGCGCTTGGCCCGCCAGGCCGCCAAACGCACGCTGACGTCACGTTCGATGTCGCCGTAGAACAGGTTGTAGGGCACGATCTTGCGTCGGTCCGCCCAACTGCCGCCAGCTGTCAAAAAATCGGCGTCAGGCGCGCTATGCCACAACAGGCCGCCACGGCATTCTGTGGAGATCAACCGACCCGTGAGAGCTGGTCGGGCGCCCCATTCCAAGCCGGTCGCATTGGTCGCGCCGCTGTGCTGACGCGCCGCGGCACGCGGCTGGCTCACAGCACCCGTCAAAGGATTCACGCAGATGGGATCAGTGGACAGGTTCACCAGATCGCCGCGATCGTCCCATTCCAGAGCGCGTCTCAGCTTGCGCCGCGCGCCCGCATCATCGCCCTCCTGCACCGACGCCCAGGCCAAGATGCACCCCGTTTGATCAGCGGCGTCGCAGGGCGAGATCGCCTGCCGGAACATCTCGCGCCCGACCAAAGTATCGATCAGATAGGCGGCGACAAGCCTGTCTTTCAGCGCCGGATCGGCGCGAAGTTGGTCGCGAACCAGACGCGCCGTCAGTTCCCCGCCCTGTTCGACGCCGGCGATAACAATGGGACCGGCGGGATGCTGCTGCAGCCACAGTTCGAAAGCGGTCTTCACGTCCTCATAGGCGAAGGCGCGCGCTTCGCGCGCGTCATCACGCAAGGTCAGGCGGGTGTACAGGCTGGCTTGACGATACAGCGGCGCGCTGACCCTGCCCTCCCGGGCGAAGGGCGACGCATAGTTGGGCAGCACGACGCGCCGCATATAGGCGTTGGCCCGTGCATCGTCGATCGGCCCATTCCACTCGGCTCCACCATCGAAAGTGGTCGGCATGACGAAGAAGACCGCCGCCTGGTTGGGCGCGCCTTGGTCGATCAGCGCCCAGGAGGATGTCTTTCGATAGTCGGGCGCGGGCGGTGGCTTGTAGGTCTGGAACGGCACCTGCGGGTCCAGCCCTGCCCTCAGAATGTCGCCGCTCCACACCGCGACGGCCGCCGTGAGCACGAAGACGGCGGCGAAGCCTGCATATCCGACCCATTGCCTGAAGGTCAGCCGACGCATCAGCGGTACGGATCAGCCGTGGCGAGGAAGTCCTGCACGTAGCGCCGCACGCCCTCTTCCAACGGCGTCGATTGACCCTCGAAGCCTGCGGCGCGGATGCGATCCATGCGGGCTTCGGTGAAATACTGATAGCGGTCGCGGATCGACAGGGGCGTATCGACATAGTCGATGGAGGGCGTCTTGCCGGCGGCCTCGAAGGTGGCGCGCGCAAGATCGGCGAACGACCGCGCCTGACCCGAGCCAGCGTTGAAGATGCCCGAGACCTGCGGCGACTGGAGCAAAAACTCGATGATATCGACCACATCGTCGATATAGACGAAGTCTCGCATCTGGCCGCCGTCCGCATAGTTGGGATTGTGCGACCGAAACAGGGTCACGGTCTCGCCCGCCGCAACCTTCGGCCAGATTTGAGCCACAACCGACTTCATTCCGCCCTTGTGACCTTCGTTCGGACCATAAACGTTGAAGAATTTCAGCCCTGCCCACTGGGGCGGCGCTCGACCCCGATCCGCCTGCCGGACTGCATATTGGTCGAACAGCATTTTCGAATAGCCATAGGCGTTTAGCGGACGAAGCTGCGATAATGAATCTGCATCGTCATCGTCGTTGAAGCCCGTCTCGCCATCGCCATAGGTCGCAGCCGAAGACGCGTAGATCATTCGCGATCCCCGGATTGCGCACCAGTCCCACAGGTCGCGGGACAGAATGAAGTTGGTCCGCAAAATCAGGTCGGCGTCCGGCTCGGTCGTCGAAGAGATCGCGCCCATATGCACCACGGCCTCAATCCGCTCGGCGTGACGCTCCAGCTGCTCGAACAGTTCTTCGGGCGACCAGAAGTCGGCGATTGCGTGCTTGGCCAGGTTCTTCCATTTGGCTAGGTCGGCCGTCTCCAGACGATCGCAAACGACCACATCGTAGGCGGTCTCCGCCGTCAGTCGGGCGACGATGTTCGAGCCGATGAAACCGGCGCCGCCGGTCACGACGATCATTCTCGGCGTCACTGCGCGCTCCCTGTCATTTTCTCGATCGTCCGCGTGGTTGAATAGCCGTCCTTAAAGTCGGCCAACTTGACCTCGCCGCCCCAGCTTTCGACCAGATCGCCGCCCACGACGCCCTCGCGCGTGTAATCCGAGCCCTTGATCAGAACATCAGGACGCAGCCGTTCGATCAGGGCGATCGGCGTCGGGTCATCGAAACTGGTGACGCGATCGACGCTGGCCAGCCCGCCGATGACGACGGCACGACTGTCCAGATCATTCACCGGTCGCCCCTCGCCCTTCAGTCGCTTGACCGAGGCGTCGGTGTTCAGCGCCACGACCAGGCGATCGCACCAGCTACGGGCCTGCGCCAGATAGGCCACATGGCCGCGGTGCAGGATGTCGAAACAGCCGTTGGTGAAACCGATCTTCAGGCCCTGACGTCGCCAGTCCTCGACCTCGACCGCCAGTTCGTCGATCGGCGTCACCTTGGACACCGCAGCGGTGGCGTGCTGGCTCAGCTCGGCTTCGATCAGCTCGGCGGGTGTGACGACAGCTGTCCCGGCCTTCCCGACGACCACGCCAGAGGCCAGGATGGCGAACTCGACCGCCATCTCCAGCGATGCGCCGGCGCCCAGCGCCAACCCGATGGCGGCCAAGCCTGTATCGCCGGCGCCAGACACGTCGAAGACCTCGCGCGCCCGGCCGGGGAAGTGCTTCACGGGTTCACCGCGCCGCGCCAGGCTCATCCCCTTGCCCGCACGGGTGACGATGATCGCCTTGGCGGTCGTGGCGGCCAGTAAGGCAGCCAGCGCCGTCTCGACCTCGGCGTCCGTCCCGACCGGCAGGCCGGTGGCGCCGGCCAGTTCCGAAGCATTCGGCTTGATGACATCCACCGCGCCGTAGCGAGCGAAGTCCCTTCCCTTTGGATCGACGACAACCGGCGCACCGGATGTCTGCGCCGCGTTCAGAGCCGAAGCCAGCAGCGCATCGCTGACGACGCCCTTGGCGTAATCTGAGAGCAAATAGACCGAGGCATCTGTAAACGCGTCCGAATCTTGGATCGCCGTCGGCGCAGCCTCGTCATCGAGCCGCAGCAACTGTTGCCCCCCCGAAACGAAGCGCGTCTTCACGATGGTGGACGCGCCTGCCGGCCTCGCCACGACGTCCTCGATGTGCGGCTCGGCGGCGATCAGAGCGGTCAGTTCCGCCCCGGCCGCGTCGTCGCCGATTACGGCGCCAAGCCGCGCCACCCCGCCCAACGCCGCGATATTGCGCGCCACGTTGCCGACGCCGCCTGGCATGGCGACGGTGCGGCTGGTGCGAAGCACAGGGATCGGCGCCTCGGGCGAGATGCGGCTGACCTCGCCATAGACGTAGCGATCTAGCATCAGGTCGCCGACGCAGGCGATCTTCAGGCCGCGCACGCGCTCCAGCAGGCTTTGCAGGGCGCCCAGGTCCAGGGTGTCAGACATGGGTCCGACCTAGAGGATTCAGGCGGCCTGCGCCACCGGCGCCTTGGCCCCGATCTTGATGGCCAGGTCGTCGAAAGCGATCAGTTCGGCGGCCAGAGCTTCGAACTGGCTTAGCGGCACCATGTTCGGACCGTCCGACGGCGCATTATCCGGGTCCTGATGGGTTTCCATGAAGACCGCATCGACGCCGACGGCCACGGCAGCGCGCCCCAGCACTGGCACGAACTCGCGCTGACCACCCGACGATGCGCCCTGCCCGCCCGGCTGCTGAACGCTGTGGGTCGCATCAAACACGACGGGGCAGCCGATCTCGCGCAGCACCGGAAGTGCCCGCATGTCGCTGACCAGAGTGTTGTAGCCGAAGCTGGCGCCGCGTTCGCAGGCCATGACGTTGGGATTGCCGGCGCCGACCACCTTGGCGATGACGTTCTTCATGTCCCAGGGGGCCAGGAACTGACCCTTCTTGATGTTGATCGCCTTGCCGGTGGCGGCGGCCGCCAGCAGCAGGTCGGTCTGACGGCTGAGGAAGGCCGGAATCTGCAGCACGTCGACGACCTCGCCGACCGGACCGCACTGAACCTCGGAGTGAACATCGGTCAGGGTCGGCAGGCCTGTAACATCGCGAATCTCGGCGAAGATCGGCATGGCGTCTTTCAGACCGATGCCACGCGCGGCGCTGGCGCTGGTCCGGTTCGCCTTGTCAAAACTGGTCTTGTAGATGATGCCGACGTTCAGACGTTCACCGATTTCCTTCAGCGCATGGGCCGTCTCCAGCGCATGCTGGCGGCTCTCCATCTGGCAAGGACCGGCGATGAAAGCGATTCTTGCGCCGCCGCCGATGACGACAGGCGTCCGAAGACCTTCGGACAACGTAATGACAGCGTTGGGTCGGCTCACGAGGCGGCTCTTTCGACGTTCGGTGTTGTGGAGGCGGCTTTTGCCGCAACTATTGGGCCATCAGGTGGCGCTCTGAAGGGATGCGCGCAAGTTATCACGGAGTTCGCCCGCGTGGCCACCAAACCTGTCATCCTGTGGTTTCGCCGCGATCTGCGACTGCATGACAATCCTGCCCTGACCCACGCGACGGAGACAGGGCGACCCATCTTGCCTGTCTATATTCTGGACGAGCATTTCGAACGGCCGATGGGCGCCGCGTCGCGCTGGTGGCTCGACAAGTCGTTGAGGGCGCTGGATGCGGCGCTTCAAGATCGCGGTTCGCGCCTGATTCTGCGCAAGGGCAATGCGCTGAACCAGCTTCAGGCGCTGATCAGCGAAACCGGTGCCGACACCGTCTTCATGAACCGCCTGTTCGAACCCGAGGCGTTTGAGCATGACGCCGAAATCGCCCACGCGCTCAAGGCGGACGGTATCGAATGCCGAGGCTTCAACGGCGCCCTGCTCTGCCGCCCCGGCGAGGTGCTGAACGGTTCGGGTCAGCCGTACAAGGTCTTCACCCCGTTCTTGAGAGCCCTCTTGGCCACGGCGGAGGCGCCGGCTCACACAACGGGACCGCGCCAGATACAGACGCCCAGAACGGTTCAATCCGACGACCTCGACAGTTGGAAGCTGCACCCCCATCGTCCGGACTGGTCCAAAGGATTCGACTGGACGCCAGGGGAAGACGGGGCCTCGCAGGCCTTGTCCAGGTTCATACCATCCGGCCTGAAGACCTATGCGAAGGATCGCGACTTTCCCGACCGGCAGGGCGCCAACAGCCGCCTGTCGCCGCATCTTCACTGGGGCGAAATCAGCCCCTGGCGGGCGATCGACCGCGCCCGACAGGCGGCGAAAGACGGCAGAGTATCATCGGCGGAAGCCGACAAATTCATTGCTGAGATCGGCTGGCGCGAGTTCTCGGCGCACCTGCTGCATCATTTCCCTTACATCACCGAGCGCGCGTTCCGTCCCGAGTATGACGCCATGCCCTGGCGTAAAGACGACACGAGCCTCAAGGCATGGAGACAGGGGCGGACCGGATACCCGTTGGTGGACGCCGGCATGCGCCAGCTCTGGACGACAGGGTGGATGCATAATCGGGTTCGGATGGTCGTCGCCTCCTTCCTGATCAAACATCTGCTGATCGACTGGCGCGAAGGCGAAGCCTGGTTCTGGGACACGCTTGTGGATGCCGACCGCGCCAGCAATGTGCAGAACTGGCAGTGGGTCGCAGGCTCGGGCGCAGACGCCTCCCCCTTCTTCCGCATTTTCAATCCCATCACGCAGGGTGAAAAGTTCGATCCCGACGGCGGCTATGTCCGTCGGTGGGTGCCGGAACTTCGCCGCCTGCCCGACCGCTGGCTGCAGTCGCCCTGGACCGCACCCACCGAAGTGCTGCGTGACGCCGGAATCGTTCTAGGGCGCGATTACCCCGAGCCGATCGTCGAACACGAGAAGGCGCGCCATCGGGCGCTCGCTGCCCTGAAGACGGTTTCCGGTCGCGGCGACGACCACAGCGACCGTGATTGACCCCCTTTGTATTCCGCGTTGAAAGTCAAAAGATGAGCGTCGCACACGCCGATATCGAAGCCGTCGCCAGCCGAACACCGCGCGTGTTCGCCATGTTGCTGCGGCTTCTGGCCGCCAACTGGACCTTCGGCCGCTTGACGGTGCAACTGCCCAATGGCGAGACCCATGTGCTTCAAGGCAAGCAGCCGGGCCCCAGCGGCATGATGACCGTGCGCGACTACCAGTTCGCACGCCGCGTGCTGGCGGCCGGCGATATCGGCTTCGCCGAAGGCTATATCGCAGGCGAGTGGGACAGTCCGAACTTGGCCGCCCTGCTTGAAACCCTAGTGGACAACTACGATCACATCCGGCGCCTGTTCGACGGCAATCTGATCATGTGGGTGGTCAACTGGCTGAGCCACCGCACCAATCGTAACAGCAAGACCGGCTCGAAGAAGAACATCCACGCCCACTACGATCTGGGCAATGCCTTCTATTCCCAGTGGCTGGACGGGACGATGACCTATTCATCGGCCCGCTTCAGCCGTGATGGTGAGGCTCTGGAGACGGCGCAACGTGAGAAATACGCCGCCTTGGCCCGAATGATGGATCTTCGGGCAGGAATGTCAGTGCTGGAAATCGGCTGCGGCTGGGGCGGCTTCGCCGAGTTCGCAGCGCGCGAGATCGGCGCCAAGATCACCGGGATCACGATCTCCAAAGAGCAGCATGATTTCGCTCGCCAGCGCATGTTCAACGCGGGTGTGAGCGACCGCGCCGATATTCAGCTGATCGACTACCGCGATGTGCAGGGTCGATTTGATCGGGTGGCGTCCATCGAGATGTTCGAGGCTGTGGGCATGGAGTATTGGCCCGCTTACTTCGGCAAGGTCCACGACGTCCTTAAACCTGGCGGTAAGGCCGGGTTGCAGATCATCACGATCAAGGACGACCTTTTCGATGAATACAATGCCCGGACGGATTTCATCCAGAAGTACGTCTTCCCCGGCGGCATGCTCCCCTCCGAAGACCGGCTGGCGCCGGTCGTGTCGAAAGCCGGACTGTCCTGGCAGTCGGTAGAACGGTTCGGCCTCGACTACGCTGCGACGCTTAAGCTTTGGGATGAGCGTTTCCAGGCGTCCTGGAACGAGATCAGCAAGCTTTCCGGCTTTGACGAACGATTCCGGCGGCTCTGGCGCTTCTATCTGGCCTATTGCGAAGCCGGTTTCCGCTCTCGCCGCACTGACGTGATCCAACTGAGCCTGTCTCGCCCATGAGCCCGCTGATTTCGACGACAGACCTCGCCGCGAGATTGGGCGCGCCGGACTTGCGGATCGTCGATGGCAGCTGGCACCTGGACGGCCGCGACGCGCGCGCCGATTTTGAACAGACCCATATCCTTGGCGCCGTATTTTTCGATCTGGACGCCATATCGGCTCGAGACAGCCCCCTGCCCCACATGATGCCGACGCCAGAGGCCTTCGGGGCTTCGGTCGGGGCGCTGGGCCTCTCCGTCGACGACCAGATCGTCGTCTATGATACCACCGGATTGTTCTCGGCGGCGCGCGTCTGGTGGATGCTGAAGACGATGGGCGCGAAGAGGGTTCAGGTGCTCGACGGCGGCCTGCCGCGCTGGCGTGACGACGGCCTGCCGACCGTCCACGGGCATTCGGTAGCGGATGCGACGGACTTCCATGCCGAGATGGCGACCGATGCCGTCGCCTCGTTGGATGATGTGCGCGCGGCCTTGGCCCAGGATGCTCAGGTCGTCGACGCGCGCGGCGCACCCCGATTCGACGGCGCAGCGCCCGAACCTCGCCCCGGTGTTCGCAGCGGCCATATGCCCGGCGCGTGCAACCTCCCTTATGG
This sequence comes from Brevundimonas sp. UYEF29, assembly GCF_040546195.1. Classification (NCBI taxonomy): domain Bacteria; kingdom Pseudomonadati; phylum Pseudomonadota; class Alphaproteobacteria; order Caulobacterales; family Caulobacteraceae; genus Brevundimonas; species Brevundimonas sp. UYEF29. The sequence goes on along the minus strand of NZ_JBEPNH010000001.1, from coordinate 275,076 downwards.
CCGATTGCTAAACGACGACGGCACGATGAAGCGTGGCGCGGCCTTGGAGGAGGCCTTTGCAGACGCCGGCGTGGATATCAACCGACCTGTCATCACCACCTGCGGATCCGGAGTGACCGCCGCCATACTGACGCTAGGCCTGGCCGAACTCGGCCGTTCGTCACGGCTTTATGACGGTTCCTGGGCCGAATGGGGCGCCCGAACGGACACCCCCGTCGAAACCGGCTAAGATCAGGCCGGCGGCGCCGCGGGGAAGACGTCGTCGGCGTCGGCCGGTTCGTCTTCCTCGCCACGCGAAACGACGGTGGCCAAAACCAAGTCGCCCGTAACGTTCAAAGTCGTGCGGCACATGTCCAGGAAGCGATCGACGCCAAGGATCAGGCCGATGCCTTCGGGCGGGACCTTCACCATCACCAGGATCATCGCCACGACCGGCAGCGAACCGGCCGGCACGCCTGCCGTACCGATGCCGCCGAGGATGCAGACCAGCATGACCACGACCTGCTGCGTGATCGTCAGGTCGATGCCGAAGAACTGGGCCAGAAACAGCACCGTAACGCCTTCAAACAGGGCCGTGCCGTTCTGATTGGCGGTGGCCCCGACCGTCAGGACGAAGCGGGCGATCTTGCGCGGCAGCTTCAGCTCTTGCTCGGCCGCCTTAAGCGACACCGGCAGAGACGCGTTGGATGAAGCGGTCGAGAAGGCCACCACCATCGGCTCGCGCACGCCCTTGAAGAAGGCGATGGGCGAGCGGCCGGCCGCCAGCCAGATCACCAGCGGATAGACTACGAACATATGGATCGCCATGGCGCCGACCGCGACGCCGACAAAGGCCGCCAAACGCACGAGCAAATCCCAACCGAACAGGGCCGCCAGGTTGAACATCAGACAGGCGATGGCCAGCGGCGCCAGTTTGATGAACAGGTTGATCAGGGTCATGGAGACCTCGAAGATTCCCTGGATCACTTCCTGCAGACGGTCCGTCGCCGGGCTCTTGGCCATGACCAGACCGATGCCGAAGAACAGGGCGAAGATCATCAGCGGCAGGATCGCGTTCTCCGCCGCTGCTGTGACCGCGTTCGACGGCACCAGATCCAGGAAGAAATCGCCCAGCTGGATCGAGCTGTCGCGCCCGGTCTGAACGATGCTGGCGGCGCCGTCCTTGCCCTGCTCCAACAGTTGCTGAGCCACCGCCGGATCGACGCCTCGCCCGGGCTGGAAGACATTGACCATCACCAGACCGATGACCACCGCGATGCTGGACACCACGACTGTCAGAAGCAGCGTCTTAATCCCCGCCCGTCCCAGCGAGCTGAGATCGCCCATCTCCGCCACCCCGACGACCAGGGCCGAGAACAGCAGCGGGATCACCATCATGAACAGCAGGCGCAGGAAGATCTGACCGATCGGTCCGGTCACGTTGTCTGTCAGCCAGACCACCCAGGCCGCATCGGCCCCCACCGCCAGATTGACCAGCAATCCCCCGATCAGCCCGACTGCGAAGCCGATCAACATCAGCCAGTGCAGCGCAAGGCCGCCGCGTTTCGTCTCGGTCATCTGTCCCCCAGGAAGCGATGCAAGCGTCGGCGCTTATCGGATCGGCAGGCCATAGATCAAGCCGGCCGGGCGCGCGTTCCATTGTGCGTTCAAACCGCGCGCCAGGTCGAGCGCCGATTGTGATCCCAGATTTCGCTCGAAAATCTCGCCATAGTTTCCGACGGCTTCGACCGCGTCCTTGGCCCAATCGTCGGACAGCCCAAGCATGGGACCGAACTCGCCCTCGGCACCCAAAAGACGCCTGACGCGCGGGTCTGTCGTGGTCTTGAACTGATCTTCGGCATTCGCCTTGGTCACCCCGAGTTCCTCGGCCAGCATCAGGGCGTTCAGGGTCCAGCGCACAGTCGAGGCCCAGCGTTCGTCGCCCGCCTTGACCACCGGCCCCAGCGGCTCCTTGGACGCGACATCGGACAAGATCACATGTTCGTTGGGATTGGTCAGCACAGTTCGCGCGGCGGCTAGCGCAGAGATGTCGGCGCTGAATGCGTCGCAATCTTCACGGCCATAGGCGTCGCGCGCCGCTTCCTCAGTCTCGAACACGACGGGCCGGTATTCGATGCCGCGAGACCGGAAATAGTCGGCGGCGTTGGCCTGGGACGTCGAACCCGACTGAACGCAGACCCGCGCACCTGTCAGTTCGGTGGCGCTGTTCAGGTTCAGCGACCGCCGGACCAGAAAGCCCTGGCCGTCGTAATAGTTGATCCCGGCGAAGACGAACCCCTCGCCCGCGTCGCGGCTCATGGTCCAGGACGAATTGCGCCAAAGCACATCGATCCGGCCGTCGTTCAGCGCCGTGAAACGATCCGACGCCGACAGAGGCACGAACCGCACCGCATCGGCATCGCCCAGCACCGCCGCCGCCGTCGCGCGACAGAAATCCACGTCGAAGCCGCGCCACTGGCCGCGATTGTCGGTGTAGGCGAAGCCGACCAACCCCTGATGCACGCCACAATTCAGGCGACCGCGGCGTTTGATGGCGGCCAGCGTCGGGCTTTTTGCGACCGCCGTCGAAGACGTTTGCGCGGGCGTGGCGGGGCTGGCTTCCGGCGCAGGGCTGGCGTCCTTGCGCCCGCAAGCCGTCGTCATCAGCACAACGGCCATCGCTCCGATCGTCCAGCACCGCATCGCGTTCCTATCCCTCGCCGCTTGCGCCCCGATGGCTTTAGAGGCCTTTAGGGACCGATCCGCAACCCATCGGAGGGGCCATGTCGCCGCTTTCGGACCGCACCCGCCTGATCGCCGCCGCCACGCGACGCGGCCACGGTCGGCGCGGCGTCAATCCGCCGGTCGAACGCGCCTCGACGATGTTGAGCGATAGCGCGGCCGTCATGCGCGACGAGACCGACGGGCCGACCTATGGCCTCAGTGGCAGCAGCGCCGCCCGCGATCTTCGCCGCGCCCTGGCCGATCTGGAAGGGGCAAAGGACGCCTTTCTGGTTCCGTCGGGTCTTGCGGCCGTCACGGTTCCGCTGCTGGCGCTTTTGAGGCCGGGCGACGAGGTGATCACGACCGACGCCGTCTATGGTCCGACGCGCCGGTTCCTGAGCCGGTATCAATCGGCCCGCGGCGTCACGACCCGCTTTTTGCCCGCAGACGCAGATGCGCAGACTGTTCTGGCCGCCATTGGCGAGCGCACGCGGTTGGTGCTGATGGAGTCGCCAGCCTCTCTCACATTCGAGATGGTCGATGTCGCCGCCGTAGCCCAGGCCTGCCGCGCACGAGGCGTCCTGACGGTGGTCGATAATACCTGGGCCGCCGGCCTGGCCTATCGTCCGCTGGCCCATGGCGTGGATGTCAGTGTTCAGGCCGTGACCAAATATGTCGGCGGTCATTCGGACGTGCTGATGGGCAGTATCGCTTCAAACAACCCCGCCTGCCTGCGCGCCATCGGCGACACGATTGAGGACCTCGGCTGGCATGTGTCGCCCGATGACGCCTGGCTGGCGCTGCGCGGCCTGCGGACACTGCCGCTGCGCTATGCTGAACAGGCGCGGTCGGCCTTGATCGTCGCGGAGTGGCTGCACGCTCGGCCGGAGGTGTCCCGCGTCCTCTACCCGCCCCTGCCCGGCTCGATCGGTCATGATCTGTGGCGGCGAGATTTCACCGGCGCGGCGTCCCTGATGGGCATAGTCATGAAGGGCGGCGACAAGGCGGCGGGCGAGGCCTTCCTGAACGCCCTGACCTTGTTCGGCCTGGGTTATTCTTGGGGCGGGTTCGCAAGCCTGATCACCCACGAGACGCATCAGATGGCCTACCGCCATCATCCGCCTGTGCTTGAGGGCGAACTGATCCGACTGCATGTCGGTTTGGAAGACCCCTCAGAACTGATCGCCGATCTGGAGCGAGGTCTCGCCGCCTTCACCGCCACGCTCACGGTTCCTTAAGCGCCGCAAAGGACTGTGCGCCCGTGCGTGAACCGTCCGTTCAGACCCCGGATGATTCTCCGCCGCTGTGGGAACAGTGGGCGGCGGGCTTCGTCGTCTTCATGCTGACCGGCGCCCTTATCGCGCCCGTCATCGCGCCGACCCAAGTCGAGACGCCGATCCTGCGGTTCATCTGGTTGCCGGTCTATGCCGTCATTGCCGGCCTGATCGTCTTTCGCTTCGATAAGGTCGTCCGCGCCTGGCCCGCTTGGCTAATGATGTTCGCCCTGGTCGCCCTGTGTTTCGTCTCGAAATATTGGTCCATCGACCCCGAGGTCACTGAACGCCGCGTCATCGCCATGGCGATCAACAGCGCCTTCGCCATCTATCTGGGCGCCCGATTCCGTGACGACGCCCTGCCGCGTGTCCTGATGTACACCTGTCTTGTGATGGCGGTCGGCAGCCTGATCATGGTTTTCGGCTATCCGAAGGTCGGGGTGCACCAATTTGACAACGCCGGCCTGTGGCGCGGCCTGTGGTACGAGAAGAACCAGATGGGGCTGGTCATGGTGGTGGGCGCCGTCTCCGCCGCAGCGACCCTGGCCGCCGATCATATCGCGGGACGCAGCCGTCGGTTCTGGATCAGCCTGCTGACATTAGGTCTGACCACGCTTTTGGTCCTCGCCACGCAATCCAAGACATCGCTTCTATGCTGGGGGCTGGGCCTGGGCATGATCGGCGGGTGGTGGGCGTTGAAGCAGGGCGGCGCGGTCATCACCGTCATCGGCATCTGGCTTGCCGTCATCGTTGCGGCGGGCGCGACCTGGCTGTGGAACTCCGACTCCGCCGCAATCCTCGAGGCGCTGGGCAAGGATCCTTCGCTGACAGGCCGCACGCTGATCTGGGAAGCCCTGATGCGGAAGGTGGCCGAGCGCCCTTGGACCGGATACGGCTTCAGCGCCTTCTGGGGCGTGGACTCGATCCCCGCACGCGAAATCCGCATCGAGACCCAATGGCCCGTGCCTTCCGCTCACAACGGCTGGATCGACCTTCTCGTGCAACTGGGTTGGCCCGGTGCGGTGGCGGTGGGCGCCGTCATGGCGCTCTCTGCGATCTTCGTCGTCGCGCGCACGAACGGGCTCGGCGCGCGCGAAGGCTATTGGAGCATCGCCTATCTGTCGGTCTTCACCGCTTTGAGCCTTTCGGAGAGCGTCCTGCTGACCCACGCCAACCTGCCGTGGATCCTGATGCTGGCGATTATGGCCCGCGCCGTGACCTTTGATCCGGCCCCGGTTCGTGCTCCGCTTGCTCGACCGGCCTCACGGGCCTACCAGACCCGGTCCCGAATCGCCTCAGACTATGTGAATGGCCGCCGACCTCTTCGCTTTTGACGACGAACCCGAAGCTCGCAAACCCGAGCCGCCCAAGCCTGTTGCGGTGACCCCGCCTGCGGCTGCGCCCATTATCGCCCCAACCCCCGCGCCGCCACCTGTTCAGGCCACGGCCACGACGGCGGCCGCCACCGGCTATTCCGCCTCCTCCATCGAGGTGCTGGAAGGCCTGGAGCCCGTTCGCAAACGCCCCGGCATGTATATCGGCGGCACCGACGAGCGCGCCCTGCACCACCTGTTCGCCGAAGTCCTGGACAACGCCATGGACGAGGCGGTGGCCAAACACGCCAAGCTGATCACCGTCGATCTGGACGCCAACGGCTATCTGTCAGTGCGCGACGACGGACGCGGCATTCCGGTGGACCCACACCCCAAACACCCCGGCAAGTCGGCGCTGGAAGTCGTCATGACCGTCCTCCACTCTGGCGGCAAGTTTTCCGGTAAAGCCTATGAAACCTCAGGCGGTTTGCACGGCGTCGGCGTCTCGGTCGTCAATGCCCTGAGCGAAAGCGTGGAGGTCACGGTCTGGCGCGACGGTTTCGAATGGAAACAGGCCTTCAGTCGCGGCCACGTCCTGGCCCCGATCCAGCAGATCGGCCCGTCCAAGAAGCGCGGCACCCTGATCCGCTTCAAGCCCGACGACGAAATCTTCGGCATGGGAGCGGCTTTCAAGCCGGCGCGCCTCTTCCGCATGGCACGGTCAAAAGCCTATCTGTTCCGCGGCGTCGAAATCCGGTGGACCTGCGCATCAGAGCGGATCACTGACGCCACGCCGGCCCAGGCTAGTCTGCACTTCCCAGGCGGCCTGGCCGACGCTCTGGCCGACCGCATCGGTCAACTGGAAACCGTCACCCCCACCTTCGCCGGCCGCGCCGAGCGTCAAGGCGAAGCGGGCGCCTTCGAATGGGCCGTCACCTGGTCGCCCGTCGGTTTCGGCGAGGCGGACGGCTTCATCCAGTCCTACTGCAACACCGTCTCCACCCCCGACGGCGGCACGCACGAAGCCGGGTTCCGCGCCGCCTTGGTCAAGGGGCTGAAGGCCTATGGCGAACTGACCAATGAGAAACGCGCCTCAGTCATCACGGCCGAGGACGTCATCGCCAATGCCGGCGCCCTGATCAGCGTCTTCATCCGCAATCCCGAGTTCCAGGGCCAGACCAAGGACCGTCTGTCCTCGCCCGAGGGCGCGCGCATCGTAGAGCAGTTGCTGCGCGACCCTCTGGACCACTGGCTGACCGAGAGCCCGAAACAGGCCAACGCCCTGCTCGGTTACGTCATCGACCGGGCCGAAGAGCGCTTGCGCCGCCGCAAGGACAAGGAGGTCCAGCGCGCCGCCGCCACCCGCAAGCTGCGCCTGCCCGGGAAACTGTCCGACTGCTCCCGTCAGGCCGCTGAGGGCACCGAACTCTTCATCGTCGAAGGCGATTCGGCCGGCGGCTCGGCCAAACAGGCGCGCGACCGCACGACCCAGGCGATCCTGCCCCTGCGCGGCAAGATCCTGAACGTCGCCTCCGCCACCGCCGACAAGCTGCGCGCCAACGTCGAACTGTCCGACTTGGCCCTGGCCTTGGGCGTCCAGCCCGGCAACCGGTTCAACATCGATGACCTGCGCTACGAGCGGATCGTCATCATGACCGACGCCGACGTGGACGGCGCCCACATCGCGGCCCTGCTCATCACCTTCTTCTATCGCGTCATGCCCGAGACGATCCGCCAGGGCCGGGTCTTCATGGCCCTGCCGCCGCTCTATCGCATCAGCGCCGGGCCTCTGAGCGAATACGCCCGTGACGACGCCCACCGCGACGAACTGCTGGCGACGGTCTTCAAGGGCAAGAAAACCGAGATCGGCCGGTTCAAGGGCCTGGGCGAAATGATGGCCTCCCAACTGAAGGAGACCACCATGGATCCCAAGAAACGCACACTGGCCCGCATTACGGTGCCCGACGCCGAGGCCAGCATCGAGGATTTGGTCGAACGCCTGATGGGCAAGCGCGCCGACGCGCGCTTCCAGTTCATTCAGGAAAACGCCCAGTTCGTGAAAGAAGAACTCGACGTCTAACGGCCTCGCGGCCCTTCCAACGCACGGCGACGCCTGACAAAAGGGGGCATGCAGACGCCCGCTCCCTCCACCGCCGTGCTTGACGAACTGAAGGCCGCGCTCGGTCCGGGCGGCTGGACCCAGGACCCGGATGTCATCGCGCCGCATCTGACCGAATGGCGCAATCGCTGGACCGGCGACACGCCGATCCTGCTGACCCCACGTTCGACGGAAGAGGTCGCGCGTGCCGTGACGATATGCGCGCGCGAGGGCGTCGCGATTACGCCCCAAGGCGGCGGCACGGGCCTGGTCGGCGGGCAAGTGCCCTTTGGCGAAGTCCTGCTGTCGCTGAAGAAGATGCGGACCGTTCGCGACGTCACTGCCTTGGACGACGCCATGACGGTCGAGGCGGGCCTGACTTTGCTCGAGGCGCAACAGACGGCGACGGCGTCGGGCCGCTACTTTCCGCTCAGCCTGGCGGCTGAAGGCTCGGCCACCATCGGCGGAGTCATCTCCACCAACGCCGGCGGCACCCAAGTGCTGCGTTACGGAATGATGCGCGACCTGGTGCTGGGCCTCGAGGCGGTCATGCCCAATGGCGAAATCTACCGGGGGCTGAAGCGACTGCGTAAGGACAACACCGGCTACGACCTGAAACAGCTGATGATCGGCGCCGAGGGCACACTGGGCGTCGTGACCGCCGCCAGCCTGAAGCTGTTCCCCATCATGCGTTCGCGCGCCGTCGCGGTGGTCGGACTGGAAACCGCCGCCGCCTCGGTCGAACTGCTCGCGCGCGCCAAGGCCGAGACGGGCGGTGGGGTCGAAGCCTTCGAACTGATGAAGCGCCTCGGCATGGAATTGGTGCTCAAGAACATCCCCGACACCCGCGAACCGCTCGACACGACGCCCGACTGGTACGTTCTGATCGAGATCGCCTCCGGCACGCCCGGCGGCGCCGAGGCCCAGATGGAGGCCCTGCTGGAGGTCGCCTTCGAGCATGGCCTGATCACTGACGCCGCCATCGCCCAGAACGACGCTCAGCGCGCCGCCTTCTGGCGTCTGCGAGAAGAACACTCGGCGGCGCTCAAGCCCGAGGGCGGCGGCTGGAAACACGACGTCTCCGTCCCGATCAGCCGCATCGCGGAATTCATCGACGAGGCCTCAGCCGCCGTCGAACGCTTCCACCCCGGCACCCGCATCTCGGTCTTCGGCCACGTCGGCGACGGCAATCTGCACTACGACATCTTGCCCGGCGTCGGTCAGGACATCCCCACCTTCATCGGGCGCTGGAAGGAAGGCTCGCAAGTGGTTCACGACGTTGTCGGAACCTATGACGGCTCCATCTCCGCCGAACACGGGTTGGGCCGGCTGAAGACCGAAGAGGTCAAGCGCTACAAGTCCCCTCTCGAGATCGAAACCATGGCCGCCATCCGCCGCGCCATCGATCCCAGGCGGATCATGAACCCGTCGGTCCTGTTCTAGAACCGACGGGCGATCCATCTATCTGAACTTCCGCAGGCCTCGCGGTCCTTGGCGACCCGCGCCGGCGCGTTTGCCAAGCCAGTCTTTCCAGTCCGGCCAGTTTCGACGACGGCCGCCGCCGTCGGCCCATTCCGGCCCGTTCTCAGCGTTGAAGACCGAGATATCGGCGAGGCCGCCCTGTTTGAAGCTTTGCAGCTTCACGCCCTTGCCGCGCCCCATCTCGGGCAGTTCGGCGAGCGGGAAGATCAGGGTCTTGATGTTCTCGCCGATCGTCGCGACGTGATCGCCGGTTACCCGCAGCACCGCCAGCATTTCGCCGTTCAGCACCTGCTTGCCGCCGCGCTTCTGAGCCAAGGTGTCATCTTCCGGCGCGATGAAGCCGTATCCGGCCTTTGATGCGATCAGCAGCTTGCCGCCTGGCTGGTGGGCCAGGACGTTGATGATCTCGGCCTTCTCGTCCAGATCGATCATCAGGCGCAGCGGCTCGCCATGGCCGCGGCCGGAGGCCAACTTGTCCGCGCCGATAGTGAAGATGCGCCCGTCCGACGCCGCCACCAGCAGCTTGTCGGTCGTATAGGCGGGCACGAGGTAGGCGAGTTGGTCGCCTTCCTTGAACTTCAGCTCTGACGGATCCTCGATCTTGCCCTTGGCGGCGCGGATCCAACCGCGTTCCGACAGGATGACGGTGATCGCCTCGCGCGGAATGAAGGCCTCGGGCGCGACGAAGGCGGACGTGTCCACCGCCTCGGCGATCGTGGTCCGGCGCGGCGAGATCAGCGCCTTGCGCACGGCCTCCAGCTCCTTGGAGATCGCCTTCCATTGCTTGCCTTCAGACGACGTCAGCGCCTTCAGATTAGCAAGTTCCTCCGACAGCGCATTGAATTCCTTTTCGATCGTCATCTCTTCCAGACGCGCCAACTGACGCAGCCGGGTGTCGAGGATGAAGTCGGCCTGAACCTCCGTCAGGCCGAACCGCGCGATCAGGACAGCCTTCGGCTGCTCCTCCTCGCGGACAATACGGATCACCTCGTCCAGGTTGAGGAAGACGATGCGCAGGCCTTCCAGCAGGTGCAGGCGCTTTTCGACCCGCTCAATCCGCCATTGCGAACGACGGTTTAGCACCTCACGCCGGTGATCCAGGAAGGCGCGCAGGCAGTCTTTCAGACCCATGACGCGCGGCGTGCCGCTGGCGTCCAGCACGTTCATGTTGATCGGGAAGCGGACCTCCAGATCGGACAGCTTGAACAGGCTTTCCATCAGCATTTCAGGCTCGATGGTGCGGTTCTTGGGCTCCAGGATCAGGCGGATGTCTTCGGCCGACTCGTCGCGCACATCGCCCAGCAGAGGCGCCTTCTTGTGCTCGATCAGGTCCGCCAGCGCCTCGATCAGGCGCGACTTCTGCACCTGATAGGGCATTTCGGTGACAATGATCCGCCACACGCCGCGACCCAGATCTTCGGTCTCCCAGCGCGCGCGAAGGCGCACGCCTCCCCGCCCCGTCTCATAGGCGTCCAGGATCGAGGCATGACCCTCAACCGCTACGCCCCCGGTCGGGAAGTCGGGGCCGGGCACATGCTGGACCAAGTCCTCGGTCGTCGCGTCGGGACGCTCCAGCAGGAGTTGGCAGGCGTCGATCAGTTCGCCGACATTGTGCGGCGGGATCGAGGTGGCCATGCCGACCGCGATACCCGACGAGCCATTGGCCAGAAGATTCGGGAAGCCCGCGGGCAGGACGATCGGCTCTTCGTCCTGATCGTCATAGGTGGGCCGGAAATCGACGGCGTCCTGATCGATGCCATCGAGCAGCAACACGGCGGCCGGCGTCAGCTTGCACTCGGTGTAGCGCATGGCCGCGGCGCTATCGCCGTCGATATTGCCGAAGTTCCCCTGACCGTCGACCAACGGGTAACGCTGGGCGAAATCCTGAGCCAGGCGCACCAGAGCCTCGTAGATCGAGGCGTCACCGTGGGGGTGATATCCGCCCATAACCTCGCCGACGACCTTGGCGCATTTGCGCGCCGCCGCCTGCGGGTTCAGCCGCATCTGATGCATGGCGTAGAGGATGCGCCGGTGCACGGGCTTGAACCCGTCACGGACGTCCGGCAGCGCGCGGTTCGTAATGGTCGACAGGGCGTAGGCCAGATAGCGGCGGCTGAGCGCCGTCTCCATCGGCTCGTCGATGATGCGGCCGCCTTCCGGCGGCGGGGCGTGGATCGTCATGGCTCTGCGAATCGGGGATCGGAAGCGGGAAGTCTAGCCCGTAAGGCGCCAGATTGGGGGATAAGCGCGCTGGGGAGTCACCAAACCGCTCCGCCGTGCGTATGTGAGAGACACACCCTCGTCAGGCCGCGCCATGATCCTGTTCCTGCTGTCCTATCTCGCCGGCGTTCTGACCATCGTCAGTCCCTGCATCCTGCCGGTTCTGCCCTTCGTCTTCGCGCGAGCGGATCGGCCGTTCATCCGCAATGGTCTGCCGTTGTTGGTCGGGATGGCCGTGACCTTTGCGGGCGTGGCGACGCTGGCGGCGCTGGGCGGGGGCTGGGCGGTGCGGGCCAATGAGGTGGGGCGCTGGATCGCCCTGGCCGTCATGGCGGTGCTGGGCGTCAGCCTGCTGTTTCCGGCCGTCGGCGATCGGCTGATGCGGCCGTTCGTGGCGGCCGGGTCCTGGCTGACGGATCGCGCCGAGCGCCAAGCCAGCAATCTGGGGGGAGATCAGGGTGACGTGCGCTCGTCGATGCTGCTCGGCGTCGCGACGGGGCTGCTCTGGGCGCCGTGCGCCGGACCCATTCTGGGCGTGATCCTGACGGGCGCCGCGCTTCAGGGCGCAGGCGTCGGAACGACGGTTCTGCTACTGGCCTATGCGGCAGGCGCGGCGACATCGCTCGGCCTGGCCCTTCTGGTGGGCGGTCGCATGTTCAAGGCCATGAAGGGCGCGTTGGGCGTCGGCGAATGGGTGCGGCGCGGTCTGGGCGTTCTGGTGCTGATCGGCGTGGTCGTGATTGGCCTGGGTGCGGACACGGGAGTGTTGACCCGGATTTCGGCCGCCAGCACGGGCCGGATCGAACAGGCGTTGCTGGGCGGGATCGGGCGCGGCATGCCGACGAATCGGGCGCCGGCCGATCTGGCCAATCTGCCGGTCGAGGGGGTGATGCCGCCGCTGACCGGGGCGACGACCTGGATCAACACCCCGCCGCTCACGACCGAGCAGTTGAAGGGCAAGGTGGTTGTCGTCGATTTCTGGACCTACTCCTGCATCAACTGCATCCGCTCCATCCCGTACGTCCGCGCCTGGGCTGAGAAGTATAAGGATCAAGGTCTGGTGGTGATCGGCGTGCACACACCCGAATTCGCCTTCGAGAAAGCCGAGGCCAACGTCCGCCAGAACATCCAGCGCCTCGGCATCACCTATCCGGTCGCCATGGACAATGAGTTCGCCATCTGGCGGGCGTTCAAGAACCAGTACTGGCCCGCGCACTACTTCATCGACGCAAAAGGACAGATCCGTCACCACCACTTCGGCGAAGGGGACTATGCGGGCTCCGAACGCGTCATCCAGCAACTTTTGAAGGAGGCGGGCGCAGCGAACGTCGCCAGCAATGTCGTCACAGTTCAGGCTGAGGGCGCAGAGGCCGCCGCCGACATGGCCCGGGTCGAATCGCCGGAGACCTACGTCGGCTATGGCCGCGCCGAGAACTTCCGCTCGCCCGGCGGCCTGGCCAACGATGTGATCAAGGACTATGTCGCCGCGCCGCTGAAGCTGAACGATTGGAGCCTGTCGGGCCGCTGGCGTATGACGCGTGAGCATGCCGACCTGCAGGCGGCCGGCGGCCGTATCGCCTTCCGTTTCAAGGCGCGCGATCTCCATCTGGTCATGGGGCCCAGCAAGCCGGGCGCACCCGTCCGCTTCCGTGTCCGGATCGATGGCGCGGCGCCGGGCGCGAACGCCGGCAGCGACATCGACGCCCAGGGCTTCGGCCGGGTCGACGGCGAGCGACTGTACCAACTGGTCCGGCAGACGGGCGCGGTGCGCGAACGGACGTTCGAGATCGAGTTCCTGGATCCCGGCGTTCAGGTCTTCGCCTTCACCTTCGGCTAGAGGCGGCCGGCGTCGCCCAGCTTGTCCAGCATCCACACGCGCGCGGGCGGCAGGGGCTTGTTCTGCGGGTGGAAGACGAACTGCTCCAGGAAATGCCCCGTCAGGTCGAACCCGGCCCGGACGTCGCCCTCGATCAGACCGGATTGGGCGCCCAGCATGAAGGGCGGCAGGGTCAGCATCTTGTCAGCATAGGGGGCGCCGGCGTCGCGGCTGACCGCCCGGCCGGTGCGAGGACTGACGTAGATCAAGTCGTCGGCCGTGCCGGTCGCGGCGCATTTCGACAGGTCCAAGCCGAAGCCCAGATCCTCAAGCAGGCCGGCTTCGAACCGCACGAAGATCGCAGGCCAGACCGCAGGCATTTCGAACGCCGCCATCAGCGCCTCGAACGCCAGAAAGACGCCGGGATGCGGCTCACGCTCCGGCAACGCGCCTTGGGTCACGCCCGCCGCCGCCGCCAGCCCGGTCAGCGCCAGGGCGTCGTCGAACAGGGCGCTGGGCCCCTCGCCTACCGGCTCCAGTCGTACCGCGCCGAGGTGATCCGAGGTGCGGGCGCGGTAATCGGCCACGACCCGCGCGCCCGCCTGCAGGAATGGCTTCATCTTGCGTGACGCGCCGCCAGCCACATAGGCCGAACGTCGGCCGTGATTCTCGGTCAGCAGATCGACCACGGCGCCTGTGTCGCCGTGGCTGCGCGCCGACAGGACGAACGCCTCTTCGTGGAAGTCCATCAGTCCGCCGGACCTTCGGCGATCACCCCGACCACGCCCTTGGCCTTGTCGTTCGGCACGGTGAAACTGAGCACATATTGCTCGATTTTCCATCCGTCGTCGGTCAGCCGCAGCACCCCTGAGCCTCGCGTCAGGCCGTAGGCGTCGTTGTCCAGCAACTCATCGAACCAGACGATGCAGCGGCAATCGCCCGGCGCCAGCGTCGCCACTCGGTCATGCGGGCGATAGGTCCAGCCTTTCCCTTGCGAGAAATAGGGCGTGGCGTAGGCGCGAAACTCAGTCAGCGACCAGCGCTCGGTCGAATCCGTGCCGATAAACCGGGCGTCAGGCGTGAACAGATCGAAATAGGCGTCGCCGTCCGCGCGCGAGGCCGCCGCGTGCATTCGATCGAGAACAGCGCCAGCCTCGACAACGGGATCGCCCGCAGCCTGCGTCGACGAAGCGGAAAGGACAAGTGCGGCAAGAAGAGCGATCATGGTCCTGTTCTACTCCTGTTCTCCTCGCCGGGAAACAGTCGGGCGCCTCAGCGCGCCAGTGTCGTCGGAAACTCGTGACCCAAGGCTTCGGCCATCGCCTGCTGACTGATCAGGAAGACCTGGTCACGCAGGTGATAGTTGTTGGACAGCACGATCACGGTCACGTCGGCGTCCGGCTGATAGAGCATCAGGTTGCGGAATCCGCCCCAACTGCCGGTGTGATAAATCTGGCGGTCCTGGAAGCTGGGTCGCACCTGATCGCCCAGGCGGTTGGCGAAAATGCCGAAACCCCAGTCCCGACGCGGATGGCTGCGCTCGTTCGGCTTGGTGTCGGCCGGCGCATGGTCGGCCAGCATCTGCTGATAGCTGGCGGGGGTCAGCAGGCCGCCGCGATGTAGCGCCCTTTGCCAGACCAGCAGATCGTCCAGCGTCGAATAGACCGCGCCGGCGCCCGCCACGATGGAGGTGTTGGCGTTCGGCTGTGCCGCAAGGCCGCCGGGGAAGTTGGCGTAGCCCATGATGACGCCGTGATCGCCGCCATCGAGATCAAGCCCGCTATCCTTCATGCCGAGAGGCTTGAAGAAGGTCTCGCGCATATAGGTCTGGAAGGGCTTGCCGCTGGCCTTTTCGACGATGGCGGCGGCCAGATTGAAACCGGCGTTGTCGTACTGAACCTTGGCGCCCGGCTCGAACTGAAGACCAAACCGCTTTGAATCCTCAGTCAGTTCGTCCAGCGTCGCCGGCGTCGTGCGGCGCATGCCCCAACCGGGCCGCGCCATCAGATCGGGAATGCCCGACGTATGCGACAGCAGGTGGCTGATACGGATCGGCGCCCAGGCTTGCGGACAGGGCTGGATCCATTTGCAGACCGGATCGGAGACGTTGAGCTTGCCCTCGTCCTGAAGCTTCAGAATCGCCGTCGCCGTGAACTGTTTCGAGATCGAGGCCAGCCGGAAACGCGAGCCCAGCGCCAGCGGCTGGTTCTGTTCGTAGTTCGCCTTGCCATAGACTTGGCGGAATAGGACCTTGTCGCCCTTGGCCACCAGAACCGCGCCCATGAAGCGGCCTGAAGCGGCTTCGCGATCCAGGCGCGCGGCCAGTTGCGGCAGATCCTGAACCACGACCACGGGCGGCCGCGGCGGCGCATCGGCGCGCTCGGTCGCCAGTTCCACATCGGTCTTGGGGGCCACGGCCGTGGCGATGCCGCCCCAGACCGCGCCACCGAGGATCAGCGCCCCGAGGACGCCCAGAACGAGCCGAGGATGCCCCCCGGCGGTACGCGGCACATCAAACACAGGAACTCAGACGTCGAAATCCAGACCGAACTGGGCATAGAGGGCGCGGCTGTCCTGCCACTTCGGATCGACCTTGACGGTCAGGAACAGGTGCACCTGACGGCCGAGGATTTCATTCAACTCCTCGCGCGCCTTCTGGCCGATCCATTTCAGGGTCTGGCCGCCCTTGCCGAGGACGATGGGCCGCTGGCTCTCGCGCTCGACATAGATGTTCTGTTCGATCCGGGCCGAGCCGTCGGCGCGGTCCTCGAAACTGGTGGTCTCCACCGCCGCCGAATAGGGCAGCTCCTCATGGACGCGCAGATAGACCTTCTCGCGCGTGATCTCCGCCGCCAGAACCCGGACCGGCACGTCGGCGGCCTGATCCTCGGGATACAGCCACGGCCCCTTGGGCATGGACAGAGCCAGACGCTGCTTCAGGTCCTCGACGCCGTCGCCGTTGGCCGCTGAGATCATATAGACCTCGGAGTAGACGCCGCTTTCGAACAGCTTCTGCGACAGCGCCAGCAAGGTATCGCGGCGCATGCCGTCGATCTTGTTCAAAGCCAGAACGACCTTGGTCCCGGTGGCCTGCAGGTTGGCGATTATGGTCTCGGTGTCGTCGGCCGAGCGACGATCGGCCGCCGTGCCATCCCGGCTTTCGGCGTTGATGTGCGACTGGGCGTCGATCAGGTGAACGACGATGTCCGCATCTTCCGCGCCGCCCCAGGCTGAGGCGACCATGGCGCGGTCCAGACGACGACGCGGCGTGAAGATGCCGGGCGTGTCCACCAGCACGATTTGGGCGTCGCCTTCCATGGCGATGCCGCGCACCGGAAAGCGCGTCGTCTGCACCTTTTGCGTGACGATCGAGACCTTGGACCCGGTCAGCCGGTTCACCAGCGTGGACTTGCCGGCGTTGGGCGCGCCGATGATGGCGGCGAATCCTGCGCGCTGGTTTTCGATATCGGTCAAATGACGCCTTCACGTTTGAGGAGAGCCGTTGCGGCCGCCTTCTCCGCCTCCTGACGCGAACGCCCTTGCGCGGTCAAGGGCTGCACGTCCTGCACGGACACTTCGACGGTGAATGTCGGCGCATGATCCGAACCCGTCCGATCGGCGACGCGATAGGTCGGCAGCGGCCGCCCCAACCCTTGCGCCCACTCCTGAAGCGCTGATTTCGGATTGGTCACGGTGCGGGACGGCGGTGCCGCCAGTTCGTCGGACCAGGCCCGTTCAAACACGGCCTTGGCGGCATCCAGTCCCCCGTCCAGATAGACGGCCGCCAATATGGCCTCGACCGCATCGGCGATGACGCCGGCCTTGCGCCGCCCGCCGGTCTTGGTCTCGCCGGGCGAGAGCCGCAGCGCAGGCCCCACGCCCAGGGCTTCGCCCACCCGGGCGCAGGCCCCCTTGTCGACCAAGGCGTGCAGGCTGGACGACAGCTGGCCCTCGTCCGCCGTCGGAAACTGGGCCGACAGCCGCTCGGCGACCAGCAGACCCAGCACCCGGTCGCCCAGGAACTCTAGCCGCTCGTTGTCGCGTGGACCGTGGATGCCGGCGGGCGCCCCCTCGCCCACGCTGGCGTGGGTCAGGGCGCGCTCCAGCAGGGCCTTGTCCTTGAACCTGTGTCCCAGGCGCGTTTCCAGCGCCGCGACCGCTTCGGCTCTCAGATTGGCCATCAGTGCAGGACGTTGAAGAACCGGTCGAGCCGCACGTTGAACCAGCTGACGGGGTTCCACAGCGACGAACCGGGCTTCCACGAGAACAGGATGATCTGCGCCTTGCCGACCAGATTCTCGGCCGGGACCATGCCCACGCCGCTGGACTGTTCGACACGGCTGTCGATCGAGTTGTCGCGGTTGTCGCCCATCATGAAGTAGTGACCGGCCGGGACTTCATAGACCGGGGTGTCGTCCAGATCGTTTCCGGGACCGAAGTCCTGGGTCATGAAGCTCTTGCCTTCCGGCAGGGTCTCGCGGACCTCGGTCACAGGACGCGGCCCGAAGATGTCGTTGATCTCCTGCTCGCTGACCACGACGTCCTGCACAGGCTTGTCGTTGATATACAGTTTGTTGGCGATCATCTGGATGCGGTCGCCGGGCAGGCCGATCACCCGCTTGATGAAGTCGGTCTTGTTGTCGCGCGGCAGTTTGAACACGACGATGTCGCCGCGCTTGGGCGCCGAGCCCATGATCCGCCCGTCGAACAGCGGCGGGCTGAACGGGATCGAGTGCTTGGAGAAGCCATAAGACCACTTGGAGACGACGATATAGTCGCCTTCGTAGAGGTTCGGCTCCATCGAGGCCGAAGGAATGGTGAAGGGCTGGAACAAGAAGATGCGCAGCACCATCGCGATCAGCAGGGCGAAGACGATGGTCTTGAAGATTTCGCCGGTCTCGCTGGCCGCCGAAGCCGCCTTGTCGCCGCGCTTGGGCGTCTTGGCATAGACCTTCTGGTTCGCCGTCGTCGGCTCCTGCACCGACCTGACCGGAGCGTCCGCCTCCGAGGCCGCAAATCGTTCTTCGGGGGTGGCGTCGCGATTGGCGTCGTCGGGCTTTTGGTCTTCGCTCATGCGATCAGGCATCCTCGCCGCGTCCGCGCGGTCATCGCGCACGCCTATAACCTGATTACGACTGCGGCAAGGCTTCGATCACCACGAAGGCGAGCGCATACGGATGTTCGTCGCTCAGCGTCAGGTGGATTTTGGCCTCGTGTCCGGGCGGCGTCAGACGCGCCAGATGCTCGGCCGCATGGCCGGTGAGCGCCATCGTCGGCTGGCCCGAACGCAGGTTCACCACCCCCATGTCGCGCCAATAGACATCGGCCCGCATGCCTGTTCCCAAGGCCTTGGCGCAGGCCTCCTTGGCGGCGAATCGTTTGGCGTAGCTCCAGGCCGGGTCCGGCTTCGGCTTCCGATCCGAGCGGGTGCGTTCCAGTTCGGTGAAGCAGCGGGTCTTGAAGCGATCCCCAAACCGATCCAGCGACGCCTGAATGCGCCGGATGTCAGACAAATCTGCGCCGACGCCGATGATCATCTGGCCGCATCCATCGCCGCTCGCATCCGGCGGATCGCCCCGTCCAGGCCGATGAAGATCGAGTCGCCGATCAGGAAATGACCGATGTTCAACTCACGGATTTCCGGAACCGCCAGCATGCGCGGGGCCGTGTCGTAATCCAGCCCGTGACCTGCATGGACCTCAAGCCCCAGGATGTCGGCCTGGGCGGCGGCGGCGGCCAGTCGTTCGAACTCGACCTCCCGCTCCGCCGGATCGGCCAGATGGCAGTACCGACCGGTGTGGAATTCGACCACTTGGGCGCCGACGGCGGCGGCGGCCTCGACCTGCGCTTCGGTCGGTTCGATGAAGAGCGAGACCCGGATGCCGGCGTCCGCCAGCGCCTTGACCACGGGCGCGATCCGTCCTTCGTGACCGGTGACCGCCAGACCGCCTTCGGTCGTCACCTCCTCGCGCCGCTCGGGCACCAGACAGGCGGCATGCGGCCGGTGGCGCAGAGCGATGGCCAGCATCTCGTCCGTCACCGCCATTTCCAGGTTCAGCGGCTTGCCGGCGCGAGCGCACAGGGCGCTCAACACATCGATGTCGGCGTCGGTGATGTGGCGGCGGTCTTCGCGCAGGTGCGCCGTGATTCCGTCGGCCCCGGCCGCCAGCGCCGCCTCGGCCGCGCGCGCCGGATCGGGATGCGTCCCTCCCCGCGCATTTCGCACCGTGGCGACGTGGTCGATGTTGACGCCCAGCCTGACCCGTTCGCGCATGGCTCTACTTCGACAATCTGCGGCTGCCGGGATCTTCCACCGGAAGCGCGGCCAATTCCGGCGGAAGGGCGTCGGCCGGGTAAGCGGGCACGTCCAGCGACGCGAGGGCGATCAGCGGCACGCCCACATCCGCCTTGCCGCCCGAGCGATCGACGATACAGGCGGCGGCGATCACCTCGCCCCCGGCCGCCTGGATAGCGGCGATGCATTCGCGCGATGACAGGCCAGTCGTGACGATGTCCTCGACCATGACGACCTTTTCGCCCGGCTCGACCGAGAAGCCGCGACGCAGTTTGAATTCCCCGCCCTCGCGCTCGACATACATCGAACAGACCTTCAGGTGTTTGGCCGTCTCGTAACCAGGGATGATGCCGCCCACGGCAGGCGAGATGGCGACATCGACCGGGCCGACCGTGGCCGTGATCTTGTCCGCCAGCGCCTTGCACAACCGCTCGCAGCGCGCGCCGTCCATGAAGACCAGGTTTTTCTGCAGGAAGACCGGGCTGTGCAGACCCGATGACAGGACGAAATGGCCTTCGCGCAGGGCGCCGGCGTCGCGAAACTCGTTGAGGACGTCTTCAGTGTTCATGACAGGGTTCTAGACCCGGATCGCGCGCGGATGAACCCTGCGGCGACGCTTCATTCGATGTTTTCGTTCGGCCGCAGCCCGCGCGCGAGCAGTTCGGCCCAGACGCCCTCCGCGTCCTCGGCGAAACCGATCAGGTCCAGGTCGGAGGCCGCGATCATTCCATGTTCGACCAAGGCGTCGAAACCGATCACCGAGCTCCAGTAGGCCTTGTCCACCAGAACGACCGGAACCGGCGGCGCCTTCTTGGTCTGGCGCAACGTCAGCATCTCGAACATCTCGTCGAAGGTGCCGAAGCCGCCGGGAAACACCACCAGCGCATTCGCGCGCATCGCCAGATGCATCTTCCGCATCGCGAAATAATGGAAGCGGAATGTCAGCTCCGGGGTCGAATAGGCGTTCGGCTCCTGCTCATGCGGCAGGGTGATGTTGAAACCGACCGACGGCGCGCCCGCGTCCACGGCCCCGCGGTTGGCCGCTTCCATGATGCCCGGGCCGCCGCCGGTGGCGATGACATTATCGCGGGGCTCGCCGACGCGCCCTCGCAAGGCTCCGCCGCGCTCGGACGCCAGTCGACCGAAGGCGCGCGCCTCGTCATACCAACGGTGCCCTTCACGGATGCGCGCGCTGCCGAAGACGACGAGGGTCGAGCGCACGCCCCAGGCCCTCAACGCCTCCTCGGGCTTGGCGTATTCCATCAGGAACCGCACGCCGCGCATCGAATCGCCCAGCAGGAAGTCCTGATCCATCGCCGCCATGCGATAGGACGGCGAGGCCATCTGCGCCGCGTTCGGCTTTATCGGCTCGCTCATTCGCCCCGTGCGCGCTCGACGGAATCGACCGACGGATTGGCCCTCAGCGCCGCCATGATCGTGGTGGCATGCTTGGCGTCTTCGACCTCGACATCCACGTCAACGTCGAAGAAGTCCTGCTGACGATGGGCCATCGACAGGTTGATGATATTGCCGCCGGCCTCGCCGATCAGGGTCGTGACCTGACCCAGCACCCCCGGCGCATTGCGTATCGTCGCGCGAATCCGGGCGGCGGCGACCGCCTCCGTTTCGGCCTGAGGCGTCCACTGCAGGTCATGCCAGACCGAGTCGTCATCGGCGAAGGCGGCCAGGGTCTGGCAATCAATGGTGTGGACGGTCAGGCCAGATTCGGGCTCCAGAATGCCCACGATCCGGTCGCCCGGAACGGGCGTGCAGCATTGACCGAAGTGTACCGACACGCCTGGGGTCAGCCCGCCGCCGCGCACGAACAGCCGCGCCTTCTCGCCCTCGATGCGCTGCTTCTCGGGCCCAGACTTCAACCGCCCCTTCAGTGCGGGGAACAGGATTTCGGCCGCCGTCGTCGGCGACAACCGCCCGCGACCCAGGCCTTCGAAAAGATCGTCGTCGCTTGCGACCGCCAGCAGCTCCAGAACCGGCTTCAACGACACGTCGGTCAGGGTCTTGTCGACCCGGCCCAGGGTCTGGTCCAGCGCCACGCGGCCCAGCTTGATGAACTCTTCGCGCTCTGAGGTGCGGATATGGCGGCGAATGGCGGAACGCGCGCGGCCCGTGACCGTCAGGCTGCGCCAGTCGGCAGGCACTTCGCGTTTTGAGCCGCGAATGATCTCAACCACGTCGCCGTTCTGGAGCGGCGTGCGCATGGGCTTCAGCTCGCCATTGACCTTGACCCCGACGGCCGTGTCCCCGACCTCGGTGTGGACGGCATAGGCGAAGTCCAGAGGCATTCCCCCGCGCGGCAAGGTGACCAGTTGGCCCTTCGGCGTGAAAACGAAGACCTGGTCCAGATACATTTCGAGCTTGGCGTGCTCGACCCAGTCTTCGCCGCCCTCGCCGTGCTCGATCACCTGAACCAGGTGGCGCAGGTTCTGAAGCGGATCACGCCCGCCCCCCTGCTCCATCGCCTCACGGTCGAAGCCATAGGAATGGTTCTTGTAGCGCCAGTGGGCGGCGACCCCATCCTCGGCGATCCGGTCCATGTCCTCGGTGCGGATCTGCATCTCGATCCGCAGACCCCGGGGACCGACGACGGTCGTGTGCAGCGAGCGATAATTGTTCGACTTGGGCGTCGAGATGAAATCCTTGAACCGCTCGGGCACCATCGGCCATTCGCGGTGGATCACACCCAGGGCACGATAGCAGTCGTCCTCCGCCTCGACGATGACGCGGAAGCCGTAGATGTCCGACAGGGACGAAAAGCCGACCGACTTGCGCTGCAATTTGCGCCAGATCGAATAGGGCGTCTTCTGCCGGCCATAGACATTGGCCTTCAGGCCCGCCTCGGACAGGACGCGCTCGACCTCGCTCGCCACGCCGTCGATGGCGCGACCGTGCTCCAGCTTCAACGCCTCCAGCCGTCGCTCGATAGCGGTCTTGGCCGTTGGGTTCAGATGGGTGAAGGCCAGTTCTTCCAGCTCGGACGCGATCGAGTGGATACCGATCGACCGACCCAGGGGCGCATAGACTTCCAGCGTCTCGCGGCTGATCCGCTCGCGCTTCTCCGGCTTCACGAACTGGAGCGTGCGCATATTGTGCAGCCGGTCAGCCAGCTTGACCAGCAGCACCCGTACGTCCCGGCTGATGGCCAGGATGAACTTGCGCAGGTTCTCGGCCTGGCGCGTGTGTTCGGCCTGAAGCTCCAGCCGCGACAGCTTCGTCACGCCCTCGACCAGGACCGCGACCTCTTCGCCGAACATGCCGGCGATGTCGTCGCGCGTCGCGGTCGTGTCCTCGACCACGTCGTGCAACAGGGCGGTGACGATGGTGGCGGTGTCGAGCTTGTAATCGGTCAGGATCCCCGCGACCTGAATCGGGTGGGCAAAATAGGGATCGCCCGAGGCGCGCAACTGCGAGCCGTGCATCTTCATCGCATAGACGTAGGCGCGGTTCAGAAGCGCTTCGTCGGCGGTAGGGTCATAGGCCTTAACGGCCTCGATCAGCTCGAACTGACGCAGGATCGGCGCGCGCTTGGGCTGCGGCGCCGGGTCGACGAGCGCCGTCTGAGGGTCGTTTTTGTTTGCAGCTTGGGGCGCCGGCGGAACCGTCTCGGTCCGCGCCGGCAGGATAGTGACGCCAGGGGCTCCCTCGGGCGTCAGTACCGCTCCTCCTGACCGCCGTCGCGGTCGCTTTGCAGGGCGCGGATCAGTTCCGCCTCGGCCATGTTCATGTGCTGCGGCGAGGCCAGCAAGGCGACCGTTTCGGCCTCGTCCTCGGCTTCCGTGCGCTCATCGACGCGTTGCAGCGTGGTGATGATGGTCTCGCGCAGTTCGTCCGGCACGACGGTGTCGTCGGCGATTTCGCGCAGAGCCACGACAGGGTTCTTGTCGTTGTCGCGGTCGATCGTCAGGGCGGCGCCGTTGGCGATGCTGCGGGCGCGGTGGCCAGCCATCAGCACCAGACCAAAGCGGTTCGGAACCTTCTCGATGCAGTCTTCGACGGTGACGCGGGCCATGAAATTCCTCGAACGCGGGGGAGAACCGCGTCAAATACAGATGAGGACGGCTTTTTGCAACGCCACAGGGGCGGAAGTTGGGCGTCAAGGCGCACTTCGCGGGACCGTGGCTTGCCGTTCTCTGAAGTTTCGGACGCCTTCAGGAACCTGGGAGCAGACCGTCCCGCCCTCGCCATACGTTCTGCAATAAACACTGGGGTCATCAGTATGGATGCTGCTCCATGGATCGAAGCGAGCAGGATTGGGCTTTATCAGCACTACGAAAATGCAGATCAGAACTGCTACTGCGGCGACTGCGATCGCCAATCCTAACGGCGCGGCCAATCGCGTCTGAATTAGCGCTAGCTCAATCCGCCGTCGGCTAGACCGCATGGGCGTCCGTCCCCACCTTGGCAGACACGACGAGCGCCGCAGCCCTTTGATGCGTCGTGGGATGCACCCAATCCGGCGCGATTT
This sequence comes from Brevundimonas sp. UYEF29, assembly GCF_040546195.1. Classification (NCBI taxonomy): domain Bacteria; kingdom Pseudomonadati; phylum Pseudomonadota; class Alphaproteobacteria; order Caulobacterales; family Caulobacteraceae; genus Brevundimonas; species Brevundimonas sp. UYEF29. The sequence goes on along the minus strand of NZ_JBEPNH010000001.1, from coordinate 251,392 downwards.
CGGCGAGGGGCCCCATGACAAACCGCCGCTCGGCCGCGCGGGGATGGGGCAGGATCAACCCCTGCAGATCACCGCTCAATCGTCCGTAGGCGATCAGGTCCAGATCGAGCGTCCGCGGCGCATTGCGAACCGACCGCTCGCGGCCGAACGCGTCCTCGATCCGGCCGAGCGCCGCCATCAGGGCATGGGGATCGTGTTCTGTGCGGACGATGACCACGCCATTCAGGAAGGCGGGATCGTGCGGATCGGGCCAAGCTTGAGAAGACCACCAAGACGAGCGTGCGACGACATCAATGCCTTCGCTGCGAAAACGCGCGATCGCCGCCTCCAGCGCTTCAGTGCAGGACGACCATGCCCCCTTGTCATTGCAGCCCAGGGCCACGATGACTGCATCATTCAGGTCGACCCCGTCATCGATTCCGACGGCGACCGCGCGATCCGATTTTTCATCTCTTTCGACGGCTTCGACCATGTTTCATCCCACCGACCGGCTGGCGATCTTCATCGACGGCTCGAACCTCTACTCCGCCGCCCGCGCCCTGCAGCACGACATGGACTTCCGGCGGATGCTGGACTGGTTCCGCGAGAGGTCCATCCTGACCCGCGCATACTACTATACGGCCGTGGTCGAGGGCGAAGAATTCTCGCCGGTGAAGCCGCTGGTGGACTGGCTCGACTACAACGGCTTTTCGGTCGTCACCAAGCCGGTGAAGCGGTTCACGGACACTAGCGGCCATAGCCGGATCAAGGGCAATATGGACATCGAGATCGCGGTGGACATGCTGGAGCTGGCTCCGCACATCGACCATGCGGTGCTGTTCTCCGGCGACGGCGACTTCCGGCGGGTGGTTCAGGCGGTCCAGGCCAGGGGCGTGCGGGTCACTGTCATCTCGACCCAGAAGACGCAGCCGCCTCATATCGCCGACGAACTGCGTCGTCAGGCCGACGCCTTCCTGGACCTGAACGATCTAATGACCGACTTCGGTCGCCCGAAGGCCGCCCAATGACCCTGACGCCCGAACCGCCCCGCGACTGCCCCCTATGCCCGCGCCTGGTCGCCTATCGTCAGGAGAATGCGCGCCAGAATCCAGACTGGTGGAACGGGCCGGCCGCCTCGTTCGGCGATCCGAACGCGCGTCTGCTGATCGCCGGTCTCGCGCCTGGCCGGACCGGCGCAAACCGGACGGGACGGCCCTTCACCGGCGATCACGCCGGCTGGTTGCTGTACGACACCCTGAAGAAGGCCGGCTTTGCGCAAGGCCATTACGATCGTAACGGCGACGATGACCTGACGCTGACGGACTGCATGATCACCAATGCGGTCCGGTGCGCGCCACCCGGCAACAAGCCTCTGCCGATCGAGGAGACGACCTGCCGTCCCTTCCTGATCGACAGGCTCAAGCTGCTGCCCAACCTGAAGGTGGTCGTGACCTTGGGCGACGTCTCGCGCCGCAACATCCTGAAAGCATTCGGACGGCCCGCGTCAGCGATGCCGGCGGGTCACGGGGCGCAGGGCAAAGCCGGCGGCTACGTCATTCTGAACAGCTATCACTGCTCCCGCCTGAACACGAACACGGGTCGCCTGACGCCGCAGATGTTCGAGGACATCTTCGCGCGCGCCCGAACCTTGATCGAGGCCTGAGCCTCAGCCCTTGTCGCGCATCAAGCGGGCCTTGTCGCGCTGCCAGTCGCGTTCGGCCGAGGCCTCGCGCTTGTCGTGCAGCTTCTTGCCCTTGGCCAACGCGATCTCCAGCTTCGCCTTGCCTGCATCGTTCAGATAGAGCTTCAGCGGAATGATGGTCTGACCGTCGCGCTGGACCGCGCCCATCAGTTTGTCGATCTGCTTTCTGTGCAGCAGCAGCTTACGCGGTCGGCGCGGCTCGTGGTTGAAGCGGTTCGCCTGTTTGTACGGCGGGATATCAGCATTGATCAGCACGATCTCGCGCCCCTCCACCGCCGCATAGCTTTCGGCGATATTGGCCCGGCCGTCGCGCAGCGCCTTGATCTCGGTGCCCAGCAGCTGGATCCCGGCCTCGATATTGTCTTCCAGGAAATAGTCGAACCGCGCGCGGCGGTTCTCGGCGATGACCTTGGACTTCGATTGCGGCTTGGGCGCCATCAGATGACGCCCGCCGCCGCCATGGCGCGGTCGATAAAGGGTTTGACCGCATCGGAGGTCGGCGACAGCGGCAGACGCGCCTCCTCGTTGCACAAGCCGAGCTTGGCCAGGGCGTATTTCGTCGGCGCGGGCGAGTTGTCGAGGAACAGCGCCTTGCAAAGACTGATCAGTCGGTCCTGCCAGTCGCGTGCTGTCGCATAATCGCCGGCGGTCATCGCGTTATGCAAGGCGACCATGGCCTCGGGCGCGACATTAGACGCCACCGAGATCAGGCCGACGCCACCGTGGGCGTGGTAGCCGAGATAGCTGGGGTCGTCGCCCGAGATCAGGTCGAACTGACCATCGATGTTCGCGCGCATCCAGCTGACGCGGCTCATGTCGCCCGTGGCGTCCTTGATGCCGACGATGTTCGGATGGGCCGCCAGCCGCGCCACAGTCTCATTGGACAGATCGGCCCCCGTCCGGCCCGGCACGTTGTACAGCAGGATCGGCAGTTGAACCGCGTCGGCCACCGCCTCGAAATGCGCCGCCATGCCCGCCTGCGACGGGCGAATATAATAGGGCGTCACGATCAAAGCCCCGTCCGCGCCCACCGTCTTGGCGTGGCGGGTCAGGTCGATGGCTTCCTTGGTGTAGGGCGATCCCGTACCGGCGATGACGCTGACCCGACCCGCCGCCAGACGCACGCACAGTTCGATGACGTGCTTGTGCTCGTCCAGGTCCATGCTGGCGCCCTCGCCCGTCGTGCCCATCGGCACGACGCCGTGAACCCCTGCGGCGATCTGACGCTCAAGCAGTTTGGCGAATGCGGCTTCGTCCACGTTTCCGTCACGAAGTGGTGTGATCAGGGCGGTGATCACGCCCTTGAACAAGGGGGCGTTCATAAGACTAAGCTGGCCTGCGTGGGGAGTGACGATGGACGGATGTTCATCGCCTTTGCAATGAGCGCGGGACGTTAGGTCGCCAGCGGCTCCGCCGCAACCGGGATTGAATGGGAACAGGACAGATCATGATCGCGACCAGTCTGGCGGCGGCCCTCGCCGTCCTTGCGCCGAACCCGCAGGACGCCCTGCCCACCCAGCCTGTTCCCTATGCCTCGGCGTCTTCGTCCGTGCCCGGCTATTCGGCGACTTATCAGGGTCGCGTGCTGAATGATCAGGACACGGCGCTGTTTCGTCAGGGGCTGGCGGCGGCCCGTGCGCGCGACGTGTTCGGCGCCCAGTCCGCCATGTCGCAGATCAGGGACGCCTCGGCTCGCAAGCTGGTCGAATGGGCGTTGATCGACACCTCGGGCGAGCAGCTGTCCTACTCGGACCTCGCGCGCGGTCAGTCCGATCTCGCGGGATGGCCGCGCGGCGAATCAAGACGCGCCGCCGCCGAAAAGGTGCTGGACCGCTCCGGCATGGGCGCGGACGCGGCCCTGGCCCTGATGTCCGACGGCAAGCCGACGACGGTCGAGGGGGCCATAGCCTACGCCTCCGCGCTGCAGCAGCGCGGCCGCCAGGACGAGGCGCGCGCACTGGTCCGCGACTGGTGGCGCACCCGCTCGTTCGACGACGCGCCGCAGTCGCGTATCCTAGGCCAATGGGGCTCCTGGCTGACGCCCGCCGATCACGAGGCGCGTCTGAACATGCTGCTGCTCGGTCCGCACGGACCGGCGACGCGCAGCATGATCAATCTGGTTTCGCCTGATCACGCCGCCATTGCGAACGCGGTGATGACCCTTCGCTCGGCCTACAGCCCCGACGCTGTCATCGCCAATCTGACGCCGGCCCAGGCGGCCGATCCGGCGGTGGTTCTTGAACGCGTGCGCCTGCTGCGATCGCAGAACCGCCAGTCCGAAGGCTTTGCGCTGCTGGCCAATCTTCCGCCGGCGCCGGGCCATACGACCGGCGACAACACCCTGTGGAGCGAGCGCCGAAACTACTTCCTCGACGCCCTTCAACAGGGCAACTGGCGCGCGGCCTATGACGCCATGAACGGTCACGGCTTCACCTCGGGCGACCGGATGGTGGACGCCGAGTTCTTCGCCGGTTGGGTCGCCCTGACCAAGCTGAACCAGCCCGAGGTCGCCGCGCGCCATTTCGAGGCCCTGCGCACCGCCTCGTCCACGCCGATCACCCAGGGCCGCGCCTTCTACTGGCTGGGTCGGGCCGCCGAGGCTCGCGGCGAACGCGACGCCGCCCTCGCCCACTATCGCAACGGCGCCCAGCATTGGCAGACCTTCTACGGGCAGTTGGCGGCCGAGAAGGCGGGGATGACCACGCTTCAACTGCCGGGCGAGCCTGTGCCTTCACAAGCGGACATCGCCCGTTTCGAAGGCAATGAGATCGTCCGCGCCACGCGCATCTTGGGCGAGACCGGCGAAATGAGCCTGCTGCGGGTGTTCGCCTATCAGCTCGACAACGACCTGCCGACGATCAACGATCTAGCCCTGCTGATGGACCTGTCGCGCGGCTATGGTGAGGGTTTCACCGCCATGATGGTGGGGCGCGCGGCCAGCCAGCGCGGCTTCGTCATGCCTGAGCGCATGTATCCCGTCCGCATCCCGCCTCAGGTCGCCGGCGCCGCGCCGCTGGAATTCACCCAGGCCATCACACGCCAGGAATCCAGCTTCGATCCCCGCGCCCGCTCCGGCGCCGATGCGCGCGGCATGATGCAGTTCCTGCCGTCCACGGCCTCGGGCGTCGCCCGCCGCCTGGGCATGAGCTATTCCGCCGAGCAGTTGTGGGATCCGGACTACAACATGACCCTGGGCAGCTATCACCTGGGCGAACTGATGGCCGCGAACAACGGCTCCATGCTGCTGGCGACAGTCGGCTACAACGCCGGACCGGCGCGCCCCAGCCAGTGGATCGCCCGTTGCGGCGACCCGCGCGGCGATGCGATCAAGACCATCGACTTCATCGAGTGCGCGCCCTTTACCGAGACGCGCAACTATATGATGCGGGTGATGGAGAACATGGCGGTCTACAAGGCCCGCCTGAACGGCGGCACGGCGCCGCTGACGCCGTCTGCCGACATCTCGCGCGGATCGGCGGCCGGCGCGCGGCCCTATATCGCCTATTGAGCCCGGCGGGCCGCCAGCAGCGGCCCGTTCGGCCCCTCGATCCACGCGCCATTCAGTCCGAAGACCTCGCGCAGGACGGCGGGCGACAGGGCCTGGATCGGAGCGGCGTCAGCGACCACCCGGCCCTGCTTCAGCACAATGATACGATCGGCCACGGTTGCAGCCAAGGTCAGGTCGTGAAGGCTGACCATCACCCCTGCCCCATGGTCAGCGCGCGCTCTCAGGCGCTCCAGCACCAGACGCTGAGCATCCGGGTCCAGCCCCGCGATCGGCTCGTCGGCCAACAGCAGCGGCGCATCCACGACAAGGGCGCGCGCCAGCAGAACACGCGTGCGCTCGCCGCCTGACATCTCCGCCACGCCGCGGTCCGCCAGATGACCGGCGCCGACTTCGTCCAGAGCGGCTCGCGCGCGCGCCAGCGCGTCCACGCCTGACAGAAAGGGCGCGCCCAGCGCCGCCACCTCTACCGCCGGCAGATTCCAGGCGATGCGCCGTTCCTGCGGCAGATAGGCGACGCGTTCCGCCCGCTGGCGATGGGACAGATCGACGATGTCCGCGCCGCCCAACCTGATTTGTCCGCCGGTCGTGGCCAAGAGGCCCGCAGCGGCGCGGATGGCGCTGCTCTTGCCCGCGCCGTTTGGTCCGCACAGGGCCACGACCTCGCCCGCCGCAACCGACACGCTCACCCCATCCAGCACGACGGCCTTGCCCAACCGCGCCTGAACCGTCTCCAGCGACAGCAAGCTCACAGCCGCCACTCCCGCGCCGCCCGCCAGGCGATCAGGGCGAACAGGGGCGCGCCGATCAGGGCGGTGAACACGCCCAGCTTCAGTTCCTGATCCGTCGGCGTCAGTCGCGCCAACAGGTCCGCGACGATCAGCATCAGCCCGCCGGCCAGCGCCGAGGGCGCCAGGATTTGTTTTGCATCACCGCGCACCGCCGCGCGCACCAGATGCGGCGCGGTCAGGCCCACAAACCCGATCACGCCCGCCACCGCCACCGCCGCCCCTGTGGCCAAGGCCGCCGCGATCAGGGCGAAGGCCCTCAACCGCCCCATATTCAAGCCCGAGGCCGCCGCACCCTCGTCGCCCAGGGTCAGCATCCGCAGACCGGCGCCCGACAAGGCAGCAAAGACGCCCGAGACGATCACGGCCGGCGTCACCCAGGCCACATCGACCCAGCTTCGGTTCTGCACCGATCCCAGCAGCCAGGACATAACCTCGGCCGAGGCGATCGGCGACGGCGACAGGTTGAAGATCAAGGCCGTCGCCGCGCCAGCGAAACTGGAGAGGGCCACGCCGAACAGGATCAGGGCCTCAGGCGCCCGCATGGCCCTGGACGCCGCGATCAGCAGTCCGCCCGCCAGCGCCGCGCCCGCCAAGGCTGACACCTCGACCAGTCCCGGCACGGCCGCAGCGCCAAGGACGATGGCCAGCGCCGCGCCCAGGGCCGCGGTGGCCGACACGCCCAGCACGCCGGGATCGGCCAGCGGATTGCGCAACAGCCCCTGCATCACTGCTCCCGCCAAACCCAGGGCGGCGCCGACGACCAGGGCGCAGACCGCGCGCGGCGCCCGCACCTGCCACAGCACCTCGGCCGGACCGGATATCGGATCGCTGAAGGCCGCCGCATACTGATCGACGTTGAACGCCGTCTCACCGGCCAGCACCGCCAGGGCCAGCGCCGCGACGATCAATCCGATCAGAACCAGGCACAGCCGAACCGTTCTGTTCACGGCCGCCCCTTGGCCATCATCTCAACCGCGTCGGCTGCGAACCAGGCCGGGCAGGTCAAGGTCGCGGCGGGCAGGCGCGCCGCCGTTCGACCCTCGGCCGCTCGCGCGACAACCGGATGCCGCCCCGGTCCGCGCAGGTCGGCGCGCAGCTGATCGAAGAAGCCGAGCACAAATCGCACCGGAGGATTCATCGCGATCCGCTCGACGCTGAGAGCGCCAAAACCGGGCGCGGCTGTGAGATTGCGAAATCCGGCCGCCCGCATCATTGCATCGATCAGCGTGCCTGGCCCCGCGGTGAAGCCCCCCGATGTCAGATACACGGCCCCCGGCGCCTCAGCCGTGCGCTTCACCGGCGCCGCCTTCGTCAGCTTGGCGTCCATCCGTTGCTCTAACGCCTGCCCGCGCTGAATTTGATCCAGATCGCGCGCGACGGTTTGGATGTTCCGGCGCACGCCCTCTAGGTTGACCGCGTCATCGATCGTGGCCACCTTGACCCCGCGCTGCGCCAGCGCTGCCAGCAGGCGCGGTTCGCCGCCCCAATAGCGCACCACGACGTCAGGCTGAAAACCCACGGCGGCCTCAAGCGTCGGACGCAAACGCTTGTGACCGACCGCCTGCTGACGCAGCCAGGCGTCAGGATCGTCGGCGCGCGGCGATAGTGCGATGTCCGCATCCGGCGCTAGAGCCAGTACATATTGGTCGGCGCACTGGTCCAGCGCCATGATCCGCAAGGGCCTGGCCTGAGCCGTGCTGCTGAACGCCAGAGCCGCCAAGGCGACGCAGATACGCCTCATCGTTCGATCAGACCGGCGAACAGGGCGTCCAAGGTCGTGCGAACCAGCGCCTGCCGATCGGACCAAGGAAAATAGGGCTTGGTGATCATCAGAGACACGATCCCATGCGCCGCAGCCCAGATCGCCTGGGCGATCGTTGCGGGATCGCCCTTCATGCGTCCGGCCGTCACGGCATCCCCGACGGTCGCTTCCAATGTGGTGAACAGGCTGGAGCCCAACTCGCGCGCCGCGTCCTGGGCGCCCTCTCGCGCCTCGACCGGCCGGGTCAGATAGATCAGGCGATAGGCGTTGGGATGAGCGAAACCGAAGTCGATATACCCCTCGATCATCCGCCGCAGGCGCTGATCTGGCGGTGCGGCCTCATCGGCGACGACGGCGTTTGACGCGATCAAACGGGCGAAGGCGTCACGGCAGATTTCCTGCAGGATCGCGCCCTTGTCCGGGAAATGCATATAGAGCGCCGTCGACGACAACCCGACCTCGTCCGCGATCTTGCGAATCGTCGCGCCTTCATAGCCGTGCTCGACGAAGATGCGCTCGGCCGCCGCCAGGATTTCGCCTCGCCGCGAATGGCCTTCGCCCTTGGGCTTTCGGGTCGTGCGCGAGGCGTTCGAGGGTTGAGACAAGCCGCTGCTCCGGGTGAGGCGCCCTGAATAGCGACAATCCGTCCCGGACGCCAATCGACTTGCCGAACGCGGTTGTTTCAAATAGCGATTATGGGTTGTGGCGCTTTGGGGGCGGATGCGGTGAAGGATTGGGCGCATCCAGGGATCAGACCCCGCCGAAACGGCGCCTCACGACGCACGCCGAGCGGTTTTCAGGTCACGATTTTGATCCTGCTCACCCTGACTTCCGTCGTGGCGCTGATCCGCTGGCCGGAAACCGCTTTCGACGTCGCCTTGGTGTTGTTCCAAGCCGCCTTCGTCGTGTGCGCGTTGTGGAAGGCCGTCATCGGCATCGCCAGCCTGCGCCGCCCCGCGCCCGTCCCGCGTCCGATCGAATGGCCGCGCTACACCATTCTGGCGGCGCTTTACGATGAGGCGGCGGTGACGCCGCAACTGATCGCCAACCTCAGCCGGATCGACTATCCGGCGCACAGGCTGGAGGCCTTCATCGTGCTGGAGGCGCATGACGAGGCCACCCTGGTGGTAGCCCAGGCGACGCCAAAACCGCCGTGGCTGAAGATACTGATCGCGCCGCCGGGCAGCCCCCAGACCAAGCCGCGTGCCTTGAACTATGCCTTGGGTCATGCGCGGGGCGATCTGGTCACCATCTATGACGCAGAGGATCGACCGCATCCGCAACAACTCCGTCAGGCGGCGGCGCGCTTCGTCGCACAACCGCGATTGGGTTGTCTCCAGGCGCCGCTGCGTATTCGAGCATCTGCAAAGCCTGGCTCCTGGTTCCTGGATCGGCAGTTCGCTTTCGAATATGCGGCGCTGTTCGAAGTGACCCTGCCGGGTATGGCGCGATTGGGCCTGCCTTTTCCGCTTGGCGGCACCAGCAATCACATCCGCATGACGGCGCTGCGAGGCGCCGGCGGCTGGGACGCGCACAATGTCACCGAGGACGCGGACCTGGGCTTTCGCCTGTGGTCGCTCGGCTGGAAGCTCGGCGTCATCGACAGTCCGACGTGGGAGACGCCGCCGGGTGCGATGGACCGATGGCTGCCCCAGCGCACCCGTTGGCTGAAGGGTTATATGCAGACCTGGGGCGTGCACACGCGGCGTCCGAACGCCCTGGGACGGCGCGGAAGCTTGTCGCTGATCATGACCTTGGGCGCGGCGATCCTGTCGGCGGCCGCCCATGCCCCGACGCTGGCCTGGCTGGCGCTAGCCATCGCCGTCTGGGCGCTTTCCGGCGTCCTGCCGCCCCTGCCCGGAGGCTCACTGGGCGTGCTGGCGCTGGGCGTCATCGTCGCCTGGATGAGCTGTGCGGCCGGGGCGCGACGCGCCGGGCTCGATTACCGGCTGGGCGATGTGCTGGCTGCGCCAGCCTATTGGGCGTTGCTCAGCCTGGCCTTCGTCCATGCGGCCTGGCGGCTCGCGGTCGAACCGCACGTCTGGGACAAGACCCCGCACGATCGCGACGATCAGATGCCGGAATTGACCGTCGTGGCGCTGGACGCTGGACGCGAGGCGGCCTGAGCGCCTATCAGCCCGACGATGGCGCCCGTCCTTTCTAAAACTCCCGAAACCCTCGTGACCTCCGGCTGGTCCGACTATGCCCTGCTGGACAGCGGCGACGGCAAGAAGCTGGAACGCTATGGCCGCTACACCGTCGTCCGGCCCGAGCCGCAGTGTTTCTGGTCGCCCCGCGATCCGAAAGCCTTCGAAAACGCCACGGCGACCTTTGATCCGCAGCAGGAGGAAGAAGACAGCGGTCGCTGGCGGTTCGACAAGTACGGCCCCATCGACGCCTTCCCTTTGAAATGGCGCGACGTGAAGTTCACCGGCCGTTTCACCCCCTTCCGCCACCTCGCCTTCTTCCCTGAACAGGCGGCCAACTGGGAATGGCTGGACGGGCGCGTGCGGGACTTTACACGTTCGGCCGGCCGTGCGCCGAAGATCCTGAACCTGTTCGGCTATACCGGCGTCGCCAGTCTGGCCGCGGCCGCCGCGGGTGCAGAGGTCACCCACGTCGACGCCTCCAAAAAGTCGGTCGCCTACGCCCGCGAGAACGCCGAACAGTCGGGCCTGGCCCAGCATCCAATCCGTTGGATTGTCGAGGACGCCCGCAAATATGTCGCGCGCGAAGTTCGTCGCGGCTCGAAATATGATGGCGTCATTCTGGATCCGCCCAAATACGGGCGCGGCCCCACGGGGGAAGTCTGGCGCCTGTTTGAGGACATGCCGGGCCTGCTGAAGGATTGCGCCGCGCTATTGTCAGACGATGCCGACTTCCTGCTGCTGAACGCCTATGCGGCCCGTGTGTCAGGACTGTCCCTGGCGCATCTGATGGTGGAGGCGACCCAGGATCGCGGCGGCTGGATCGACTGGGGCGAACTGGCCCTGTCCGAAGACGGCCCGGACGCCCGCGCCATCGGCCTGTCCTTCTTCGCGCGGTGGAGCCGATGAGCGAACGCGTCATCACCTCCCTGACCAACGACACGGTCAAGGGCGTCCGCGCCCTGCATATGCGCAAGGAACGCGACCTGACCGGCACCTTCCTGGCTGAGGGTTTGAAGTTCATCGGCGAGGCGCTTGACCAGGGGCGCGCGCCCCGGATGCTGCTGGTCGGCGAGGACGCCCGGCCTCATCCGTTGCTGGACCGCGCCAAGGCGGCCACACTTAAAGCCGGCGGCGATATCATCGTCGTCACCCACGCCATCCTCGAAAAGATCAGCCGCCGCGACAATCCGCAGACGGTCTTGGGCGTGTTCGAACAGGCCTATGCGCCTCTCGACAGCCTGAACCCCGCCTCGGCGCCCTGCTGGGTGGCGCTGGAGCAGGTGCGCGATCCCGGCAACCTGGGCACCATCATCCGCACGGCCGACGCGGCCGGTTGCGGCGGCGTCATCCTGATCGGCGACTGCGTCGATCCCTATTCGGTCGAGGCCGTGCGCGCGACGATGGGCTCGGTCTTCGCCGTCTCGATCACCAAGACGACGCCCGAAGCCTTCCTGACCTGGCGCAAGACCTGGCCCGGCAGCGTCGTCGGCACACGACTGGACGCCAAGGTCAGTCACCGCTCGGCCGTCATGCAACGGCCGTCGCTGATCCTGATGGGCAATGAACAGGCTGGCCTGACAGACGCCCTGGCCGCCGCCTGCGACGTCAACGTCAAGATCCCGATGCGCGGCCGAGCCGACAGCCTGAACCTGGCCATCGCCACCGGCATTATGGTCTATGCCGCGACGGACGAAGCCTAGCGCTGTTCCTCCGGCGCCACCCGCCCCATGCCCCACAGGGCGGCGATGGTGATCAGGGCCGAAATCGTTAGATAACCGCCGACGGCCGCCGGCCCGAACCGCTCGGCCAGCTTCAGCGCGACAAAGGGCGCCAGCGACGCCCCCAGTATGCCCGCCAGATTGAAGGCCATCGACGCACCGGTATAGCGCACCGCTGTCGGGAACGGCCGCGCCATGGCCGCGCCGATGGGCCCATAGGTGCAGCCCATCAGGGCGAACCCCAGCGCAAAGAAGATCAGCAGGCCGCTGAGACCGCCCCCGAACAGCGGTGCGAACAGAAAGCCGAACAGGCCGATCCCGACCGAAGATGCGATCAGCACCCTGACCTGCCCGTATCGATCCGCCAGCAAGGCTGTCACCGGTATGAAGGCGGCGAAGAACAGCACGCCGATCAACTGGATGGGCAGCACATCGGCCCGCGCCAGCCCCATTCCCGTCGTCGCCCAGCCCAAGGCGAAGACGGTCATCAGATAGAACAGGGTGAAGGTCGTCACGCCGCTGAACGTCCCCAGCACCAGCGCCGCCTTGTGATGGGCGAACAGGGTCATGGCGGGCGCCTTGACTCGCTCGTCGCGGTCGACCGCCTTCTGAAACTCAGGCGTCTCGGTGATCTTCAGCCGCACCCACAGGCCGACAAACACCAGCACGGCGCTGGCCAGGAACGGAATGCGCCAACCCCAGCCCTCGAACGCGGTCTCGCTCATCGTCGACGTCAGGACGATGAAGGATGTGGTGGACAGGATGAAGCCGATGGGCGCGCCCAGTTGGGGGAACATGCCGAACCAGGCCTTCTTTCCAGGCGGAGCGTTCTCAGTCGCCAGCAACACCGCCCCGCCCCATTCCCCGCCCAGACCCAACCCCTGACCAAACCGGCACAGGGCCAGCAGCAGGGGCGCCAGCAGGCCGACCTGCTGGTGCGTCGGCAACAGGCCGATGGCCACGGTAGAAAGGCCCATGGTCATCAGCGCCGCGACCAGCGTCGCCTTGCGTCCCACCCGGTCCCCGAAATGCCCGAAAGCCAGAGCCCCGATGGGCCGCGCGAAGAAGGCGATGGAGAAGGTCGCGAACGAGGACAGCAGTGCCGTCCCCGGATCCTCGCCGGGGAAGAACAGCGTCGGGAACACCAGCACGGCCGCCGTGGCGTAGATATAGAAGTCGAAGAACTCGATCGTCGTGCCGATCAGGCTGGCGAACAGCACGCGGCCGGTGGAGTTCTTCGGCAGGACGTCGGACATCTTCTTCTCCCGGTTATCCCAGCGATGCCCGTTTCCCGCCCGCCGCGTCAAGGCGATCAGGCGCCGCGCGGCTTGGCCCGGTTCGTCGCTTGCGCCTCAGCCGGGTTTTCCGGCCACGGATGACGGGGATAGCGGCCGCGCATCTCCGCACGCACCGCCGCCCACGACCCCGACCAGAAACGCGGCAAGTCCTTGGTCACCTGCACCGGCCGTCGCGCCGGCGACAGTAGGGCGAGGGTCAAGGGCACGCCGCCGACGGTGGGATGCGTCGTGACGCCGAACAGTTCCTGCACCCGAATATCCACGCGCGGCCCGCCCTCGGCGGCGTAGTCGATGGCCGCCGAGCCTAGCGGCGTGACCAGACGCGGGGGCGCCAGCTCGTCCAGGCGGCGCTGTAGGTCCCAAGGGATCAGTCCGCGCAGGGCTTCGACCAGACGACCGTCGGCAATCCCGTCCAGCGACTTTGCCCCATCCAGCAGAGGCCACAGCCAGTCCTCACGCGCCGCCAGCAGGGCGTTGTCCGACATGTCGGGCCAGGCTGGGTCGCGCGCGTGCAGGAAGGCCAGACGTGCGCGCAGTCCCGACGCCTGCTCGCCCCATTTCAGCGCGCCCAGCCCATCCGCCTCGATCTCGGCCCGAAGGGCGGCGGTCAAGGTCTCCGCATCCGGCGCGCCGACGACCTTTTCGTCCAGCACGATGGCCCCGATGCGGCGCGAACGGCGGATCACCGACCGCCCCGACGGTTCGCGCGCTAGTCGGTCCTCCGTCGAGATCAGGCGCGCCAGATCGCTGTCGATCCGGTCCGCCTCCAGCGCCGCCGCCAGTCGCACCCGGTCGCGCGTGTCGCCGCCGCCGAGTTCGGCGATCGCCACCCAGAGCTGACGCGCCAGATGGTCGGTCGCCTCCAGCACGGCTCCTCGCCCACTAGCCAAAAGGTATTCACCCGCCTTGCCCCGCGCCTTTGCGATCCGCTCGGGAAAGGCCTCGGCCAGCAGCAGTCCTGGATCGATCGTCCGCCCCGATCCTCCGCCCGCCGCACGCGCCCAGCGCTCCGCCAGCTTGATCGAATCGCGTGCTCTCTGCGTCCGATCACGCTCTAGCCCGATCAGGCGATCCGCCAGATCGATGCTCGACCCGCCCAGACCCGGCTCGCTCAACACCGCCGCGATCCGTGCCCCCGTCATCGCGTCGCCGGCGTCGGACGCCACGGCGACCATATGGGCCAGCCGCGGCGACAGCGGGATCTTCGTCAGGCGCAGCCCGTGTTTCGATAGTCCGCCATCGGCATCCAGCGCCCCCAAACGTGTCAGCACCTTGCGCGCCTCGGCCAGGGCGCCGGCCGGCGGCGGGTCGAGCAGGGCTAGTCCCTCGACCGAGCGGGCGCCCCAACGCGCCAGGTCCAGGGCCAGTCCGGTCAGGTCCGCCTCCTGGATTTCCGGCCGCTGATGCGGGACCAGCCCGCGCGTCTGTTCCTCGTCCCACAGGCGGTAGCAGACGCCCGGCTCGGTGCGCCCGGCCCGGCCACGCCTCTGTTCCGCGGAGGATCGGCTGACCTTGACCGTCGCCAACCGGGTCAGGCCGCTGGACGGTTCGAAGCGCGGCACGCGCGACAGGCCGCCGTCGATCACCACACGCACGCCTTCGATGGTCAGGCTGGTTTCCGCAACCGAGGTCGCCAGCACCAGTTTGCGCCGCCCCGGCGCCGCCGGTTCGATGGCCCGGTCCTGTTCGACCCGGTCCAGCCCGCCGTACAGGGGCACGACATCGACGTTCGGCAGCCGCAGCCGCTCGTTCACCAGCCTAGCCACCCGATGGATTTCGCCCTGCCCCGGCAGGAAGACCAGCACCGACCCTGTCTCCTCCCCCAAGGCGGTCAGACAGGCCCGCGCCACAGCCTCTTCGAACCGTTCCGACGGATTGCGGCCCAGATACCGGGTCTCGACCGGCCAGGCCCGTCCTTCGGCCTCGATCACTGGCGCCCCGTCGAGCAGGCGCGAGACCCCGACCACATCCAGCGTCGCCGACATGACCAGCAGCCGCAGGTCCTCGCGCAGCAGCCCTTGCGTGTCTCTCGCCAGCGCAAGCCCGAGGTCGGCGTCCAGGCTGCGTTCGTGAAACTCGTCGAACAGGACCGCACCGACGCCCTCAAGACCCGGATCGTCCAGAATCATGCGCGTGAAGACGCCCTCGGTGATCACCTCGATGCGTGTATTCGGCCCAATGCGGGTCTGCAGCCGGGTGCGATACCCCACCGTCTCGCCCGGCTGTTCGCCCAGCGTTGTCGCCATCCGATCGGCCGCCGCCCGTGCGGCCAGGCGTCGCGGCTCCAGCACCAGCACCTTGCCCTGCAGCCACGGCTGATCCAGCAGGGCCAGCGGCACGACCGTCGTCTTGCCCGCCCCCGGCGGCGCCGCCAGCACGGCCGTATTGCCCGCGCTCAGCGCGGCTTTCAGCGGTTCAAGAACGGCGTGGATGGGCAGCATGCGTCGCCTCTAGCCTGCCGACAGGCGATCACGAAAGCGTCGTCGCGCCTTAACCACCCCGTCATGCGCGTTGCGCGCCGCCTCATCCGTCGCTAGCGTCCGCCCCAAGCAGCCGAGGGGCTGCATCAAAACGTGGGGGTATTTTATGTGGCGCGTTAAGTCGCTCGACGCGATCCTTGCCACGGCCGAGAAGAAATCGCTTCACCGGTCGCTTGGTCCTGTTCAACTGACGCTTCTAGGGATCGGGGCCATCATCGGCACCGGGATCTTCGTCCTGACTGCTTCGGCCGCCCAAAAGGCCGGACCGGGCATGATGATCAGCTTCGTCATCGCCGGCGCGGTCTGCGCGGTCGCGGCGCTCTGCTACTCCGAACTGGCGTCGATGGCGCCGGTTTCGGGCTCGGCCTACACCTACACCTACGCCGTGATGGGCGAACTGCTGGCTTGGACGGTCGGCTGGGCGCTGATCCTGGAATACGCCGTGGCGGCCTCGGCCGTGTCGGTCGGTTGGTCGGGCTATGTGCTCGGGCTGATAGAACAGGGGCTCGGATTCGACTTCCCTGATCTTCTATCCGCCGGGCCGACCTGGTCGATGAACGGCTTCATCCCCACGCCTGACTTCTCGGCCGGGATCGTCAACATCCCCGCCATCGTCGTGGCCCTGCTGGTGACGGCTCTGCTGATGGTCGGCACCACGGAATCGGCTCGCGTCAACGCGATCCTGGTCGCGATCAAGGTCATCGCCCTGACGGTCTTCATCGTCATCACCCTGCCCGTCATCAAGTCGGCGAACCTGTCGCCGTTCGCTCCAAATGGCCTGTTCGGCCAATATTCGGGCATGGGCATCGTCGGCGCCGCAGCCTCGATCTTCTTCGCCTATGTCGGCTTTGACGCCGTTTCGACGGCGGCCGAGGAAACCAAGAATCCGCAGCGCAACGTGCCCATCGGCCTCATTGGTTCGCTGGCCATCTGCACGATCTTCTATCTGCTGGTTGCGCTCGGCGCCGCCGGCGCTATCGGCGCTCAGCCGGTTCTGGGCGCCGCCGGTGAAGCGGTACAGCCGGGCTCGCCCGCCTTCGTGGCCGCCTGCGCCCTGCCCGCCAACGCAGAAATGCTGGTCTGCTCTAACGAGGCCCTGGCCCACGTTCTGCGCGTCGTCGGTCACCCCCAGATCGGCAACGCCCTGGGCACCGCCGCCCTCCTGGCCCTGCCCTCGGTCATCCTGATGATGATCTTTGGTCAGACCCGCATCTTCTTCGTGATGGCGCGCGACGGCCTGCTGCCCGAAGGCCTGACCAAGATCCACCCCAAGTGGAAGACGCCCTATATCGTGACCGCCGCCACCGGCATCGCGGTCGCCATCGCCGGCGCCCTGTTCCCGGTCGGTCAGCTGGCCGACATCTCGAACTCGGGAACCCTGTTCGCCTTCTTCATGGTGTCGATCGCGGTGCTGGTGCTGCGGGTCAAGGATCCGAACCGTCGCCGTCCGTTCCGCACGCCGCTGATCTGGGTGTTCGCGCCCCTGTCGGCGTTCGGCTGCGCCTTCCTGTTCTGGAACCTGCCGCACGACGCCAAGATGGTGTTGCCGATCTGGGGCGGGATCGGCCTGCTGATCTACTTCGCCTACGGCTACCGCAAGAGCCACCTGGGTCGCGGTGTGGTCGAGGTTCACGAAACGGATGGTGACGTTCCGCCGCCGCCCGTGCCGCCGATCCGCTAAGACCAAACCGGGCCTGTCGCACCAATCGCGGCAGGCCCAGCTATCGGCCTCAAATAACCCGCAAGGGCGATAGGCCAAGAATAGAGAAAGGCCCCGGAGCGATCCGGGGCCTTTTTTGTCTTGGTGCGGATGAGAGGACTCGAACCTCCACGCCTCTCGGCGCTGGAACCTAAATCCAGTGCGTCTACCAGTTCCGCCACATCCGCATCGGGTAGGCGGTCGCGTCTAGAGGGTGACGCCGCTCAGGGCAAGGCCTCAGCGACGTCCCGCGACCAGTTCGTTGCGTATGGAGCGTCCCAAGGGATCGCGGGCGCGCCAGCTGTCGCCGACATCCGCTTCGACCATCCGGCTGCAGAAGCGTGGCAGGATCTGGCGCGGGCTGAAGCCGGACAGACAGATCTTGTCGCCCTCGGCCGACCAGCGGGCCGCCACACGTCGCCCGTCCGAAAACTGTGAGGTGTAGCGCCCATCCGGCTCGAAATAGTGCCGGACCCACTGGCCGTTCGGATAATGGGACACGATCGTATTGCCGAACGCCTTGGACATATCGGCTGAGGCGGGCGAGGCCGCCAGCACCCCGACGATCGCCAAACCGCAGATCACCGAAACCTGCTTCACACGCCCCTCCTGCGCCATCCGTCATCGACTATCGACGATACATAAGACGGCGCAAGCGCTGCGGTTCCTCAGCCGTTGCCGCGACGACCCGATTCGAACAGGAACCAGACTCGCTTCTCACTTTCGTCGATCCAGTTCTCCAGCAGGCTGGCGGTCGCGACGTCGTTATGCTCGTCGCACAAGTCATGCACCTCGCGCATCCGGCCGATCAGTTCACCGTTGTCGTCACGAAGCTCCGCCAGCATATCGAGCGGGTCGACATAGTCTGCGTCGTTGTCGGCGATGCGTGATTCCTTGGCGATCTGACCGATGGAGCGCAGGGTGGTCCCGCCGATCTTGCGCGCCCGCTCGGCCATCGGATCGGTCATGGCTAGGATTTCCGCCGACTGCTCGTCCAGCATCAGATGGTAGTCCCGGAAATGCGGACCCGAGACGTGCCAGTGGAAATTCTTTGTCTTGATGTAGAGAGCGAACGTATCGGCCAGCAGGCCGGTCAGAGCGGCGGAAATGCTCTGGGTCGCCTCCTCCGACAGGCTCGTCGGCGTCTTCAGGGGCGCCAGGCGCTTTTCTTTGGCGGTGACCATTATCGTTCTCCTCAGCAGCAGTCTGCGGTCAAGCTAGGTAGCCGGACATCCGGACGGAAGGCCTGGCGCAGATGATAATGCTGAAGCTGTGAAGTGGTTCGGCGGCGCCGACCTTTGTCGGCGGATGGCTGGGGAACTAGGACTCGAACCTAGAATGACGGTACCAAAAACCGTAGTGTTACCATTACACCATTCCCCAGCAGGACCAGCGTTTCCGAAGCACTCTGTGCGGCGGAGGCGGTCAGATACGCCAAGCTGTTTTGGGATGCAACACCCTCTTTCAGGACTATTTTCGCTTGTCGTGAAGATGGGTCGAAATGGGCGCTTGCGGCCTATCAAACCCATGGCTATAAGCCGCGTCCTCACTTCGGGGCGACGCCGCCAGGCCAGCCCCCACGGTCGGAGTGTGGCTCAGCCTGGTAGAGCACTGCGTTCGGGACGCAGGGGTCGGAGGTTCGAATCCTCTCACTCCGACCATCTTCTCCTCAGAAAAATCGACGATGCGACAGCGGGTGTTCGCCCGCTGCCAGAACCGCGTCAGTCGTCGTTCGCCGCGCTCTCCATCGCCTGGCGCGCCACCGCATTCAGATGCGCTCCAACCGACTCGATGGTTCTTGAGCCCAGCGCCTTTCGGCGCGCGGTCAGGTCGGGCGAGCCCGCGTCATAATCGGCCATCAGCCGCCGCACGAACGCCCCGCCCTGAACATCGGCCAACACCTGATCCATCGCCTGGCGAGACTCGGCTCCGATGACGCGCGGTCCGGTCAGATAGGCGCCGTATTCCGCCGTGTTCGAAATCTTGGCGAAGGCGCCGGCGATGCCGCGCTCGTACATCAGGTCGGTCACCAGCTTGGTCTCGTAAAAACATTCGAACCACGCCACCTCGGGCGGATAGCCGGCGTCGACCAGCTTCATGAAGGCGGAATCGATCAGCTCGGCGATCCCGCCGCACAGCACCACCTGTTCGCCGAACAGGTCGCTCTCGCACTCGTCGCGCATCGTGGTTTGCAGAATGCCCTTGCGCCCGCAGCCCAGGGCCGCCGCATAAGAGAGGCCCAGGGCATGCGCGCCGCCCGTCGTGTCCTGCTGCACCCCAAACAGACAGAAGACCCCCTCCCCGGCTTCGTACAGATCGCGGATGCGCGGCCCGATCCCCTTTGGCGAGGCCAGGATGACGTCCAGATCCGCGCGCGGTTCGACCAGGCCGAATCGCACCGACAGGCCGTGGGCGAAGACCAGGGCCGCGCCCGGCCGCACGTTCGGCTCCAGTTCGTCGCGCCACAGATCGCGGTGCGCCTCGTCTGACGTCATGACGGCGACCACGTCCGCGCCCGACGCAGCCTGCCCGGCCGTCATCACCTCAAACCCGTCGGCGCGCGCCAGGTCGCGTGTTCTGGAGTCGGCCTTCAGACCCACCACGATGTCGGTCACGCCCGAATCGCGCAGATTCAGCGCATGGGTCCGGCCCTGGCTGCCGTAACCGATCATGGCTACGCGCTTGCCGCGAATGATCGAAAGGTCGCAGTCGCGGTCATGGAAGACGGGAAGCGGATTGGGTAGGGTCTGGGTCATGACCGCCTTCATAACCCCATCCGACGTCGTCGCCTTCTGGAAAGGGGCTGGGCCCGAAAAGTGGTTCGCCAAGGACGAGGCGTTCGACGCCGACTTCCGCGACCGAGGCCACGCCCTGCACTGGGCCGCCGCGCGCCGCGAACTGGACGGTTGGATGGACACGGCCGAGGGCGCCCTGGCGCTGCTGATTCTGCTGGACCAGTATCCCCGAAACAGTTTTCGCGGCACGGCGCATCAGTTCGCCACCGACCCGCTCGCCCTGATGTTTGCAAACCAAGCCGTAGCCCGCGATCTGCATCTGGCGGTCGAGCCGGCGCTTAAGAACTTCCTGCTGCTGCCCTTCGAACATTCCGAACGGATCGAGGATCAGGACCGCTACATGGCCTTGGTCGCGGGCGACGAGGAGTTGGAGAAGTGGGGCAAGCTCCACCGCGACATCATCGTCCGCTTTGGCCGCTTCCCGCACCGAAACACCGCGCTGGGCCGCCGGACGACGCCTGAAGAACAGACCTTCCTCGACGAAGGCGGCTTCGGCGGCTGATTCGCCCACAAGTATCTCGAGCTCCAAGCGTCTTCATGAAATTCAAGACGCGACCCCTTAGTTAGGAACTTCTTAAGTGACTCAGCGCGGCCTTGGCCGAGGTTGGGGACTCGATGATGGACGGCAGCGGGCACTTTGCTACTGGATCGGACTTAAGGTCACCGAACCTGACCGAGACGCTAACCGCGCCGGCCGATCATCCCGAGCGGCAGTATCTGAACCTGCTGCGCGACATCCTCGAAAATGGGGTCCGCCGCGACGATCGCACCGGCACCGGCACCCTGGGGGTCTTCGGCCGCCAGATGCGGTTCGATCTGTCCAAGGGTTTCCCGGTCCTGACGACCAAGAAGCTGCATCTGCGGTCGATCATCGTCGAACTGCTGTGGTTCCTGCGTGGCGAGACCAACATCGCCTATCTGAAGGACAATGGCGTTCGCATCTGGGACGAATGGGCCGACGCCGAGGGCGAGTTGGGTCCGGTCTATGGCAAGCAATGGCGGTCCTGGACCGCGCCGGACGGCCGCGTCATCGACCAGATCGAGAAACTGGTTCATGGGCTGAAGACCAATCCCAACAGCCGCCGCCACATCGTCACCGCCTGGAACCCGGCCGATGTCGACGACATGGCCCTGCCGCCCTGCCACTGCCTGTTCCAGTTCTTCGTCGCCGACGGAAAGCTCAGCTGCCAGCTGTATCAGCGCAGCGCCGACGTCTTCCTAGGCGTGCCCTTCAACATCGCCTCCTACGCCCTGCTGACGATGATGTTGGCCCAGGTCGTGGGTCTGGAGCCGGGCGACTTCGTCCACACCTTCGGCGACGCCCACCTGTATCTGAACCATCTCGAACAGGCCGAACTTCAGCTGACTCGCGAGCCCCTGCCCCTGCCCGTCATGCAGATCGCGCCCAAGACCGACCTATTCGCCTTCGACCTCTCGGATTTCACCCTCGAAGGCTACGAGGCCTGGCCGCACATCAAGGCCGCCGTCGCCGTTTAAGGTCATTCACGATGATCCGCGCTTTCTCTCTTGGTCTCATTCTGCTCGCAGCACCGGCAGCGTCGGCCATCGCTCAGCCGATCTCATCCGCCGTTGAAGCCGCCGAGATCACACCGGTACAAATCAGGGTGCCGGCGCCGGACGGTCGGGCCATACCGATCAGCATCTGGACCGCTCCGATCGAACGCGGCGTGGTGGTGTTCAGCCACGGCTATAACGGTTCGCCGACGGCCTATGCTCGCATTCTGTCGGCCTGGGCGGCGCATGGTTTCACGGTAATCGCACCGCTTCACGTCGATTCCCTGCGTCATCCGGAACATGAGAAATACGACAATCGCGCCGCCTTCTCGACCAGGCTGATCGACCTGGGCGTCGCACGCGGCATCGCCGCCCATGCGCATTCGGGCAAACCGCTGATCGTGGCGGGGCATTCGTTTGGCTCTCTGATGTCCGTGATCGAGGGCGGCGCCGTTACGGCTGCCGGGCCAGCAGGCGACCCGGCGGTGAAAGGCGTGATCGCCTTTTCCTCGGCCGGCTCGATCCCCGGCCTCGTCACCTCCGACAGCTACCGCACGCTTGACCGTCCGCTGTTGGTGATCACCGGCGATCAAGATCTGGTGCCTGGCTTCGTCAGCGATTGGCGCGATCATCGCGCGCCGTTCGACAACAGCCCGGCCGGCGACAAAACTCTCATGATCTTCGCGGGCGCTGACCACCAGCTGCCGGGGACGGCGCAAGGCGAGCAGTTTGATCAGGTCATCCGGGCGACTGAGGATTTCCTCGACGCCTATACGCTGAACGACGCCGACGCCCGGTCGCGCCTTCAGGCCTTCGCGGCGGACGGCGTCAGCGTCGAGCGTCGCTGAACAGATGGATTTGCGCCATCTGACCGCGTCGGTGCTTCGCATCTCCGACATCTATGCCGCCGAACACGATATCGAACGCGACCGCGACTGGGCCTTGCTCAAGCTTCAGGAAGAGCTTGGCGAACTGACCGCCGAGCATCTGCGTCTGACCGGCCGAGCACGAGGCGCGCCCGACAGCCAGGCGCTGGGTGACGAAGCGGCGGATGTGCTGGGGATGCTGCTGATCTACTGCGCGCGGGCGGACATAGATCTTGAGCAAGCCATGCAGCGCAAATGGCTGAAGTGGCTGGAGCCGAAAGCATGACCGTTCCTCTGATCGCATTGGTCGTCGCGCGTGGACGTAACGGCGTCATTGGCCGCGACGGCGACCTGCCCTGGCGGCTCCGCAGCGACTTGCAGAGGTTCAAGGCCATCACCGTGGGCAAGCCCTGCCTTATGGGTCGCAAGACCTGGGAGAGCCTGCCGTTGAAGCCTCTGCCGGGTCGGTTGAACATCGTACTGACGCGTGACGAGTCCTACGAAGCCGACGGCATGGCCAAAGGCGCGCTGGTCTGCGCCACTCTGGACGAGGCCATCGAGATCGGACGCGAAACCGCCGAGGACGATGGCGTCGAGGAGATCTGCATCATCGGCGGCACAGCCCTGTTTGAGGTCGCCCTGCCCCGCGCCAAACGCCTCTACATCACGGAAGTGGACGCCTCGCCCGAAGGCGACACTGTCTTTCCGTCATTCGACGAAACCGCCTGGGTCGAGGTATCGTCGGAATCGCACGCGGCGGGCGAGAAGGACGACCACGCCTTCACCTTTCGCGTGCTGGAACGCCGCTAGGAGAAACAGATGTACGTCACCACGACCAACGACCTGCCCGGCTTTCGCGTCACGCGCCACATCGGCCTGGTGCGCGGCGTCACGGTCCGCTCTCGCAACGCCATATCCGACGCCATCGGCGGGGTTCAGTCCATGCTGGGCGGCCGCGTCGGCGCCTATGTGAAGCTGGCTGAGGCCGGGCGTCAGGAAGCCTATGACGAACTTGTCAAACACGCCCAGGCCCACGGCGCCAACGCCATCCTGGCCGTCCGCTATGATGCGACGGAGATCATGCCGGGCGTGACCGAGGTGTTGTGCTACGGCACGGGCGTGATCGTCGAGCCGGCGTAACCGGCTCGACGTTTCCCGATTAGGACAGGGTCATCAGGTCCGAACGCTCGAAGTTGCGCAGCTCGTCTTCGCGACCGTCGCGGATCTTGGCGACCCACTGAGGATCGGCCAGCAGCGCGCGGCCGACGGCGACCAGATCGAATTCCTCGTTCTCCAGACGGCGCAAAAGACCGTCCAGCGAAGCGGGCTTTGAACCTTCGCCGCCGAAGGCCGCTATGAACTCGCCGTCCAGGCCCACGGATCCGACGGTGATCGTGGGCTTGCCCATCAGCTTCTTGGTCCAGCCGGCGAAGTTCAGGTCCGAGCCTTCGAACTCCGGCTCCCAGAAGCGCCGCTGCGAGCAGTGGAAGACATCGACGCCGGCGTCCGATAGTGGCGTCAACCACTCGACCATCTGTTCCGGCGTCTCGGCGATGCGGGCCGTGTAATCCTGCAGCTTCCATTGCGACAGGCGCAGGATGACGGGGATGTCGTCGCCGACGCCTTCACGCACCGCCTTCACGACCTCGGCGCCGAAACGGGCGCGATCCGCGATGGTCGGTCCGCCCCAGCGGTCCTCGCGCGCATTCAGGCCGCTCCAGAAGAATTGGTCGATCAGATAGCCATGGGCGCCGTGGATTTCGACAGCGTCGAAGCCGAGGTCTCGAGCCGCGCGGGCCGACCGGCCGAAGGCGGCGATTGTGTCGGCGACGTCCTCCTCCGTCATCGGCTCCAGCCTGGTCTTGCCCGGCATGGTCATGCCCGACGGACTGTCCACCTTGCCCAGAGGCGCCCAGTCATCGCCGCGTCCGCGGGCCGAGCCCACGTGCCAGATCTGTGGCGCGATCAGACCGCCGGCGGCATGAACCTCTTCCACCACCGACTTCCATTCCGGCAGCGCTTCGCCGTGGAAGACTGGAACATTGGCGTCGTTGCGCGCCGCCGGACGCTCGACGACCGTGCCCTCGGTCACGATCAGGCCCACCCCGCCCTCGGCGCGACGGCGATAATAGGCGGCGACGTCGGAGCTCGGGATGCCGTTCGGCGAGAAGGACCGCGTCATGGGCGCCATGACGATGCGGTTGGGCAGGGCCAGCCCCTTGATCGTGAAGGGGCTGAACAGGGCGTCGAGGCTCATCGTATCTCCTTGGGTATCTGTAGCACCCAAGGTGGCGAACAGGGTTGCGTTTGAAAACCCCTTGCGGCGGCTTTTTCTATAGCCCGAGCGCAGAGGACACGCGCGCGGCGATTTCGGCGAAGCGGTCGGCGATATCGCCCTGTGGATCGGTTGCGACCGGCGGTCGTCCGGCATCGCCGCCCTCTCGTAAGGCGGCGTCCAGCGGCAAGGCGCCCAAGAATGGGATGGACAGGCGCTCGGCCTCGGCCTTGCCCCCGCCTTCGCCAAAGACTGGCCCGCTCATGTTCTCGATCAGGCCAAACGTCGGGACATTGACGCGCTGGAACAGGGTGTGGGCGCGCCGGGCATCGGCCAGAGCGACTTCCTGCGGCGTCGAAACGATCACCGCCCCATCCAGGGGCGTCTTCTGGATCAGCGTCAGCTGGACATCGCCCGTGCCCGGCGGCAGATCGACCACCAGCACGTCCAGCGGCGCATACGCCGTTCCCCAACGCGTCTGGGTCAGCATCTGCGTGATGGCCTGCGACGCCATGGGTCCGCGCCAGATCATGGCGTCGTCCATCTTGGTCAAAAGGCCGACCGACATGGCCTTCAACCCGTGAGCGACGTGCGGCACGATGGCGCCGTCCTCGTAGGCGGGTTGGCCGCTGATGCCCAACATCGTCGGCAGCGACGGCCCATAAACATCGGCGTCGAGAATGCCGACCGAAAGCCCGCGCGCCGAAAGTGCGGCGGCCAAGTTCACCGCGACGGTGGACTTGCCGACCCCGCCCTTGCCGCTGGCGACGGCCAGGACGCGGCGGACATGGGGGGGACGATCTGTGGGGACCGGCGCCTTGGCGCGGCCCTGATCAACGGCCGCCTTGGAAAGGCCCGCCGTGCGCGGCGCAGCAGTAGGCTGGGTCTCGGCGGTCAGAATGACCGAGACGCGCGCCATGCCGGGAATGGCCTTCAGCGCAGCCTCCGCTTTGTCACGAACCGGCGCGTAGGCGGCCGCCTGGCTGCGATCGACTTCCAGAGCAAACCCCGCGCGATCCTCGGCCACGACCAATCCCTGAACCAGACCGGCGGCGACCAGCCCCTGGCCGGAAACCGGATCGATGACGGCGTCCAGGGCGGCGATGACGGCGGTGCGTTCGACCAAGGCGATCTCCAAGGGACTTGCAGGCGATGATGCGCGCGTTCTATCGCCCTCGAACCCTTCCCGCGAGCCACGATTTGTCCAAGCCGCCCCCAATCACCCTGATCGCCGGCCCGACCGCGTCGGGCAAGTCGGCGCTCGCGCTGAAGATGGCGCGCGAAACGGGCGCGGTGATCATCAACGCCGACAGCCAACAGCTTTACGCCGACCTGCGCATCCTGACGGCCCGCCCGTCGGTTGAAGATGAAGCCCAGGCCGATCATCGACTGTATGGCGTCGCCGACGCGGCGGATGCCTGGTCCGTCGGACGCTGGAGCCGCGCGGCGTTGGATATCCTTGGTGAACTGCGCGCGGAAAATCGTCCTGCGATCCTAGTCGGCGGCACCGGGCTGTATTTCATGTCGCTGACGCGGGGATTGGCGGACGTTCCCCCTGTCCCGCTCGCAACCCGAGACGCGGTCGAAGCCGAGTTTGCCGCCCTAGGCGAAACAGCTTTTCGCGCTCGCTTGGCCGAGACCGACACCCGTGCGGCCCTTGCCATCGAACAGGGCGACCGGCAACGGCTGGTGCGCGCCATGAGCGTCTTCGTCGCCAGCGGCCGGTCGCTCAGCGACTGGCAGGCCGACACCCGCCCTCTGCTCGCGCCAGACTCATGGACAGGGATGGTGATCGAACCGGACCGACATCACCTCTATCGCAACTGCGACGCCCGCGTGGATCTGATGCTCGAACACGGCGCACTGGACGAAGTGCAGACCCTGACCGCCCGCCGGTTGCCCGACAATCTGCCCGCCATCAAGGCGGTAGGCGTGCGTGAACTGGCCGCCCTGCTGTCTGGCGAGATGACGCGGACCGACGCCGTCGCGGCTCTAAAACAGGCGACGAGAAATTATGCCAAACGTCAGTTGACCTGGTTTCGACAGCAGACGCCGCGTTGGTTGCGGACTACAACTGACCATTCCACATCAGGCGCCGGCTGATCCCGACAACGAAGTTGCGCTGGTTTGCGGCGGCGAGGAAAAACCACTACGCCGTAATGCGAACCATGTTGGAGACGTCGTGTGATCGTGTTTGGATTTATACTGTCGCTCTCGTTAGCGCAGCAGACGGCCCCGGCACCCGCCGCACCCGCGCCGAGCGTCTCCGAGCCCGCAAACGAGGACAACCGCATGGTATGCCGACGCGAGCGGGTCGTGGGCTCCAACCGCCCTCAGAAGGTCTGCCTGACGCGTCAGCAGTGGCAAGAACAGCGCGATAACTCGCGCCAGATGATGGACCGAACGAGCCCAGGCCGCGGCGAGGAATTGCCGAGCAACCGAGCCGGCTGACGGCACCGCCTTTTAATCCTGCGGAAACCGCCTATATTCGTCTGGTCCGGCTTCGGCCGGACTATGGCGATAAACGCGCTTGTAATAAGCGGACCGGACCCGGGTGCGATTCCCGGCGGCTCCACCAACTTTCTCCCCGCGTTATCGGCGGAGGCAGCATGGGGCCGACTAGCATCGACGGACGTGTAAAGAGGATTGCTTTCGCTCGTCCTGGCCCACCGTATCGGGCCATTTTCTAACTGCGAACGATAACTTCGCTGGAGAAGTCGCTCTCGCCGCGTAATGCGGTTCGAGTGATTTCGAATCTTAAGTCCTAGGGGTTCAGATCCTTGGGCGGGGCCTGTCGGGAGCCTGGCAACAGAATCCCGGCGCTTTACCTTCATGACACCTTTCGTCTGCGGCCCCGCGCCGCTATCAGTCGCGCTCTGATGTGAGGTGACGATGAGCGACCAGGCCCCTCCGGTCGATGAGATGCGGTACGAACAGCTGGCGCAGGAAGCCCTGCGCGGCGTCATGCGCGCCGCGCTGGAACGCGTGCTGGCCGAGGGCCTGCCCGGCGCCCACCACTTCTACATCACCTTCAAGACGCGCGCTGTCGGCGTCAGCGTCGCTCCCGACATTCTGGCTAAATATCCGGAAGAGATGACGGTAGTTCTGCAACACCAGTACGACGACCTGCGCGTCGAGCCTGAGCGTTTCTCGGTCAAGCTGCGCTTCGGCGGCATGCCCAAGAGCCTGGTCATCCCCTATTCCGCGATCACGCGCTTCTATGATCCCAGCGTCCAATTCCTGCTGCAGTTCGAAGACCCGCAGCTTCTGGACGAGGTTGAAGATGAGCCGACCCCGCCACAGGACATGCCGCCGATTTCGGACGGCCCCAAGGTCGTTTCGCTGGACCAGTTCCGCAAGAAATAGCCGCCGTCAGTCCTGGCGCGGATAAGAGCGGATCAGGATCCGCTCTCTTTCACCTTCGCGTCTTTCGACCAAGAGCCGCGCGACCTGTGCGTCGTCGTGGAACAGATAGCCCTTGATGGAATCGAGTAAGGCCTTGGCCAGATTGTCGAGGTCCATCCACGGCGGCTCGCCAACATGCTCCATGCGGATTTCGACGACATGGTCGCCCCATGATGGTCTGGCTCCGCGCCATTCCTTGCGCATGAACTCATAGACCAGCGGCTTGTAGTATTTGGCCTGGGTCGTCAGGCCGTCGATAACGATCTCGACCGCATCGCCATCCTCGCGCGCCCTGACCTTGCCGGTCCCGGTCCAGCCAGCGATCACGGTCGCATCGACTTTATGCAGACGGCGGGCGCAGCATCCAGCAAGCGCGCGGAGCGGATCGCTACAGGCGGCGTAAGCAGCTCCTCCGAATTCGCGGGCATCCGCTGGATTCTGCGCGCGACATCCAGCCCTTCGACCACAGCGCCGAATGCGGCGAAGCCCTGCCCGTCAGGATTCCGCCCTCCGCCAAAGTCCAGGCTCGGCGAATCTTGTGTGACGATGAAGAAGCTCGATGTGGCGCTGTCCGGTCCGTCCCGCGCCATGGACACCGCGCCGGCCGTGTGGCGCAGGCCAGTGTCTCGTGTCCGTTCAAGAGTGATCGGCGGTCGCGAGGCGTCGTCGCTGCCCCGTGGGGTCGCCGCCTGGATCACATCGATGGGATAGCGGCTGGCGGTATTGGTTTCGCGGCTGACGGTTCTGAAGAACGTCCCCCCATCGTAATCACCCGTCACGACGTAACTGATGAAGTTGCATGTCGTGATCGGCGCAGAGGCTACATTCACCGCCAGCACGATCGTGCCGGCTGTCGTGTCGAGCGCAACGCGTGGCATTGTCGGTTCAGGCTGAACAGTCGCGCAGCCCGCCAGCGCCGACAGCGCCGCCACGGCGATCAACCCTCGTCTCATATCCGCGCTCTTCTTGCCCTGCATGGCTCTCGTGCTACACCGCCGCGCAACCCATCGCCACGCCTGAGAGACGAGATTTACGCGCATGAGCAACGTCCGGACAGAGACTGACACCTTCGGCCCGATCGAAGTCGCCGCCGACCGCTACTGGGGCGCTCAGGCGCAGCGATCGCTGGGCAACTTCAAGATCGGCTGGGAGAAGCAGCCCCTGCCGGTCGTGCGCGCCCTGGGCATCGTCAAGCGTGCGGCCGCCGAGACCAATCGTGACCTGGGCAAGCTGGATCCGGCCTTGGCCGACGCCATCATTAAGGCCGCCAATGAGGTTATCGAAGGCAAGCTGAACGACCACTTCCCGCTGGTGGTCTGGCAGACGGGTTCGGGCACCCAGTCCAACATGAACGCCAATGAGGTGATCTCGAACCGCGCGATCGAGATTCTGGGCGGCGAGATGGGCTCCAAAAAGCCCGTCCACCCGAACGACCACGTCAACATGAGCCAGTCGTCCAACGACACCTATCCCACGGCCATGCACGTCGCCTGCGCCGAACAGGTGGTCAATGACCTGATCCCGGCGTTGAAACATCTGCACGCCGCGCTGGACGCCAAGGCCAAGGCCTGGGCCCACATCATCAAGATCGGCCGCACTCATACCCAGGACGCCACGCCTCTGACGCTGGGCCAGGAGTTCGGCGGCTACGCCCAGCAGGTCGAGAACGGCATCAAGCGCATCGAATTGACGCTGCCGGCCCTGATGGAACTGGCGCAAGGCGGCACCGCCGTCGGCACCGGCCTGAACGCGCCCATCGGCTTCGCCGAGAAGGTTGCGGCCCAGATCGCCGAAATCACCGGCCTGCCCTTCACCACGGCCCCGAACAAGTTCGAGGCCCTGGCCGCCCACGACGCCATGGTCTTCAGCCACGGCGCCATCAACACGGTCGCCGCCAGCCTGTTCAAAATCGCCAACGACATCCGATTCCTGGGTTCCGGTCCGCGTTCAGGGCTGGGCGAACTGGCGCTGCCGGAAAACGAGCCGGGCTCGTCGATCATGCCGGGCAAGGTCAATCCGACCCAATGCGAAGCGCTGACGCAGGTCTGCGTCCAGGTGTTCGGCAACAACGCCGCCCTGACCTTCGCCGGCTCGCAAGGCCATTTCGAGCTGAACGTCTACAATCCCGTAATGGCCTACAACTTCCTGCAGTCGGTGCGCCTGGTCGCCGACGCAGCCATCAGCTTCACCGACAACTGCGTCGTCGGCATTGAGGCGCGCGAGGACAATATCGCGCGCGGCCTGAACAACTCGCTGATGCTGGTCACCGCCCTGAACGGCAAGCTGGGTTATGACCTGTGCGCCAAGATCGCCAAGACCGCACACAAGAACGGCACCACGTTGCGCGAAGAAGCTGTCGGCGGCGGCTATCTGACGGACGCCGAATTCGATGAAGCCGTGCGGCCGGAAAAGATGATCTCGCCGGGCTGATCCCATCCTTGATGACACAACAAAGAAAAGGCCCCGCTTCCTCAGCGGGGCCTTTTTATTTTGACCGTCAGATCGGCCTTAGTGCGGCTTCTCGGTCCAGCGCGCCTTGGCGTCGTCTTGGGTCAGGCTCAGATGGACGTGCTTGTCGTCAACCCGTTCGACCCAGCTGACCGGGATCATGTGGTGCTTGAAGCCGCCGGCGAAATCTAGCTTCGCCAGTTCGATCTGGTCGCCTAGGACGTGGTCGACCCGACCCACGTGACCGCCGTCCGAGCCTACGACTTCGAGGTGTTCCTTGATGAGCGAAACGTCAACCATGTGTATCTCCAGCAGTTTGGTTTGTCCTGCCGTTGAAAACACACCCGGCCTGCGACGGTTTCAAACGGCGACGCTTGTTCATCGCCTTGATGACAGGATTGGCCAGGACGCGGTAAAAGCCGGCGGTCACACGGAACCGGAACTCAAGACATGCGGCGGATTGGATCAGGCCTGTTGGGCGTCCTCATGGCCTTGGCCTTGTCGGCGTGTGGAACACTGGATCGCCCGACCGGCCCTCTTCGGATTACGGACGGCACGCTCGTCAAGGCGGAAGACCCTCGCATCCGCGCCAGCGACAGCGCGCGTTTGCAAGCCTTCACGCAGGAAATCGGTCAGCGGCTTCGGCCCGACAAGCCAACCTCGATCCTGGCGCTGTCCGGCGGCGGCGCAAATGGAGCCTACGGCGCCGGGCTGCTGGTCGGTTGGACCGAACAGGGCGATCGCCCCGCGTTCGACGTCGTCACCGGCGTCAGTACCGGGGCGCTTGCCGCGCCATTCGCCTTTCTTGGAAGGGATTGGGACGACGAACTTCAGCACGCCTATACCAGCGGCGCCGCCAGCAATTTGCTGAGCTGGCGCAGTTTCGCCGCCTTCCTGAACCCGAGCCTGTTCTCGTCACAGGTCCTACGCAATCTGGTGGACGAGAACGTGACCCCTGAACTGATGCAGGCCGTCGCGCGCGAGCACGCCAAGGGCAGACGCCTGCTGGTGGCGACGACCGATCTGGACAGCGAGGAAACCGTCATCTGGGACATGGGCCTCTTGGCGACACAAGGCGATGAGAACGCCCGCGAGCTGTTCAAGGAGGTGCTGGTCGCCTCGGCCAGCATTCCCGGCGTCTTCCCCCCGGTTCTGATCGCCGGGCTTCAGGACGACGACAAGGTGGTTCTGGAAATGCACGTCGACGGCGGCGTCAACACGCCGTTCCTGGCCATCCCTGAAGACCTGATGCTCTGGACCCGCCCAAAGGACGAAGGCCGCGTCGGCGCCCTCTATGTCATCGTCAACGGTCAGGTCGGCCGCAACGACGGGGTCACGCCTGGCCGTCTGTCAGGGATCCTGGCGCGGACCTATGACAGCATGAGCAAGTCGTCGCTGCGCATCCACTTGGCGGTGACGGCGGCGTTCGCGCGGCGCAATGGGCTGGACATGGCCCTGTCGGCCATTCCAGACAATGTCGCCGCCTCCAGCCTGAAGTTCGATCAGGAGACCATGACGGCCATGTTCGAACTGGGTCGCCAGCGCGGAGGCGGCGCCGATGCCTGGACACGGCTGGGCGAGCGCCCGGCGGACCAGCCCTTCATCCCCCAGACGACGATTTCGGAGTCTGAAGTGCCGGCTGTGCTGACGCCCGAGCCCTCGGCCAAACCGTCGGCCGATGCGCCCCCCGCCGAAGAGCCCAAGGCGTAGTCATGGGCGAGATCATCAATCTGAACCGGGCGCGAAAGGTCCGCGCCAAGGCCGAAGACAAGGCGCTCGCCGCCGCCAACCGCGTGGCGCACGGACGCTCCAAGGCCGAGAAGACCCTGTCTGCTCTTGAGCGTCATCGCGCCGAAAAGCAGTTGGACGGTCAGAAGCTGGAGCCGAAATCCGACGACTGACGTGGCTCAGGCCTTAGGCGCGCGGATCAGCATGACCTGCCCCGCCAGCACAAGCGCCAGTCCGATCAGGGCGCTCCAGCCGAACCGCGCGCCCTCGAACAGCACCGACACCAGCATGGCGATGGGCGGCGTCAAAGCCGAGATGTAGCTGGCCAGGGCATAGCCGCGTTGACGCGCGATTGTGAAATATAGCCCGAACGCGATCACCGACCCGAAAAGCGACAGATAGAGCAGCGACAGAACATAGTCCGGCGTCGGCTCGATCCGCCACGTCGCGCCGGTCGCCATGCCATATAGCGCCAACATCGCTGTGCCATAGGCCATCGCCCAGGAGGTGGCGGCCATGACGGGCGCGCCCGCCTGCTGTCCCCTCCAGGCGAACCAGTTGCCGAGCGCCGAAGCCAGTACAGCGGTCAGGGCGAAGATGACGCCCAGCCCCGGATTGAGGCCGGCGCCCGCCGCTGTGATCTGGCCGTAGGACAAGACCCCGACGCCCATGACGCCCAGAACTGCACCGATCCACGCCGCCGGCGCCGCCTTCTGTCCGCCCAGCAACCGAAACAGGATCAGGTTCACAAAGGCCAGGGCGGCGAAGATCACCGCGACCACAGCCGACGCCACCTGCCCTTCAGCCGCATAGACGAAGCCATAGCTGACCGCGAAGACAAAGGCGCCCTGTCCGATGGCGGCCAGATGCTGGCTGCGCGTCAGACGCAGCGGCCGGCGCGTCACGGCGCAGAAGGCGAACAGGACCGCCGACGCCAGACCAAATCGCCAGACGATGGAGACGATGAAATCAACCGGCCCCAGCTGCAGGGTGATCGCGTACCAGGTCGTGCCCCAGATCAGGGCGCAGATGGCGATCGCGACGATCGCAAAGGGGCGGCTCAAGGGTTGACCTCCGGCGGTGGACGGCCCGCATAACACGCTCTGGCGCCACGCGCCCTCACGTCTTGCGCCTGACTGTGACACACTGGGCGCCGCGAAGGAGATCGCCATGCGAAACGCCCCCCTGATCCTGCCCGCAGCCCTGGTCTTGGCGGCCTGCGCCGCCACGCCGGACATGACGACCGGAACGACGGTCGTAAACGTGACGGCCACCTATCGTGAACGGATCATGCTGCCGCCCGGCCATGTTCTGACTGTCAGGGTTGAGGATGTCAGTCTGGCCGACGCGCCCGCCAAGATCATCGCCGAGACCAGCGAGTCGCTGACCGGCGCCCCGCCCTATCGCGTCACCCTGGGCTTTCCCACGTCTCAGATCGATCCGCGCCACACCTATGCCGCGCGCGCCGAGATTCGCGACGCGGCCGGCGCCCTGGTCTTTGTCACAGACACGCGCCACGCGATCCTGACGAGCGGCGCGCCGGCCTCGGCCGAGATCGTGCTGAAGTCCGCGCGTTGAGCAGCCTTACCAAACGCTCGGTTGCGCTCGCCGGCCATGCCACCTCGGTGGCGCTGGAGCCGGAATTCTGGGCCGTGCTGGACCGGATCGCGGCTGCCCGCAGCCTCAGCAAGGCTCAGCTTCTGGCTGAAATTGACGCCGGTCGCGGCCGACGTCCCCTCGCCTCCGCCTGTCGCCTATTGGCGCTGGACTGGGTGGCGGATCATGGACGTCAAACGTGAGCGGCGCCTCGAAGATCGGCTAGTCGTCGCGGCCGCGCCTGCCCTGGTCGTCTATAGCTTCCGATCGGCTGATCAACTGCACCTCATCTGAAGAGGCGTCGCCCGTTTCGACGACCGCCACCCAGATCGCCATGATGGCGAACATCGCGGTCATGCCCAAGGCAAAGGCGATCCAGCCCGCCCGCCCGTTCGGCTTGCGGCGCGTCGGCCCTTGCTGGTGATCGTCGTGCTGCATTGCAGCTAGGAACCGACCCTCGCCCGCACGGTTCCGAGCTTTCGTCATGGGCGGCCCTGACTTTGTCGCGCGGTCACCTTATGTTCCGGTTCGATTCTGACTGACGGATAGTTTTGCGCCTGTGACTGATCTTCCCGCCCCCCGCATTTCCGACCTCGCGCGCGCTCGTGCGGCCGAGGACGAGGCGCCGCGCGATTATCTGAAAGGGCTGAACCCAGAGCAGCGCGAGGCGGTCGAGACGACCGAGGGCCCCGTGCTTGTGTTGGCGGGCGCAGGCACGGGAAAAACGCGCGTCCTGACGACACGACTGGCGCACATTCTGGCGACAGGCCGGGCCAAGCCGTGGGAGCTGCTGGCTGTCACCTTCACCAACAAGGCCGCGCGCGAAATGCGCGAGCGCATCACCCATCTGATCGGCCCCTCGGCCGAAGGCCTGCGCTGGCTCGGCACCTTCCACTCCATCGCCGCCCAGATCCTGCGTCGCCACGCCGAACTGGTCGGTCTGAAATCCAGCTTCACCATCCTGGACACCGACGACCAGGAACGGGTGCTGAAGCAGCTGCTGGAAGCGGCCAACATCGACACCAAACGCTGGACGCCCAAGTCGCTCTCCAGCCTGATCGATCACTGGAAGAACCGCGGCTGGACGCCGGACAAGCTGCCGCCGGGCGAGGACTTCGCCAACGGCAAAGGTCAGGGCCTGTACGCCGCCTATCAGGCGCGCTTGCGCAGCCTGAACGCCTGCGACTTCGGCGATCTGCTGCTGCACAACATCACCATCCTGTCGCAGCATGCGGACCTGGCTGAGGAATATCGCCGCCGCTTCCGCTACATCCTGGTGGACGAATATCAGGACACCAACGTCGCCCAGTATCTGTGGCTGCGGCTGCTGACGGCCTCGACCGGCAATGTCTGCTGCGTCGGCGACGACGATCAATCGATCTACGGCTGGCGCGGGGCCGAGGTGGACAACATCCTGCGCTTCGAGCGGGACTTCCCCGGCGCCAAGATCGTCAAGCTGGAGCGGAACTATCGCTCGACCAGTCATATTTTGGGCGCGGCGTCCGGCCTGATCGCCGCCAACCGCGACCGGCTGGGCAAGACCCTGTGGACCGAGGACGACAGCGGCGACAAGGTGCGCGTGCGCGGCGTCTGGGACGGCGAGGCCGAAGCGAGGCTGATCGCCGACGAGATCGAGACCGCGCGGCGTCCCCACGCCGGCGAACCGGGCCTGAAATACAAGGACATGGCCATTCTGGTCCGCGCCTCGTTCCAGATGCGCGCCTTCGAGGAACGGCTGGTCATGCTGGCCATCCCCTACACCGTCATCGGCGGGCCGCGCTTCTTCGAGCGCGCCGAGATTCGCGACGCCCACGCCTATCTGCGCCTGATCCTGTCGGAAGACGACGACCTCGCCTTCGAGCGGATCGTCAATGTGCCCAAACGCGGCATCGGCGACACCAGCGTGCAGAAAATCCTGCAACTGGCCCGCCAACACGACCTGTCAGCCCTGACGGCCGTGCGAGGGCTGATCAACACCGACGAGCTTCAGGCCCGCACCCGCACCGCCCTGTCCAACTTCGTGCGCGACATCGACCGCTGGCGTCAACTGTCCGAGACCACGCCCCATTGGCAGGTCATGGAGACGGTGCTGGAGGAGAGCGGCTACACCGACATGCAGAAGGCCGACCGCACCAGCGGCCAGACCCGCCTGGAGAACCTGAAGGAACTGACCCAGTCGATGCAGCAGTTCGAGACGCTTCAAGCCTATCTGGAGCACGTCTCTCTGGTTATGGATCTGGAGCGCGCGACCAGCGACGATCCCAACGGCGACGGCGCGGTGCAGATCATGACCCTGCACGGCGCCAAGGGGCTGGAGTTCCCGCTGGTCTTCCTTCCGGGCTGGGAGGAAGGCGTCTTCCCCAGCCAGCGCAGCATCGATGAGAAGGGCGAAAAAGGCCTCGAGGAGGAACGTCGCCTGGCCTACGTCGGCGTCACCCGCGCCAAGCAGGACGCCCGCATCTCCTTCGCCGCCAATCGGCTGGTCTATGGACGCTGGACCTCCCAACTGCCCAGCCGCTTCGTCGACGAACTGCCCATCGCCCACGTCGATCCCCAATCCGACACCGGCTACTACGGCGCATCGACCGGCATGAAGGAGGCCAAGAGCCGCTGGGACGATGCGCCATCGTTCGGCAGCGGCTATTCCTCCCCGGGCTGGAAACGCGCCCAATCCTTCACCGCCGCCCAGACCCCAGCCAAGATCCCGGCGCGCAAGGCCGTCATCGAAGGCGACGGCCGGCTGATCGCCACCGCCGACCCCAAGTCCAGCTCGGGATGGAAGAAGGGCGAACGCGTCTTCCACCAGAAGTTCGGCTACGGGAACGTGCGCGTCATCGAAGGCAACAAACTGCTGGTCGAATTCGAAAAGGCCGGTGAAAAGCGCGTCATCGACAGCTTTGTCGAGAAGGCCTAACCCGGCGTCCTAACGCAACGAACGGAGCCGACCATGGCGGGCCTAAAGGACAAGCGCGGCTTCATCGACAAGGACCGCATCGACCTGACCGAGCGTCAGTCGGTCGAATACTGGATGAAGCGCTGGGGTGTGACCAAGGACCAGATCACCGCCGCCCACCGCAAAGTCGGTCGCATGACCAAGGATATCGCGGCGGAATTGGGCAAGAAGCGCTGACGCCGCCTGCCTGAAACGAAAAACGGCCTCGGAGCACTCCGGGGCCGTTTCGGTTTCGGGCCTAGATGTGGATCACACGCCCATAGGCGTCCAGCGCCGCCTCGTGCATGGCCTCCGACATGGTCGGGTGCGGATAGACGATCCCGTGGATATCTTCCTCCGTCGCCTCCATGGTGATGGCGGTGACATAGCCCTGGATCATCTCGGTCACTTCATGACCGATCATGTGCGCGCCGATCAGGGCGCCGGTCTTGGCGTCGAAGATTACCTTGACGAACCCGTCGGTGTCGCCTGAGGCGATCGCCTTGCCGTTCACGCGGAACGGGAAGCGGCCGATTTTCACGTCGCGCTTTTCGGCGCGCGCAGCCTGTTCGGTGACGCCGACCGAGGCCACTTGCGGCTGGGCATAGGTGCAGCCGGCGATGGGCGAATGGACGTTGGGTGTCTTGTGGCCGGCGATATGTTCAGCGGCGTGGATGCCTTCGTGCGACGCCTTGTGCGCCAGCCAGGGCGCGCCGGCGCAGTCGCCGATGGCGTACAGACCCGTGACGTTGGTCTGGCAGTGGGCGTCGATCTTGACGTGGCCGCGGTCCATTTCCAGACCCAGTTCTTCCAAGCCGATGCCGTCGGTGTTGGCGGTGATGCCGACGGCCGAGATGCAGACCTCGGCCTCCAGCGTCTCGGCCTTGCCGCCGATCTCCACGGAGACCTTCACGCCCTTGGCGTCCTTGCTCACCTTGGTGACCTTGGCGCCCAGCTTGAACTTCATGCCGCGCTTTTCAAACGACTTCTGGGCCGCCTTGGAGACCTCTTCGTCCTCGACCGGCATGATGCGATCCACCGCCTCGACCACGGTCACGTCACAGCCTAGGGCGCGATAGAAGCTGCCGAACTCGATCCCGATGGCGCCCGAACCGATCACGACAATCGACTTGGGCATGAATTTCGGCGCCATGGCCTCGCGATAGGCCCAGATGCGATCGCCGTCGGCTTCAAGCCCGATCTGCGGCAGGGCGCGCGCACGGGCGCCGACGGCCAGCATGACCGACTTGGCCTCCAAAGCGCGCGAACCGCCCGCTTTTAGAGCGACCACGACCCTGGGGGCGGCGGCGCCCTTCTCCAGCTTGGCCGAACCCTCGATCACCTCGATCTTGTTTTTCTTCATCAGGAAGCCGACGCCCTGATTCAGCTGTTTGGCCACGCCGCGCGAGCGCTGGATGATGGCGTCGAAATCGAACGACGCGCCGGACGCCGACAGGCCGTACTCCTTCAGGTGGCTCAGGCTCTCGAACTTCTCGCCCGACTTCAGCAGAGCCTTGGTCGGGATGCAGCCCCAGTTCAGGCAGATGCCGCCCAGGTTCTCGCGCTCGACGATGGCGACCTTCAGGCCCAACTGGCTGGCGCGAATGGCCGCGACGTAACCGCCGGGGCCCGAGCCGATGACGACGAGATCGAATTCAGCAGCCATTAGATCAACTTCTCGATGTCGGCCTTGATGGCCTCGGGTTCAGTCTGCGGAGCATAGCGGGCGACAACCCTGCCCTCGCGGTCGGTCAGGAACTTGGTGAAGTTCCACTTGATGGCTTTGGACCCCAGGAAGCCGCGCTTCTGTTCGGTCAACCAGGCGTAAAGCGGATGTCGATTCGGTCCGTTGACCTCCACCTTGTCGAACAAGGGGAAGGTCACATCGAAACTTGTGGCGCAGAAGGCGGCGATTTCCGCCGCCTTGCCCGGCTCCTGCTCGCCAAACTGATTGCAGGGAAAGCCCAACACCTCGAACGGCTGATCAACAAACGTCCGGTGCAGCTTTTCCAGACCGTCGTACTGGCCGGTGAAGCCGCACTTGGACGCCGTATTGACGATTAGCAGCGCCTGACCGCGAAAGCGATCGAGCGAAACGTCCGTGCCGTCGATGGCGCGGGCGGAGAAGTCATAGACCGAGGTCATGACCTCACTCTCCCCTTAGGCCAGCATCGCGACGGGATCTTCGATCAGCGGCTTGAACGCCTGCAGGAAGCGGGCGCCGGTCGCGCCGTCCACCACGCGGTGATCGCAGGTCAGGGTCACGGTCATGACCGTGGCGGGCACGACCTGGCCGTTCTTGACGACCGCGCGTTGCTCGCCCGCACCTACGCTCATAATGCAGCCCTGCGGCTCATTGATGATCGAGGTGAACTGCTTGATGCCGAACATGCCCAGATTGGACACCGAGAAGGTGCCGCCCTGGAACTCTTCGGGCTTCAGCTTACGGTCGCGGGCGCGCTTGGCCAGGTCCTTAGACTCGGTCGCGATCTGCGCCAGACCCTTGGTTTCGGCCTTCTTGATGATCGGGGTGATCAGGCCGCCGTCGATCGCCACCGCCATGGAGACATCGGCGTTGTGGTGCATGGCGATGCCTTCGGGCGTGTAGGAGGCGTTGGCCTCCGGCACCATCTTCAGGGCCAGGGCGGCGGCCTTGATGACGAAGTCGTTGACCGAGACCTTGATCCCTTGCGGCTCCAGCATCTTGTTGACCTTGGCGCGCACGGCCATCAGCTGGTCGATCTCGCAATCGATGAACAGCGGGAAGTGCGGGACGTTCTGGACGCTGTCGACCATGCGACGCGCCACCGCCTTCTTCATGCCGTCCAGCGGGATCAGGTCGTAGCTGCCGTCCGGAATGCCCATCTGCGCCAGCGACTGCGCCTTGCGCGGCTCCGCTGCGGTCGCGGCGGGCGACGCGGATGCGGTCGCAGGTCGGGCCGACGTCTTGCCGGCGGCCTCGACGTCGCGCTTGACGATGCGGCCGTGGGGACCGGTGCCCTTGATCGACTTCAGATCGACGCCGTTCTGCGCGGCGATACGTCGAGCGAGCGGCGACGAGAAGATGCGATCTCCGCTGTCCGACTTCGTCGCGGCGGGCGCCGGAGCGGCGGTGGTAGCTGTTTTGGGCGCCTCGGCAGCCGCCGGAGCGGCCTCGGCCTTCGGCGCCTCTTCTGCCTTGGCCGCGGGTTTTTCAGCCGGCTTGGGTGAGGCCGCGCCGCCCTCGTCCTTCAGGCGGGCGATGGGCGTATTGACCTTCACGCCTTCCGTGCCTTCAGCGACCAGGATGTCGGTGACTTCGCCCTCGTCCACGGCCTCGACTTCCATCGTCGCCTTGTCGGTTTCGATCTCGGCGATCACGTCGCCGGCGG
Source organism: Brevundimonas sp. UYEF29 (assembly GCF_040546195.1). NCBI lineage: Bacteria > Pseudomonadati > Pseudomonadota > Alphaproteobacteria > Caulobacterales > Caulobacteraceae > Brevundimonas > Brevundimonas sp. UYEF29. The sequence goes on along the minus strand of NZ_JBEPNH010000001.1, from coordinate 211,377 downwards.
AGACGATGTCTCCGACCTTGACGTGCCACTTGGCCAGAACGCCCTCCTCCATCGTCGGAGACAGGGCCGGCATCAGGATGTCGGTCATCAGGCGTTCCCCCCGGTTGGCGTAATCGGTTCGGCGACAGTGCGGACGTCATTCGCCTTCACCACTTCGCTGAGACCTTCGAGGATGCGGTGGTAGGCCGCAGTTTCATCGTGTTGGTGCCGCACGGCATACCCATGCGCCATATGTCGAGCTGCATAGGCCAGCAGCCGGCCAAACTGTATGGGATCGTTGAAGGCCGGCTTGACGGACATCACCGGCTCGTCCTTCGACCACCACATCCGAAGGACTTCGATGGCCTTCGGGTCAGCAGCGACGCTGTCTGGCGTCGTCAGCATGAACTCCGATGCCTCGGTCATGCCATCACCTGCTTCACGGCCGCGATGATCTTATCCACGCCTGGCAGCGACAACACTTCCAGATTGGCGGCGTAGGGCAGCGGCACGTCTTCCTGGTGCACGCGCAGCGGCGGGGCATCCAGATAATCGAAGGCGTGTTCGATGACGCGGGCCACGACCTCGGCGCCAACGCCCATCGGACCCCAACCCTCTTCGGCCGAGACCAGGCGGTTCGTCTTCTTGACGCTCTCGACGATAGTCTCGTGATCAAGGGGACGCAGAGTGCGCAGGTCGATCACCTCGGCTTCGACACCCTCCTCGGCCAGCTTCTCGGCGGCCTGCAGGGCGAAGCCGACCATGCGGCTGTGGGCGGTGATGGTGACGTCCTTGCCTTCGCGGCGGACCTTGGCCTTGCCGATCGGCAGGACATAATCCTCGACCTCCGGCACGTCGAACTCCAGGCCGTACATCATCTCGTGTTCGAGGAAAACGACCGGGTTCGGGTCGCGGATGGCGGCCTTCAGCAGGCCCTTGGCGTCGGCCGCGTCATAGGGTGCGATGACCTTCAGACCAGGCACCTGAGCATACCAGGCCGAATAGTCCTGGCTGTGCTGGGCGCCGACGCGCGAAGCAGCGCCGTTCGGACCGCGGAAGACGATTGGCGCGCGGATCTGACCGCCAGACATGTAGAGCGTCTTGGCGGCCGAGTTGATGATGTGGTCGATCGCCTGCATGGCGAAGTTGAACGTCATAAACTCGACGATCGGCTTCAGGCCCGACATCGCGGCGCCGACGCCCAAGCCGGCAAAGCCGTGCTCGGTGATCGGGGTATCGACGACGCGCTGGTCGCCGAATTCCTGCAGCAGGTCGCGGCTGACCTTGTAGGCGCCCTGATACTGGGCGACTTCCTCGCCGATCAGGAAGACGCGGTCGTCGCGACGCATCTCTTCGGCCATGGCGTCGCGCAGGGCGTCGCGCACGGTCGTCTTGACCAGTTTGGCGTCAGCCGGAATTTCCGGGTCGCGCAGTTCGACCTTGGGCGTCGCGGTCTGGGCCGGGGCCTTTTCGGGATCGCCGGTCTTGCCTTCGGCCGCAGCCTTGGGCGCCTCAGCGTCGCCCTTGGCGGGTTCAGCCTTGGGCGCAGGGGCCGCTGCGCCGTCTTCGCCGGCCAGACGCGCGATCGGCGTGTTCACCTTGACGTTCTCGGAGCCTTCGGCGACCAGGATTTCCAGCACTTCGCCTTCATCCACGGCCTCGACTTCCATCGTGGCCTTGTCGGTTTCGATCTCGGCGATCACCTGGCCGGCCGACACGGTGTCGCCCGCCTTGATGTGCCACTTGGTCAGCGTGCCCTCTTCCATCGTGGGGGACAGCGCCGGCATCAGAATGTCGGTCACGGATCAGGCCTCCACGTAGACGTCGGTATAGAGCTCGGACGGATCGGGTTCCGGGCTCTCTTGGGCGAATTGAACAGCTTCGGCGACGATCGCCTTGATCTCGTTGTCGATGGCCTTGAGCTCGTCCTCGGTCGCATTGGCGGCCGACAGCAGCGTCTTCAGGTGATCGATCGGGTCGCGGGTCTTCTTGACCTCATCGACCTCTTCCTTGGTCCGGTATTTGGCCGGGTCGGACATGGAGTGACCGCGATAGCGATAGGTCTTCACTTCAAGGATGAAGGGACCGCCGCCTTCGCGGGCGCGCTTGACCGCACGGGCCGTTGCGTCGCGCACGGCCAGCACATCCATGCCGTCGACCTGTTCGCCCGGAATGCCGAAGCTGGCGCCACGCTGATACAGCTCGGTCGTGGAGGACGAGCGTTCGATGCTCGTGCCCATGGCGTACTGGTTGTTCTCGATGATGTAGATGGCCGGCAGCTTCCACAGCTGCGCCATGTTGAAGCTTTCGTACACCTGCCCCTGGTTCGAGGCGCCGTCGCCGAAATAGACGAAGGCCACCGAATCGTCGCCGCGATACTTGCCGGCGAAGGCCAGGCCGGTGCCCAGCGCCACCTGGGCGCCGACGATGCCGTGACCGCCGTAGAAGCCGGTCGGCACGTCGAACATGTGCATCGAGCCGCCCTTGCCCTTGGACGAACCGCCGCTGCGGCCGGTCAGTTCGGCCATGACTTCCTTGGGATCCATGCCGGCGGCCAGCATGTGGCCGTGGTCGCGGTATCCGGTGATGATCTTGTCATGGCCCTGTTTGACGCTCTCCTGAACGCCGACAGCCACGGCTTCCTGTCCGATGTACAGGTGGCAGAAGCCGCCGATCAGACCCATGCCGTAGAGCTGGCCCGCACGCTCTTCGAAGCGGCGGATCAGAACCATCTCGCGATAGAAGCGCAGAAGGTCTTCCTTGGACGCCGTCGGCGTGTTGGGCAGTTTGTCAGGCGTGGTCGTCTGAGCGGATTTGGCTGGGGCTTTCGCCATCCGGTATCTCCCGGCTAGGCGCCGAGAACCGACGCCTTCTTATCGTTACGGAAAGGGGCTTTAGCAGCCTTCCTTCCGGTAACGCAAAGGGGTGCGGGTCGCCCTGTAACAATAGTTCAAGTGGTGAAGGTCGATCAGCCTTGGGCGGCCGGGGCCGAGACGCGGATCACATAGTCACGCGGGTCGGAGAAACCCAGGACGGCGCGAGCACGCTCTTCCAGAAGGTCGCGAGACAGACTGTCGGTGCGCAGATAGCGAACTCGTGTCTCAAGATCGCGGCGCTGTTCGGTCAGATGCGCCAACTGGTCCTCGCGTTGCCCCAGAAGGGCGTCGCGAGACGATCCGCTCAGCAGTCCGCGCTCGCCCGTCAGCGCCTGAACCCCGAGATAGGCCAGAAGCAGCAACAGGGCGAGGGACAGGCGGTAAGGTTTCATCCGTTCGGGCACTTGAGACGCTCCTTCTGAGCGCGAAAACACAGTTCAGAAACCGTGCCCGGAAATGCCTAACGAAATGTAGCTTGACCGTAAGATTGTCGGCGGAAAACGCTGATTCTCCGCCGACAATTCCGTTTCCTATTTCAGCAGCATGCCGTCGCCGAAATAAACGCCCTGGTCGCCAAGCATTTCCTCGATGCGGAGCAACTGGTTGTACTTCGCCACCCGGTCAGAGCGGGCCAACGAGCCGGTCTTGATCTGCCCGCAGTTGGTCGCCACGGCCAGGTCGGCGATGGTGTAGTCCTCGGTCTCGCCCGACCGGTGGCTCATCACGGCGGTATAGCCTGCGCGGTGGGCCATATCGACGGCGTCCAGCGTCTCGGACAGGGTGCCGATCTGGTTGACCTTGATCAGGATCGAGTTGGCTAGGCCTTCGCCGATACCCGCAGCTAGACGCGCCGGATTGGTCACAAACAAATCGTCGCCGACCAGTTGGACCCGGTCGCCCAGGCGCTCGGTCAGCAGGCGCCAGCCGTCGAAGTCATCCTCGGCCATGCCGTCCTCAATCGACACGATCGGGAAGCGTTCGCACAGATCAACCAGGTAGGCGGCCATGCCTTCGGAATCGACGGTCTTGCCCTCGCCGGCCATGACGTATTTGCCGTCCTTAAAGAACTCGGTCGAGGCGACGTCGAGGCCCAGGTGGAAATCCTCGCCTGCGAGGTAGCCCGCCGCCTGGCCCGCCTTGGTGATGAAGCTCAGCGCCTCATCGGCCGAGGCCAGATTGGGTGCAAAGCCGCCCTCGTCGCCGACGTTGGTGTTGTGCCCGGCGTCCTTCAGTTGCTTCTTCAGGGCGTGGAAGATTTCGGCTCCCATACGCACGGCGTCTGAAAACGTCTCGGCGCCGGTGGGCAGGATCATGAACTCTTGGATGTCGATCGGATTGTCGGCGTGGGCGCCGCCGTTGATGATGTTCATCATCGGGGTCGGCAGGACGCGGGCCGAGACGCCGCCCAGATAGCGATACAGTTCCTGATTGGCCGACAGGGCGCTGGCCTTGGCGACCGCCAGAGACACGCCCAGGATCGCATTGGCGCCCAGACGGCCCTTGTTGGGCGTGCCGTCCAGTTCGATCATCGCCTCGTCGATCCGGCGCTGCTGCTCGGCGTCCATGCCGGACAGGGCGTCGAAGATCTCGCCGTTGACGGCGTCGACCGCCTTCTGGACGCCCTTGCCGCCCCACATGTCCTTGTCGCCATCACGCAGCTCGACCGCTTCGTGCGCGCCCGTAGACGCGCCGGACGGTACGGCGGCGCGGCCGAACGAACCGTCTTCCAGCGTGACATCGACCTCGACCGTCGGATTGCCCCGGCTGTCGAGGATCTGGCGGGCGACGATGTCGGCGATGTCGGTCATGGCTCGGCTCTTTGGCTCAAGGGGCAAGGGAGGTCAGACGGTTTAGCCGCCTCCCCGCCAAACGCCAATGCCGACGTCATCGCCGGGCGTCAGGAACAGCCTTCAACCAGTTGGATCGAGGGATCGCCAGCGTGGACCATCATCACCTTGCCGTCGCTGCCGATCTCATATCGAACGCCGCGCGCCGACGGATCGGTGACATAGGTCGTCGATCCGCCTTTCGACCAGACGAACAGATCCTCGGCCGGTGCTTCCTGGTATTTGTGCGGTTGGGCGAAGACCGCGCCGCCATAGGCTTGCTTGATCGCCATGGCCGTATCGCCCACCCCGAATCCGCGATCGGTCTTCGTCGTCGCACCGCGCGCCAGGGTGATTCGCGTCAGTACGCCGTTCTGGACCATCACCTGCACATCTGCGGGCGCCTTGGTTGGATGGAACTGGTCACAGACTTCGGGCTCGGCGCCGCCGGGGGCGTTCGGTTGGGAGTCCTCGCCCCAGACCTTCACCAGCTCGGCGCGCGTCATGCCGATTCGCACCGGCCCCAGACCTTCGGCCGTCAAAGCATTGGGATCGGCGGCGGGCGTAGCGGGCGTCTCGTTCGCCGAAGCGACGGACGTTGCGGCGGGCTCCGAGACGCGCTCCTCCGCGCGATTGCAGGCGGCGAGGGTCAGCAGCGCGCAGGCGCTGACGGCGGTGAAACGAATCATCATACGGCGTCTCCAGTGGAAGCTTCACCGGACTGAACGCACGAAAACGGCGCGCGGGTCACCGCGCGCCGTCGAAATCGTCATCCGACCGAAGTCGGGGTCGCCTGAAGGACTAGTCTTCCTTGGGCGTGATGACCTGGCGACCGCGATAGGTGCCGGTCTTCAGGTCGATGTGGTGCGGGCGCTTCAGCTCGCCGGTGTCCTTGTCCTCGACGTAGACGTTCGAGGTGAGGGCGTCGTGAGCGCGGCGCATGTTGCGACGCGAGGGAGATACTTTGCGCTTCGGAACGGCCATGTCCGTCTCAATCTTCTAAGTCGGGCGCCGCCCAGAGCCGAGCTCCGTCTAGCGCGAAAACAATAGCGGCGGCCCGAAAGAGCCGCCACGCGAGGCGCGGCTTATGCATGAACCGCGCGACGATTTCAAGGCGTTTAAGCAGGTGTCAAACGCCGGACGATCTTTGCTGGATTGCCGACCACCACCACGTCGGACGGCACGTCCTTCGTCACGACCGATCCCGCGCCGATCACCGAACGATCGCCGATGGTGACGCCCGCCAGAACGATGGCGCCGCCGCCGATCCAGACGTCGTCCCCGATAACGATCGGCCGCGCCGTCTCCTCGCCCCGGCGGGCGACCGCGTCCAGCGGATGTTCCGGCGTCAGAAGCTGGACGCCTGGCCCGGCCTGGAAGTTGTCGCCGATACGGATTTCGACGCAGTCCAGGAACACGCAGTTGGCGTTCGCAAAGGCCCGCGCGCCCAAATGGATGTTGACGCCGTAGTCGCAGAAGAAGCCCGGCATGATGATCGCCTTACCATCGGCAGCATTGACCAGTTCGTTGACCAGGGCGCCGCGCCGGTCTCGATCGGGCTCGGCGTTTATGGCGACGGTCAGGGCCACGGCGCGGGCGCGGCCATCGCGCAGATCGGGATCGCCCGGATCGTAAGGCAAGCCCGCCAGCATCTTCTCTCGCTCGGTCATGCGGCCTCCGTCAGGGCGTCAGCAACGGCTTCGCCGATGGCCAGCGAACTGGTCAGGCCCGGGCTTTCGATGCCGAACAGGGCCATCAGACCATCGATGCCGTGATGCTCGCGGCCATGAAGTTGGAAGTCCGGTTGCGGCTCGCCCGGCCCATGCAGTTTGGGCCGAATGCCGGCATAGTCCGGCGTCAGGGCGCCGTCGGGCAATCCCGGCCAGAAACGACGGATGTAAGTGGCGAACTCTTCGGCCTTGGCGGAATCGACCGAATAGTCCTCGGTGTCGACATAGGCCAGATCGGGGCCGAACACGGCCTGTCCGCCCAGATCCTTGCGATAGTGGGTGCCCAGCGCGCCGGGGATGGGCGGCGGATAGATCAGGCGGTCGAACGGCGCCTTGCCCGTCAGCCGGAAATAGACGCCCTTGCCGAAATGTCCGGCGGGAACGTCGCCGGGCGGATAGCCTTCGATCAACGCCGCCACCGCCTGGGCCGACAGTCCGGGTGCGGTGACCAAAAGGCGGCTGGTGACCTGCATCGTCCCCTCCCCGCCGACACGGATCGTGAAGCCGCCGCCCGTCAGCGCCTCTGCGCCCTCGAACGGCGCCGAGACGACGACCGATCCGCCCGCATCCTCGATCTCGCCCTGCAGGGCCAGCATATAGCCGTGGCTGTCGAACAGGCCGCTCTCGGGCGACAGGATGGCGGCGTGGGCGTTCAGCTCCGGCTCCAGCGCCCGCGCCTGGGAGCCGGTCAGATGCGCCAGCCCCTCGACGCCGTTCGCCGTCGCCTGTTCGAAGATGGCCTCGATCCGCTCGACCTCGGCCTCTTGCGTCGCCACGACCAGCTTGCCGCATTTCCAATGGTCGATCTTGCGGCTGGTCAGGAAGTCGTAGAGCGCTCGCCGCCCCTCGACGCAGAATCGGGCCTTCAGCGATCCGGTCGGATAATAGAGCCCGCCGTGAATGACCTCGGAATTACGTGAGGAGACGCCCTGGCCAATATGGCCTTCCTTCTCCAGCACCAGCACCGTCAGCCCCCGTTTCGACAGCGCCCGTCCGCAGGCCAGGCCCACAGCCCCGGCGCCCACGACCGTCGCCTCGAAATCGAAGGCCTTCAGCAAAACACAGCCATCTTTGTACTCACGAACAGCGACAGCGGCCATAGGGGCAGGACCGCAAAGCCCCACCAAGCGCGTGGCTCATCGCGAACGATGAACGCTCGCCAGCCGTTTATAAGCACGCCGATGATGGCGATCGGCAAGGTGAATGCGCTCATGATGAAGAGATGGGCTGGCCAACCAGCGCACGAGTCGCCCGCCATTCCCGACATTGCCGCAAACAACAACAGCATCGGAGAAGCCAAGACGAATGCGCACGTCGATAGAATGAGAGCCGTGAGCAAAATCCAACTGCGACGCTTGTACAGTATAGGCTGTTGTTCCGACATCATACGCCCTCAGCGAAAGCGCCTGGCGGCTTCACTTTCAAAGCACAATATCAGCTTTTCCACGGCCCGGTCGAAGTTCGCCGACAGCATCATGTCCAGCATCCGGGACTTGAAGGCGAAGTCGATCATGAACTCCAGCCGCGTGCCGTCCTGATGGGGAAAGAACTCCCAACGGTTCTTCAGGTGTTTGAAGGGTCCGCGCAGCAAACCGACCTCGACCTTGGGCGCATTGCGATCATGCCGGACCCAGGTGGAGAACCGCTCCTTCAGGAAGGAAAACCCGACGCTGGCCTCCGCGTCCTGCAGGCCGACGCCGTCGCCTTCCTCGCGCCCGTTCCAGACGCGCATCGACGTCACCCACGGCACGAAGTCGGGATAGGCGCGCACGTCGGCGACCAGATCGGCAAGCTGTTCGGGCGCATAGGGAAGAATGCGCGTGACGCGGTGGACGGCCATGCGGGACTTAGCGGCGCAGCTGCGCCTCGCGCGCCGCCTTCAGCCGGGCGAAGTCGTCGCCGGCGTGGTGGGACGAACGCGTCAGCGGGCTGGACGACACCATCAGGAAGCCCTTGGCCCTGGCGATCGCCTCATAGGCCTTGAACTCTTCCGGCGTGACGAAGCGGTCGATCGCGGCATGTTTGCGCGTCGGCTGCAGGTACTGGCCGATGGTGATGAAATCGACGCCGGCGGACCGCATGTCGTCCATCACCTGCATGACCTCTTCCTTGGTCTCGCCCAGGCCAACCATGATGCCGGACTTGGTGAACTGGTTCGGGTCGCGCTCCTTGACCATCTGCAACAGGCGCAGGCTGTGGAAGTAGCGCGCGCCCGGCCGGATCTTCAGATACAGGCGCGGCACTGTCTCGAGGTTGTGATTGAAGACGTCGGGCTTGGCGTCGATCATCACGGCCGCCGCCCCGTCCTTTCGCAGGAAATCGGGGGTCAGGATCTCGATGGTGGTGTCCGGCGCCTGGATGCGGATCTGGCGCACCACCTCGGCGAAGTGGGCCGCGCCGCCGTCGGCCACATCGTCGCGGTCGACCGAGGTGATGACGACGTGGTTCAGGCCCATCTGCTGGACGGCCAGGCCCACCTTGCCCGGCTCTTCCGGATCCAGCGGCTGGGGCAAGCCCGTCTTGACGTTGCAGAAGGCGCAGGCCCGCGTGCAGGTGTCGCCCATGATCATCAGGGTGGCGTGCTTCTGACTCCAGCACTCGCCGATGTTCGGGCAGGCCGCCTCTTCACAGACCGTCACCAGTCCCTTGGAGCGAACGATCTCCTTGGTGGCATTATACTGACCAGAACCCGGCGCCTTGACCCGCAGCCAGTCGGGCTTTTTCAGAACAACCGACTCGGGCCGGTTCTGCTTTTCGGGGTGACGCAGCTCGGACGGCTTGCGCTGAAGGGTGTCGATCAGGGTGACCATGGCCGGTATTTCGGACTTTGAGGCCGTTTAGGCAAGGCACACCGGGTAACAGACTTGCCGCAGGCGTGATCGCACGTCGGAACTCACGCGACGTTACGCATCTTTTCAAGATGGGGCGGCGTCATTAATGACAGTCGCCCGAACAACAGAGAGGGCCGCCCGCGTCCTCCGTAGGAGACGCGCTTGCGCCAGACCCTGGATCCCTCGCTTTACGACTCGACCCTGATCGACGCCCTGATCGATGCGCGGTCGCGGTTCGGCGACAAGGAAATCCTGGAGGATCAAGACCGGCATCCGCTGACCTACACCGGCCTGATCCGCGCCGCCTTCGTGCTGGGGCGCAAGATCGCCAACATGACCGACAAAGGCGAGCGTGTCGCCATCCTGCTGCCGTCGTCCATGGGCGTCGTCGTCACCTTCTTTGGTCTGCACGCCCACGGTCGTGTGCCGGTGATGCTGAACTTCACCGCCGGCGAAGCCAATCTGAAGGCGGCCATCAAGGCTTCGGGCGTCAAGAAGGTGCTGACCGCCAAACGCTTCATCGACCAGGCCAAGCTGGACGACCTGATCGTCGAACTGAAGACGGTGGCCGAGGTCGTCTGGCTGGACGACGTGCGCAAGACCATCGGCCTGGCCGACAAGCTCTATGGCCTCGCCGCCGGCGCGGCGCCCAAGCGCTTCCGCGTGAAGACGGACCCCGACGCGCCAGGCGTCGTCCTGTTCACCTCCGGCAGCTTCGGAACGCCCAAGGGCGTGGTGCTGAGCCAGAAGAACCTCGTCGCCAATGCGCGTCAGGTGGCGGCTCACATCGACCTGCTGCCCGAATGGGTGATGTTCAATCCCCTGCCGACGTTCCACTGTTTCGGCCTTACGGGCGGGGTCATCCTGCCGCTGCTCCAAGGGTTGAAGGCCTTCCAGTATCCTTCGCCGCTGCACGCCAAACAGATCACCGACCTGCTGCCCCAGGTGAACGCCTCGATCCTGTTCGCGACCGACACCTTCCTGAACCAGTACGGCCGCGTCGCGGAACCGAACGACTTCTCGACGCTGAAGTTCGTCGTCGCCGGCGCCGAGAAGGTGCGCGAGGAAACCCGCACCCTGTTCAACACCAAGTTCGGCGGCGTCGAACTTCTGGAAGGCTATGGCGCGACCGAGGCCTCGCCTGTCATCGCCGTCAACCATCCCGACCGCAACACGCCCGGAACGGTCGGCCAGGTGCTGCCTGGCATCGACTGGAAGCTGGAACCGGTCGAGGGCATCGACGCGGGCGGGCGACTGATGCTGCGCGGTCCCAATGTCATGAGCGGCTATGTCACCTCGGCCGAGCCTCTGACGTGGGATCCGATCGGCGACGACTGGCTGGACACGGGCGACATCGTCGATGTGACCGACGACGGCTATGTCACCATCCGCGGCCGCGCCAAGCGCTTCGCCAAGATCGGCGGCGAGATGGTGTCCCTGACCGCCGTCGAAGGGATCGCCGGCGCCGTCTGGCCGGACCGGCGCCACGCCGTGGTGTCGATCCCGGACAGCCGCAAGGGCGAGAAACTGGTGCTCGTCACTGATCACGTAGGGGCTGAGGTCGCTCCCCTGGCTGAATGGGCGCGAACCAACGGTGCGCCCGAACTGATCGTGCCGAAAAAGATCGTCAAGGTCGCCGAGGTCCCCGTCCTGGGCACCGGCAAGACGGACTATGTGTCGATCCAGAAGATGGTCGAGGCCGAGAAGGCGGCCTGATCAGCCGATCCGGACGCCCGTCATAGAGATCGAGCCGCCGTCGATGCGGTCGTTGAAGAAGCTGACCGCCTCGCCCGGCTCCTGCTGGGCGGCGATATAAAGCACCGGCAGGAAATGTTCGTCGGTCGGCACGCTCAGTTGCGCGTCCTCGTCCAGACCCACCCAGTCGATCAGCGCCTCATGGTCGCCCCGTTCGAACGCCGTCTTGACCGCCTCGTTGAAGCCGGTCGCCCAAGCGTAGGGTTCGGCGCCGTCCTCACGCTTCCAGGTCCGCAGATTGTGGACGAAATCGCCCGAGCCGGCGATGACGATCCCCTCGTCGCGCAGCGGCTTCAGCGCCTTGGCCAGGTCGTAATGCTGGCGCGCCGTCAGCTCGCGGTTCAGCGACAGCTGCACCACCGGCACGTCCGCCTCGGGCCACACATGGCACAGCACCGACCAGGTCCCGTGATCCAGGCCCCACGCTTGCGTCTGGATGGCCCCGGTCAGCGCCGACACCCGCGCCGCCAAGGCGGGTGACCCGGGCGCCGGATACTGCATCTGGTGAAGTTCGCGCGGGAAGTTGCCGAAGTCATGGATGGTCTCGGGCTTCTCCTGCGCGGTGACGCCCAGCCCGCGCGTCTCCCAGTGGGCGGAGATCATCACCACCCCCTTGGGCTTGCCGATCGCTTCGCCCAGCGCACGCCAAGCGGCCCCATAGGGACCGCCAAGCGCATTCATGGGCGAACCGTGGCCGAAGAAGACGGCGGGCTGGCGCATCGGATCAGCCGTGCAGCTTCTTGGCCAGCTCGGCGATATGCTTGCCCTGGAACCGGGCGCCGTCCAGCTCGACATCGCTGGGCTGACGCGAGCCGTCGCCGCCCGTGATCGTCGATGCGCCATAGGGCGAACCGCCGTGGATGGCGTCCAGCGTCATCTGTCCCTGGAAGGAATAGGGCAGACCCACGACCGGCATGCCGTGGTGCATGAAGAAGTTGTGCAGGCCCTGGAAGGTCGTCTCCTGACCGCCGTGCTGTGTCGCCGTCGCGGTAAAGGCCCCGCCCACCTTGCCGATCAGGGCGCCCGAGAACCACAGGCCGCCGGCCTGATCCAGGAAGGCACGCATCTGCGACGCGGCCGAACCGAAGCGTGTGCCGGCGCCGATGATGATGGCGTCGTAGTCCTTCAGATCGTCGATCTTGGCGATCGGCGCCTTCTGATCCAGCTTGTAGTGCGAGGCCTTGGCCAGCTCTTCCGGCACGGTTTCCGGCACGCGCTTGATGTCCACAACGGCGCCTTCGACCTCGCGCGCGCCTTCAGCGACCGCCTCGGCCATGGTTTCCAGGTGACCGTAGGTCGAATGATAGAGGACAAGGACTTTCGGCATCGGGGAGGCTCCATTGAATGACAAAGGTCGTCATTCGCAACAACGACCGTTGCTAACTTGGCGCGCAGGTGGCGCTTTCGCAAGTCCCAGACATCAAATCACGTCTCAAACGGGCAGACGGTGTCGTAAAATGTCTTGTCGCCCGGCGTGGGGCGACCGCGACGACAGTGGAAACGATGCTCCATCACCATCGCCTGCTGTTCGATGTTCAACGCGGCCCACCGGCAGGTCGGTTCCACACGATAGGCATAGGATGCGGGGGTGTCGCCAGCCTTCAGCTTTGCGAACAGCAGATTGACGCCCTGCTGGGCCTGCCAGACGTGCGTCAGTTCGTGAATCAGCACGCCCTGCATTCGCTCGGACGCCAAAGTGAAGTCTGCGACGAGCTGCGCTTGCGGCCACACGATCCAGTCTCGCCCGAACCAGCGCCCGCCGACAAAGGCGCGGCGGAACGGCCAGCCGATCAGTCGGACAGACGCCAGATTGATCGCTGCGCCGAACGCCTCTCGCGCGAGCGATTTCTCAACTTCGGTCAGGGCGCGAACGAAGGATCCCAAGGCTTCACATACTCCCAGTGCCAAGGCTCATAGACATAGGGCACAAAGCCGAAACGCCCAGCGTTCGTCACCAGCCATCGATACGTCGCCGACCGCGCCATATATTCGCGGCTGGCCGGAGTGGTGGAATCGACGCCCAGACCGGGCGCCTGGCCGACATACAGATCGACCGCCGTGCCCGTCCGATGCGGCGAACAGACGGCGCGGCGCAGGCCGTCGCAGTTGCCCTGCTGCGCACAGCGCGCCGCGTCCGCCTCGGGATCGCGGAAGCCGGAGAAGATCTGCAGCAGTTCAGGATCGGCGCTTACCTCAGGAACCTCGGCCCGCGCGGCCGCGACCAGCCGGCGATAGGCGTCCAGCACGTCCCGGCGCAGCAAGCGTGTCAGACGGTCGGCATGTTCCTCGGACGCGACCAGATAGCCGAGCTGATTGATCGGCGGCGGCTCGGGACAGGCTCCGCCGACGCGCGCCATCACGAACGGCCGCCGCTCCTGCCAAAGGCCGCGAAACACCTGGAATGTCGCCGCATCGAACAGGCCGGTCGGCGCCAGGCCGTGCGTCTGCTGGAAACCCGCCAGTTGCGACGCGAAGATCGGCGTGCCGGGTCCGCACGTCGTATGCAGTTCGTGCTGGATCAGCGGCAGATAGGCCTGCCACCCCCACTCCGCCGCTCCGAACGGCGCCCATTCCATGCCGTAGGCCGATTCAGCGTTCGCCAGTCCCTGCGCCCGCCAACCGTCGGCGTTGGTGTGGCAGGGCCCGGCCGCCCGCGCGCCGCCGGCGAACGTCAGAACGCAGCAAACGGACAGGAACGCAAAAAGGCTTCGCCACATGTCCCACAGGAAGCCCCAAGCCGGTCGATCTCACAAGTGCATGCGTCACCGATCGCTGGCATGGTGACGCGCGGCCGACTCGCGCCGCGCCTTCCGGACCGACGCATGTCCACCGCCGCGCCGACCGCGCCCCGCCGTTCCAACGCCGTGCTTGCGGCCTTTTCCGGGCCGTGCCTGCCTCTGGCGGCCTTCGGCGTCGCCCTGCCCGTCACCCTGCCGGAATTCTACGCCACCCATGTGGGTTTGGAGCTGGGAGTCGTGGCGGCCGTCTTCATGGCCGTGCGCCTGATCGACATCGTCTTCGACCCCTTCATCGGCTGGGGCATGGACAAGACCAAGACGCGGTTCGGTCGCTACCGTCCGTGGATGGCCATTTCGACGCCGATTCTGATGCTGTCAGCCTTCATGATGTTCGTCGTGGTCCAGCCGGGCGCGGGACCGGCCTATCTGTTTGGCTGGCTGCTGGTCCTCTATCTCGGCTTTTCGATCGGCACCCTGGGCCAACTCGGCTGGGCCGCCGTGCTTGCCCCGCAGTATGACCAGCGCAGCCGCGTCTATGGCTGGTGGCAGGTGTTCAACATCATCGGCGTGATCCTGATCCTGGTGCTGCCGACCGTGGTGGTTCAGACCGGCATCGGGAACTATGCCGACGGCGTGCGCATCATGGGCTGGGCCATTCTGATCGCCCTGCCCGTCACCATCGGCCTGGCCATGGTCGCCGTGCCGGAGCCCGTGAACGCGGGCGACCAGCCGCACGGCGGCGCCGGCGCCTATCTGGCCCTGCTGAAGATGCCGACGGTCCGGAAGCTCTTGATCGCCGACCTGCTGCTGGGCGTCGCGCCGGGCATCACGGGTTCGCTGCTGTTCTTCTTCTTCGGACAGATCAAGGGCTACGACCACAGCCAGGCCGGCCTGTTCATGCTGTTCTATTTCGTCGCCGGTCTGTGCGGCGCGCCGATCTGGGCCTGGCTGGCCACACGAATCGGCAAGGACAAGGCCCTGGCCGTCGCCAGCCTGATCTTCGCGGCCCTGTATATCGCCGCCACCCTGGTTCCCGGCGGCAACTTCATGCTGACGGCGGGCGCCATGTTCATCGCCGGCCTGCCCTATGCGGCCGGCCTGTTCCTGCTGCGCGCCATGATGGCGGACGCCGGTGACGAGGTGCGGCTGGAGACGGGCGTGGATCGCACCGGACTGATGTTCTCCATCCTGTCCGCGACGACCAAGATCGGCCATGTGGTCGCGCTGATCCCCTATCTGATCCTGCAGGGCGTGGGCTTCAAGGCGGTGCCAGGACCGACGGGCAACAGCGATTTTTCCCTGCTGACGCTCCAGATCCTGTTCATTCTGGTCCCCGGCCTGTTGCTGGCCGCCGCCGCCTGGGTGCTGAAGGGCTATCCCCTGACGCCGAAGCGGCACGATGAAATCCGCCTCGCCCTGGAAGCTCGCGACGGAGCCCGCCGTTGAGACCGATCGACCGCTTGCTCGGCGTTATGGAGCGGTTGCGCGATCCCGACGGCGGCTGCCCCTGGGACGTGGAGCAGACCTTCGCCACCATCGCCCCCTACACGATCGAGGAGGCCTACGAGGTCGCCGACGCCATCGAGCGCAACGATCTGGTCGAGCTGAAGGGCGAACTGGGCGACCTGCTGTTTCAGGTGGTCTTCCATGCCCGCATGGCCGAGGAACAAGGGCTGTTCGCCTTCGACGACGTGGTCACGGCCATCGCCGACAAGCTGGAGCGCCGCCACCCCCACGTCTTCGGTGACGAGGCCCAGCGCTCCTCGAAGGAACAGACCATCGCCTGGGAAGCCATAAAGGCCGCCGAGCGCAAGGACCGCAAAAAGCCCGGCGTCCTGGATGATGTGCCGGTCGGCCTGCCCGCCCTGACCCGCGCCGCCAAACTGACCAAGCGGGCCGGCCGCGTGGGCTTCGACTGGCCCTCCACCGACGAGGTCTTCGACAAGCTGGCCGAAGAGGTCGAGGAATTGCGCGTCGAGATCGCCGCCGGCGACAAGGCCAAGGCGCGCGAAGAGCTGGGCGACCTCCTGTTCGTCGTCGCCAACCTGGCGCGCAAGCTGGACGTCGAGCCCGAAGACGCCCTGCGCGCCGCCAACGCCAAGTTCGTGCGTCGCTTCGGCTTCATCGAGGCGGCGCTGGCCAAGGACGGCCGCACACCCGACCAATCGGACCTGGCCGAGATGGATCGCCTCTGGGACGCCGCAAAGGTCGCGGAAAAGGCCGCGCCTCAAGCCTGAGCGATCCCGCGTGACCTACGACCTGATCATATTCGACTACGACGGCGTGGTCGCCGACAGCGAGGTGCTGAACAGCACTGTCATGGCCGAGCAACTGACCGCCATCGGCCTGCCGACCTCGCTCGACGACGTCTTGGCCGCCTATACCGGCAAGCGCTGGCGCGACAATCGGCCGGTCGTCGAGGCAGCCTTAGGTCGTGCCTGCCCTGACGACTTCCACACGACATGGTTTGCGACCTGTCGCCAGCGCGCGCCGCAGCAACTTGAACCCGTGCCCGGTCTGCTGGACTTCGTCGCCGCCCGCCGCGAGCCCCGCTGCATCGCCTCGTCCAGCGGCCCCGACTGGATCGGCGTCGGCCTGAACCTGTTCGGCCTGACGGATCATTTCGACGGCGCAGTCTTCACCGGCCTGGTGGTCGAGCGCGGCAAGCCCCACCCGGACATCTTCCTGCACGCCGCCCAGACGATGGGCGTCGATCCGGCGCGCGTCCTGGTGATCGAAGACAGCGAGGCGGGCGTCACCGCAGGCGTCGCGGCCGGGATGACGGTCGTGGGGCTGACGGCGGGCGGCCATGTTCGCGACGGCCATGCCGAACGCCTGACGGCGCGCGGCGCCCACTTTATCGCCGACAGCTATGCGGCCGTCTCCGCCTTCATGGATCGCTGAGCATCAGAGGTAGCGCAGTTCCTGTAGATCGACGTCACGGAACAGCTTCTTGGCCGTCACCTCGTCCAGCTGACGCGCCCTCATCAATCGGCGCAGTTCCTCGCGTTCTGCGGCCAGCCCGGCAAGCCAGAGACGACGCTCGATGTCGTCCATCTTGCGTGTCAGGGCGGCGTCTTCCTCGTCGGTGCGGGTGTGGGTCTCGATCCGCTGGCGATAAGTTTCCATGATCCGCCCGGCGATGTCGGAATAGAGGTCGGGGTTGGACTTGCCCTCCGCCATGGCGTGCGAGGCGTCCTCGATGGCGCGGATGGCGGCCGAGGCGGCGGCGACCCGGCCGCGATCCTCTTCCTGCTCATGCGACGGCTCCGGCGGCAGTTCGACGTTCTTCAGCAACCGGGGCAAGGCGAAGGTCGCCAGCACCAGCGACACCACGATCACGCCCGCCGCCAAGAAGATCGCCAGGTTCCGCGACGGCATCGGCGACCCGTCTCCCAAAGCGAACGGCAGGGTCAGGATACCCGCCAGAGTGATCGCGCCGCGGACACCTGCCAGAGACATTACCATGGTCAGCCGCAAACCGACCTTGGCCGGCGGCCCGCGATGGCGGCGGCGAAACAGGGTCAGCTTCAGCGATGTCCACACCCAGACGAACCGCAGCGCCGCCAGCGTGGCGACGATGCCGAACACATAGACCGCCAGCCACCAGACCTCGGGCCGGCTGGTGCCCGCCACCACCTCGGCCGCCCGCGACATGATCGAGGGCATCTGTTCGCCCAGGATCACGAAGATGATGCCGTTGGCCACGAACTGAACCGTGTCCCACACGACGCTGCGCCGGACTCGCGTCATCGCCATCGACTGGCCGGCGATGCCGCCGCGTTCGGTGAAACTGATCGTCACCCCGGCCGCCACTGCCGCCAGGATGCCGGACGCATGCAGTTCTTCCGCCACCAGATAGGCCGCAAACGGGATCAGCAGGCTGATAAGAATCTGCGCGCCCACGTCCTCGCCCCAGCGTCGGCTGACGAAGCTCTTGGCGTAGCTGATGGCCATGGTGACCAGAACGCCGACGGCGACCCCGACCAGGGCCAGCCAGGCGAACGTCCCAACCGCATGGCCGATCGAAAACGCTCCCGTCGTCGCGGCGGCGACCGCGATCCGCATGCAGGTCAGGCCCGTCGCATCGTTCAATAGCGACTCGCCTTCCAGAATGTGCATCAGGCGCTTTGGGATGGGCGCCCGCGCCGCAATCGCCTGAACCGCGATGGGATCGGTCGGCGACAGGATGGCGGCCAGGGCGAAGGCCACCGGCAGCGGCATCTCCGGGATCATCCACCAGATCAGGAAACCCAGACCGACGACGGTGAACAGCACCAACCCCAGCGCCAGCTCGAGGATGACCGCGCGGTCGCGAAACAGGTCTTCCTTGGGAATTCGCCAGCCGTCCAGAAACAGCAGCGGCGGCAGGAACAGCAGAAAGAAGATGTCCGGCTCAAGATCGACCGTCTTGCCCGTGATCAGCACGATGGCCGCGCCCAGCCCGATCTGAACCAGAGGCAAGGCGATGCGCGTGATCCGCGCGATCGAACCCGACACCACCACGGCCAACAGCAGAAGCAGGACGGTTTCGATCAGATGCATGAAAACTCAGTCGGTCAGGTCGGGATACAGGCGCTCGAATCGCCCGAGCGCCGCAGGATGCAGCCGCACCGTGACGTGAGTACGGCCAAGCTCGTCCGCATCGCGCGCCGTGACCCGCCCATGCTCGTACAGCCACGCCAGGGCGTCGCCCTGATGCGGCTCCAGCGTCAGCTGGGTCTCGGGATCATCGTCGATCAGGCCGGCGATGATCTGGCGCAGAGGCTCGATCCCCTCGCCCGTCCAGGCTGAGACGGCGACCGCCTCACCGTCCTTCGCCAGACGTTCGGCCTGACCCAGCACGGTCTCGCGCGCTTCGTCGTCTAGCAGGTCGATCTTGTTCCAGACTTCCAGCACCCGCCGCGTCTTGCCCTCTGGCGTCTCGATCTGTTTCAGCACGGCCTCGACGTCCTTGGCCTGGGCGGCGCTGTCGGGCGAGGCGATGTCGCGGACGTGCAGGATCAGATCGGCCTCGCCGACCTCCTCCAGCGTGGCGCGGAAGCTCTCGACCAGTTCGTGAGGCAGGTCAGAGATGAAGCCGACGGTGTCCGCTACGATGGCCGGTCGCCCTTGCGGCAGCCGGATTGTGCGTTGGGTGGTGTCCAGGGTGGCGAACAGCAGGTCTTTGGCGAAGACCTCCGACCCCGTCAGCCGGTTGAACAGCGTCGACTTGCCGGCGTTGGTGTAGCCCACCAGGGCGATGGTCGGGAACGGCGCCTTCTGACGCTGCTTGCGGTGCAGGCCGCGCGTGCGTCGCACCTCTTCCAACTCGGACTTCAGCCTCACGATCCGGTCGGCGATCAGACGCCGGTCCAGCTCGATCTGGGTTTCGCCGGGCCCGCCGGTCGAGCCGGTGCCGCCACGTTGCCGCTCAAGGTGAGTCCAGGTGCGCACCAGACGCGACCGCTCATAATCCAGCCGCGCCAGCTCGACCTGAAGCCGCCCCTCCTTGGTCCGCGCGCGACGCCCGAAGATTTCCAGGATCAGGCCGGTGCGGTCGATGACCTTAACCTCCCACGCCTTTTCCAGATTGCGCTGCTGCACCGGCGTCAGGGCGTCGTCGATGATGACGGCTTCGGCGTCCGCGGCGCGCACAAGCGCGGCCAGTTCCTCGACCTTGCCCGTGCCGAACAGGGTCGCAGGCGTGGTGCTGCGCAGCCGCACAATCTCTTCGGCGCGCACGTCGAGGTCCAGCGCGCGGGCTAGGCCCGCCGCCTCCTCAAGCCGTTCGCTCGCCAGCCGGGGACTGTCCGAGCGTCGGTCGGGGTGAATGACGACCGCCCGGATCAGCGGGACGGTGTGGTCGATCAGTTTTTGGGTCAATCAGTCTTCTTCGGCGTCGGGCTCGTACAGCTGCACGGGCGCGGACGGCATGATGGTTGAGATGGCGTGTTTGTACACCAGCTGGGACTGGCCATCGCGGCGCAGCAGGACACAGAAGTTGTCGAACCAGGTCACGATGCCCTGCAACTTGACTCCGTTGACTAGGAAGATGGTCAGCGGCGTCTTGGTCTTGCGAACCGAGTTGAGGAAGGTGTCCTGAAGGTTCTGACGTTTGTCTTGCGACATGGCAGGTTGTTCCTGTTCTTCGTTGTTTGTCGCCGTGGGAGCGGCGGGGCCGATGCAGCCAAGGGTGACCTTAACCGCCGCCCGGCCGCTCGGGCAACGCCCTAAATGGCCCCTTGACGCGCCTGTTCAAGATAGAGTTCCCGCAGGCGGGTCGCGACGGGGCCGGGCTGGCCGTCGCCGATCTTCACGCCGTCCAGCGAAACCAGCGGCATCACGAAGGCGCTGGCGGCGGTGACGAACACCTCCCGCGCCCGTTTCGCTTCATCGACCGAGAAGGCGCGTTCTTCCAGTTCGACACCCTCGGCGGCGGCGAGGTCGAGGATCGCGGCGCGGGTCACGCCCCGCAGGATATTGGCCTGGATGTCCCGTGTTCTCAGCTTGCCGTACTCATCCACGATCCACGCATTGGTCGATGCGCCTTCGGTGATCAGCCCCATGTCGTCGTACATCAGGCACTCATAGGCGCCGCGCTCGCGCGCCGCCTGTTTGGCCAGCACATTCGGCAGAAGGCCGACGGTCTTGATGTCGCAACGTCCCCAGCGAATATCGGGCTGGGTGACGCCGGCGGCTCCTTTTTGCGCCAGACGCTGGTTTCGCGCCGGATCGATCGACTTGGCGGTCACGACCACGCTGGGCGCGACATCGACGGGAAAGCCATGATCGCGCGGCGCCGTGCCGCGTGTGACCTGCAGATAGACCATGCCGTGACGTACGCGATTTCGCCGCACGGTCTCGCGCAGAACGACGCCCAAGGCGCCGGCGCTCATCGGAATGTCGATCTTCAGTTCGCTCAAACTGCGGTGAAGGCGGCTCATGTGACCTTCGAAATCGGCCAGCCGCCCGTCGAAGACGGACCAGACCTCATAGACGCCGTCTGCGAACTGGAAACCGCGATCCTCAATATGGACCACGGCCTCGCCATGCGCGCTGTAGGCGCCATTCACATAGGCGACGCGCGACATCAGGCCGGCTCGTCCTCGTCGCCGCCGCGCGCGGGCGACACGCCCAGCGACTTCAGCTTCCTGTGCAGGGCCGATCGCTCCATGCCGATGAAGGCGGCGGTGCGCGAGATATTGCCGCCGAACCGCATGATCTGCGCCGCCAGATACTCCCGCTCGAAGACCTCGCGCGCCTCGCGCAGCGGGAGGGCGATGGTGCGCTCGCCGCCCAGGTTCGCCGTCCCGCCGTTAGATGTCGCCACCTCCTGCGGCAGCATGTCGGCGGTGATCGTCTCGGCCGGATCGCCGGTCGCCAGGATCAGCAACCGCTCGATATTGTTTCGCAGCTGGCGGATGTTTCCGGGCCACGGATGAACCTGCAGCACCGCCACCGCGTCGTCGCCGACGATGCGTTTGGGCAGACCTTGAGAGGCGCTGATCGTGTCGACGAAATATTCGACCAGTTCGGCGATGTCCTCGCGCCGTTCCGACAGCGGCGGGACACGGATCGGCACCACGTTCAGACGGTGGAACAGGTCTTCGCGGAAACGTCCCTCTGCGATCTCGGCCTTCAGATCGCGCGATGTCGAGGTCACGACACGCACATCGACCTGAACATCCTGCTCTCCACCGACCCGACGGAAACGCTGATCGACCAAGACGCGCAGAAGACGGCTCTGGCTCTCGCGCGGCATGTCGCTGATTTCGTCCAGATATAGTGTGCCGTTGTGGGCGCGTTCGAACACGCCGATCTTGCGCGGTCGGCCGTCCTGACCCTCTTCGCCGAACAGTTCGACGTCCAGACGCTCGGGCGTCATGCCTGCGGCCGAAATCGCGACGAACTCGGCGCGGGCGCGCGGGCTGGCTTCGTGGATCTGGCGCGCCACCAGCTCCTTGCCCGAGCCGGCCGGTCCGGCGATCAGGACCCGGCTGTTGGCCTGGGCCACCTTGGCGATGGTGCTGCGCAAGGCCTGCGCGGCCTGTGATCGGCCAATCAGACCCGACGGCGTCATGGTGGCCGCGCGCAGCCGGCGGTTCTCGCGCTTCAGCGTCGCCGCCTCGATGGCGCGTTCGACCACGACGACCAGCCGATCCGACTTGAACGGCTTTTCGATGAAGTCATAGGCGCCGCGCTTCAGCGCCGTCACCGCCGTCTCGATATTGCCGTGACCGGAGATCATCACGACCGGCAGGTCAGGGTCCAGTTCCTTGACGACCTCCAGCAGCTCCAGCCCGTCCAGTCCCCCGCCCTGCATCCAGATATCCAAGATCGCCAGCGAGGGTTTCCTGGCCCGGATCGCGGCCAAGGCCTCGTCGGAATTGGCGGCGACGCGCACGGCATGGCCTTCGTCCTCCAGCAGGCCGGACACCAGGTCGCGGATGTCGGCCTCGTCGTCGACGACGAGAATGTCGGAACCGGTTGGTCGCATCTTGCCTCGCTATTCGGCGGCCAGGGTCTGGAGCTTGCGCTCCACGCCCTCGCCGCCTTTACCGTGGGGTTTCAGTGGGAAGACCATGCACACGCGTGCGCCGCGCAGGGTCTGGGCGTCGGCCAGCTTCAGCTCGCCGCCGTGGTCCTCGCAAATACGTTTGACGATCGCCAAGCCCAGGCCCGTGCCCTTCTCGCGCGTGGTTACATAGGGTTCGGTCAGGCGATCGCGGTCGCGCGCCGGCAGACCCACGCCGTCGTCCTCTATCACGAAGGTCGCGACGCCATCTTCGACTGTCAGCGACGCGATCACGCCCGCACGATCCGACGCCGCCGCCTCACCCGCCGCAAGCCGTTGCGCCGCAACCGACTCGCCCGCGTTCTTGAGGATGTTGATCAGCGCCTGCCCCACCATGCGGCCGTCGGCCTGCATCGTCGCCTTGGGCAGGGGCTCGATGATGTCGACGACGATGTCCGGCGCGGCGACCCGCTGAGCGAACACCGCCTCGCGCAGCATCTCGGCCGGGTTCTCGGGCGCGAAACGCGGCGCCGGCATGCGGGCGAAGGACGAGAACTCATCGACCATGCGGCCGATGTCTCCGACCTGGCGGATGATGGTGTCGGTGCACCGGTCGAAGATCTCGACATCCTCGCCGATCCGCGCGCGATATTTCCGCTTCAACCGCTCGGCCGACAGCTGGATCGGCGTCAGCGGATTCTTGATCTCATGGGCGATGCGACGGGCCACGTCGCGCCAAGCGGCGTTCCGCTGGGCTGTCACCAGGCGGGTGATATCGTCGAAGGTCAGGACCATCTCGCCGCCCAGACCACCCTCGATCCGAACGCGGAGACGTCGCGTGTCCCCGCCCCGGCTGACGTCGATGTCTTCCTCGATATGGGCCTCGGCGCGCCGCACCAGATCACTCAACTCCGGCGACAGGGCCGCGAGTTCATGACCCAGAACCTCGGCGTCGTCGATGTGAAGCAGTTGCAGGGCGCTGTCGTTGATCGCCGAAACCCGCCCACGCCTGTCCAGACCGATGACCCCGGCGCTGACGCCCGACAGCACGGTCTCGATGAAACGGCTGCGATCGTGCGCCTCGTCGCTCGCGGCCTTCAGCGCGGCCTGCTGAGCCTGCAAGTCGCCGGTCATGCGGTTGAAGGCGTCCGACAGGGTGGCGATCTCGGCCGGGGCGCCGTCGCTGTCGACGCGTGCGGTGAAGTCGCCGCCCGCGACCTGTCCCGCCGCCTTCACCAGACGACCAATGGGCGCGGAGATGCTGCTGGCCGCCGACATCCCGAGCCACACCGCCCCCACCAGCACCAGCAGCGCCGTCTCCAGATAGCTGAGAACAAAGGCCGACTGGATCCGAGCGCGGCTCTCCTGAGCCTCTCGGTAAGCCTGGATCGACTGAACCGACGTGTTCATTCGCGCCACAAGGCCGTCCTGCAGCGGGCGCACCAGATAAAGATAGGCGTCGCCATAGGCTGGCAGGGCGATGATCGACCTGACGGCGTCTGGATGCTGCGTGACGGTTTGCGGAGGCTGCCCGCCTTCAGCTGCGGCCGCGAGTTCATCGCGGGGCGGCGCAAGATAGGGAGGCGCGCCTGTCTTTTCAGCACGAGCCAGCACCTCGCCCTTGCCATCCAGAATGTAGATGGCGGGGTAGCCGAAGATGTCTCCAACTTGGCCTAGGGCTTCGTTGAACTGAATGCGATCAGCAAACAGGCTTCGCGCACTTCCCAACTGATCCGAAATCGTAACCAAGTCAGCATCCATCGCAGCCGACACGTCCTGGATATAGGCGCGTCCCACGATCGCCCCGTTCTCGACCGAGGCCTGGACGTTTTGGCTGAACCACTGATCCACGCCCCGATTGACCAGAACGCCGAACACCAGCGCGATCAGCACCGACGGGACCAGGGCCACCATCGAGAACAAGGCGACAAACTTCAGATGAAGGCGCGATCCCGCTTCATCGGTGCTACGCACCAGGGTCATCACGCGCCGACCGACGATGATGGCCAGGCCGGAAATCAAAAGCAGATTGGCGGCCAGCACGATCAGGGCGATCTGGCTGCTCGATCCGCGCGCCGACCCCGATGTGGCGCCCGGCGCGACCGCCACCAGCCAGATGGCCGCCGCCGTGATCGCGACAGCCAGAAAGAAGGCCAGTCCGAAGCCGGTCCGCGCGCGTTCGCTATCGACCCACCCCCAGAACGACCCGTCGTCCGACGCAAGGTCGGGCGAAGCGGTGCGTACTGAAGGCGTATCCGTCATGCCACAGCAGTCTCCAACACCTGTGGCCCATTTTCAACAGCAGACTTACCTAACTGAGGCAAATCCGGCCGCCACAGTTCGCGCATGGCGTCTTCGACGGCCATCGGATCGTCCAGGCGGCAAATTCTTGCCTTGGCCTCGCGACGGTGTTGCGGATCGGCCGGCCATGGTGCCTGTTCGATGTACCAGCCCAGATGTTTGCGGAACATCTTCAAACCCAGCGGCAGGCCGTAGAACTCTGCCGACGCCCGCAGGTGCTCGATCACGATCGCCAGACGCTCTTCCGGTCCAGGCTCCTCCAGCGCCACACCGTCGATCAGCGCCCGTTCAAGGTGCGCCGCTAGCCATGGCCGGCCGTAAACGCCGCGTCCCAGCATCAATCCGTCCGCGCCGGACTGCGCCAAGGCCTGGCGCGCTTCCTCGGCGGTGACGATGTCGCCATTGACGATGACGGGGATGTCGACCGCCGCCTTCACCGTCCCGACCGCGTCCCAATCCGCCTGCCCGGTGTAGAACTGCTTTCGTGTCCGGCCATGCACCGTGACGGCCTTGACGCCGATCGCTTCCGCACGGCGGGCCAGTTCGGCGGCGTTGCGGCTCTCGTCGTCCCAGCCCAGCCGCATCTTGACCGTGACCGGCCGATCGGTCGCCTTGACCGCCGCCTCCATGATCCGACACGCCAGATCGGGCGTTCGCATCAGGGCCGAACCGGCGGCCGAGCCCGTGACCTCCTTGGCCGGACAGCCGAAGTTCAGATCGACGATGTCCGCCCCGGCCTTTTGCGCCATGCGCGCCCCCTCGCCAATCTGTTCGGGATCGCGCCCGACTAGCTGGATGACAGTCAGCGGCAGACCGGCTCCCACGGCGGCGCGCCGCACGACGTCCGGCCGCGCCCGCGCCAGTTCCTTGGCCGCCACCATCTCTGTCGCGACATAGACGGCGCCCAGTTTGGAGGCCAGCACGCGGAACGGCAGGTCGGTCACGCCGGTCATCGGCGCCATCAGCACTTGACCGGGCACGGTCACATCGCCGATTTGCAAGGTCTTGGGCATTTCCGTCTTTCGCCGCATAGCAGCCGCCCTCGTCAAGCACGACCGCGGCGCTTTGATGGTTTCGCCCCGTCGCCGCGCGCACTATCAAGACCGCCATGACATTCTCGGGCATCATCGTCGCAGCCGGTTCAGGCTCGCGCGCCGGCGGCGACAAACAGTGGCGACACCTGGGTGGAAAGCCCGTGCTGCGCTGGTCGGCCGAGGCCCTGCTGAACGCCGGGGCCGACGAACTGATCGTCGTGATCGCGCCCGACGCCGTTGAGCGTGTGGCGGAGGCGCTGTCCGGTTTGCCGCGTTGGAGAGCCGTCGTCGGTGGCGCCGCCCGTGCCGATTCGGTCCGCGCTGGTCTCGCGGCACTGGCCTGTCCAGCGGATCAGCCGGTGCTGATCCATGACGCCGCCCGCCCGCTGCTGAATCGCGCGGTCGTCGATCGTCTGCTGTCGGCCCTTGAAACTTTGCACGGCGCCCTGCCCGTCCTGCCCGTCGCCGACAGCCTGCGACGTGGAGAGGCGGACATCATGACCGACGTGGTTGATCGCGACGGTCTGTGGCGTGCCCAGACGCCTCAAGCCTTTCGCCGGGGCGTGATCGAGACCGCCTATGCCGCCTGGTCGGACGCCGAGGTCCCGACCGACGAAGCCGTGGTCGTGCAGCGCAGCGGCGGTGCGGTGGCCCTGGTTCAGGGCGATGCGCGTCTGATGAAACTGACCTATCCCGAGGATTTCGCCATGGCCGAAGCTCTGCTGCCTCAAGCGCAGCGTTATCAGACCCGCATCGGCTCCGGCTATGACGTGCATCGCTGGGGGCCCGGCGGGTCCGTCTGGCTTTGCGGGATCGAGGTGCCGCACGACCAGACGCTGATCGGCCACTCCGACGCCGACGCCGGTCTCCACGCCCTGACCGACGCCATCCTGGGCGCCATCGCGGCGGGCGACATCGGCGACCATTTCCCGCCGACGGATCCGAAATGGAAAGGCGCTTCCTCGGACCAGTTCCTGATCCATGCCGCCGAACTGGTCGCGGCGCGCGGCGGCCGCATCGTCAATGTCGACGTCACCCTGATCTGCGAACGCCCCAAGGTGAAGCCGCATCGCCAGGCCATGCGCGACAGGATCGCCGGGCTGCTGGGCCTTCCGCTCGACGCCGTCAGCGTCAAGGCCACCACGACCGAAGGTCTTGGCTTCACCGGACGCGGCGAAGGTCTGGCCGCCCAGGCCGTGGCGACCGTTGAAACGCCGGCGGCCTAGCGCGCCGCCATCTTCATCTGACGCACCAGCGATCCGAACAAGTTGACGTAGTCGTCCGTCCACGGACGCACCGTCGTCGGCGACAGCTTGCGCCAACGCGCATCGTCCCTGAACCCTTCCATCGCCGCCGGGCTCTTGCCGATCAGCAGGGCCTCGGTCGAGGCCTCGGCCATGTCGCCTTGGCCCGACTGCTCGATATAGACTTGGTGCAGATGCGGAACCTTCAGCGCCTGCGCCGCCGCCTCGGCCGGCAGGGTGATCTCCAGGTTCCGGTTCGACAGATGCAGCACGACGACGCCGTCGGGCGCCAACAGCCGCAGATAGCCGCGGATCGCCTCCACCGTCAGCAGATGCGTCGGCACGGCGTCGGACGAGAAGGCGTCGATGACCAGCAGGTCGTAGGATCCCGCCGGCTCGCGATCCATCGTCAGGCGCGCGTCCCCCAGAACCGTCCGCACCGCCCCATCGGCGCAGCCGCTGATGAAGCTGAACCATTGCGGGTCGCGCGACAGCCGATCCACCATCGGATCGATCTCGAAGAAGGTCAGTTGGTCCTGGGCTCGCTTGTAGGCGGCCATGGCGCCCGAGCCCTGTCCCACCACGCCGACGCGGGCGCCGTCCAGCCGACGGGCCTGCATCTGCAGCATCGCCTGCCCCAGCGGCGTCGAGGTCGCATAATAGAGCGTCGGCTGACAGCGGTCTGACTGCGCCAGGGCCTGGGCGCCATGCAGGGTCGTGCCGTGCATCAGTACGTGGACCGGCCCGCCCATCAGCGGATCGTCGATCTTGGCCACCCGCATCACGCCAAAGAAGCTGCGTTCCGACAGGGCCCAGTCATATCCGCGCGCCAGATGATAGCCGGACCAGACGATGGCGGTTAAAATGATCGTGAACATCACCGCCCGATCGCGCACCAGGAAGGCGAACAGAGTCGCGATCCCCAGGATGGCTTGCGCGATACGCACCAGTTCGGCGTCGGGTATGGCCGCGCGAATGTCCGGCGCATAACGGACCGCCTCCATCGACAGCGGCCCCATAAGGGCGATGACCACGCCGGCGACGCAGCAGATGATTTCCCACGGCCTGATCTCGCGACGGCTCCACGGCCGCAGCAATCCGGCCGCCACCAGCACCAGCGGATATTCCCACACCATGTCGAAAACGGCCGGCGCGATCAGGCCGTTGAAAAGCCCGCCGACCACGCCGCCCAGCGACAGCAAAAGATAGAATTCGGTCAGCCGATCCGGCGCCGGCCGCCGCGCCGCCAACCGCTGGTGACACATCAGCGCGGTAAAGAAGAAGGCCGCCAGATTGACGGTGAACACCAGCAGCCATTCGCCTGTCCGGAACGCAATCAGGGCGGCGCAGGCCGCTGCCGCCGCCGCCTGCAAACCAAGGCCGATGGCTGGCGAAACAGCCGGCCGGGTCTGGAACGCGATGACAAACGTCAGCAGATAAAGCGCAAGCGGTATGACCCACAAAAAGGGCGCTGAGGCCACATCCGTCGTCAGGTGCGCCGTCACGCCCAGCATCAGACTGGACGGCGCGGCGGCCAGCAGAACCAACATCCCCTCTTCGCGCCAGGCGATCGGCGGGCTGGTTTCAAGCGTAGCGGGCTCCGCCGTCCCGATCTCGCGTCGTCGCCAGACCTGAACGCTCAACCCCACAACCATCACCACGAACAGCCCATAGCCGACGCTCCAACCCAGGCGCTGATCCGACAGGCTGGCCAGCGGCTCGATCACGACCGGATAGGCCAGCAGGGCTAGGAAGCTGCCCAGGTTCGAGGCGGCATAGAGAACATAGGGGTTCTGGCCGTCTGCGTGCTCGGCCCGCACACGCGCATACCAGGCCTGAAGCAGCGGCGCGGTCGCCGACAGAACCGCAAACGGCGCGCCGATCGACACCGCCAGCGTCGCCAGCAGCCAAATCGCCGGTTGAGATGGATCGGGATCCCCCAACAGGCCGCTGATCTGCAAGGGCAGGAAAAACGCCGCCACGATCAGCAGGCCCAGGTGAACCCCGACCTGCGCGCGCATCGTCGCCAGACGTTGCAGCAGGTGCGCGTAGCCATATCCGGCGAGCAGCGCGGTCTGGAAGAACACCATCGACGCGTTCCACACCGAAGGCGATCCGCCCAGCGTCGGCAGCAGCAGCTTGGCCGCCATCGGTTGAACGACGAAGACCAGACAGGCCGATGTGAAGATGGCGACGGCGAACAAAATCGGCGCGATGCGATCCGACGTCGGGGCTGCGGGGCGTAACGGATCGATAGCCTCGGTCATGCCTCTGGTTAGAGCGGGGTTCGCGGCCTATGAAAAGACCATGTTTTCCCAAGATATCGCGCAGCTGGCGCAACAGATTGTCGCAACGGCCAGCGAACGCGGCCTGATGCTGGCGACGGCCGAAAGCTGCACCGGCGGTTTGGTGTCCGCTGCGATCACAGCCATCCCCGGTTCGTCAGCGGTTCTGGATCGCGGCTTCGTCACCTACAGCAACGAGGCCAAGGCCGAGATGCTGGGCGTGTCGCTGGAAAGCCTGTCCATCCAAGGGGCCGTGTCGCAAGCCGTCGCCGTGGCCATGGCCGAGGGCGCCGTGGCGCACTCGCGCGCTTCTCTGTCGGTATCCGTAACGGGCGTGGCGGGACCGGGCGGCGGGTCGGTGGATAAACCCGTGGGTCTGGTGCACTTCGCGGCGTCCGGGCCAAAGGGTGTCATTCACCGCGTCGAGCGGTTCGGCGACCTCGGCCGCGATGGGATCCGCCAAGCCAGCGTTCGCGTGGCGTTGGAAATGCTGGCGGATCGGCTTGCGTGAGCGCCCCCGTCGTCATCGACGCCAGGGGTCACCGCTGCCCCGTTCCAAGCCTGAAGCTGATGAAGGCGATGGAAACCGCTCCGCCCGGCGCGCGGATCGTTCTGCTGGCCACCGATCCGATGGCCCGGATCGACGTGCCGTTTCTGATGTCTCAGAAAGGCGGGCGCGTGCTCGAGATCGAGAACGCCGAGGGCCTTCTTCGCGTTACGATCGAGACCGGCGCCCGGCTCGACGCTCCGACAGATTGACGACATCGGCTGGAGGCGCATCGGCGATCACGCGCGCCTTGGCCGCCAGCTCCATTTCGGTGGCGAACGCTCCGCCGTAGAAGATGGCGTTGACGTTCCACGACAGCCAGATCAGCAGCACCACCACGGCGCCGACCGATCCATAGGTGGCCCCCAGCGGCGCGATCTGCTCGACATAGATGGCGCACAGCCACGACGAGACGACCGACATCAAGGTCGCCACCAAACCCCCCGCCGTCGCCGGCAGCCAGGCGACCGGCGCCCTGTGGCTCATGGCGTAGCGGTAAAGCAGCGTCAGCCCGATCACCAAGCCAATCGCGGGCAGGAAGGCATCCAGCGGCGCCATGCCGCTTCGCCCGGACAGGCCGGCGGCCGACGACGACGCATGCGCCATGATCCGCACGGTCACGACCGCGCCCGACACGACAGTGAACAGCGCAAAGGCGAAGATGGCTACGAAGAAGGCCAGCAGATTGAACTTGAAGAAGCCGTGCGGCTCGGTCTCGTCATGAATCAGGTTCAATCCCGCCAACAAGGCCTTGAAACCCCGGTGCGCGGCATAGGCGCCGACGAACAGGGCGAAGGCGCTCTGAGCGGAAACCGTCCGCGCCGATGCATTGCTCAAACGCGTGATTTCGCCCTGAAAAATGGTCTGCGCCGCCTTGGGCAGCAGGTCCGACAAGGCGGTCGCCTGGGCGCTGACTTCGCTGATCGACAGACCCAACTTGTAGAAGCCGATCAGGATGGCGATCGCCGGAAACACGGCCAGCAGGGCGAAGAAGGACACGCCGCCCGTATAGAGCATGACGTCGCGCCCCCAGCTGCGGGTAAACGCTCGCACGGCCAGCCCACCCCAGAACCCGGGCGCTTTCAGGACCGACCGCGTCAGTTGCTCACTCAAATCGGTCCCCACAACCGTTGCACAAGCGGCGGAACCTAGCGGAATTCGTCTGTGGCGAAAGTCTCATCCGCGTGAGGACGATCATTCGCGATCCGGCCGCATCCCTTTGGCCCGACGACATTGCATCCTTAACACCCTCGTCGCTATGGTCCGCGCGTTTCCGGCCGGCTATTGGCGCGGCGACCTTTGGAGACGATCGGCTTGGCTTTCGACGCGCGCGTATTGATCCTGGCGGCTGACGATGGCCGGATCGGGCCGCTCGCTGCGGGTCTGGATGCGCTGGGCTGGACGACGGTGACCGCCCGCGACGTCGTCTCGGCCGAGATGACGCTTCAGGACTTTCCGCTCGAAGCCGCCGTCATCGACATCAACACCTTCGACGCCGACGTGGCGTCTCGCCTTCGCGCCGCCGCCGAGCCGCGCCGCCTGCCCATTGTGGTCATCGGCGCCCGCCCTGATTCGGTGAAGGGCGCGGATCTGACCATGTCCACGCCGCCGCATCCGGCCCAGGCCGCCTTGCGTCTGGAGCAGCTGGGCCGGGCCGCCATCGCCGAGGAAGAATATCGGCTGCGCGTCACCACCTTCGCCACGCGCGGGGTCGGCTTGGACAAAAGGACCGACGACGATGGGCCCTTGCGCGTTCTGGCCGCCGGCGTCGCCGACCGGCGCTTTCTCGCCCTGTCGAACGCCCTGACCGCCGCCGGGGTCGAGGTGGTCGCGGCGCCGACGCCCTACACCGCCTTCGACTACCTGCACGAAAGCCTGTTCGACGCCGCCGTTCTGTGGGGCGCCGAAGACCATGCGCCGGCCCTGTCGATCGCGGCGGGCATGAAGCGCAACACCCGCCTCTATCACATCCCGCTGATGCTTTACCTGCGCGGCCGGAACGAGATCAGCCTGGCTGAACTGTTCAATCGCGGCTTCGCCGATGTCGCCTCCGCCGATACGCCCGAGGGCGAAACGGCCGAGCGGATCCTGTCCCTGGCCGGCGCGCACCGCACCCATCTGGGCATTCGCAAGACTCTGGACTCGGTGCGCAGCCTGGACGTGATGGATCCGGAAACAGGCCTGTTCACGCCCGAACTGTTCGCCAGCCACCTGGGCCGCGTCGCCGAGGCCTCGCGCGCGCGCAAGCGCCCGCTTTCCGTCTGCGTCCTGAGAGTGCGCGAAACCGAGTCCGTGACCTGGGCGCGTCAGGGCGGTTGGCTGGATCGCGCCATGCCGCAGATCGGGGCCATGGTTTCACGCCTGGTCCGCGTCGAGGACACCCCTGCCCGCCTGGTCAAGGAGGTCTTCGCTCTGGCCCTGCCCGCAACCCAAGCTGAACCGGCGCGGCTGGCCGCAGAGCGAATCGCCGCCGTGATCGGCTGCACCGCCTTCGACGCCGGTCCGGACCGGTCGCCATTCGTCGCTGAGTTCGACGTCGGCGCCGCCGAGATGCGCCCCGACGAAAGCGCCGCCGCCCTGCTCGAACGCGCCTCGGCCGACCTATTCGAAAAGACGCGCTGAGGGCTTTACGCCCCCGCCACCCGCGCCAGATCGGCGGTGATCCGCTCGGCCACCTTCAGGCGCTCTTCCGCCGTCGGCCAATCGCCTGAAACGACGATCTTCTGATCCGGACGAATCTTCCAGAAGGCGTGGTTCTTCTGGATCAGCCCGACCAGTCCCGCCGGATTGGGGAAGCTGCTGTCGCGTAAAGTCAGCACCGCGCCGCGCGGCCCGATGTCGATCTTCTCGATGCAGGCCTTGCGGCAGTTCGACTTGATGCCAACGATCTTCAGCAACTGCTGCGCCTCATCCGGCAATGGGCCGAAACGGTCGATCAGTTCGGCGGCCAGGGCTCTGCGATCCTCGGCCTGCTCGGCGTCGGAAAGACGACGATAGAGGCTCAGACGCACGTTCAGGTCCGGCACGTAATCTTCTGGAATTAGGACCGAAGCGCCGACATTGATCGATGGCGACCAACCGCGATCCACCGCCTGTCCCTCGCCCTTTTCGCGCAACTCCGCCACGGCGTCTTCCAGCATCTGCTGGTACAGTTCGACGCCGACCTCGCGGATGTGGCCCGACTGTTCGTCGCCCAGCAGATTGCCGCCGCCGCGCTGGTCCAGATCGTGGCTGGCCAGTTGGAAGCCGGCGCCCAGATTGTCCAGCGATTGCAGAACCTGCAACCGCCGCTCGGCCGACAGGGTCATCGGCTTGACCGCATCGGTGCTCAGATAGGCGAAGGCGCGGGCCTTGGACCGCCCGACCCGACCCCGGATCTGATACAGTTGCGCCAGGCCGAACATGTCGGCGCGGTGCACGATCAGCGTATTCGCCGTCGGGATATCCAGCCCGCTCTCGACGATGGTGGTGGAGACCAGAACGTCATATTCCCCGTCGTAGAAGGCGCTCATCACCTCTTCCAGCTGAGTCGCGCTCATCTGGCCGTGGCCGACCACGAACTTCACCTCCGGCACCTGTTCGCGCAGGAATTTCTCGATGGCGGGCAGGTCCTTCAGGCGCGGCGCGACGTAGTAGGCCTGACCGCCGCGATACTTCTCACGCAGCAAGGCCTCGCGCACCAGGACCGGATCCCACGGCGTGACATAGGTCCGCACCGCCAGGCGATCGACCGGCGGGGTGGCGATGATCGACATCTCGCGGATGCCCGACAGGGCCATCTGCAGCGTGCGCGGGATCGGCGTGGCCGTCAGGGTCAGCAGGTGCACGTCGGCCCGCAGCGTCTTCAGCTTCTCCTTGTGCTTGACGCCGAAGTGCTGCTCCTCATCGACGATGACCAGGCCAAGATCGCGGAAGCCGACCTGTTCGCTGAGCACCGCGTGGGTGCCGACAACGATCTCGACCGAGCCGTCTTTCAGCCCGGCGCGCGTCTCCGACGCCTCCTTGGCGCCCACCATCCGCGACAACTGACGCACCTTCACCGGCCAGCCCGCAAAGCGTTCGCTGAAGGTCTTGAAGTGCTGGCGCGCCAGCAGGGTCGTCGGCGCGACGATCGCCACCTGCTGCCCCGTCATGGCGACGACGAAGGCGGCCCTCAGCGCCACCTCGGTCTTGCCGAAGCCGACGTCGCCGCAGATCAGACGATCCATCGGCGTGCCCTTGCCCAGATCCTCCAGCACATCGCCGATGGCGTTCAGCTGATCGTCGGTTTCCTCGTAGGGGAAGCGCGCGCAGAACTCGGCGAACAGACCCGGCGGCGGCGTGACCGCATCGGTCTCGCGCAGCGCCCGTTTGGCGGCCAGGGCGATCAGCCCCTCGGCCATGGCGCGCAGACGTTCCTTGGCCTTGGCCTTTCTGGCCTGCCAGCCTGCGCCGCCCAGCTTGTCCAGCTGAACGCCCTCGGAATCCGACCCGTATCGAGTCAGAAGGTCAATGTTTTCAACCGGCAGATAGAGTTTGCTCTCGCCGGCGTAGAAAAGTTCCAGGCAGTCGTGCGGGGCCTGCTGGATCTCCAGCGTTTTAAGCCCTTCATAGCGACCGATCCCGTGATCCAGGTGAACCACCAGATCGCCCGTCGTCAGGGCCGACGCCTCCGCCAGGAAGTTCGAGGCGCGGCGCTTCTTGCGCGGGCGCGCCAAACGGTCACCCAGGATGTCGGTCTCGGAAATGACCGCCACCTCGTCGGTGACAAAGCCATGCTCGACCGGCAGAACGCCGCGCAGATAGAGGTCTTTCG
The DNA here is from genome assembly GCF_040546195.1 of Brevundimonas sp. UYEF29. Taxonomy (NCBI): domain Bacteria; kingdom Pseudomonadati; phylum Pseudomonadota; class Alphaproteobacteria; order Caulobacterales; family Caulobacteraceae; genus Brevundimonas; species Brevundimonas sp. UYEF29. The sequence goes on along the minus strand of NZ_JBEPNH010000001.1, from coordinate 176,939 downwards.
GCGCTGCCTGAACGTCGGCCCAGTCGCGCACGGCGACGATGTGATCCAGCCCGTGGTCGGCCAGCATGGTCGCCAGCCGCTCCGACGACCCTTCGGTCCAGGAGGCGAACAGCACCCGCTTGCCCTCGGCCTTCAGGCCCGCCGCGTGGGCCGCCACCGCCTCGAACAGATTGACGCTGTCCTGCGCCCGCTCGGCCCCGAAGGTCCGGCCCAGACGTCCGCCGGCATCCTCGCCACCCGTGGAAAAGGGCGTGAAGCGCCGCACGGTGCGACCCGCCAGCGCCTGATTCCAGTCGCCGGCGTCCAGATAGAGCCGCTTTGGCGGCAAGGCGCGATTGGCGCTGGCCTGACCCTTGGCCTTGGCCGCCTCGGCGCGCGCATCATAGGCGTCCGCGACCAGATCCCATCGCTCGGCGCGGGCCGTCTCGACTTGGTTATCGAGGAAGATCGCCGCGTCGTCCGGCAGATAGTCAAACAGGCTGTCCAGCGTCTCATAGAACAGCGGCAGCCACTGCTCCATGCCCTGACGCCGCGCGCCCTCGCTGATCGTCGCATACAGCGGATCGTCGCCCGGCGCGCCGAAAAGGTTCAGATAGCCGGTGCGAAACCTCGAGATGGCCGCCGCATCCAGCAACGCCTCCGACACCGGCGCGAGGGACACGGACGTCATCTGGCCGGTCGACCGCTGCGTTTCGGGATCGAAAGTGCGGATGGATTCCAGCTCGGAGCCGAACATGTCCAGCCGGACCGGCTCCTCGAAGCCGGGCGGATAGACATCGACGACCCCGCCGCGCACCGCGAACTCGCCGCGCTCCGACACGGTCGAGGCACGGACATAGCCGTTGGCGGCGAAATACCGCTCCAGCGCCTGGATATCGAGATCGCGGCCGACCTTCGTCTCGAACCCTGCCTGTGTCGTGACCGACTTGGGCGGGGTGCGTTGCATGGCCGCCGACACCGTCGTCACGACCAGAACCGGCGCATCGCCGGGCTTGCGCATCGCCAGCCGCGTCAGCGTCGCCATGCGCTGCGCCGCGATACCCGCCGTGGGGCTCAGACGGTCATAGGGCAGACAGTCCCACGCCGGATAATCCAGGACTTCAATATCTTTCGAGAAGAACTGAAACGCCTGAACAAAGCTGCCGGACCTCTGAAAGTCGCGTGCGACGAACAGGCCGACACCGCCGCCGGCCTTGAGTCGTTCGGCGACGATCAGCGCGTCCAACCCCTCGGGCGCGCCGCCCAGATCGGCGTCGGTTCGGTATTCGACCTTGGCGTCCATCAGCCGATCCCCTTGCCGACTTCGGCCGCGACGTGGGCGCGCATGAAGGCGCGCACCTTGGCCATCACCGGGGTCTCGAACTCGGGCGGCGTCGGGTCACGCTCGATGATCCAGCCGTAAAGCCACTGATCTTCCTCGTCGATCAGCCGTTCGAACTGGTCCAGTTCCGCATCGGTCAGGGTCGGCGCGACCTGATCGGAAAACGGACCCAGCACCATATCAGCCTCGCGAAAGCCCCGCCGCCAGGCGCGGAACTGAATGCGGCCCAGCCGCTGCCTGCGCTCAGGCGTCATCTGCTCAGAGGTCATTTCGCTGTCGGGACGCGCGTCGATTTCGGCCACAAGAATCCTTGCCCGTTAGAAATGCCGATGCGCTCATGCAGCGATCCGCCGCGCGGAGAGCGATAGCGCATCAGGAATGTGAGAAGCGCAGATAGCGTTCCTGAACGGACTTCGCCACCCGGCATGGTCACGCTATGTTCACGGCGATGCGTCCGCAGATTCTCTTTCCCCTGTTCGCCGAGGTCTCGACCCTGAAGGGCGTGGGCCCTCGCGTCCTGCCTCTAGTGCAAAAGGTGGCGGGCCCTCTTGTCCGCGATCTGCTGTTCCTCAGCCCGTCCGGCGTCATCGTCCGCCGCCCTGCCGAGGCCGCCACCGCCGTCGATGGCGAGGTGGGCGTCTTCACCGTGACCATCGACCGCCTCTTCACCCCCAGCCGTCCTGGCGCGCCGCTGAAGGGTTGGGCCAGCGATCCCACCGGCTTCGTGCATCTGGTCTGGTTCGGCGGTTCGCCCCAGCACATCGACCGGCTGTTGCCGCGCGGCGAAACGCGGTTGGTCGCGGGCAAGGTCGAAAGGTTCAACGGCGAGGTCCAGATCGTCCATCCGGACATCGTGACACTGGACAAGGCGGCCGACATTCCGGCGTCCGAGCCCGTCTATCCGGCGACCCAGGGCCTCAGTTCGCGCCAGTTGCGTAAACTGGTTCAGGTCGCCCTCTCCGCCGCGCCCGACCTGCCGGAATGGCAGGATCCCGCCTGGCTCAAGAAGCAGAACTGGCTGGGTTGGCGCGCCGCTCTGGACGCTCTACACGCCCCTACAGCCGAGATGGACCTGTCGCCCGACGCCCCCGCCCGCCAGCGCCTGGCCTATGACGAGTTCCTGGCCCACCAGTTGGCTCTGGCCCGTCGTCGCCGCGCCCGCGAGATCCGGCCCGCCCCCGTCATCGCTCCCGGCGCAGCGTCCGAACACCTGTTCCAGGCCCTGCCCTTCCAGCTGACCAACGCCCAGGCCCAGGCCGTCACCGAAATTCGTCGTGATCTGGCGTCGGGCCAGCAGATGGGCCGATTGCTGCAAGGCGATGTCGGCTCGGGCAAGACCGCCGTCGCCGCCCTGGCGCTAGCGGACGCCGCTGCCAGCGGTTTCCAGTCCGCGCTCATGGCCCCGACCGAAATCCTGGCGCGCCAGCATTACGAGAAGCTCGGCCCCATGCTGGACGCAGCCGGCGTCGCCGCCATCCTGCTCACCGGCCGCGACACCCCGGCGCAACGGCGCGAGAAACTGGCAGCCCTGGCCTCGGGTCAGGCCCAGGTCGCCATCGGCACCCATGCCCTGTTCCAGGACGCCGTCCGCTTCGACCGCCTGGCCTTGGCGGTCATAGACGAACAACACCGGTTCGGCGTGAACGAACGTCAGCGGCTGCAAGCCAAGGGCGACCCGCGCCTGGGCGCCGTGCATCTGCTGACCATGTCGGCCACCCCCATCCCACGCACGCTGGAGCTGACGCAATATGGCGAGCTGGAGGTCAGTCGCCTGCTGGAAAAGCCGCCCGGCCGCACCCCCGTCACGACCGCCGTCCTGCCCTTGGCCCGCATCGGCGAGGTCGCCGCCCGTCTGAAGACCGCCGTCGAAAGCGGCGCCCAGGCCTATTGGATCTGCCCTCTGGTTGAGGAATCCGAGGCCATCGACCTGGCGGCCGCCGTCGATCGCGCCGACGATCTGCGACGCCTGCTGGGCGTGGAGGTCGGCCTGGCCCACGGCCAGATGCCGGGCGCCGAGCGCGAGGCCGTCATGGCCGACTTCGCCGACGGCCGCCTGCCGGTCCTCGTCGCCACCACGGTGGTCGAAGTCGGCGTGGACGTGCCCAACGCCTCGATCATGGTGATCGAACACGCCGACCGCTTCGGTCTGGCCCAGTTGCACCAGTTGCGCGGCCGCGTCGGTCGCGGCGCCAAGGCCAGTTCCTGCATCCTGCTGTACGGCGGTCAGGACGGCGCCTTGGGCGAGACGGCGAAAGAGCGGCTCGAAACCCTGCGTCGCACCGAGGACGGATTCGAGATCGCAGAGGAAGACTTCCGCCTGCGCGGCGGCGGCGATCCCCTGGGCCTGAAACAGAGCGGTTTTCCCGCCTACCGCGTTGCCGATCCGATCCGCCACCGCAGCCTGATGCTGGCCGCCGCCGATGATGCCCGGCTGATCATGAACCGCGACCCAGATCTGACATCGGAACGCGGCCAGGCGGTGCGGGTGCTGGAAGAGCTATTCGACTGGAAAAACCACAAGGCCGGCGCAAGCTAGCCGATCACTCGGCTCCAGCCATCGAATCCGACCTCGACGTTTTTGGGAACAAGCGCGGACAACGCTTGGTAATCCATGTCGATGTGCAGGTTCGTCAGCACCGCATGCTCCACGTCTGCGGCGGCGATCCACGCTAGGGCCTGGTCCAGATGGGCATGGGTCGGATGCGGCGCATAACGCAGAGCATCGACGATCCAGAGCTTGCACCCGGCCACCGCCGCCAACGCCGCCTCGTCCAGGTCGGACACATCGCTGGAATAGGCGACGTCGCTCAATCGATAGCCGACCGAGCGGATCGGCCCGTGCGCCTGATCAAAGGTCGTGACCGGGATCGCCCCACCCGCGCCCTCGACCGACCAGGCCGTGCCATGCGGCGGAATGATCCGTCCGTCCAGAAGAGGCGGATAACCGAACTTGCTCTCGAAGATGTAGTCGAACCGATGCGTCAGCGAGCCATGCGTCGCCGCATCCATCCACGCCGGAATGCGCTTTCTCGCCCGCGCGGCAAAGGTGCGCAGATCGTCGATGCCGTGGGCCTGATCCGCATGATCGTGGGTGTAGAGAACCGCGTCCACATGCTTCGTGCCGCTGGCCAGCATCTGTTCGCGCAGGTCCGGCGAGGTGTCGATCAGCACATTGGTCACCCCCTCCGGCCCGGTCTTCCTCGCCAGCATCGAACAGCGCGTGCGCCGGTTCTTCGGCTCGGCCGGGTCGCAGGCGCCCCAGTCGCCGTCCCCGCGCGGCACCCCGCCCGACGACCCGCTGCCCAGAATGACGACTTCGAAACTCATGCGGGCCTAGGTATCCGGTCAAAGAGGCCGAAGAAGGCCTCGGTCGTAATGCGATCCGCTTCCTCGGCGTCCCAACCCCTGATCTCGGCCAGCTTGCCCAGCACATGGCCAATGTAGGCCGGCTCATTGCGCCGTCCACGATGCGGAATGGGCGCCAGATAGGGGCAGTCGGTCTCGACGATGATCCGGTCGCCCGGCATATCGCGGATCACGGCCCGCACGTCCTCAGCCGCCTTGAAGGTCGCAATGCCGGACACGGAAAACCAAGCACCCATTTCGGCAGCGATTTTCGCCAGTTCCGCGCCACTTGTATAGCAGTGCATCAACATCTTGAAAGGCCCGGCGGCATATTCCTCGCGCAGGATCGACGCCATCACGTCGTCCGCCTCACGCGTATGGATCACCAGCGGCAGACCGGTTTCGCGGGCCGCCGCCACATGCTGCCGGAACACCGCCGCCTGCACCTCGCGCGGGCTGAAGTCGTAGTGGAAATCCAGACCGCATTCGCCGATCCCGACCACCTTGGGCCGCTGGGCCAAGTTGATCAGGGTCGCCGCCGTCAGGTCCGCCGCATCCTTGGCCTCGTGCGGATGGACCCCGACCGTGCACCAGATGTCGTCATTGGCCATGGCGATGCCGTGCGTCGCCTCGAAGGTCGTTAGCCTGTCCGAAATCTCGACCATCAGGCCGACGCCAGCCGCGCGCGCCCGCGCGATCACGGCGTCCCGGTCCTCGTCGAACTGCGGCGCGTGCAGATTCACATGACTGTCGATCAGCATCAGCCCATCCGCTCCTGCTGGGCCTGAACCCGCTTCAGGTCCGCCAGCGCGCCGGCCAGCACATCGGCCTTATCCAGGTTCAGTCCCGCCGCCCGTTCCGGCAACGGCTGCAGCCGCTCCCATAGTTCGGCCCATCGATTGCCTGCGGTCGGCGCGCTCTGCAAGGCGCGCATCCGCACCGCCGCGATCAACCGATCCATCAGGATCTCGAAACGCTCCTGTCCGTCGGCGCCGCGGAACCGGTCGGCGATGGCCAGGGCTTCGGCCCGGTCCACATCGCCCTCGACCCAGCGCCGCGCCAGTTGGTCCATCTCGAACGTCGCGCCGGACGCCAGGGCCAGGGCAGCGCCCGGCGATCCGCCCGCCATGATCGCCGCGTATTCGGCGTCCTTACGCTCCGCGCCTGTCCGGTTGCGCACCAGAGTCTCCAGCCGATCCGGCGTCCAGATCGGAAAGCTCAGCCGCCGACAGCGCGACCGAATCGTCGCCAGAAGCCTCCCCGGCGCATGGGTCACCAGAAACAGTACGCCACGTTCGGGCGGCTCCTCAAGAACCTTCAGCAAGGCGTTGGCGGCGTTGAGATTCAGGTCATCGGCCGCGTCGATGATCGCCACCCGATGCTGGGCCTGCGACGGGCTCTTGGAAAAGAACTCCGGCAGTTCGCGCGACTGATCGACCGAGATCGACTTCTTGGTCTTGCCCCCCTCGACCAAGCGTTCCAGCACTAGCAGGTCCGGGTGCGACTGGGCCGAGATCAACCGGCTGACCGGATCGTCGCGCCGGGCGCCCAACGGCCCGGACGCCGGATCGGCCGCCGCGCCCAGCAGCCGTCGCGCCGCGCGATAGGCGAACGTCGCCTTGCCCGTCCCCTCGACCCCGCACAGCAGCCAGGCGTGGTGCAACCGCCCCCGCTCCCAGGCATCCAGAAACGCCGTCTCCGCCGCGGCATCGGGAATCAGGTCGAACCGGTCACGCGGATGATCGCTCACAGCAGCCGGTCCTGAACCGCCTGCCAGACCCGCGCCTCGACCTCGTCCAGCGATCCGACCGCGTCGATCAGCACGCAACGCTGCGGATTGGCCTCGACGATGCGCAGGAAGCCCTCGCGCAGCCGCTGATGGAACTCCAGACCCTTGGATTCGAACCGCGTCTCGAACAGGCCGCGCCCGAACGCCCGCTCCAGGCCGACCTCGACCGGCAGGTCGAACACCAGGGTCAGGTCCGGCTGGTCGTCCCCGACCACGCCGGCGTCGATCTGTTCGATGAAGCTTTGCGCTACGCCGCCGCCTGCCCCCTGATAGGCCCGGCTGGAATCGGCGAACCGGTCGCACACCACCCAGTCGCCGGCCGCCAGCGCCGGGCGGATGGTCCGCTCCAGATGGTCCGAGCGCGAGGCGTACATCAGCAGGGTCTCGGTCATGGCCGACCACGGCTCGGCGTCCGTGGCCACCACCAGATTGCGGATCACCTCCGCGCCCTTGGACCCGCCCGGTTCACGCGTACGCACGACCTTGCGCTCGCCCAGCACCGTCTGCAGCCGCGCGACCAGCCGCCCGACCTGGGTCGATTTGCCGGCGCCCTCGCCGCCTTCGAAGCTTATGAATTGTCCACGGGTCACGCGCCTTCATGGCGCGCCGACGCCGCCCGGCGCAAGCCCGCGCGCGCGATCAGCTGCCGGATATCAACAGGGCGCCCGCATAACCTCGCGCCACGACCGACTGACGCGCCGCCTCGGCCGCATTGGCGCTGTCCCAGGGGCCTACAACCACGTTGAACCGCCCCGCGCCCCGATCGGCGCGCACCCAGCCGCTCAGGCTGTCGGCGATTCGTCCCGCCTCGACCTGATCCGAGAAACTGCCTGCCTGAACCCAGAAGGTCGTCACCTCCGCCACCGCGACCGGCGCGGGAGCGATAACCGGCGGGCTGACGGGCGGGCTGGCCGGAACCGCGCCGCGCGGCGCGGGCGCCGACGCCCTTAACAGCGTGCCCCCGCCCTGCTGCGGCGCCCGCCCGAGGTAGCGCACCCGCACCCGCCCCACGCCCTGCGACAGCATTCCCAGTTCGCTCGCCGCCTCGCGCGACAGGTCGATGATCCGGCTGTCCACGAACGGCCCGCGGTCATTGATCCGCACCACCAGTCGCCGCCCGTTCTCCAGGTTCGTCACCTCGACCAGACCGGGCAAAGGCAGGGTCTTGTGCGCCGCCGTCAGGGCATGCATGTCGAACCGCTCGCCGGTGGAGGTCGGCCGCCCGTTGAATGCGTCGCCGTACCAGGACGCCATCCCGACCTCTTCGTAATCCGGCTGTTCCTTGGGCGTGTACCAGCGCCCGCGCACCTGATAGGGCCGCATCGTCCCCGACACGATCGGCGCAGGGTCCTTAACGATGGGCGGACGGTCCTCACCGCGCCCGGCGACCGTCCCGCGCACGCCCGCGCCGCCGACGGTGGAACAGGCGGCCAGCAGCGAAAACAGCCCCAGGATCAGCGCGCCGCGCACTCCCTGTCCAAACGTCATCGACCCGCCTCGCAAAAAATACGAAAACAGGATGACCGAAGACATTTCCGCTTTGGTTAATGACCCTTTCGCCTGCTATGGCGTCCGCCTCCGCCGCGGCGGCAAGGAAGTGTGGCCGAGTGGTTTAAGGCACTGGTCTTGAAAACCAGCGACGGTGAAAGCCGTCCGTGGGTTCGAATCCCACCGCTTCCGCCAGCCACTTTGTAACCCCGGCTTTTTCGCGCTCCCGGTTCCCCACTGAGCCGCTTGCTTAGTTTTGCCGAGATGGGCACCCACCTAGCGTATTGCTTGCTTTGCGTTTCGGCGAAATAACCGGGGAATGAAAATTCTACCCGTTATCGTTGTTGGTTTTCTTGCCGTTTTCTCTCCGGCGGCCCTAGCGGCACCACCAGAGGAACGAAAGGAGGCCGCGAACCAGACGGACGCTGAAGAACCTAAGCCCACGGCAGAAAGCGAGAATTCGCCACAGACTCTGGACAGACAACTCGGTAAGCCATGCCTCGGCGATGAAGAGGATCGACGCTCTGATCTCTGCGCTCAATGGAAGGCGGCCGACGCGGCTGAGCGCGGCGCAAACTGGACCGCAAATGGCTTCTGGATCCAGCTGGGCGGATTGATCGTTGGCGCGATTACCATGTTTGCCGCTATCGCGGCTGCTCTGTTCGCGAAAGATGCATCCTACCAAGCTAAACGAGCCGCAGACTCCAGCGACGATATGGCTCAGGAGGCGCGAAAATCCACTTTGGCCGCTGTATCTGCAGCTCAAGGGGACAGAGCATGGATTTTACCTACAGGCTTAGATTACGGACCTTTTCAAAACGGCACGCTTGACGAAAAGGTTGTCGGTAACGGCTTTGCTTTTGTCCCGAAGTTCAAGAACTTTGGTAGCTCACCCGCTCTCGAGGTGTCAGCAAGCCGCCATTTTGAAATACGCCAGAGGGGGATGAAACCGCCAGCCTTTCCGGTTCGTCCCGAAGAACTTGGCGGGCTGATGCCACCCCATCAGGACTTTAGCACCAAAATGGTCGTCTTGGACGACATGGAGACAAGGTCGTTTCGAGCCGGCCAAACCATCGTCTATATCAATGTCCAGACTTCCTATCTGGACATTCATGGTCACAAACGAACGAGCGAGTTCACCTATAGCGCAGAGCATCGAGGTGGAATGAAGGTCGATGCAACGGGCCGCGCCGTTGAAGCTGTTGAAGTCATGCTCAGTCCTGTGGGCCAGAAGGCCACGTAACGATATAGTCCAAATTTATATACGCCGTTGCCTGACAACGGCGCACTTCCGCTTTAGCCCTTGCTATTGCCCCGCCTGACGCTAGGAACCCGGCTCCCCTGCCTGGAGCCCTGCCATGACGGCGACGAAACCGATGACGATCGGGATCGATTTCGGCACGACCAACACTGTCGTGGCCCTGACCGATGCGGACGGCCTCGCCCATCTCGTGACCTTCGACGCGGTCGAGGCTCAGACGACGACCTTCCGCTCGGCGCTCAGCTTCCAGACCCATCCGGGCGTGGACGGCCAGCCGCCCGAGCGCGTTGTCGAGGCCGGGCCCTGGGCCATCGCCGCCTATGTCGAGGATCCGCTGGAGACCCGCTTCATCCAGTCGTTCAAGACTTTCGCCGCCAGCGCCGCCTTCACCGAAACCCGGATCGACAACAAGCGCTACGCCTTTGAGGATCTGCTGGCCGCCTTCCTGCTGCGCCTGCGCCACCACGCCGGCGACGCACTGATTGATGCCCCGCCCGCCGTCATTGTCGGCCGTCCCGTCACCTTTGCGGGCGGCAATCCGGACGAGACCCTGGCCCTGTCGCGCTATCAGACGGCGTTCCAGCGGCTGGGCTTCACCGACATCCGCTATGCGCACGAGCCGGTCGGCGCCGCCTTCTATTTCGCGCGCCAGCTGAAGGCGGACGCCACGGTCCTGGTCGCCGACTTCGGCGGCGGCACCAGCGACTTCTCCATCATCCGGTTCGAACATACGCCCGACGGCCTGCGTTCGACGCCGCTGGCGCGCTCGGGCGTGGGCGTGGCGGGGGACGCCTTCGACTATCGGATCATCGACCAGCTGGTCTCGCCCGAACTGGGCAAGGGCGGTCTGTACAGCTCCGTCGGCAAACAACTGCCTATTCCCCAGCGGTATTATTCCGCCTTCGCCCGCTGGGATCAGCTGGCCCTGCTGCGCGCCTCGCGCGACATGCGCGACATCCGCGCCCTGGCCCGCACCGCGCTGGAGCCCGAGAAGATCGAGCGCCTGATTGAGGTGCTGGACGACAACCATGGCCATGACCTGTACCGCGCCGTCTCAACGCTGAAGATGGCCTTGTCGGCCGAGGAAACCGCCACCTTCCTGTTCCAGGCCGGCGGCGTCCATATCGAAAAGCCGGTCGCCCGCGCCGATTTCGAACGCTGGATCGCGCCGGAACTGGCCGCCATCGAGGGCGCGGTGGATCAGGCGATGGCCCGCAGCGGCCTGGTGCCCGACGCCATCGACCGCGTCTTCCTGACCGGAGGCACCTCCTTCGTGCCGGCCGTGCGGGCGCTTTTCCAGAACCGCTTCGGCGCAGAGCGGATCGAGACGGGCGGCGAGTTCGAATCCATCGCGGCCGGCCTGGCGCTGATCGGGCGCGAGGCGGATCTGGACCTGTGGAGCGAAAAGGCGGTCTAGGTCGGAAGCCCCCTTCCATCGTCATTCCGGGGCGTCCGCAGGACGAACCCGGAACCCAGGGGGACACCGCCGCCGCCTGACGCGGCACGAGCCGTGATGCGCACTCCTGGCTTCCGGGTTCTTCGCGACGCTCAGCCCCGGAATGACAGCGACTTCGATTAGACGCCGACCCTAGAATCCTTGCGCCCGCGCCACCCGTTCGGCGTGGAAGCCAGCATCGCCCAGCAGTTCGTTCAGGACCCGCACCCGCTTCATGAACAGGCCGACGTCGAATTCGTCGGTCATGCCGACGCCGCCGTGCATCTGAACCGCCTCCTGCACCGCCAGTTCGGCGACCCGCCCCGCCTTGGCCTTGGCGACGGAGGCCGCCAGAGGCGCGTCCTCGCGCCCCTCGTCGAGGGCGATCTGGGCGCCGATCGTCGCTGCGCGCGCCAGCTCCAGCTCCGAGAACAGATGCGCAGCGCGGTGTTGCAGCGCCTGGAACTCGCCGATCAGCTTTCCGAACTGTTTGCGCGTCCGCAGATAGTCCATCGTCGTCTTGAACGCCTGATCCCCGGCGCCGGTCAGGCTGGAGGCCGCGCAGGCCCGCCCCAGGTTCAGCGCGCCGTCCAGCAGCGCCTCCCCGCCCCCGACCGTGCCGATCACTGCATCGGCGTCGACCGCCACATCGCTCAGCGTGATCCGCGCCGCATTGTGCGCGTCCACCATCACTGTGCGCTCGATTTCGACGCCCGCCGTCGCCGGATCGACCAGGAACAGCGTCGTCCCCTCGTCCGCCGTGGCGACCACGATCAGGGCGTCCGCCACATGGCCGTCCAGCACAAAGGCCTTGGCGCCGTTCAGATTGAAACCGTTACCCGCCCGCTCGGCCCGCGTGGTGATCCGCGACGGCGCGTGTTTCGCGCCTTCGTCCACCGCCAGCGACAGGATCGACTCGCCTGCCGCGATCCTGGGCAACCAGGCCTGCTGCGCCTGCGATCCGCCGTCGATCAGCACCTTGGCAGACAGGATCGACGATCCCAGATAGGGCGACGGCGTCAGGGTGCGCCCCAGGCTCTCGGCGATCACCCCGGCCTCGACCGCGCCCAGCCCCATGCCGCCCAGCGCCTCGGGGATGATGACGCCGGCGAAACCCATCTCGCCAAAGGCCCGCCACAGGTCGCGCGACACCCCGTCGGCGTCCCGCTCGTCCCGCAGCTTTCTCAGATGGGCGATCGGCGCCTGTTCGTTCAGGAAGCCGTCGGCGGCGTCCTGCAACATTGTCTGTTCTTCGGTCAGGATCAGCGGCATCGTCTCACGCTCCCGGCAGTTGAAGCAGGTGTTTGGCGATGATGTTCAGCTGAACCTCGCTGGTGCCGCCTTCGATGGAGTTGGCCTTGGTCCGCAGCCAGTCGCGCGCCGTCTTGCCGTCGTGCGACCGCTCGCCCTCCCATTCCAGCGCATCGGCCCCGCCCGCCGCCATCAGCAGCTCATGGCGCCGCTTGTTCAGCTCGGAGCCATAGTATTTCAGCATGGAGGCGATGGCCGGATGCGCCTGTTTGGCCTTCACCTGATCGCCCACCCGCTCCATCGCCAGGCGGAAGGCGGCGGCGTCGATCTCCAGGTCCGCGATCCGGGCGCGCAGCATCGGCTCATCCAGTCGTCCGGCCTCGTCGGCGCCGATGGCGTCTATCGCCACCTGCCCTACAGGCCGCCCGCCGCCGACCTCGCCCATCGCGCCGATCATGGTCCGCTCGTGCGCCAACAGATATTTGGCCACGTCCCAGCCCCGGTTCAGCGTCCCGACCAGGTCTTCCTTCTCCACCCGCACATCGTCGAAGAAGGTCTCGCAGAAGGGCGACTTGCCTGAAATCAGGGTGATCGGCCGCGTCGTCACGCCGGGCGTCTTCATGTCGAACAGCACGAAGCTGATGCCCAGATGTTTGGGCGCCTCGGGGTCCGTGCGCACCAGGCAGAAGATCCAGTCGGCCTTGTCGGCGTAGGAGGTCCAGATCTTCTGGCCGTTGACGATCCAGTGGTCGCCCCGATCCTCGGCCCGCGTCTGGATGGACGCCAGATCGGACCCAGCGCCCGGCTCGGAATAGCCCTGGCACCAGCGGATCTCGCCGCGCACGATCTCGGGCAGAAAGCGCTTCTTCTGCTCTTCGGTCCCAAAGGCCAGCAGCGCCGGGCCCAGCATCCAGACGCCAAAACTGGCCAGGGCCGGCTGCGCCTTGATGCGTCGCAGTTCGGAGGCCAGCACCTTGGCCTCCTCCCGGCTGAGGCCGCCTCCGCCGTATTCCCTGGGCCATTCCGGCGCCGTCCAGCCCCGCGCGCCCATCCGCTCCAGCCACAGCTTGTGCGCCGGGGTCTTGAAGGTGGGGTTTCGCCCGCCCCAGATCATCTCGTCGTCGGCCATCGGCCCGCGACATTCGGCCGGGCAGTTCGCCTCCAGCCAGGCGCGCGTCTCGGCGCGGAATTGCTCCAGATCGGTCATTCCTCGTCTCCCATGGCGTGCGTCGCTGACCGGCCGAAACCGATGCGAGACATCGTTGGGAATGACCTTATCCAGGAAATCTCCGCCTTAGAAAGCGAAACCTGAATGCCGATCACTTGGCTTACGTAGCGTTAGATCAGGCCGTGGCCCTTGGGCAGTTCGGCGTAGCGGTGAACCCGCGTCGCCATCACCAGACCGAAGCCGATCATGACGGTCAGCATCACCGTGCCGCCATAGGACAAGAGCGGCATCGGTACGCCCACGACCGGCGCCAGACCCATCACCATCGCCCCGTTGATCAGCACATAGAGCGCGAATGTCGCCGTCACCCCCGACGCCGCCAATCGCCCGAAGTGACTGTGCGACAGCGAGGCGATCCTCAGCGAGATGAGGATGATGGCGGCATAGGAGGCCAGCAGGGTGAAGGTGCCCACGAAACCGAACTCCTCGGCGAAGGCGGCGAAGATGAAGTCGGTCTGGCGTTCGGGCAGGAACTCCAGCTGGCTCTGGCTGCCCAGGCCAAACCCGCGTCCCAACGGCCCACCCGACCCCATGGCGATCTTGGATTGGACGATCTGATAGCCCTTGTCCGACATATCGGCCTCGGGGTTCAGGAAGGTCAGCACCCGGTGACGCTGATAGTCGTGCATGCCGAACATCACATAGGGCGGCACCAGCACGGCGGCGGCGATGATCAGCGGCAAGATGATCCGCCAGCTCAGCCCGGCGACGAACATGATCGCCGCGCCCGTCAAGCCGATCAACATGGCCGACCCCAAGTCCGGCTGGTGGGCGACCAGCAGGAACGGAAGGCCGATAATCCCGACGGGGAAGATCAGCTTCCAATGGAAGCTCGCCTCCTTGGCCGAGGCGCCGTGATACCAGCGCGCCAGGGCCAGCACGACGCCGATCTTCATGATCTCGGACGGCTGTATGCGGGTGAAGCCCAGGTCCAGCCATCGCGTGGCCCCCAGCGCCGTATAGCCCAGCGGCGTCTCCACCAGCGCCAGCATGAACAGCGCCATCCCGTAGATGGGATAGGCCAGGGCGAACCAATATCGGATGCTGATCAGCGACAGCATCAGCATCAGCGCCAGACACAGGCCAAACCGGATCAGGTGTTTCATCGCCCATGGCGACCAGGATCCGCCCGCCACCGAATACAGCATCAGGGCGCCGGTGCCGGACACCACGCACAGCAAGGCCGTCAGCCGCCAGTCGATCTGGCCCAGCTTGGTCGAGACGCGTTCGCGCTCGCCGGGACGTGACAGGGCCGAGGCGGTCAACGGCCGGGCTCCGACAGATAAGGACGCGGCCCGCTGGTCGCAGACGGCGCAGGGCGGCTTGGTTGCGGCGGGGCCACGACATCGGGCTCGGGCGCGGCGCCGACCACCCCGTCCTCAACGATGGCGTCGCCGGTCGGTTCGGGCGGCAGCGGCCGTTCGATGCGGGCGCGCATGTCCGGATCCTTGAGCAGCACGGTGCGCATCACCTCGCGCGCGCGCGGCGCGCCTGCGGTCGCCCCGCCCTTGCCCCCGTGTTCGACGATGACGGCGACCGCATATCGCGGCGCATCCACCGGCGCGAAGGCCACGAACAGGTTGTGGTCCTTCAGCGCCCAGATATTGCTCTTGCGCGAGCCGGAGCCGTAGTTCCGGACCTGCGCCGTGCCGGTCTTGCCGGCCATCTGGATGTCGCCCAGGCCCAACTGGCTCTGGCGATAGGCGGTGCCGGATCGATCGTTGGCCACGGCGATCATGCCCTGGCGCACATATTCGACGTGGGCCGGATCGAACGGCAGGTCCGGCGCCTCGGCCCCGCTGGGCTGTTCGACACCGCCGATGGACTTGATCAGGCGCGGCTGAAGCTGCTTCTTCCCGTTCGCCAGACGCGAGGTCATGACCGCCAGCTGCAGGGCGTTCACCGTGATCGCCCCTTGGCCGATGGCGACAGAGGTCGTCTCCCCTGGATGCCAGACCGGATCGCGCGGGAAGGTCCGCGCCTTCCATTCCGTCGACGGCAACAGACCCTTACGCTGGTTGCCGACGCCGATGTCGAACTCGTGCTCGAAGCCCAGCGCCAGCCCGGCCTTGCGGATATTGTCCACGCCCGCGCGGTTGCACATGGCGTAGAAATAGACGTCGCAAGAGTTCTTGATCGCGTCGTGCATATTCTGGGTGCCATGCCGCCCCCAGCAACGTTGCACGCGGTTGCCGGTGCGATAGGCGCCGCTGCAGAAGACGCTGATGTTGGGATCGACGCCGGCTTCCAGCAGGGCCAGCGCCGTCGTCGGCTTGAAGGTCGAGCCCGGCGGGAAGGTGCCGTTCAGCGTCTTGTCCAGCAGCGGCTTGCGTTCATAGTCGGCCAGCGCGCGATAGGTCTTGGTTGGCACCCCGCCGACGAACAGGTTCGGGTCGAACGACGGCGCCGAGACCATGCACAGAATGTCGCCGTTGCGCACGTCCATGACAACGCAGGCGCCCGACTCATCGCCAAACACCTCCAGCGCGCGGTTCTGGACGTCGGCGTCCAGCGTCAGGACGACTTCCTTGCCCGGCACGGCCGGCCGCGAGCCGCCGATGTCCTCGGCGACGACACGACCGCGCGCATCGACCTCGACCCGATTGCCGCCCGGCTCGCCCCGCAGCGACGTATCCAGAGCCTTTTCTACACCTTGGCGGCCGATGCGGAAGCTGGGGTTGAACAACAGCGCGGGCGGCTGCTCGCCCTTGTCGCGGATCGCCTTGACGTCCCGGTCCGACACCTTGGCCACATAGCCGATGACGTGGGCGAACGACCCGCCGAACGGATAGTAGCGCGCCTCGTTCATATCGACCATCACGCCGGGCAGTTCGTTGGCGTACTGATTGACCTTGGCGAACTCCTCCCAGGTCAGGTCGCTCTTGACCGGCACCGGGTTGAACTTGGACGCCGCATTGACGTCGCGGATGATAGCGCGACGGCGCTCCAGCGTGTCGGGCAGCAGCCGCCCCAAAAGGTCCAGGGTCTGGTCCAGGTCCTTGGTCTCGTCGCGCACCACCAGCACCCGGAAGCTGGGGCGATTGCCGGCGATGACGACGCCGTTGCGGTCCTTGATCAGGCCGCGCGGCGGCGGGACCATGCGAAAGTTGAACTGGTTCTGCGACGACAGGGTCGCATATTCCTGAGCCTGAACGACCTGCAGCTGACCCAGCCGTCCGATCAGCGCGGTGATCCCCAGCGCCGTTGCCCCGCCGAGCACGAAGGTGCGCCGCAGGAAGGACCCCTGACGCTCATTCACATCGGCAAAGAAGATGGAGGGCTCGCCGCTCATCGGAACCGAATATCTCCGTCGTCGAATCGCTCAAGCATCCAGTTGGCGATCGGATACAGCAGCAGCGTCGGCGCGAGCTGTCCGACCAGCGGCAGAATCGCCGGCGCGTTCGTCGCCCGCATGGTCACCACCAGATAGGCCAGAAAGAAGGCGCCCAGCGTACAGGCGGCATAGGCTCCGAAGCGGATCAGTCCCTCATGCCCCGCCAGCAGATTGCGGGACAGCAGCACCGTTCCATAGACGCCCATCAGGCACAGCGCCCACAGACCCAGCGGCGTATTCCAGAACAGATCGAGGAAAAGGCCGATCAGAAACAACACCGCAGGCGCCAGCATCGACGGCCGGATCAAGGGCCAGGCGAAGGCCAGGATCATCGGAATGACCGGCTCGGGCAGATGCAGACCGAACAGCTGGAGCGGCGTTCCCAAAACGACCGTCGCGGCGAGGACGAGCAGGGCCGGATAGACAATCCACTGAAGAGGTCCGACAACGCGAACCGCGACGGGCCGTCTCACGCCGCGCCTCCCGGAGCGGGCGTCGGCGCAGGGATGGGCGCAACCGGTGCAGGCGAAGGGGTCGAACCCGCAGGCCTTGGAGACGTCGCAGCCGGACGAGCCGCAGTCGGCGCAGCGGCGGGCGCAGGCGTTGGCGCTGGCGTCGCCGCCGCAGCACGCGCCCGTTCGGCCTGGGCCTGTTGCGCCGCCGCGCGACGGGCGGCGGCGTCACGGAGCGCTCCGACCTCGGCCGCGCTCGGCTCCGGCGCCGTCGTCAGGCCTGCGAGCGGCGGCGCGTTCAAGGCGTTCGGGCTGACCAGTTGTCCAAAGCTCTGGAACAGCAGCACGCGGACATAGTCGATCGCGCCGTGATCGCTGAACAGCTTGACCCGCCAGGCGCCGTCCACGCCCTTGGCGGCGACCCCGATCGGCAGACCACGCGGCAGACCGCCGCCGTCGCCCGAACTCAGGATGCGGTCACCCGCCTTGATCGAACCGGATCCGCGAATGAACTCCAGACGCGGGCTGTCGCCGCCGTCGCCGGTCAGCATGGCGCGCGCATCGGTCCGCTCGATCATCACAGGGGTGCGCGACGCCACGTCCGTCAGCAGCACGACACGGCTGACGCCGCCCGTCACGCCGCTCACCCGCCCGACCAGCCCGTGTTCCGTCACAACCGGATTGCCGATCCGCACGCCCTTGGCCGACCCGACGTCGATCAGCTTGGCGTTGGAGAAGGGACCGCGCGATTCCGAAATCGCCCGTCCCGTGGCCATGGGCACCGGCGGCTCGGTGCGCAGACCCAGCAGGGCCTCATAGCGGCCGTTGATGTTCTTTTGTGCGATCGCTTCGTCGCGCCAGCCGCGCAGTTCTGCGATCTCGGCCTTCAGGCGGCGGTTCTCACCGATGGCGAAGAAATAGCCGCCGACATAGTCGCGCGCGGCCCCTGCCCAACGCACCGGCGCGGCGAAGACCCCGCCCACTGGACCGGCTGCCGCTTCGAAACCGCCGCGCGCCGCGCCCATGGTCGAGCCGCCCTCGGACGTGGTCCGGTCGCCCAGCAACAGGACGATCGCGCCGATCACGGCCACGACGACGACGACCGCGGCGGTCCACGCCAGCGGCACCTTGATGCTTTCAAAAGGGCCGTCGCGAAACGCCACGGGCGACCTTCCACTCAAAGGGGTTGGAATCGGCAGGACGCCCCCTGCCGCTGAACCTGCCTATCGCAAAATCAAGGCCGGAATGGAACCGTGATCACGCAGGCCAGACAAGGATTTGCAGCCAAGCTTTCACCTGGCCGCAACGGACGGATCAGAGCGCGGAGTCGAGCACGCCCTTCATCCAGCGCGGGTGCTCCAGCACGCGGCCGCAGCCGATGGCCACGCACGACAGCGGATCGTCGGCGACCGAAACCGGCAGGCCGGTGTGATCGCGGATCTCGACGTCCAGGCCGCGCAGCAGGGCGCCGCCGCCCGTCAGCATGATGCCCTTGTCGGCGATGTCGGCGGCCAGTTCCGGCGGCGTGGCCTCCAGCGCGACCTTGACGGCCTCGATGATCTGGGTGACCGGCTCGGCCAGGGCTTCCGCCGCCTGACGCTCAGAGATGCGCACCTCGCGCGGCACACCCTGCATCAGGTCGCGACCCTTGACCTCGATCGACAGACCTTCGCCGTCGGCCGGGATGCGGGCGGTCCCGATGTCCTTCTTGATGCGTTCGGCGGTCGTTTCGCCGATCAGCAGGTTATGGTTGCGGCGCATGTAGCTGATGATGCTGTCGTCCATCTTGTCGCCGCCGACGCGGACCGAACGCGAATAGACGATGCCCGACAGCGACAGGACGGCGACTTCGGTCGTACCGCCGCCGATGTCGACGACCATCGAGCCGGTCGGCTCATGGATCGGCAGGCCGGCGCCGATCGCGGCGGCCATCGGCTCGTCAATCAGGCCCACGCGGCGCGCCGAGGCGTTCAGGCAGCTGTCGTTGATCGCGCGGCGCTCGACCGCCGTGGCGCCCGACGGCACGCAGACGATGATCTTGGGGTTCACGAAGCCCTTACGGTTATGCACCTTGCGGATGAAGTGCTTGATCATCTCTTCGGCGACTTCGAAGTCGGCGATGACGCCGTCGCGCATGGGGCGGATCGCCTCCATGTGGCCCGGCGTGCGGCCCAGCATCTGCTTGGCTTCGATGCCCACGGCGTGGACGACCTTGCGCCCCCCGACGTTTCTCAGCGCCACGACCGACGGCTCGTTCAGGACGATGCCCTTGCCCTTCATGTAGATCAGGGTGTTGGCGGTGCCCAGGTCCATCGCGATGTCGTTGGAGATCGCGCCGAAAAGGGAGAAGCTCATGGGAATCGATACCGTTGTTAGCTGGCAGGGCGTCTAGATGTCTCAGTCGACCTGGCGACGCCCCAACTGCCCTGACATCCCCACGCCGGACAGTTCCTGATCGTCTTCGCCACGCCTACTAGCGGCGGGTTTGCCCGTATGAAACCGGGATTACAAGCCCCGATGACAGTGTCGTCATATGCAGAGGGCTATCGAGGCGCGACGCCTGTGGACGCGATGACTACACGGCCGCCCTGCTCCGCCCATGTGGGCCCAAGCCAAAATTCGTGGCGGCCAGCATCGTCGGATACAGCGTGTCTTCCTCGCGCGCGACCCTGTGCGCCAGCGCGCCGATCAACCCCTTGGTCACACCGGCGAACCGGTCACGATCCGCTAGAATCCGGGCCTGAGTCCATTCCATAAAATAGTGCGCCCAAACCCCGCTGAGCGCGCCCATGTCCTCGACGTAATGCTGAGCGAGGTCACGAACCGACACATCTTCGCACTGCATCAGGACAGGGTAGAGTTCACCGTCCTCAATCGCCAGATGCTCGGTCAGGGCGACGTTCAGCGCGCTCATCAACTCGCGGGCGCGTGTCGCATCATCCGATGTTTTTAGAACAGCGGCGATCCCGCCCAAGGCGCTGGCCAATCGTATGATCCGGCCGTGCTGCGTTTTTAGAACCTCGACATCCATAGCGATGCCTCCCACCACGCATAATGCAACCTGTGGATGAATGGAATCTAAATAGCAGGCTAAGCAAATTCCCTCAGTCGCCGCGCGCGATCTCGCGCCGCTTCACCAGTTCACGCACCACCAGCATCAGCGCCAGCCAAGCCAGCGCCACGCCAGCCAGTATGGCCGAGGTCCAGATCCCGTCGCCGCTGACCGCCGTCATGAACGATCCGCCAAAGAAGGCGACCAGAGCGGTCTTCGGCAATACGCCCAGCGCGCACCCCGCCAGGAAGCCCGGGAACGACGCCCTCGCCGCCCCGAACGCCATGTTGACGACGATGAACGGCGCAGACGGCACATTGCGGATCATGAAGCTGGCGTAGAAGGCGTTCTTGCCGACGAACCGCGTCAGGCGTCCGACCGTCTTGCCGCCGTGCCGCGCCAGCAGCCGCGCCGTGGGTCCGCGTCCCAGCCAATAGGTCACGCCCGCCGACACGACCGTCGCGATCCAGCTGTAGAGGAAGCCGAACCACGGCCCGAACGCCACGACGCAGGCGGCGATCAGGATGAACTGCGGCGCCCCGAAGAAAGCCGAGACCGTGAACACGACGATGGCGGCCACCAGCCCCCAGGGCCCCTGGCGGAATCCGGCCAGCCAGTCTTCCAGCCGCCCTTCGGCCTCCAGCCCCAGTCGGCTCTTGCCCACAGCGAATAGGGCGATCATCGCGCCCAGCAGCAGGGCCGTCGCCAGCACGGCCCGCCAGCGACGCGCCTCCATGTTCGACAGGAAATCGATGATCCAGCGCATCAGAGCCGCCGCTTATCATCCCATCTCTGCATTAGCGAGCATCAGCGCATTGTCCCGAGGGGCGACGCCGCGTAAACAACCCCGCCTCCCCGGCAAAAAACTTCCAAAACCACGGGATAGTTCATGTCCAGCCTGCAATCTTCCGCCCTCGCTCGCGTCAAGCCCTCGGCCACCATCGCCGTCACCGCGCAGGCCCGGAAGCTTAAAGCGGAGGGTCGCGACGTGATCGGCCTGGGCGCCGGCGAACCGGACTTCGACACCCCCGAAAATATCAAACAGGCCGCGATCGATGCGATCAATCGCGGCGAGACCAAATATACCGACGCCGATGGCATGCCTGAGTTGAAGGCGGCCATCGTGGCCAAGTTCAAGCGCGAGAACGATCTCGACTATACGGCGGCCAACATCCACGTGGCGCCGGGCGGCAAGCCCGTCATCTTCAACGCCCTGGTCGCCACGCTGAACCCCGGCGACGAAGTCATCGTGCCCGCCCCCTACTGGGTCAGCTATCCCGACATGGTGCTGCTGGCCGGCGGCGAACCCGTGACCGTGGTTGGAGAGGAGAAGGACGGTTTCAAGCTGCGGCCGGCCGTGCTGGAGGCCGCGATCACGCCCCGCACCAAGTGGCTGATCCTGAACAGCCCGTCCAACCCCACCGGCGCAGCCTACACCCGCGCCGAGCTGGAAGGCCTGGCCGAGGTCCTGCGTCGCCACACGCACGTCTGGGTGCTGACCGACGACATGTATGAGCACCTCGTCTATGGCGACTTCGAATACACCACCATCGCCCAGGTGGCCCCGGACCTGATCGATCGCACCCTGACGGTCAACGGCGTGTCCAAGGCCTATGCCATGACCGGCTGGCGCATCGGCTACGCCGGCGGGCCCAAGCCGCTGATCGACCTGATGCGCAAGGTGGCCAGCCAGACCACGTCCAATCCGTCCAGCATCAGCCAGTGGGCGGCCGTCGAGGCGCTGAACGGCCCGCAGGACTTCATCCCCGAGCGCAAGGCCGCTTTCGAGAAGCGCCGCGATCTGGTCGTGTCGATGCTCAACCAGGCGGCTGGCGTCACCTGCGCCACGCCCGAGGGCGCCTTCTACGTCTATCCGTCCATCGCCGGACTGATCGGCAAGACAACGGAAACGGGCGTCGCCATCGACGGTGACTCCACCTTCGCCGCCGAACTGCTGAATGCCGAGGGCGTCGCCGTCGTGCAGGGCGAGGCTTTCGGCCTCAGCCCCTATTTCCGCATCAGCTACGCCACCTCGGACGCTGTGCTGGAAGAAGCCTGCACCCGCATCCAGCGCTTCACGGCCTCGCTGCGCTGATCGGTCCAGGGCGGAGGTTCAGGCCTCCGTCCGCCATCCGGTCCTATTTGCTGGGCTACATATAGACCACGCGGCAATCGCCATCGATCGTGGTGTAGCGGTTGTTGGACGCATCGACGAACGAGATCCGGCCGCCGTCGTCATATTCGACCTTGCCGGTCGAGCGTCCCTTGAAGTTCTCCACCCCATAGGTCCAGCAGGTGATGTCCGCCGGCTTGTCGCCCCAGGTGGCGTCGTTGCGCGCCCGCTTGCTGTCGGTGCAGGCGGTCAGGGTGCCGGTCAGGGCAAGGACGGCGGCGGTATAGACGAGCGCTTTCATAGGCTCAGCCTTGCACGGACGCCGTCCAAGGAAAAGGCCGCCCCGGCGATGACGGGACGGCCCAACTTTCGACGCTGGCGCTCGACCTACGGCCGGCTGGCCATGCCCAGCTTCACCGGCTTGGCGTCGTCAGCCAGGGCGCCGCGCTTGACGCCCCACAGCAGGATGATCGGCGCGCCGACATAGATCGAAGAATAGGTGCCGATGATGATGCCGAACATCAGGGCGATGGAGAAGCCGAACAGGGCCTCGCCGCCGAAGATGGCCAGGGCCGCCAGCACCATGACGGCGGTCACGCCGGTGATGATGGTCCGCGACAGGGTCTCGTTCAGCGACAGGTCGATCACGTCGCGCAGCGGCATGGTCTTGTACTTGCGCAGGTTCTCGCGAAGGCGGTCGAACACCACGACGGTGTCGTTCATCGAATAGCCGATGACGGTCAGGACGGCGGCGACCATGTTCAGGCTGAACTCCAGCTTGAACAGCACGATCAGCCCGAACGTCAGGATCACGTCGTGCAGCAGGCCGACCACGGCGCCGAACCCGAACTGCGGCTCGAACCGGAACCAGATGTAGAGGAACATAAGGCCGATCGCGACGCCCAGAGCCAACAGGCCCGATGTGAACAGCTCGCCCGACACCTTGGAGCCGACGACGCTGACGCCCGAATAGTTGACCTGACCGACCGCGCCGCTGATGGCGCCCTCGACCTGGTTGACCACCTGGGTCTGATCGCGGCCTTCCGGCACCTGGAAGCGAAGAATGGCGGTCGAGCCGTCATCGACATTGGTGTCGCGGCGCGCGATGCCCTGAACCTGGACGTCGCCCAGGTTCAGGCCGTTCACGGCCTCACGGACCCGATCCAGCTCGATCGTCTGACCCGCCGGCTTGGACACTTCCATCGAGGCGCCGCCCCGGAAGTCGATGCCCATGTTCAGGCCGGGATAGAAGCAGGAGACGATCGCCGCGACGCACAGGATCACCGACAAGACGCCGGCGAACCGCGCATATTTGACGAAGTGGAAGTTCGTCTTCTGCGGCAGCAGTTTGATCAGGGGCCATCCACGCATCGCCATCACTCCGCGATCGGCAGTTTTTTGGGCTTGGCCGTCTTGAGCCAGTAGCCGAGCAGGACCTGGGCGACCAGGACCGACGAGAAGACCGAGGTGAACACACCGATGGTCAGGGTCCAGGCGAACCCGCGAACCGGCCCCTCGCCGAACACGAACATGATGCCCGCCGCGACCAGGGTGGTCAGGTTGGCGTCGATGATGGTGCCCATGGCCTTGTTGAAGCCTGCGTCCATCGAGGCGATGACGCTGCGGCCCGCCCGGGCCTCGTCACGCATCCGCTCGTAGATCAGCACGTTGGCGTCCACCGCGACCGCGAAGGTCAGGATCAGACCGGCGATGCCTGGCAGGGTCAGCGTCGCCTGGGTCAACGACATGGCCGCCACGATCAGCACGCCGTTCAACACCAGGCCGACCACCGACACGCCGCCGAACAGCAGGCCGTAGGCCAGGATCATGAACAGCACGATGATGGCGAAGCCGACGGCGGTCGACAGGGCGCCGGCGGCGACCGCGTCCGCGCCCAGTTCGGCCGTCACGGTGCGGCGCTCCTCGACGTTCAGCGGCGCAGGCAGGGCGCCCCCGTTCAGCAGGTTCACCAGCGTCGCCGCTTCCTGGATCGAGAAGTTGCCGGTGATCTGACCCGAGCCCGAGGTGATCGCGCTCTGGATCGTCGGGGCCGAGATGACCTTGCCGTCCAGGATGATGGCGAAGGGCTTTTGAAGGTTGGCGGCCGTGGCTTCGCCGAAGCGACGCGCGCCGGCGCCGTCGAAGCGGAAGTCGATGGCCGGGCGGCCGCTCTGGTCCGAACCGACGCCGGCGCGGGTCAGGTTCTCACCCGACACCAGCACGCGCTTCTTGACCAGATAGGGCGTGCCGTCCTCGCCTTGCAGCAGTTCGGAATCGGGCGGCACACGGCCGGCCAGGGCGTCCTGGACCGAGTTCTCGACATCGACCATCTGGAAGGTCAGCTGCGCCGTCTGGCCGATGACTTCTTCCAGCTTGCTCGGATCGCTCTCGCCCGGCGCCTGGACCACGATCCGGTCGGCGCCCTGGCGGGTGATGGAGGGTTCGCGCGTGCCCAGGCTGTCGATCCGGCGGCGCACCACCTCGATCGACTGGTCCACGGCCGTCGCGCCCATGCTGTTCAGCGCGGCGTCGGTATAGGCGAAGCGGATGCGGTTGTCGCCCAGGCGCGTGGCGATGCGTTCGGCCTGGCCGCCCGGTCCGACCTGACCGCCCAGTTGCTGCAGCGCCTTGAACGCGGCATCGCCCTGGGCCGGATTGGCCAGGGTGACGACCACGCCGCCGGCTTCACGCTGGAAGCCGTTGGTGGCGACGCCGGCGCCGTTCAGCGTGACCCGAACGTCTTCGATCAGGTTGGTGACGCGCTTTTCGCGCATCGCCGGCACGTCGACTTCCAGCAGCAGATACGAACCGCCCTGAAGGTCCAGCCCCAGGTTCAGCTTGTTCTTGGGCATGAAGCCTGGCAGCGCCTCGCGCTGCTGATCCGACAACAGGTTCGGGAACGCCAGCAGACAGCCGAGGACGGCCGAGACGACGACGAGAATGACTTTCCAGCGCGACAGCTGAATCATGAGGGCGGTCCAGGTATCGGCGGATACGCGAGCGTATCAGGCCTTGGAATCGTTGGCGGCGATGGCGGTGCGGTTGCGCACCTCGGCGATCATGGCCTTGACCACGCGCACGTTGACGCTGGGCGCGATCTCGACGTTGACCTCGGCCTCTTCGACGCGGGTGACCTTGCCGATCATGCCGCTGCCCAGGACGACGGTGTCGCCACGCTTGACGGCGGCGATCGCGGTCGCGTGTTCCTTGGCGCGCTTCTGCTGCGGACGGATCAGCAGGAAGTAGAACAGGATGAAAATACCGATGATGGGCGCAAACCCGATCAACTGCGCCGTCAAGCCGCCTTCAGCGCCCATGGGTCGTCTCCGAACATAGAAGGGTAGCCCTCGTCGGAGCCCCCATTAAAACGAGGCGCGGAACCTAGGGCCGCGCCTCGCAGATTGCAACGCGGCGAAAGCGCTACCTGGGCAACACTGTCAAAGGATCGACGGCGACCGGATCGTCGCCGCGCATCTGACGGGTCTCGAAGTGGATCGAGGGGCGTCCGTCGCCGGCCGTCAGACCCACGGTGCCGATCTGCTGGCCCGCGCGCACGTCGTCGCCATCCTTGACCGTCGCCGAACCCAGATGGCCATAGACCGTGCGCCAGCCGTTGGCGTGTACGATCAGCACCGTCAGCCCCTGCCCCACCAGATCGCTGCCGACATAGGCCACCCGCCCGGCCGCAGAGGCGCTGACCGTCGCTCCGGCCGAGGCGCCGATGTTGATGCCGTTGTTCCGCTCGCCCATGCCGACCGGGCCGAAACGCCGCACGATGTCGCCGCGCACGGGCCACAGCAGATTCGGCTGACCGGCAGCGGCGCCGGCGGCGTTGGTCTGTTCGACAGGCCGCGTCTGGACCGGCAGCGCCGCATTGCCAGAGGGCGGCGGCGGGGGCGGCGGCACGGCGCCGTTGTTGGGCACCAGCACGCCGACGGGCGAAGCGCCGGTCGCGTAAGGGTCGCGGCCGGTATCCACCGCCGCTTCAGGCAGGATGATTCGCTGGCCCGTCGTGATCGCGCCGCGCGGGCCCAGGCCGTTCAGGTCGATCAGCGTCTGGACCGGGGTCTGGAACCGCCGTCCCACGCCCGAGATCGTGTCGCCCGGCTGGATCACATAGGCCGCGCCCGGCCGCACCGGGGCCGACGACGACGGATTGGACGGCGGCGTATAGGCGGGCGGCTGCGACGCCGGCGGCTGATAGGTCGGTTGGCTCGGCCCGACGTTGACCGGCGGCGGCAAGGCCCCGCCGTCCACCTGACCGATCGGCGCCGTCGCGGGCGGCGGCGATTCATAGGGGGCCGGCCGATAGGGCTGGTTCGAATTCTGGCCGGCGTTCGGATAGGCCGGCTGCTGCGGGTAGGCGCCCTGCCCCGGACCATAGGCCGGCGCCGGGTTCGCATGCGTCGAATAGCGCGGCTCCGAAGGATAGCTGATGCAGGCCGCCGTGCTCAACGCCGCCCCCGCGACCAGAACCGCTCTCATCCAGCCCGAAATCATCGCCACCGGCTGCTCCCATTCGTGGTTAAACTCGCCCGCCCGGTGTGCCCGCTCGCGCCCCATAAGCCAACCCCGCAAACCGCACGGAATTGGGGCGAGTGAGGTCGTGAGGAGTGACTCGTGAATCGTGAATGGCGTTCGCACACCCGGAATCTCGACTCACGCGTCACCCTTCACGCCCCTAGCCTTCCTTCGCCGTCCCCTCGACCAGGGGCACGAAACGCACTTCCGTCAGGCTTTCGCGGTGGAACGACCCGTCGCCCTGTCCGACGTAGCGATGCAGCATCTGCACCGACGTGCGTCCCACAGGCGCGACCAGCACCCCGTTCGGCTTCAGCTGTTTCAGCAGTTCGGTCGGCTCGGTCGGCGAGGCGGCCGTGACCATGATCCGGTCGAACGGCGCCTGTTCGGCCCAGCCCAGGCCGCCGTCGCCGTGCTTGGTGATGACGTTCTCGATCTTAAGCACCCGCAGTCGCGCTTCCGCCTCGACCAGCAGACTGCGATACCGCTCCACCGAATAGACATAGCGCGCCAGCCGGCTCAGCACCGCGCACTGATACCCGCTGCCGGTGCCGATCTCTAAAACCCGATGCCGCGCCTGCACCTCCAGCGCCTGGGTCATCAGTCCGACGATATAGGGCTGGCTGATCGTCTGGGCGCAGTCGATCGGCAGGGCCTGATCCTCCCACGCCTGATCCAGGAACTTCTCGTGCACGAAGACCGCGCGGTCGATGCTCTCCATCGCCTTCAGCACGCGCGGGTCCGTGACCCCCCGCTGCCGCAGCGACAGGATCAGCCGCCCGGCCCGGTCGTCGTGCAGGTTCATGCGGCGCGATCCGTCTTCCTCGGCGGCGCCCCGCCCAGCACCTTCTTCAGGTCATTCACGCTAATCATGTGCGTCAGGTCGATATGCAGCGGCGTGACCGAGATCCGCCCCTCCTCGATGGCCCGCAGGTCCGTGCCCTCGGCATGCTCCTGCTTTTCACCCCGGAAGCTCATCCAGTAATAGTCCCGCCCGCGCAGGTCGGTGCGCCGCACCGCGTGCATCTCGCCGACGTTGCGGAAGCCCTGGGTCGTCACCTCGACCTGATCGACCGCTTCGGGCGGGCGGTTGGGGAAGTTCAGGTTCATCACCACCCCGTTCGCCCATTTCTGCTCCAGCAGGCGGCTGATGATCGCCGGGGCGAAGGCCTCAGCCGTCTCCCAGTGCGCAACCACCTCGTCGTGAAACCGCTCCAGGCTCTGGCTCAGGGCGATGGAGCGGATGCCGAACGCCATCCCCTGCAAGGCCCCCGCCACCGTCCCGGAATAGCTGACGTCCTCGCCGATATTGTGCCCGCGATTGACGCCCGACAGCACCAGATCGGGCTTCTCCGGCATCAGGTCGTTGACCGCCAGCACGACGCAGTCGGTCGGCGTGCCCGTCACCGCGAACCGCTTTTCGCCCAGGTTCAGCACCCGCAGCGGCTCGGTCAGGGTGATCCCGCGCCCCTTGCCCGACTGCTCGACGGCGGGCGCGCACACCCACACGTCGTCGCTCAGCGTGCGCGCGATCCGCTCGAGGCATTCCAGGCCTTCCGCCTCGATCCCGTCGTCGTTGGTCAGGAGAATACGCATCTTTTCCTTCGTCATCCTCCGGCGAGCGCAGCGAGACCGGGGGACCCAGCGGCGCCGAAGGCGAAATGGTTGGGCATCGCGATGCCGGCAAATCGGGACCGCGACAGGTTCGCGCTCGCGCGCGCCGCTGGGTCCCCCGGTCGCTTCGCGCCGGAGGATGACGAAAGCGAGGCGTCACCCCACATGCGTCAACCCGCCCATATAGGGCTGCAACACCGCCGGCACGGCGATCCGCCCGTCGTCCTGCTGATAGTTTTCCATGATCGCCACCAGCGTCCGGCCGACCGCCAGGCCCGAACCGTTCAGCGTATGGACGAACTCGGTCTTCTTCTCGCCGGCGCGCTTGAACCGCGCGTCCATGCGCCGCGCCTGGAAGTCTCCGCAGTTCGAGCAGCTGCTGATCTCGCGATAGGTCCCCTGGCTGGGCAGCCAGACCTCCAGGTCGAAGGTCTTCTGCGCCGAAAAGCCCATGTCGCCCTTGCACAGCAGCATCCGCCGGAACGGCAGCTCCAGCGCCTTCAGCACGGCTTCCGCGCACGCCGTCATCCGCTCATGCTCGGCGTCTGAGTCCTCCGGCCGCGCGATCGACACCATCTCGACCTTCGAAAACTGATGCTGGCGGATCAGACCGCGCGTATCCCGCCCCGCCGACCCCGCCTCGGCCCGGAAGCACGGCGTCAACGCCGTCATCCGCATCGGCGTCGCCAGCGCGTCCTCAGACAGAATGGTGTCACGCACGAGGTTGGTCAGGGAGACCTCGGCGGTAGGGATGAGGAAGTGGCGCTTAGCAATCATGCGAGGCCGCAAAGCTTTAGCTAAATCCTCTGCCGTTCCTTCTCCATCAGCCAGATGAAAACGGACGCCGCCTTCGTCTGGATGGGACACCATCAAGCTGTCTGCGTTGACGAGAAAATCGTCGGTCAAAAGCGAAAAATCAGCTTCGCCTACTTCGGTCCAACGACGATGGAAATCTCCCTCGATTAAACTCGACGCGAAAAACAGGTCATTCTCGAACTTGGGCAACTGCCCGGTCCCGAACATCGCCTCGTCTCGAACCAGCAGCGGCGGGTTCACTTCCAGATACCCGTGCTGGTCCGTCTGCATATCCAGCATGAACTGCCCCACGGCCCGTTCCAGCCGCGCCAACTGCCCTTTCAGCACCGCGAACCGCGCGCCCGACATTCTGGCCGCCGCCTCGAAGTCCAGCATCCCCAGGGCCTCGCCCAGGTCGGCGTGGTCCTTGGCCGGACCGGTGCGACGCGGCTCGCCCCAGGTCGAGACTTCGACGTTGCCCGCCTCGTCCTCGCCGTCCGGCACATCTTCGGCCGCCAGGTTCTTCTGCGCCGCCAGCAGGTCGCGCAGCGCCTTGCCGACACGCGTCTCGACCTCGGCCGCCGCCGCGATGTCGCCTTTCAGCGCCTCGACCTCGGCCTTCAGCCGGTCGGCCTCGGCCATGTCCTTGCGCCCCATGGCGGCGCCGATCAGCTTGGAGGCCGCGTTGCGCTTGGCCAGGGCGTCCTGCCCCGTCGTCTGGGCGTGACGCAGTTTGGCATCCAGCTCTAAGATATCGTCCACCACCTTCTGTGCGTCATCCACCCCGCGCGACGACCAGCCCGCCACGTAAACCTGGGGGTTCTCGCGAATGGCTCTGATGTCGTGCATGGTCTGAAACTTCGGCTGGGCGGGAGAAGCCGAACGCTCTACCCGCCCACGCGGAATCGGGCAACGCGAGAAGCTCGCATCATCGTCTCCTCCCCGCTCTGCGGGCAGGGGCTCGTGGCGACTGCCCGAGGGCGCTTCCGCACGTCGAAACATCCCATTCACCCGCCCCAGAATCGCGCCTACAACCGGACCATGGCCACGCTTCGCCCCGACACGCTGGCGACCTCGCTCGCGCGCATCTTCGAAGGTCGCATGGTCGACCGGGCCAGTTGGTTCGCCCTGACCGGCGGCGAGCCGCTGTTCGCCCAGGGCGACCCCGCCGACACCCTGTATCTGGTCCGCTCCGGCCGTCTGGGCGTGTTTCGGATGGAGGCGGATCAACCGCCGCACATGCTGGGCGTCGTCAAGGCGGGCGAGCCGGTGGGCGAGATGGCGATGCTGGCCGGCACGCCGCACACCGCCACCGTCGTCGCCCTGAGAGACAGCGAAATCCTGGCCCTGCCGCGCGAAGCCTTTTTCGAGGCCGCACGCACCGAGCCGGACCTGATGGTCGAACTGTCGCGCCTGATGATCCACCGCGCCCGCGAGCGCACCGCCGGCGCATCCGAGCCCAGCGTCTTCGGCTTCGTCTCCGCCCGCCCCCGCCCCATTCGCGCCTTCGTCGAACGCATCGCCGCCGCCATCCAGGCCATGGGCTTCACCTGTCAGGTCATCGACCAGTCGGCCCTGGCCTCGGCGTCCGAATGGTTCAGCCGGGTGGAGGGCGACCACGACTACGTCCTCTATGTCGCCGAACAGGACCAGCCCGCCTGGGCCAGTCTGTGCGCGCGTCAGGTGGATCGGATGTTCATCGTCGGCAGCGGCCTTCTGGCGCCGCCGTCCGCCGTGCCGCGCCGTCAGGGCTTCGGCGACGGCCGCCGCCTGACCGACCTGATCCTGTTGCGCGATCCGCGCATGCATCATCCGGCCAACACGCGCGTCTGGCTGGATGCGCTCCAGCCCGATCGCTGGTTCCATTGCGTCGAAGGACTGGCCAAGGACGCCGAGCGGATCGCCCGCGTCGTCACCGGCACGGCGGTCGGTCTGGTTTTGTCCGGCGGCGGCGCGCGGGCCTATTGCCACATCGGCGCGATCCGGGCGCTGGAAGAGGCCAAGGTCCCCATCGACTTCGCAGGCGGCGCCTCCATGGGCGCGGTCGTCGCCGCCGGCCCGGCCCTGGGCTGGTCCTTCGAACGGCTGGATTTCGAGATTCGGCGCGCCTTCGTCGAGTCCGATCCGCTCTCGGACCTCGCCGTGCCGATCATCGCCATGTCCCGCGCCCGAAAAGTCGCCCGTTTGCTGGAGCAGGCTTACGGCGACATCGATCTGGCGGACCTAGCCCTGCCCTTCTTCGCCGTCTCGTCCAACCTGACCTCGGGCCGGATCGAGGCGCATCGCACGGGCCTGATGCGGCGGGCCATGCGCGCCTCCATCGCCATTCCCGGCGTCCTGCCGCCGGTCGTGATGGACGGTCAGGTGCTGGTGGACGGCGCCGTGCTGAAGAACTTCCCCACCAGCGTGATGCGCCAGTTGAACAGCGGCCCGATCATCGGCGTCGACATGTCCCAGACGCGCGGCGTCGATCCCCAGGCGCTGGAGAATCCGCCGTCCTGGTGGAAATGGGTCCTGTCCGGCGCCTGGAAGGCCGGTCCTCCCATCGTCTCCATCCTGATGCGCTCAGCGACAATCACCACCGACGTCGAGATGACCCAGTCGCGCGCCGACGCGGACGTTCTGGTCCTGCCCCAGGTCGCCGGCAGCGACATTCGCGACTGGAAAACCTACGACGGCCCCGTTGCCACCGGCTATGAGGCGATGAAGGCCGCGCTGGCCGAACTGACGGTCCCCGTCACCCACCTGAGGAGAAGATCTCGGTCTGGCCTCTGACCTATCCGCTCATCCCCGCGAAAGCGGGGACACAGTTCTGTCGCTCGGCAGTGCGTTGGACAGCAATCTTGAAAACGGGGTCAAGTTTTTCGCCCAAAGCGCTGGGTCCCCGCTTTCGCGGGGATGAGCGGCAGGGAAGGTGTCAGAGCGGAGCACACGCCCCTCGAAGCCAGTCCAGCGCCTCGCCGTCCATCAACGGCCCGACCTTGGCCAGCGTTTCGGCGTGATAGGCGTCGACATAGGCCCGCTCGTCCGGCGTCAGCATCTCCACCGCGATCAGCCTGCGGTCGATGGGGGCGAACGTCAGTTGCTCGAACCCGTGCATCGGCCGCTCGCCGCCCTCCGGAACCACGGCCGGCGTCACCACCTGCAGCGTCTCGATGCGAATGCCCCAATGGCCTTCGCGATAATAGCCCGGCTCGTTGGACAGGATCATGCCTTCCAGCAGCGGCTGGGACGTGCCCCATTTCGCGATCCGCTGCGGCCCCTCGTGGACGCCCAGATAGCTGCCGACGCCGTGGCCCGTGCCGTGATCGTAATCCAGCCCCGCCGCCCACATCGGCGCCCTGGCGATGGCGTCCAGCGCCATGCCGCTGGTCCCGGACGGGAAGCGGATCGTCGCCATGGCGATATGCGCCTTCAACACCAGGGTAAACTTGTGGCGCTGGTCCTCGCTCGGCTCGCCCACCGCCATGGTGCGGGTCACATCGGTCGTGCCGTCCAGATACTGGCCGCCGCCGTCCACCAGCAGCAGCGAGCCCTTCTCCACCTTGCGAATGCTGGCGCCGACCGGCTTGTAATGCGGCAAGGCTCCGTTCGGCCCGGCCCCGGCGATGGTGTCGAAGCTCAGATCCTTCAGCGCGCGGGTCTCCTCGCGGAACCGCTCCAGCGCCTCGACCACGTCGCGCTCGTCCGGCAGGGTCGCCTGCACCACGGTATCGACCCAGTGCAGGAACCGGCTCAGCGCCGCCCCGTCGCGGATATGCGCCTGACGGCTGCCCTCGATCTCCACGGCATTCTTGGCCGCCCGGGGAATGGCGCAGGGATCCATCGCCCGCACCACCGTCGCGCCCGCCGCGTCCAGCCGGTCGAAATACCAGGCCGAGGACAGCGACGGATCGATCATGACCTTCTGGCCCGACAGCCCGTCCAGCGCCGCCGACAGCTGCTCGGTCGCCTCGATGCGAACATCGTCGCCCAGCCAGCCCGGCAAAGCATTCGTCACCTTGGCCGGGTCCAGGAACAGCCGCGCCTTGCCGTCCGCCGCCAGAATGGCCTGACCGATCGGCAGGGGCGAACGGATCACGTCTCCGCCGCGCACATTGAACAGCCAGGCGATCGACATCGGCGCCGTCAGCACCACCGCATCTGCGCCGGCGTCCGCCACGGCCTTGCCGATCCGCGCCCGCTTCGATGCATGGCTCTCTCCGGAATAGGCGTCCTCATGCGGCACGACCGGCGCCGTCGGCTGGGCCGGACGATCGGCGCCCCAGGCCAGGTCCAGCGGATTGGCGTCCACGGCGCGCAACTCGGCCCCCGCCTTTTGCGCCGCCGCCTTGAGGGTGACCAGCGCATCCGGGCTGTGCAGACGCGGATCGTAACCGATCACCGCCCCCTTCGTCGCCGTCTCCAGATAGGCCGCCACGTCATTCAAGTCGCGTCGCTCGAAAAGCGCCGGATCGGTCTGGGCCCTCACCTGAACGGTGTAGCGGCCGTCGGTGAACATGCTGGCCCGATCCCGGAACACCACCGCCGCCCCGGCCGAGCCGGTGAAGCCGGTCGCCCAGGCCAGACGCTCATTGGCGTCCGGCAGATATTCGTTCTGATGCTCGTCCTCATGCGGGATCAGAAACCCGTCCAGCCCCTGCTTGGCCATTTCGGCGCGCAGCAGCGGCAGGTGCTTGGCCCCGAAGGAGGGGTCGGTCGTCTCGTCGAAAGTCTGGCGCATGATCGATCCTCAGCCCTTGCGCAGTTGCAGGGCGCTCCAGGCGTCGTGATGGATGGTCTGCTCGACCGTAAAGCCCAGCGACAGATAGGCCTCCAGCACACGCTCTTCCTGCGTGCGCAGCAGGCCCGACAGAATCGCGACCCCGCCGCTCTTCAGCGCCGCCCCGATTTCGGGCGCCAGATGCACCAGCGGCGCGGCCAGGATGTTGGCGAACACCAGATCATATGGCTGGTGCTGGGCGATGCGCGGATCGCTGAGACCATCGGCGAAATAGAAGTCGCACTTGGCCTCGTTGATCTCGGCGTTCTCATTGGCGATCCGGGCTGAGGGCTCGTCGATGTCGGTGCCGACGGCGATGGGCGTGCCCGTCTTGGCCGCCGCGATCGCCAGCACGCCCGTGCCGCAGCCGACGTCCAGCACCTTCTCGAAGCTTTCGGTCTCCAGCAGCTTGTCGAACGCCTCCAGGCAGCCCACCGTCGTGCCATGGTGGCCCGTGCCGAAGGCGGCGCCGGCGTCGATCTTCAGCGTGACGCGGCCCTCGGGCACCTTGCCCTGATCGTGCGCGCCATAGACGAAGAATCGTCCGGCCTCGACCGGCGGCAGGCCCGACAGCGACATGGCCAGCCAGTCGGCGTCCGCCAGCTTCTCCACCAGCACCGTCACCGGATAGCCCGCCAACACCGCCTTCAGCCCCTCGACCTCGTCATCGGTCGTGGGGAAGGCGTCGATGCGCCAGACGTCATTGTCCTCGTCCTCTTCCAGGATCGAATAGGTCGCGCCTTCCAGCCGCGGATCGGCGTCTACGGCCTCTGCGGCGGCCTCTGCGGCGGCGCGCGGGCCGCGTGCGATTATCTGAAGTGCGGACTCGGACATTTTTCAAACACCGGTAATATGACGAATCGTAGCGATCCGGTGCTGAACGCCCGTCGCCGCCGCGTTTTTATCAAACCGAGGGGTCGGGGAATACATGGCCAAGTCACCGTCTACGTCTAAACCTGCGTCGCCAATGCCGGCGACCGCCGCTTCCAAGCCTAAAGCCGCGCCGAAGTCGAGCGCCGTGAAGACCGCCGCCGAGAAAACCGCTGCGCCGAAGGCCGCCGCCCCCAAGGCCGCCGCTAAGCCGGTCGCCGCCAAGCCCGCAGCCAAGCCGAAAACCGCCCCTGCCCCCAAGGCTGCTCCGAAGGCCGCGCCCAAAGCCGCCGCCCCCAAACCGGCCGCAGCCAAGCCCGCCGCCGCCAAGACGGCAGTGAAGCCTGCAGCTTCGAAAGCGGCCGCACCGAAGTCGACAGCGGCAAAGCCTGCTGCCCCCAAGGCCGCCGCTTCGAAACCCGCTGCCGCCTCGAAGGCTGCGCCTGCCGCAAAGCCGGCCGCAGCGGCGCCCAAGCCTGCGGACCCAGTCGCCGCGCCCAAGCCCGCCGCTGCGCCCGCACCCGCTGCTGCGCCCGCCGCTGCGGCGCCCGCGCCGACGCCGGCTCCCGCTGCCAAGCCGGTCGAAGCCCCCAAGCCGGCGCCGGCGCCCGCCGCCAAGCCCGAGGAAAAGGGCTTCTTCGCCAAACTGGGCGACATGATCTTCGGCAAGCGCTGATCGCACTTTCTCTCTGATCCAGCAGATCGCCGGACGGCTCGCCCGTCCGGCGATTTTCGTTTGCGGGCCGCATTTTACGGCCGGCGGCCTGCTGAGCGAAAAACCAGGAATACTTGACTTCTGCGCAGGGGCTTCTATATGCCCCCCAGCCTCGGGACAGGTCTGCGATACGCGCCGCCCGCTCGCCCAAAGAGGGGCGGTTCCGTCGCTGCTATGCACGCAGACGCTTTCTCTCCCAAGGATTCATGACAGAATTTTCGCAACTGGGCCTTTCGCCCACGACCCTTCAGGCCGTCGCCGACACCGGCTACACGACCGCCACGCCCATTCAGGAACAGGCGATCCCCGTCGCCCTCGCCGGCCGCGACGTCTTGGGCATCGCCCAGACCGGCACCGGCAAGACCGCCGCCTTCACCCTGCCCCTGGTCGATCGCCTGTCCACCGGCCGCGCCCGCGCCCGCATGCCGCGCGCCATCGTCCTGGCGCCGACCCGCGAATTGGCCGACCAGGTCGCCGAGAGCTTCGCCAAATACGCCAAGGGCACCAAGCTCAGCTGGGTCCTGCTGATCGGCGGCGTCTCCATGGGCGACCAGGTCGCGGCGCTGAACAAGGGCGTCGATGTCCTGATCGCCACGCCCGGCCGCCTGCTCGACCTGTTCGAACGCGGAAAGATGCTGCTGACCGGCGTCGAGATCATGGTCGTCGACGAGGCCGACCGGATGCTGGACATGGGCTTCATCCCCGACATCGAGCGCATTTTCAAACTGACGCCGCCGCGCCGCCAGACCCTGTTCTTCTCGGCGACCATGCCGCCGGAGATCACGCGCCTGACGACCGCCTTCCTCAAGGATCCGACCCGGATCGAGGCCTCGCGTCCGGCGATGACCGCCGACACCATCACCCAATATATCGTCCGCATCCCGACCTCGGACCCCAAGGCCAAGCGGACCGCCCTGCGCGCCTTGGTCGGTCGTGAGGATGTGCGCAACGGCATCGTCTTCTGCAATCGCAAATCCGAAGTCGATATCGTCGCCAAGTCGCTTAAGACCCACGGCTTCGACGCTGCCCCGATCCACGGCGACCTGGATCAGTCGCACCGGATGAAGACCCTGGCGGATTTTCGCTCGGGCGCGCTGACGATTCTGGTTGCCTCGGATGTCGCCGCGCGCGGCTTGGATATCCCTGACGTCAGCCACGTCTTCAACTACGACGTCTCGCACCACGCCGACGACTACGTCCACCGCATCGGCCGCACCGGCCGCGCCGGCAAGCTGGGCCAGGCCTTCATGATCGTGACCCCGGCCGACTACAAGTCGCTGGATAAGGTGCTGAAGCTGATCAAGAAGGATCCGGAAGAGCTGGTTCTTGAAGGTATCGACTTCGCCGCCATTAAAGACGGCCCGCGACGTGACGACAAACGCTCGGGCGAACGCGGTCGCAGCCCGTCGCGCACCAGCAGCGCGCCCACCCCGTCCGCCGAGCCTGTCGAGATCGCTCCCGTCAACGCTGCGCCATCGTCTGAAGAGGCTGCGGCGCCCCGCAGCCGCAGCCGCCGCAAGGCCCGCCCCGAGGCGCCGGTCGAAGTTGCAGCTCCCGTCGCCGCCGCAGTCGAGGCGGATGCGATCGTCGAACCCGTCGAAACGGCCCGCGCCCCGCGTACTGAGCGCGCAGACCGCGAGCCGCACCTGTTGCAATCGGATCGCCGCGGTGACCGCAGGGCCGACAAGAGCGATACTCAGCGCCAGGGCGTGCGTGGCTTCGGCGACGACATCCCCGCCTTCCTGCGCCGGCCGGTCGTCATCCGCGCCTGAACTCGTGCACAACGGCGCGGTGAAACGCCGCGTCGTTTACCCTGCATTACGGAACATCCCGTAGTGTGCGCCCCGACACAGCTCCAGAACAGGGGCCCAGGGGAACAAGAATGTCGAAAAAGGTCGAGACGGCGCTAAGAGCTCCTCAAGCCTATGCTTTGGCGCGCAACGTCATCGGCGAAATGGAGAAGGCGGGCGTTTGGCCCACTCCGCTGAACTTCGAGCTTTGGCTGCACTACATCAGCGATCCCGACGGCCCCCTCGCCCAGGAAATCCGCCGTCTGCTGGCGCAGTCCGCCGTCATCAGCGACAAGACGTCCGAAATGCTGGCCGCCGAGTTCCTGCCGCGCGGCCGCCTGCCGGATCAGATCCGCGACGTCGGCGCCGTGCTGGACCGCGAATTGGCCAGCGTCGCCAGCGCCATCGCCATGGCGCACAAGACCCAACACGACTATGGCGAGACCCTCGCCGACGCCTCCCAGTGCATGGAAACCGTCGATGATCCGTCGTCGCTGAAGGATCTGGTCGGCGACCTGTCGACCGCGACCAACCGCGTGCGCCGTGAAACGGCGATCCTCGAAAAACGTCTGGAAAAGTCCAACAAGGAAGTCATCCGCCTGCGCGAAAACCTGGAACAGGTGCGCCGCGACGCCATGACCGACGCCCTGACCAATCTGGCCAACCGCAAGGCCTTCGACGAACGGCTGGAGGCCGCGTGCGCCGAGGATGACGGCGCGCCGCTCAGCCTGGCCATCCTGGACATCGACCATTTCAAACGGTTCAACGACACCTGGGGCCACCAGACCGGCGACCAGGTGCTGCGATACGTCTCCACCGTCCTGTCCAACATCTGCGGCAAGACCCGATTCGCCGCCCGGTTCGGCGGCGAAGAGTTCGCCATCATCTTCCCCGGTGAAGGCGCTGGCGTCGTCATGGCCGCGTTGGAGAGCATCCGCAACGACGTGGCGTCACGCGCGCTGCGCCGTCGTTCGACCAATGATGACCTGGGCTCGGTGACTGTCTCCGCCGGCTTCGCCCAGCGCCAAAAAGGTGAAACCGCCGCCAGCCTGCTGGAACGCGCCGACGCCGCCCTGTACGAATCCAAACGTGCAGGCCGAAACTGCGTCACGCCGGCCTCCTCGCTCGAAAAGGCGGCTTAGGGTCTGACAAGGCCAAGCTTTCTGCCATAGTCGTCCCATGCGCAGCTTCGCCTTCAACGTCGCCTACTGGATCCTGTCGATCGGCTACGGGCTGACCGCCGCCTTTGCTGCGCTCGCGCCCGGGAGCGGCCCGGCCAGCTGGGTCATCCGTCGCTATGTGAAGCGCATGGTCCAGGCCATGTCGATCTTCGCCGGCATCAAGCTGGACGTGCGTGGCAAGGACCGCCTGCCCGAGGGCGCCTTCATCATCGCCTCCAAGCATCAAAGCTGGGGCGACGGCTTTGCGACCTATGACCAGTTCGACGACATCGCCTTCGTCACCGGCGATCACCTGGAAAAGTTTCCCCTGCTGGGCGGCGTGCTGAAGAAACTGGGCGCCATCGTCGTCAACTCCTGCGGCGGCCACGAAGCGCGCAAGGCCCTGGCCATGCGCGCCGCCGAGGCCCGCGCCGAGAACCGCAAGATCCTGATCTATCCCGAGGGCCATCTCGCGCCCGTCGGCAAGAAATTCAAATATCGCTCCGGCGTCTGGCACATGTACCGCGACTTCGACGTGCCCGTCGTGCCGCTCGCCACCAACCTCGGCCTCTTCTGGCCAGAGGAACAGTACGAAAAACACCCCGGCACGGCGACGTTGGAGTTCCTCGCCCCGATCCCCGTCGGCCTGCCCAAGGAGGAATTCCTGGCTCGCCTCGAAGCCGTCATCGAGACCCGCACCGCCGAGCTCGTCGCCCAGGCCACGGGTCAACCCGTGACGCCGGCCGTGCTGATCGAGGCGCCGACGAAGTAGCGCGCTTCGGCGTCTTCCCCACCGCCACGTCCAACGGCCGCCGCGTCCAGGCGACGGCTTCGTCGGGATCGTCAAGGGCCGCGTCGGTCAGTGTCCGGCAGCCCATCAGATCAGGGCCCCTCTCAGTCGGCGGCGACCGGCACGATGGTCACGCTCTCGCCGCAGCCGCAGGCGTCGGTCTGGTTCGGATTGTTGAACACGAACTTGGACGCCAGCCGCGTCGTCTCATAGTCGATCTCGGTGCCGATCAGAAACAGCACGGCCTTGGGCTCGATCAGGATGGTGACGCCCTTGTCCTCGACCACCTCGTCCATCGGCCCGATCTCGTCGGCATAGGCGAAGGTGTATTCCTGCCCGGCGCACCCGCCGTTCTTGATGCCGATCCTCAGGCCGATG
Organism: Brevundimonas sp. UYEF29; assembly: GCF_040546195.1. Taxonomy (NCBI): domain Bacteria; kingdom Pseudomonadati; phylum Pseudomonadota; class Alphaproteobacteria; order Caulobacterales; family Caulobacteraceae; genus Brevundimonas; species Brevundimonas sp. UYEF29. Next base: position 137,475 of record NZ_JBEPNH010000001.1, on the reverse strand, counting down.
TGATCGTTCTCGGCATTGTCCAGGATCTCACGCACCCGCTCTGCGGCTGCGTCCGTCAGGGTGACGGCCTTGGGGCGCGGGCGGCGCGGACGGGATGTGGCTTGAAGCTCGGTCATCAGAACAGGTCCATCAGAACATATTCAGGGCCAGCTTGGCCTCGTCGCTCATCTTGGAGGCGTCCCACGGCGGATCGAACACCAGATTGGCCTTGGCGCTGCGCACGCCCTCGACCTTCTCGACCGCCGTCTCCACCCAGCCCGGCATTTCGCCGGCGACCGGACAGCCGGGCGCCGTCAGCGTCATGTCCACCACCACGTCGCGGTCATCGTTGACGTCCACGCGGTAGATCAGGCCCAGCTCATAGATGTCGACAGGGATTTCCGGGTCATAGACCGTCTTCAGCGCCTCGATCAGCTGATCGGTCAGGGTGTCCAGCTCGGCCTGCGACAGGGCGCTTTTCTGGGGTTCGTCCCAGGCGTCCCTGAAGGCGTCGCTGTCTTGAATCGGTTGATCTGTCATCGGCTTACACGAAGAAGTTCCGCGCCTTGATCAGCGCATCCACGAAGGCGTCGGCATCCTCCACGGTGTTATATAGGGCGAAGGAGGCGCGGGTGCTCGACGTCACCCCCATTCTTTTCGCCAGCGGCTCGGCGCAATGCAGACCCGCCCGCACCGCGACCCCGTATCGGTCCATGATCTGGGCGACGTCATGGGCATGCGCGCCCTCGACGGCGAAGGTCAGGATCGCGCCCTTGCCTTCGGCCTGCCCCAAAATCCCCAGCCAGTTCTGACCCTGAAGTCGGTCGACAGCGTGCTGATAAAGGGCGTGCTCATGCGCCTGCACGGCCGCCCGGTCGTATTGCGCCAGCCACTCCAACGCCGCGCCCAGGCCGATGGCCTCCAGGATCGGGGGCGTCCCCGCCTCGAACCGGTGCGGCGGCCGGGCATAGGTCACGCGGTCCTGCTCGACCGTCTCGATCATCTCGCCCCCGCCCTGATAGGGCGGCAGCGCCTCAAGCGCCTCGGCCTTGCCGTACAGGGCGCCGATGCCGGTGGGGGCGAACAGCTTGTGGCCGGTCAGGACGTAGAAGTCGCAGCCGATGGCCTGAACGTCCGGCGTCGCATGGACCGCTCCCTGGCACCCATCGATCAGCACCTGAGCCCCGGCCGCCTGGGCCAGACGCGTGATCTCGGCGATCGGATTGATGGTCCCCAGCACGTTCGACATGTGGGTGACCGCAACCATCCGCGTCCTGGGCCCCAGCAGGTCGGCGTAGGCCGTCATGTCCAGCGACCCGTCGTCCTTGACCGGAATCCACCTGATCACCGCCCCGCGCCGTTCACGCAGCAGATGCCACGGCACGATGTTGGAGTGATGCTCCATCTCCGACACGATGATCTCGTCGCCCGGCTCGATGCTCAGCCCCAGCCCGTTGGCCACCAGATTGATCGCTTCTGTCCCGCCCTTGGTCCAGACCACCTGTTCGGCGCTCTCGGCGTTGAGGAAGCGGGCGACGATCTCGCGCGCCTTCTCGAAGGCCTCGGTCGCCTCGTTCGACAGGGTATGCAAGCCCCGGTGGACGTTGGCGTAACCGCCCTCCATCGTCGCGACCAGGGCGTCGATCACCGCGCGCGGTTTCTGCGCCGAGGCCGCATTGTCCAGATAGACCAGCGGCTTGCCGTTCACCTGTCGCGACAGGATCGGGAACTGCGCCCGCACGGCATAGGGATCGAAGGTGTTCACAACCGCGCCGTCAGCCATTCCCGCGCCACCTCTCTCGCGCCTTCGTGCTCGATCCGGTCGATGACCTCGATCAGGAAGGCCTGTGTCAGCAGGGCGCGCGCCTCGTCCGCCGGAATGCCGCGCTGCTGCATGTAGAACAGGGCGCTTTCGTCCAGCGTCCCCACCGTGTTGCCGTGCGCGCACTGGACGTCGTCGGCATAGATGATCAGTTCCGGCTTCGCGTCGATCTCGGCACGCTCGGAGGCGATCAGCGCATGGTGGCCCATCCGCGCATCGGTGCCGTCGGCGCCGCGCTCGACCACGATCTTGCCTTGGAAGACGCCCCGCGCCGTGTCGCGGGCCACGCCCTTGATCAGCTGCGAAGTCGCGCCGTCGTGTTCCACATGACGCACCACGCTGGTCAGATCCGCATGGCGCGCTCCGTTCAGCAGATAAAGGCCGTCGGCCTGAACCTGCGCGCCCTGGGCATAGTGGGTGATGCGCGTCTCGATCCGCTGCAACTTGGCGCCGGTCGTGACGATGGTCTGGCGATAGACGCCGCCCGCCTCGACCTTCACATGGGCCTCGGCGATGGAAATGGCGTCCTCCGGCTCCTCGACCAGGACGACGCGCGTCACCTCGGCCCCGGCCGCCACGTCCAGCTCCAGCGTATTGTGCGCGACGTAGGCCGAGCCTGCGCCCTCATGCGTTTCCAGCAGCAGCAGCCTGGCGCCCGCGCGCGCCGAAACCCGCGCGCTGGCCGTGTGGCCCGTGCCGACGGCGTCCGACACATAGCGCAGCCGCAGGGTCCGCTCGCCCGAGGCGATGAAGTCGGTCACGCCCACGGCGCGTCCGTTGGCGAAGACGATCGCCTCGCCGCCCAGATCATAAAACGGTCCCGGCGGCCCGACCTCGGCCGTGCCCGACGGCTCCGGCGCGGCGCGAAGGTAGCGCTTCAGGTCACTGTATTTCCAGGCCTCCGTCCGCCTGGACGGATAGGTCTCGGCGTCGGTCAGGTCGATGGCGAAGGCCGCGCTCATGCAGCTTGCGGCAGATACTTGTCGTACCCTTCCGCCTCCAGCTCCAACGCCAACTCCGGTCCGCCCGAGGCCACGATCCGACCGCCGGCCAGCACATGCACCCGGTCCGGTTTGATGTAGTCGAGCAGGCGCTGATAGTGGGTGATGACCAGCATGGCGCGGTCGGGACGCCGCAGGGCGTTCACGCCCTCCGACACGATGCGCAGGGCGTCGATGTCCAGGCCGGAATCGGTCTCATCCAGGATCAGCAGCGACGGCTCAAGCAGGGCCATCTGCAGGATCTCCATCCGCTTCTTCTCACCGCCGGAGAAGCCGACGTTCAGCGGCCGCTTCAGCATGTCGAAGTCCATCTTCAACGCCTTGGACGCTTCCCGCACCAGCTTCAGGAAGGCCGGCGCCGCCACCTCCTCCTCGCCCCGCGCGCGTTTCTGGGCGTTCAGCGCCGTCCGCACGAAGGTCAGAGCCGGCACGCCGGGGATCTCGATCGGATACTGGAACGACAGGAAGACGCCCTTGGCGGCCCGCTCGGCCGGGTCCAGCGCCAGCAGGTCCGCGCCCGACCATTCGACAGACCCTTCGGTCGCCTCATAGCCCGGCCGTCCCGACAGGGCGTAGCCCAGCGTCGATTTCCCGGCCCCGTTCGGCCCCATGATGGCGTGCACCTCGCCGGTGGGAACGTCGAGCGTCAGCCCCTTGAGGATCGGCTTTTCGCCGACAGAAACATGAAGGTTGGAGATGGAAAGCATTGACTAAATCGTATCCCGCATAGTGCCGTAATCGACGACTTCACCGCCGCATGCTGCGACGTCCACAAAACTCACGTATTCGAAGTCACCCCGCCGAGCGGTTGCAATTACACGCCATCTATCCGGTCCATCCAAAAATGCAGCGCGCTTCCAAGCAGCTTCAACAGCCGTCAGTGTCATCGCTTCACCGGGATAGAGATGTTGCAGCTCCGCTAACCCGCGTCGAACGCCGATCTGAGTAGAATGCTCATCCGAAATTGCGTTTTCGCCACACCACGATTGTGCGTCACACGCTGCGGCAGGCAGAATAAGCAGCATCGCTCCGAGCACAAACTTGCTCACCCCACGCTCCCTTCCAGACTGATCGCCACCAGCTTCTGCGCCTCGACGGCAAACTCCATCGGCAGTTTCTGCATCACGTCGCGGACGAAGCCGTTGACCAACAGGGCCACCGCCTCTTCCTGCGACAGGCCGCGCTGCTGGGCGTAGAACAGCTGGTCGTCGGACAGGCGCGTCGTCGTCGCCTCGTGCTCCAGCTGGGCCGAGCCGTTGCGGGCCTCGATATAGGGGATGGTGTGCGAGCCGCAGTCCTTGCCGATCAGCAGGGAATCGCACTGGGTGAAGTTGCGCACCCCTGTCGCCTTCGGATGCACCGAGACCAGGCCGCGATAGGTCGAGTCCGACCGACCCGCCGACACCGCCTTGGCGATGATCCGCGACTTCGAATTCTTGCCCAGGTGGATCATCTTGGTGCCGGTGTCGGCCTGCTGATGCCCGTTGGTGATGGCGATGGAATAGAACTCGCCGGACGACTCCTCGCCCTTCAGGACGCACGAGGGATATTTCCAGGTGACGGCCGAACCCGTCTCCACCTGCGTCCACGACACCTTGGAGCGATCCCCCCGGCAGTCGGCGCGCTTGGTGACGAAGTTGTAGATGCCGCCCTTGCCCTCGGCGTCGCCCGGATACCAGTTCTGGACCGTCGAATATTTCACCTCGGCGTCGTCCAGCGCCACGATCTCGACCACCGCCGCATGCAGCTGGTTCTCGTCGCGCATCGGCGCCGTGCAGCCCTCAAGGTAGGAGACGTAAGCCCCCTTGTCGGCGATGATCAGGGTGCGTTCGAACTGGCCCGTCTGGCTCGCATTGATGCGGAAATAGGTCGACAGCTCCATCGGACATTTCACGCCCGGCGGGATGTAGACGAACGACCCGTCCGAAAAGACCGCGCTGTTCAGGGCGGCGAAATAGTTGTCCGAGACCGGCACCACCGACCCCAGATATTGCCGCACCAGATCCGGATATTCGCGCAAGGCCTCGGAAATCGGCATGAAAATCACGCCGACCTTGGCCAGTTCTTCCTTGAAGGTCGTGACCACCGACACGCTGTCGAACACGGCGTCCACGGCGACCTTGGGCGCGCCCTGCACCCCGGCCAGCACCTCCTGCTCCTTCAGCGGGATGCCCAGCTTCTTGTAGATTTCCAGGATCTCGGGATCGACCTCGTCCAGCGACTTGGGCCCCTCCTTCGCCTTGGGCGCCGCATAGTAGAACAGGTCTTGATAATCGACCGGCTCATACTTCACCGCCGCCCAGGTCGGCTCTTCCATCGCCAACCAGCGCTCATAGGCGGCGAGGCGCCATTCCAGCATCCATTCCGGCTCGCCCTTCTTTTCGGAAATGAAGCGCACGATCTCGGCGCTCAGCCCCTTGGGCGCATATTCCGTCTCGATGTCGGACGTGAAGCCGTGCTCGTACTTTTCCAGCGCGGCGACGGCGTCGATGGTTTCCTTGACGGCGGCCATCAGGCGACCTCTCTCACGCGCTCGGCGGCGCGCGTCTTGTGCTTGTTGTAGGCGGCGACCCAGGCGTCGGCGAACCTTGCCCAGTCGCTCTCGACCGTGCCCCATCCACCGGACACGCGCACGCCCCCGGTCGCCAGCGCATTCAGGCCCATGGCGCTGATAGTCTTGGACGGCTTGACCTTGCCCGACGAGCAGGCCGAACCCGCCGACACCATCACGCCCGTCAGGTCCAGGGTGATCAGTTGCTGCGGACTGTCCCAGCCCTCGACCGCCATGAACAGGGTGTTGGGCAGCCGCGCCACGCCTCCGCCGATGATAGTCGCGCCCGCGGCCTTGACCTTGGCTTCGGCCGCATCGCGCCAAGCGACGTGCGAGGCCATCGTCTCCAGGTCCCGCGCGGCGCAATCCGCTGCGACGCCGAACCCGGCGATGCCCGGGACGTTCTCGGTCCCGGCGCGCAGGCCCCGCTCCTGCCCCGCGCCGTGCAGGACCCGCACGCCCGACAGGCCTGCCTTGAAGATCAGGGCGCCGACGCCCTGCGCCCCGCCCAGCTTGTGCGCCGACAGGGTCAGGGTGTCCGCGTCCAGCGCGCGCATATCCGCCGCGATCTTGCCCGCCGATTGGATGGCGTCGACATGCAGCCAACCGCCCGCCGCCCGCACCAGCGCCGCCGCCTCGGCGATCGGCTGGATGACGCCGCTTTCGTTGTTCGCATGGTGGATGGCGACCACGGCCCGGCCCGGACGGCGCAGCGCCTCCGCCAGCCAGTCCAACTTCACCACCCCGTTCGCATCGACCGGCAGCACCTCGACCGGCGCCCCCGCATTCGCAGCCGTCTCAGCCACGCACGGATGCTCGGTCGCCGAGACGATCAGCCGCTCGCAACCGGCCGCCAGCGCGCTGGCGATGCCCTGGGCATTGGCTTCAGTGCCGCCCGAGTTGAACACCACCGCCGTCGGATCGGCCCCGACCAGGTCCGCGACCTGCGCCCGCGCGGTCTCGACCCGCGCCCGCGCCCGCCGGCCGGCCGCATGGACCGCGGACGGATTGCCGTTGTCGGCCAGGGCCTTGGCCATGATCTCCAGCACCTCCGGCCGCACCAGGCCCGAGGCGTTATAGTCCAGATAGACGCCGGTCATGCCGCGACCCCCACGGCCGGGGCCTCCACGTTGCGCCGACGCTGGCCCGTGCGGTTCATCACCACATCCTCCAGCGACACGCCCGCCAGATAGCGATGGATCTCGTCGCCCAGGTCTTCCCACAGATTGTGGGTGATGCAGCGCTCGCCGGCCAGCATGCAGCCCTTGGGCGAGCCATGCGCCACGCACCGCGTCGCCCGGATCGGTTCATCGACGGCCAGCACGATCTCGGCGACCACCGTCTCGTGCGCCGCCTTGGCCAGACGGTATCCGCCGCCCGGCCCGCGAACGCTCCTGACCAGTTCGCTCTTCCTCAGACGGGCGAACAACTGCTCCAGATAGCTCAGCGAAATCTCCTGGCGCGCGGCGATCTCGGCCAGCGAAACCGCCCGGATTTCACCGCTCTCGCCGCGCCCGTTCTTCGCCAGATCGGCCATCGCCATCACGGCGTATCGTCCCTTGGTCGACAGACGCATTTCGCACCTTCAAAAATTGCGCGCTTTTCGGGGCTCCTGTGCTAGAACCCGCGCCTTCGCAAAGGCGGCGCGCTTGCGGAGGGACTTAGAAAGTCCCACCTCTGCGGTCAAGTATTACGCACTCGCGAAATGACAGTTGAACGGATTCCAGAGCCCCTATGCCTGAAGTCATCCTGCCCGGCGCCTCCGGTCGCATCGAAGGCCGCTATTCCCCGGGCAAGCGCCCGAACGCCCCGATCGCGCTGATCCTGCACCCGCACCCCAAGGCGGGCGGGCACATGAACAACCCGGTCGCGGTCACCCTGCACCAGCTGTTTCAGCAGCGCGGCTTTGCGACCCTGCGCTACAACTCGCGCGGCGTCGGCAAGTCGCAGGGCGAGTTCGATTCGGGCATCGGCGAGCTGGCGGACGCCGCCACCGCCCTCGACTGGCTCCAGGCCAATAATCCCGGCGCCAGCCAGACCTGGGTCGCCGGCTATCAGTTCGGCGCCTACATCGGCATGCAGCTTCTGATGCGTCGCCCCGAGACGGACGGCTTCATCTCGGTCTCGCCGCCGTCGAACATGTATGACTTCAGCTTCCTGGCGCCCTGCCCGGCGTCCGGCCTGTTCCTGCACGGCACGGCCGACACCATCGTCCCGCCGGTCGAGGTCGAGCGCGTGGTCAACAAGCTGCGCACCCAAAAGGGCATCATCATCGACTACGAACTGGAAGAGGGCGCCAGCCACTTCTGGCAGGACCATATGAGCGCGGTCGAAACCCGCGTCGGCGCCTATCTGGACAAGCGTCTGGAAGAAAAGCCGGCCTGACATCCGGCCTGTTATTCGGCTCGGCGTCACGGCTGATTAAGGCGCAGGCGGCATGATCGGGCGAGACATCGCTGCGAGATCCGCCATGCGCCCGCCCCTTCTGATCGCCTTGATCGCCTGCCTGGCCTCGCCCACGGCGGTGGCGGCTCAGTCCGCGCCAGAGCGCGATTTCTGCGCCGATCGCCCCGGCAAGGGCACGCCGACCTGCATCCTCGACAAGGGCCGCTGGCAGGTCGAACTCGGCCTGTTCGACGGCGCGCGTCAGACGGACGACACCACACGGACCGACACCTGGGACGCCGGCGATCTGTTCGTGCGCTATGGCCTGACGGGCCTGACCGAGCTTCAACTCGGGCTCACGACCTGGAACCGCGAACGGATCCTCGACCGCGCGACCGGTGACCGTGAGGTGGCTGATGGCGTCGGCGATCTCACTATCGGCCTGCGGCACTCGCTGAAGAACCCTGACGGCTCGGGCCTGTCCGTCGCAATTTCCGGCTTCATCACTGCGCCGACGGGTGCGCGCGACATTCGCGCCGACGGGTTCGAGGGCGGCGTCATTCTGCCGGTCTCCATCCCGCTGAACGACGACTGGAGCCTGAGCCTGTCGCCCGAGATCGACTGGGTCTCGGATGCGGACGGCGACGGCCGCCACGGCGCCTATACGATGGTCGCGGGCGTCGGACGCGGCTTCGGCCAATGGGACCTGGGCGCCGAGGTCTGGATCAGCCGCGACGATGATCCCGTCGCGCCGACCACGCCGTCCACCTTCGACCTGACCGCTGTCTGGTCGCCCCCGGCCCTGCCCGACGCCCAGCTGGACTTCGGCCTCAACTTCGGCCTGAACGACGACAGCCCGGATGTTGAGTTCGGCGTCGGTCTCGCACGACGATTCTAGGCGAGATGGCGCGGCGGAAAAAAAAGGCCGAGCCGGCGGAAGCGAAACCCACGACAGTCTGGGCGTGGTTACGGCCCAGGATCACCCTGCCCAACTATCTGATGCTGTCGCTGCCGATGTGGGCGCTTGCACTGGTCGCGGGCAAGCTTACCCACTCCTCGCTGCCTTACAATATCTGGGCTTTGCTGTGGGCGGCGCCGATGGGCCTTTATCTCGCCGCCCGCTGGATCTACTTCCTCGTCACCCTGATCTGGGCGATCCTGGTCGAGATCGTAAAGGCCGTGCGAAAGCGGATCGCACGGCCCGATTAGATCACGCCGGTTCGACCACCGCCTCTTTCGCGGGCTCGGTGCGGATCATGTAGTCGAAGGCCGACAGACCCGCCTTTGACCCCTCGCCCATGGCGATGACGATCTGCTTGTAGGGCACGGTCGTCGCGTCGCCCGCCGCAAAGACGCCCGGCTGCGAGGTCTCGCCGCGGTGATCCACCTCGATCTCGCCGCGAGGGGTCAGGCCCACCGCGCCATGCAGCCATTCGGTGTTCGGGACCAGACCGATCTGCACGAAGATGCCTTCCAGATCGACGTCGTGATGGGCGTCGGAGTTGCGGTCCTTGTAGGACAGGCCCGTCACCTTCTCGCCGTCGCCATGCACCTGGGTCGTCAGGGCCGAGGTCACGATCCGCACGTTCGGCAGGGTCGCCAGCTTGCGCTGCAGCACCGCATCGGCCCGCAGCTCGCTGTCGTATTCGATCAGGGTCACATGGGCCACGATGCCCGCCAGGTCGATCGCCGCCTCGACGCCGGAGTTGCCGCCGCCGATCACCGCCACCCGCTTGCCCTTGAACAGCGGCCCGTCGCAGTGCGGGCAATAGGCCACGCCCTTGTTCTTGTACTGCTCCTCGCCCGGCACGTTCATCTGGCGCCAGCGTGCGCCGGTCGACAGGATGACGGTGCGCGATTTCAGCGATGCGCCGTTCTCCAGCACCACCTCGTGCAGGCCGCCTGGAACCTTGGCCGGGATCAGCCTGGCCGCCTTCTGCAGGTTCATCAGGTCCACGTCATACTCGCGGACGTGCTGCTCCAGATGGGCCGCCAGCTTGGGTCCTTCGGTGTAGGGGACCGAGACGAAGTTCTCGATCGCCATCGTGTCCAGCACCTGGCCGCCGAAGCGTTCGGCGACGACGCCCGTGCGAATGCCCTTGCGCGCCGTATAGATGGCGGCCGCCGCTCCGGCCGGCCCGCCGCCGACCACCAGGACCTCGAACGGATCCTTGGACTTCAGACGCTCGGCCGCGCGGGCCTCGGCGCCGGAATCCAGCTTGGCGACGATCTGCTCCAGCTCCATCCGGCCCTGACCGAACAGCTCGCCGTTCAGGAAGACCGTCGGCACGGCCATGATCTTGCGGTCTTCGACCTCGTCCTTGAACAGGCCGCCCTCAATCGCGACGTGCTTGATGCGTGGATTGATCACGCTCATCAGGTTCAGCGCCTGCACCACGTCCGGGCAGTTCTGGCACGACAGCGAGAAATAGGTCTCGAACACATAGTCGCCGTCCAGGTCCCTGACCTGCTGGATCACCTCCTGCGCCGCCTTGGACGGATGGCCGCCGACGTGCAGCAGGGCCAGAACCAGCGAGGTGAACTCGTGGCCCAGCGGAATGCCCGCGAACCGCACGCCGATGTCCGTGCCCTTGCGCCGGATCAGGAAGCTGGGCTGGCGCTCGTCGTCATAGTCGCGGCCCATCTCGACCTTACCATGCGAGACCGAGACGATCTCCTCCAGCAGGGTCTTCAACTCGATCGACTTCGGCCCCGCCCCCAGCGAGGCGACCAGTTCGACGGGATGGACGATGTTCTTGAGGTAGGCTTCGAGCTGGGATTTCAGATTGGCGTCTAGCATCGGATGCTCCTCGGAATTCAATAGGTTGAGCGCCGCCCTCAAGCCGCTTCAGGCGAGGACAGGACGCAAAAAGGCCGCGGGGCTGGAAACGCTACGCACCCCGCGGCCTCTGCGAACGCCCGAAAGGATCGGGCGTCCAGGCCGGCGACATCGAAACGCCGCCGGCCGAACCTGGGGTCTTAGATCTTGCCGACGAGGTCGAGCGACGGGGCCAGGGTGGCTTCGCCTTCTTCCCACTTGGCCGGGCAGACTTCACCGGGGTGCGAGCGCACATACTGGGCGGCCTTGACCTTGCGCAGCAGTTCGGCGGCGTTGCGGCCGATACCTTCCGACGTCGTCTCGGTGAACTGGATCACGCCGTCCGGATCGACCAGGAAGGTCGCGCGGTCGGCCAGGCCCACGCCCGGACGCATGGCGTCGAAGTTGTTGGTCACCAGGCCCGACGGGTCGCCCAGCATCGTGTATTCGATCTTGCCGATCGCCGGCGACGAGTCGTGCCAGGCCTTGTGCGAGAAGTGGGTGTCGGTCGACACCGAATAGATCTCGACGCCCAGCTTCTGGAACTCGGCGTAGTTGTCGGCCAGGTCTTCCAGTTCGGTCGGGCACACGAAGGTGAAGTCGGCCGGATAGAAGAAGAAGATCGCCCACTTGCCCGCAACGTCGGCGTCCGTGACCGTCAGGAATTTGCCGCCCTTATAGGCTTCGGCCGTAAAGGGTTTGATGGTCGTGTTGATGAGGGCCATGCGCAAAATCCAATGCAAGGTGGTTGGGAGGCGCCCTCCCTACCGCACCGCACCAAATAAGCCCAATCACTTATTTGCAGATGCACAATAGATTCTATTTATGGCCGTTATTGCTGGGTGCAAGGCGGATAGTCCCTGAAGCGCGCCTCGTATTCCGCCAGCGTCCAAGGGAATTTCATCTCACGACGCCATTGTTCGACGCGTTCGGGATCCTCCAGCGTGTCGACCACCCAGCGCCCATCTTTGTAGGTCATCTGCGTGCCGTACCGCTGCGGGCGGCCTTCGTTTATCGCCAGCCTGTCGTACATCAGACCATAGCTCTGACCCTCGACTTCGCCCTGCGCGACCAGCGACTCCAGCACAGGAACGAATCGTCGCCAGTTTTCCAAATCGGAATGCTGAATGATCAGGAAGGCGGCGCCGGCTGCACGCTCGCCATAGACCGACTTTTTGAACCATCCTTCCGCCGGAACCATGGTCAAAAGCTCGTCCAGCAAGGCCTTGTCCACCGCGTTGATGTCCGCCCACGCCAAGGTCTCAGCGGTTTGTCGCTCGTCGGCAGGCAGAGCGCTGAAATCCAGCACTGTGAACGCCCGTCTGCCGACCTGATCCAGCGCGCCCATGCGTTCGAGTCGCTCGCGATCTGTCGTTGGCGGCGGCAAGGCGGCCTGCCGCGCCTTTTCGGCTGCGATCGCCTCAGCGACCGGCGCAACAAGCGTTCTCGCCTCGGCACTCAGGCCGGCTGGCGCCTGCTGCGCCAACAGCGCGGCCGCAAGGATCAATCCAATCATGACGCCCCTCCACAATCTAACCGCGAGGTGATGCCGTCTTCATGGCGAAGTTTGGACGGGTTTCAATACAGCAGGAACGGTCTCCGGGCTTCCTCCCACGCCGCCTCGTCCGGCTGCGTCGCGGCATCCAGATCGCCCGGCGTCGCCGCCGCATCGTCCACCCATTCCCGCAGGCCCGGCCCGCCGTTGATCACGTCGATGGGCAGTTTGCCGAACGCATATTCGTAAGGAAAATCCCGCCACAGGTCGTAGTCGGGAGACAGTCGCCGGATCGCCTTGAAACCCAGCGCCTGCACCCGCCACGGCTTGAAGGAAGCATGGTCGTAGCCGGGGTGATCGACATGGATTTGCACGCCGTTGCACAGCTTGCCGACGTGCTTGTGGAATGTCGGCTCGAACCACATGTCGCGCAAGACGCAGCCGCCCAGCCAATCCGGCGCCAGCGCCTGCATTTCCGCGATCACCGCCCGCGCGTCGATATCCGGCGCCCCGAACAGCTCCAGAGGTCGTGTGGTCCCCCGCCCTTCCGACAGGGTCGCCCCTTCCAGCATCACCGTGCCCGCGTAGGCGCGCGCCATCGACAGGTTCGGCGCATTCGGGCTGGGATTGACCCACGACCGGTCCAGCAGCGGCCAGCCGAAGCCCGGGCCCGCCTCGGGCGCCCAGCCCTGCATCTCCACCACCCGGTAATCCACATCCAGCTTGAACTGATCGATGAACCACAGACCCAGTTCGCCCATCGTCATCCCGTGCCGCATCGGCATCGGCCCGGCCCCGACGAAACTTTCCCAGCCGGGCTTCAGCGTCATCCCCTCGACCGGCCGTCCCGCCGGATTGGGCCGGTCCAGCACCCAGACCGACTTGCCGTGTTTCGCCGCCGCCTCCAGCACGTACAAAAGCGTCGTCACATAGGTATAGATGCGGCAGCCCAGGTCCTGCAGATCGACCAGCAGCACGTCGAACTCGGCCATCCATTCGTCGCGCGGCCGCCGCACCTCGCCGTACAGGCTGAAGACCGGGAAGCCGTGGACCGGATCGCGATAATCCGGGCTCTCCACCATATTGTCCTGAAGATCGCCCTTCATCCCGTGCTGCGGACCAAAGGCGGCGGTCAGGCGGATCTCGGAACAGGCGGCCAGGGCGTCGACCGCATGGGTCAGATCCTTCGTCACCGACGCCGGATGCGCCAGCAAGGCCACGCGCCGTCCCTTCAGCTGCGCCCTCAGGGCGTCGTCGGACAAAAGGCGGTCGAGGCCGAAGTTCATGTCAGGTCCAGCGCAAACGAGTCGGGATGATGAAAGTCCGGCTTATCCGAAGGATGCGCCAGCGCCCAATAGCCGATCGCCCCGTCCACGCCCCGGATCACCGCCGCCAAGCCCGTCTTCAGGCCCGTCGCCCCGACCGCATCCTCCGGCAAGGTCACATCCGCCGTCAGCACGAATTGTCCGGGCGCCGACCGCGTCACGATGAAGGGCGCGGGCATCTCCAAATCCCGCATCCCCTCGCGATAGCCGTCGAACCGATAGGCCGCCCACGCCCCCGACGGCGACAGATTGTATTCGATATAGCCGCCCGCCGTCCGCACGAACGCCTCGAAACAGGTCGCCTGCCACAGCCCGTCCGTCCGCACCCGCGCCGCCGCCTCCGGCCGCCAAACCCCCTCCACCGGTCCGGCCAGCACATACTCCAGGCTCAGCACCCGCCCCGCCCGTCGCGCCTCGACCTCCAGCGTCAGTCCCGCAGGGCTGGATGTCGGATGCGGGATAAGGGGCAGACGCATAGGACCTTCGTATCGCAGGCCGGCCAACTCGTCGATTGCATCAACCCAGGCGGCACATCTACAATCTGGAGATGAAGCCCCTCGTCCTCTTTGCGCTGACATTGGCCTACATATTCGCGCTGTTGCTCTTGAGCGAGGCCGCGCCGCCGCCTTTGCCGCACATGCTGACGGTGGCGCTTTGCGGCGCGATCGGGGCGTCTCTGGCGAACGCCACCTGGTGGCTGCTCGAGCGAAAGCTGCTTCGCAAGCCCACGCGCTAGATCAAATGCCGGCCTCCGACTTTCTCCCCAACGCCTCATCAACCCTTGCGGGCGTCGGACCTCCGTGAAAACATCGCGATATGCCCAAGCGCTCCCCCTACGGTCCGCAGATGACCTTCCCTGAGAAGCGTCAGATGCTGAAGGATCGCTTCCACCTCCTGATCGGACCGCTCGTTCTCTGCCTGGCTGTCAGCGGCGCTTCTTCCGAACCGTCCTCTGTGTTTCTGGCGTGGACAGTGGGCGCCGCTCTGGTCGCGCTAGTCCTCAACCGGCTGATTCCTTGAAAGTGAAATCGCCGGTCTCAAGGTCGCCAGCCATCGCATTTTCTCGAGATGTCGGCTGGCATTACAACGCCCTAGAGCCAAGCAGCGCCGTTCCACCCATCGCGGCCTGAAACGCCGCTAAAATGGGCGCGCCATGCCCAAAGCCGCTCCGTCTGAAGTTGCACCCCCTTGCATTTTGCACGCGTTTTCGCGTTGCGGTGCAATTTCGCGCCGACCGAGATTAGACGAATTAGACACTTTAGACGGTGTTTTTCATCATCACCGTCTGGACAGCCAACCTCGCATCGACTGGCGCAACCGGGCGCCGGACCTTATCGCGCCGTCGGAGATTAGACGAATTAGACACTTTAGACGGTGTTTTTCATCCGCGCCGTCTGAACAGCCGACGCCGCCTCGACTAGGGGAAGACGACCCTCGTCATCCCTGCTAACCCAGCCTCACCATGACCGAACACGCCTTCAAATCCGACTTCCTGCGCACGCTTCAGGCGCGCGGCTACATCCATCAGATCACCCATCCCGTCGAACTGGACGAGGCGGCCGCCGCGGGCGTGGTGCCGGGCTATATCGGCTTCGACGCCACTGCGCCGTCATTGCACGTCGGAAGCCTGATCCAGATCATGATGCTGCGCCGGCTTCAGCAGGCGGGCGGCAAGCCTATCGTCCTGATGGGCGGCGGCACGACCAAGGTCGGCGACCCCACCGGCAAGGATACGTCGCGTCCGCAACTGACCGAAGAGACGATCCGGTCGAACATCGACACCATCAAGACCGTCTTCGCCAAGTTCCTGACGTTCGGTGACGGACCGACCGATGCGGTCATGGTCAACAATGACGACTGGCTGTCCGGCTACGGCTACATCCAGTTCCTGCGCGATTTCGGCACCCACTTCACCGTCAACCGGATGCTGGCCTTCGACTCGGTCAAGCTGCGGCTCGAGCGTGAGCAGCCGATGACTTTCCTAGAGTTCAACTACATGCTGATGCAGTCGGTGGACTTCCTGGAGCTGAACCGCAGCCACAAGGTCACACTGCAAATGGGCGGCTCGGACCAGTGGGGCAACATCACTTCGGGCGTGGATCTGGTGCGCCGCGTGGATCAGAAGGCCGCCTTCGGCCTGACCACGCCGCTGCTGACCACGGCGTCGGGCGGCAAGATGGGCAAGACCGCCCAAGGCGCCATCTGGCTGAACGCCGAACAACTCAGCCCCTACGACTACTGGCAGTTCTGGCGTAACGCCGAAGACGCCGACGTCGGCCGCTTCATGCGCCTGTTCACCGACCTGAGCCTGGAACAGATCGCCGGCTACGAAGCGCTGGAAGGCGCGGCCATCAATGACGCCAAAAAGGCCCTCGCCGACGCCGCAACGACCATGCTGCACGGCGCGGAGGCCGCCGCAACCGCCCGCGCCGCCGCCGAGAGCGCCTTCGAAAAAGGCCAGCTGTCCGCCGACCTGCCGACCGTCGAACTGCCGTCGGCCGAGGTTTACGGCGCCATGATCGCCACCGTCGTGACAAAGGCCGGCCTGACGGCTTCCAACGGCGAGGCTCGTCGCCTGGCCCAGGGCGGCGGCCTGCGCCTCAACGACGCCTCAGTGTCCAACGGCGCCCAACTGCTGACCGAAGCCGACCTCAAGGACGGCGTCATCAAACTGGCGGCCGGCAAGAAAAAGATCGTTCTGGTGAGGCCTGTTTGATGTCCGCAACCGAAGGCCAACCCGCGCCCGCCCTCGACCTGCCAACGGACGGCAGCGGCCGCGTCACCCTCGCCGCCCTCAAGGGCAAGCCTGCCGTCGTCTATTTCTATCCCAAGGACGACACGACCGGCTGCACGCTTGAGGCTCAGGACTTCACCGCCCTGGCGCCCGACTTCGCCGCTCTGGGCGTTCCGGTCATCGGCGTGTCCAAGGACACGGTGAAGAAGCACGACCGGTTCAAGGCCAAATACGATCTCGCCGTCACCCTGGCCTCCGACGAGGACGGCGCCGCCTGCGAAGCCTGGGGCGTCTGGGTGCAGAAAAAGCTCTATGGCCGCGAATACATGGGCATCGAGCGGGCTACCTTCCTGATCGACGCCGAGGGCCGCGTCGCCAAGGCCTGGCGCAATGTGAAGGTCGCCGACCACGCCGCCGCCGTGCTGGAGGCCGCCAGGGTCCTGTGATCGGCGAGCATCGTTCGGAAGCGATGCTTGACCTTGGCCCCTCCTCCACGGCCTAGTGGGCGTCGGGGCTAATAGGGGCTTGGCCGGCCTTGGCTGGCAGATGCGGAGCGCACCATGTTCACCAAGAGCAAATCCTACGACAGCGGATCGAACGGCCTGGGCATCCCCCCAGCGCCCGAACCGAGCACGCCCACGCCGACGGCTGCGAGCACGCCGTCCCTGCCCGCCACGACGCCTGCGCCGCGCGCGCCCGAACCGGCCCGTCCGGCAGCCCGGTCCAGCAATCTGTCGACCCTGTCGGCCGGCGTGAAATACGAAGGCAACATCTCCGGCGCCGGCGAGCTTCAGGTCGACGGCTCGCTGAAGGGCGACGTCCGCGTCTCGCGCGTCGTGATCGGCGAAGGCGGCTCGGTCGAGGGCACGGTCCATGCCGACGTCCTCGACGTGCGCGGCCGCGTCTCGGGCGCCATCGTCGCCAAACAGGTCAAGCTGCACGCCACCGCCCGCGTCGAGGGCGATATCACGCAAGAGCAACTCGCCATCGACCAGGGCGCCTGGTTCCAGGGCCGCTGCAATCAGGCCAAGCGCGACACCCCCGGCGCCGCCATGCTGGAAGCTCCCGCGCCGAAGGCCGACAAGGCGGACAAGACCGCCGCCTGACCGCGTCGAATCCGAACGGCCGCAAGGCCTGAAGCCCAAAACAAAAAGGGCGGCTCGTCGGAGCCGCCCTTTTCCGTCAGTCCACGCTCGATCCCCGGGTCTCGCCGACCCGCTGGGCCAGGGCCGCGCCCATGAAGGCGTCCAGGTCGCCGTCCAGCACGCCTTGGGTGTCCGAGGTCTCAACCTCGGTCCGCAGATCCTTCACCATCTGATAGGGTTGCAGGACATAGGAGCGGATCTGGTGCCCCCACCCGATATCGGTCTTGGCGTCGGCCAGCGCCTGAGCCGCCGCCTCCCGCTTCTGCAGTTCCAGCTCGTATAGGCGCGCGCGGAGCATCTTCCACGCCATCTCGCGGTTCTGGTGCTGCGACCGGCCGGCCTGGCAGGCCACGACGGTGTTGGTCGGGGTGTGCGTGAGGCGCACAGCCGAGTCGGTCTTGTTGATGTGCTGACCGCCCGCGCCCGACGCACGATAGGTGTCGGTGCGCACGTCCGAGGGGTTGATGTCGATCTCGATCGCGTCGTCCACGACCGGCGATACCCCAATGGAGGCGAAGCTGGTGTGGCGCTTGGCCGCCGCATCATAGGGGCTGATGCGGACCAGGCGGTGCACGCCCGATTCCGACTTCAACCAGCCATAGGCGTTGGGGCCTTCGATCAGGATGGTGGCCGACTTGACCCCCGCCTGTTCGCCCTCTTCATGCGCCTCGATCGTGACCTCATAGCCGTGCGCCTTGGCCCAGCGGGAGTACATGCGCAGCAGCATGCCGGCCCAGTCGTTCGACTCGGTGCCGCCGGCGCCGGAGTTCACTTCCAGATAGGCGTCGTTGCCGTCGGCCTCGCCGGACAGCAGGGCTTCCAGCTCGGCGCGCGCGGCGCGTTCCTTGATGCCGCGCAGAGCCGCGCGAGCGTCTTCCAGCGCGCCCTCGTCGCCTTCCTCGTCCGCCATCTCGGCCAGCATCACCCCGTCTTCGAGGTCCTGCTCCATCGCCTTGACGGTGTTGATCTTGCCTTCCAGCTGCGAGCGTTCGCGGCTGACGGCCTGGGCCTCGTCGGGCTTGTCCCACAGCGTCGGATCCTCGACCCGCGCATTCAGCTCATCGAGCTTCCTTAGAGCGACATCCCAGTCAAAGACGCCTCCTGAGCAGAGCGACGCTCTGCTCGATGTCGGCCTTCATGGCCTCGACATCCGGTCTCATCGCAATCTCCAGCGACACAACGCCCTCACGTCGCGAGGCCCGCAGGCGGCGCGACAGGGCAGGATTAATGGAAAACGGCGCGCCCGAGGACGCGCCGTTCGATGGGCCTACCTAGAGCTTCAGTACAATCCGCTCAAGTCCTCCGCCGGCGCCTTCTTCGGCGGCGGCGGTGCGGTGGGCGCCGGCGACGAGGCGGGCGCGCCGCTGGCGGCCTCCTGCTCGCGGCGGATCACCTCATAGTAGTTCTGCGGTCCGACAGGCTGGGCCGGGCCGGTCGGGCGCGGCGGCGGGGCCTGGCGCTCGGTGCCGGGACGGAAGGCCTCCTCGATGCCGTTGACGCTGCGGAAGATGGCGTTCTTGGGCCGCACGAACGGGCGAGCTGGCCTTTCCTTCAACGCCGTCTGCATGAACTCGGTGAAGACCGGCACGGCGGCCGAGGCGCCGGCTTCTCCGGATCCCAGCGAGCGGTTGTCGTCAAAGCCGATGAAGACGCCGACCACGATGTCGGTGGTGAAGCCGACGAACCAGGCCGAGCGATATTCGTTGGTCGTGCCGGTCTTGCCCGCGACCCAGGGGCCGAGACCGCGCGCGCTGGCGGCGGTGCCGCGCTGAACCACGCCCTCCAGCATGGAGCTCATCTGATAGGCGGTGATCGGGTCGATGACCTGGGTGCCGCGTTGCTGAAGCCGCGGCGATTCCTGACCCGAGAAGCCCCGTCCGCATTCGCGGCAGCTGCGGTTGTCGGCGCGGAAGATGGTCTCGCCGTCGCGGTCTTGAACATAGTCGATCAGATAGGGCGTGACCCGCCGCCCGCCGTTGGCGAAGGCGGAATAGGCGGCTGTGATCTCCAGCGGCGTGACCTCGCCGGCGCCCAGCGACACCGACAGGTTCGGCGTCATGCCCGGCAGACCCATCTTGGCCGACTGATCGACGATCTTCTTCATGCCGACCGACTGGGCCAGCCGCACCGTCATGACGTTGCGCGACAGTTCCAGCCCGCGCCGCAGCGTCTGAGGGCCATAGTATTGGCGGCTGTAGTTCTCGGGCGTCCAGCGCGTGCCGTTGGGACCGCCGGCGAAGCTGATCGGCGCGTCCAGGACGATCGAGGCCGGGGTGAAGTCGCCCTCCAGCGCGGTCGCATAGACGAAGGGTTTGAACGCCGAACCCGGTTGACGGCGCGCCTGGGTCGCCCGGTTGAAGCTGGACAGCGCATAGGAATAGCCGCCGACCATCGCCAGCACGCGTCCGGACTGCGGCTCGATGGCGACGAGCGCGCCGTTGACGCGAGGCACCTGCTTCAGGGCGAACTGGCCGCCCTGCGGCTCCACAAAGATCAGCTCGCCACGCTTCAGCTGCCGATTGGCGTTGGCCCAGGCGGCGTCCGACGCCAGCAGCGTGCCGGACTTGTCGTCGCGGGCGGTGCGGATGCGCACCGTGTTGCCGCTGACGCTTTCGATGGCGGCGGCCTGCCAGCTGCGGCGCTCGGGCGGCGCCTGTTCCTTCAGCGCGACCGCCTGCCAGCCGTCGGCGAAGTCGGTCGTGCCCCACCCGCCGCGCCAGCCGTGACGACGGTCGTAGTTTTCGAGCCCCTGCATCAAGGCCCGACGCGCCGCCGTCTGCAGCGTCGGGTCCAGGGTCGTGCGCATATAGAAGCCGCCGGCGCGCAGCTGCTCGCCGAACTGGGGGTTGGCGGCGGCCTGGCGGCGCGCCTCCTCGACGAAGAAGTCGGCGTCCTTGTAATCCGACCGTTGCGGCGCATCGCGCGTGACCAGAGGCTTGGCGCGCGCCTCGATCAGTTGTTCAGGCGTCAGCCAGCCGCTCTGCTCCATCTCGCCCAGCACCCAGTCACGGCGGCCCTTGGCCGCCCCGGGGTGACGTTTGGGGTGATAGTTGTTCGGCCCCTTGGGCAGGGACGCCAGGAAGGCGGCTTCGTCCGGCGTCAGCTGCGCCAGCGACTTGCCGAAGTAGTTGTAGGCCGCCGACGCGATGCCGAACGAGCGATAGCCCAGGAAGATCTCGTTCAGATACAGTTCTAGGATCTGCTCCTTAGACAGGGTCGCCTCCAGGCGATTGGCCAGGATGGCTTCCTTCAGCTTGCGGTTCAGGCTGGATTCGTTGGTCAGCAGGACGTTCTTGGCCACCTGCTGGGTGATGGTCGAGCCGCCCTCCAGCCGGCGTCCCGACGCCAGGTTGAAGACGTTCTTCAGCGACGCGCGGCCGATGCCGCCCACGTCGATGCCGCCATGCTGGAAGAAGTTGCGATCTTCGGCCGCCAGGAAGGCGTGGATCACCGGCTGGGGAATCTGGTCGTAGGCGACATATATCCGGCGCTCGTCGGAAAACTCGCCGATCAGAGTGCCGTCGCCCGCATAGACTCGCGTCGCGGTCGGCGGGCGATAGTCCGCCAGCTCCGACGCGTCGGGCAGATCGTGGAACAGCCACGCCGCATAGACGGCGACGACCAACCCCGCCAGGGCGATGCCGCCCAGCAGAACCATGCCCGCCCACACGAACCAGCGTTCGGCAATCTTCACTGCGTACTCCGACGACGCGCCCCAGCAGGTGCTTTAGCCCGCGTCGCCCGCCGATGGCTAGAGCCGCGATGCAACGCCCCCTTCCCGTACGCCGTTAAGCTCCCATCTCAAGCATCCCAACCCAAGGAGCCTGCCATGGAAGTTCTGTATCGCGCCCAATCGACGGCATCGGGCGGAGGCCGCGAAGACGGTCGTTCGGCCACCGACGACGGCAAGATCGACGTCAAACTATCGACGCCGACCGAGATGGGCGGCAAGGGCGGCGACGGCACCAATCCCGAGCAGTTGTTCGCCACCGGATACGCCGCCTGCTACCTCGGCGCGCTGCGTCTGGTCAGCGGCAAGGCCGGCACGCCCGTCAGCCCCGACACCAAGGTCACCGCCGGCGTCGGCTTCGGCAAGAACACCAAGGGTGAAGGTTTCAACCTGGACGTCGACCTGACCGTGACCGACCACGGCCTGGACCAGGCCGTGATCGACGACCTGATCGAGAAGGCGCACCAGGTCTGCCCCTACTCCAACGCCACCCGCAACAACGTCGATGTTCGCCTGAGCGCGAAATAACCGACGCCAAGGGCCGCGCGCGTGTTGAGCCGCGCGCGCGGCGCCTCTAGATGAGGTCCATGACCTCCCCGCTCGACGCCTCCCCCGATCCCCTGCTGACGCTCGAACCGCATCGCCGCGTGACCCTGCGCGACGCCTTCGGCGTGGACAGCGACATGACCGTGCCCGCCTTCGACGAGCGCGACAGCCATGTGCCCGAGATCGACGAGGCCTATCGCTTCGATCCTCAGACGACGATCGCCATCTGCGCCGGCTTCGCCTTCGACCGCCGCGTGATGGTCCAGGGCTATCACGGCACCGGCAAGTCGACCCACATCGAACAGGTCGCCGCCCGGCTGAACTGGCCGCTGGTTCGCGTGAACCTGGACAGCCACGTCAGCCGGATCGACCTGATCGGCAAGGACGCCATCGTCCTGAAGGACAGCAAGCAAGTCACCGAGTTCCGCGAGGGCATCCTGCCCTGGTCGTTGCAACGCCCCATCGCCCTGGTCTTCGACGAATACGACGCCGGCCGGCCCGACGTGATGTTCGTGATCCAGCGCGTGCTGGAGGCCCAGGGTCGCCTGACCCTGCTGGACCAGAACCGCGTCATCCGCCCGAACCGCTGGTTCCGCCTGTTCGCCACGACCAACACCATCGGCCTGGGCGACACCACGGGCCTGTATCACGGTGCGCAACAGATCAATCAGGCCCAGCTGGACCGCTGGAACATCGTCACCACGCTGAACTATCTGGATCACGACGTGGAAGCCGAGATCGTCGCCGCCAAGGTGCCCGAGTGGAAGGACGCCGAGGGGCACCGCCGGATCGCCGCCATGGTCCGCGTCGCCGACATGACCCGCAACGCCTTCATGAACGGCGACATCTCGACCGTCATGTCGCCCCGCACCGTCATCACCTGGGCTCAGAACGCCCAGATTTTCAACGACGACCTGGGCCTCAGCTTCCGCCTGACCTTCCTGAACAAGTGCGACGAGCTGGAACGCCCGACCATCGCCGAGTTCTACCAGCGCGCCTTCGGCGAGGACCTGCCCGAGGCGGCGACGCGGGTGAAGGTGGGATAAGGCTCAGCCCCGCGCCTCTTCGCCGCCGCCGATGAAGGCGCCGGCCACCCAGCTGACGACGCCGGTCACGATGGCGGCGCCGACGCCGGCCCACAGGCCGTCGACCCGGAAACCGTCCAGGAAGACGGAAGTCAGCCCGATCATGGCGGCGTTCACCACCAGCAGGAACAGACCCAGCGTCACGACGGTGATCGGGAAGGTCAGCACGACCAGGATCGGCCGTACAAAGGCGTTGACCAGACCCAAGATGATGGCCGCCGCGATCAACGACCCGGTGCTGGTAAAATCGACGCCCGGCACGATCCGGGCGGACAGCCAAAGGCCCGCCATCGTGACCAGCGCCTGGATGATGAAACGGATCATGACGGCCCTCGTAACGTTCAAGCGTGACCATAATGCACAAGGTGGACGAAGGCTCCCCCTTCGCAGACGGCGCTGCTATCGAAGATCCGAACCGCACCGAGACCGCCCATGAGCCTGCACGGCGCCTATGACACGAACAACATCTTCGCCAAGATCCTGCGCGGCGATATTCCGTCGGTGAAGGTGTGGGAGGACGACCACGTCCTGGCCTTCATGGACGTGTTTCCCCAATCGAAAGGCCACGTCCTGATCATCGCCAAACAGTCCCAGGCGCGCAATCTGCTGGAGATCGAGCCCGAGGTGCTGGTCCGCGTGACCGCCGCCCTGCAACGCACGGCCAAGGCGGTCGAGAAGGCGCTGAAGCCCGAAGGTCTGTCGATCCTGCAGTTCAATGGCGAGGCGGGCGGACAGACGGTCTTCCATCTGCATTTCCACATCGTGCCGCGCTGGGCCGATCGCGAGATGAAAGGTCACGGCCATGCGCCGATGGCGGATACGGCGACCTTACGGGCGCTGGCCGACCGGATCGCGGCCGAACTGGACTAGGTGACGCGGCGCTTTTCCAGCTTTCGCGCCAGGGTGCGGCGGTGCATGCCCAGCCGCCGCGCTGCCTCCGAGATGTTGAAGTCGGTCTCCACCAGCGTCTCGTGGATCCGCTCCCACTCCAGCGTCTTGATCGAGGTGGGGCGTGTGCCCAGCGGCGTCTCGGCGTCGCCGTCGGCCCGGCCGAAGGCGGCTTCGATGTCGTCGGTGCTGGCGGGCTTGGCCAGATAATGCCGGGCGCCCAGCTTGATCGCCTCGACCGCCGTGGCGATGCTGGCGAAGCCGGTCAGGACGACGATGTTCATCTCGGGATCGAAAGCGTGAAGAGCCTCGACACAGGTCAGGCCGGAATGTCCGCCCAGCTTCAGATCGACGACCGCATAGCCGGGGCGATGCGTCTTCAGCACCTCGGCCATCTGGTCGGGACTTGCGGCGCTGACGACCGTATAGCCACGCCGTTCGAACGAGCGTCGCAGGGTAGTTGAAAACGACTCGTCGTCCTCGACGATCAGCAGCAATCTGGCGTCATCGGTCATGCGCGATCTCGTCCGTCGGAGCCAAGGCCGAAAGCGGCAGGGTCAGACGCACCTCTGCGCCGCCCGCCGGGGGATTGGAGGCTTCTACCCGTCCGCCCAGCGACCGGATCACATTCATGAGCAGAAAGAGGCCAAGACCGGCGCCGGGCCTGGGCTTGGTGGAGTTGTAGGGCTTGCCCCAGGCCTGAAGGATCGCCGGCGGAAAGCCCGGCCCGTCGTCGCGGACCGCAATGCCGAAATCCTCGTCCGTACGTGTCGTGGTCACGGTGATGCGGCTCGCTCCGGCCTCGACCGCATTGTCGAACAGCACGCCCAGCACCTGACGCAGGGCCGGGTCGGCGATGATGGACGGGTTCTGGGCCAGTTCGTCGCGGATCTGCACCGCCACCCCGTCACCGCTCCAGCTGGCCACCACATCGGCGACGAAAGTGCGCAGAGTGGTGCGCTCGGGCGCCTGTCCCCTCGCCTCGCCGGCCGACATCAGGATGCCGGTGACGATCGCCTTGCAGCGTTCGACCTCGGCCCGCATCACCGTCATGTCCTGGGCCAGGTCGGCGTCCTGGGTCAGGGCCGGCATCCGCTTCCAGTCACTGAGGATCACCGACAGCGAGGCCAGCGGCGTTCCCAGCTCATGCGCCGCGCCCGACGCCAGCAGGCCCATGCGGACGATATGATCATGCTCTGCCGTCTGCTGGCGCAGGGCGGCCATGGAGGCGTCGCGCTCGCGCAGGTTTTGGCTGATCCGGGTGACGAACAACACCAGCAGCACGGCCATCAGCACGAAACAGATCAGACTGCCCTGAAGATAAAGGCTGAGCAGCGAATCCTCGCGCGCCGGCGGCAGGTTCAGCGGGCGGGAATGCAGGCCCAGCCCGGCGAAACAGAGGCTGGTGATAGCAATCAGCGCCCAGGCATAGACCGGCGCCAGCAGCACCGCCCCCAAGACGACTTGCAGCAGATACAGCGCCACAAACGGATTGGCCGCGCCCCCGGTCAGGAACAGCAGCCAAGTCAGGGCCGCCACATCGGCCAACAGGGCGATCATCAGCGCCTGATCCTCGACCTCCTGCCGGCGCACGGTCAAAGGCGCGCTGACCAGATTGACCAGCACCAGACCCGCCGGCGCCGCCAGCAACCACAGCACCGGCAGCGGGATCCGCATCACATATTGGACCAGCAGGATCGTCGCCACCTGCCCGGCGACCGCCAGCCAGCGCAACTGGATCAGCAAAAGCATGTTGCGGCGGTTGGCGCCGCCGTGGGTCGCGACCCCGCCTCTGAGCCCCAGGCCCAGCAGTCTTTGCAAAGTTGTTGTCGTCACGACCTGTTGCGCCTGCCGTCGCGCAGGAACAGCCAAAGACCGACCACGGTCAGCAGCGCCATGCCGAACCAGGTCAGGGCATAGACCAGATGGCTGTTGGCGAACCGGATCACCGTCAGCCCTCCGCGCGGCCATCCGCCTGGGTTCGGACTGACGTCCGCATCAATGAAATAGGGTGCGACAGTCGTCAGGCCGCGCCGCGCAGCGATCGCCGCGACGTCGCGGGACCGCCAGCGATCCCCGGCGGGATCATTGGCGCGCAGGAAGCCGCCCTTGGGCTCGGTGATCCGGAGCAGTCCGGTCACCGTCTGCTGCCCCTCGACCTGACCATCGGCGCGGACGGCCGGATCGCGTCGGCCAGCGGGCACAAAGCCGCGATTGATCAGGACGGTGTAGCCCCGGTTGTCAACCAGGGGCGTCATGACCCAGAAGCCGCCGCCGGCGTCGGTCACCGCCTGAACCAGGGTTTCCTTGTCGTGCAGGAATCGACCATGAACCGTGACGCGGCGGTACTGATCCTTGTCGCGAGTCACGCCGGCCCATTGGGTCGGGCCAGGCGCTGCAACGGCGGCCGCATGAACGCGCGCATCGACTTGGGCGATCAGATGGGTCTTCCAGGCCAGGCGCTGAACCTGCCACCCGCCCAGCGCCAGAAAGCCGACGAACAACGCCAGGCCCGCGACCACGACCGCCATGCGGAAGGTTCGCGAACGTCTGGCCTTGCCGCCGGCCGGGACTGAGGACGGGTCCGTGATCTCGACCTCAGCCGCCCATCTGCGCCATGTCGTGCGTCATGGGCATCATATTGGTGTTCAGGTGGTACATGACCCACAGCGAACCCGACAGGGCGATGACCACCACGATGATGGTGAAGATCAGCGCCAGCATGATCCAGCCGCCCTCGGACTTGGAGTTCATGTGCAGGAAGAAGATCATGTGGACCACGATCTGCACCACGGCGAAGCCCATGACGATCAGGGCCGTCGCCTGGGTCGGCAGGACGCCGGTCATGACCAGGGCGAACGGGATGGCCGTCAGGATCACCGACAGCACGAAACCGATCATATAGCTCTTGAAGGAGCCGTGATTGTGCCCCTCGTGACCCAGGTGGTCGGTCTCGTGAGACTCAGGGCTGTGGTCGTTCTTGTCGGCGCTCATCGCAGCATGCCCAGCAGATAGACGAAGGTGAAGACGCCGATCCAGATGACGTCCAGGAAGTGCCAGAACATCGAAAGGCACATCAGGCGGCGTTTGTTGGCGGGGATCAGGCCCTTCATGCTGACCTGAACCATCAGCGTTACCAGCCAGATGATGCCGAAGGTGACGTGCAGGCCGTGGGTGCCCACCAGGGTGAAGAAGGCCGACAGGAAGGCGCTGCGTTGCGGCGTCGCGCCCTCATGGATCAGGTGCGCGAACTCGTAGAGTTCGATCCCCAGGAAGGCTAGGCCGAACAGGCCGGTGATCGCCAGCCAGACCAGCGTCTGACGCTGGTTGTTCCGATCCATCGCCAGCATGGCGAAGCCATAGGTGATCGACGAGAACAGCAGCATGGCGGTGTTGATCGCCACCAGCTCCAAGTCGAACAGCTCCTTGGGTCCCGGCCCGGCGGCGTAGTTGCCGCCCAGTACGCCGAACACGGCGAACAGCATCGCAAAGATGAGGCAGTCGCTCATCAGATAGAGCCAGAAGCCCAGCATGGTGCTGGAGCCTTCCTCGTGGTGCGGCTCCTCTTCCAGGTGGAAGACGGTCCGGTCGATCTCGGTCGCAGTCGCACTCGCGCTCATGATCAGGCCTCCGTTCCGGCCAGGGCGCGGGTACGCGCCTCTTCTGTCGCACGGACCTCATCCTCGGGGATGTAGTAGTCGCGCTTGTAGTTGAAGGTATGGCCGATCGAGACGGCCAGCACCCCGATGAAGCTGATGGCGGCCAGCCACCAGATGTACCAGATCAAGGCCAGACCCATCACCAGGCACAGGCCCGAGATGATGATCCCCGCCCCCGTGTTCGAGGGCATGTGGATCGCCTTGTAGCCGCTCAGCGGACGCTGATAGCCCTGCTTCTTCATGTCCCACCAGGCGTCGGCGTCATGGACGTAGGGCGTGGCGGCGAAGTTGTAGGCCGGCGGCGGCGACGAGGTCGCCCACTCCAGCGTGCGGCCGCCCCACGGGTCGCCCGTCGTGTCGCGCAGCTTGTCGCGGTTGAGGATCGACACGGCGAACTGGATGAACATGGCCGCGATGCCCAGGGCGATGACGCCGGCGCCGATGGCGGCGATGACGAACCAGATCTGCAGCGAGGGATCGTCGAACACCCGCATCCGGCGCGTCACGCCCATCAGGCCCAGCACGTACAGCGGCAGGAAGGCCAGCCAGAAACCGGGCACCCAGCACCAGAAGCTGATCAGGCCCCACTTCTTGTCCAGCTTGAAGCCGAAGGCCTTGGGCCACCAGAAGTTGATCGCCGCGAACAGGCCGAACAGCACGCCGCCGATGATGACGTTGTGGAAGTGGGCCACCAGGAACAGCGAGTTGTGCAGCACGAAGTCGGCCGGCGGCACCGCCAGCAGCACGCCCGTCATCCCGCCGATCACGAAGGTCAGCATGAAGGCGACCAGCCACATCATCGGCAGCTCGAACCGGATGCGCCCGCGGTACATCGTGAATAGCCAGTTGAAGATCTTCGCACCCGTCGGGATCGAGATGATCATCGTCGTGATGCCGAAGAAGCTGTTCACCGAGGCGCCAGAGCCCATGGTGAAGAAGTGGTGCAGCCAGACCAGGTAAGACAGGATCGTGATGACGACCGTGGCGTAGACCATGGAGGTATAGCCGAACAGCTTCTTGCCCGAGAAGGTCGAGGCGATCTCCGAGAAGACGCCGAACAGCGGCAGGATCAGGATGTAGACCTCGGGGTGACCCCAGATCCAGATCAGGTTCACGTACATCATCGGGTTGCCGCCGAAGTCGTTCGTGAAGAAGTTGGTGCCGACGTAACGGTCCAGCGTCAGCAGGGCCAGGACGGCGGTCAGGACCGGGAAGGATGCCACGATCAGCACGTTGGTGCACAGCGAGGTCCAGGTGAAGACCGGCATCTTCATCATGCCCATGCCGGGCGCGCGCATCTTCACGATGGTCGCGATCAGGTTGATGCCGGACAGCGTCGTGCCCACCCCCGCGATCTGCAACGCCCATATGTAGTAATCGACCCCGACGCCGGGGCTGTAGCCGATGCCCGACAGCGGCGGATAGGCCAGCCAGCCGGTGCGCGCGAACTCGCCCACGAACAGCGAGGCCATGACGATGACGGCGCCGGCCGTGGTCATCCAGAAGCTGAAGTTGTTCAGGAAGGGGAAGGACACATCGCGCGCGCCGATTTGCAGCGGCACGACGTAGTTCATGATGCCCGTCACCAGCGGCATGGCCACGAAGAAGATCATGATCACGCCGTGGGCGGTGAAGATCTGGTCATAGTGGTGGGCATTCAGGTAACCCTCGGACCCGCCGAAGGCCATCGCCTGTTGCAGGCGCATCATGATGGCGTCGGCAAAGCCGCGCACGAACATGATCAGACCCAGGATCATGTACATGATCCCGATCTTCTTGTGGTCCACGGTGGTGAACCACTCCTTCCAGAGATAGCCCCACAGCTTGAAATAGGTCAGGGCGCCGAACAGGGCGAGACCGCCCAGCAGCACGACCGACATGGTCACGACCAGGATCGGCTCGTGCAGCGGCAGAGCCTCAAGCGTAAGGCGCCCGAAGATTAGCGGAATGAGTTGATCAGCGTTCATCGACTGTGTTCGCTCAGGCGGTGGGGGCGGAACGGACGTCGGTCGGAACCGGCCCCGTGGCGAAAGGATTGCGGGCCAGCGTCGTCAGCGAGGCCATCGGCGTCTGGCCCGGCGACAATCCCTGCCCGGTCAGGCGCTCCAGGCTGGTCGGTCCGGCGACCGTATCCAGTTCGGCGCGGCGCATGCGGTCGGCGGCGGCGGCCTCGGCCTGCAGCGGGGTGCAGATCGTCATGACGTAGCTGTCGTTGGAGCCGAAGTAGGCGGGCGATTTTCCGCGACCGGCATATTTGTCATAGACGAGCGGCATGGTGTTGCGCACCGACGCCATGGACAGACCGCCCTGCTTGTCGATGGCCATCATCTCGCCCATGCACATCTTGCCCGGCTCGACGCACATGTTGAGGATCGCGTCCCACAGCATGCCGTCCACGGCGCCAAAGCGCATGACGGGCACCTTCTCGCTGGGCTTTTCCAGCTCCAGATAGCGGTCGCGGTCCAGCGTCTGGCCGCCCTGGCGCACGCCGGCGATCCATTGGTCGAACCCGGACTGATCCAGACCGTGGAAGGCGAAGCGCATGTGCGAGAAGCCGTCGCCGGAATAGTTGGCCGAGAAGCCTTCGTATTCGCCCGGACGGTTGATGACGGCGTGCAGCTTCGTCTCCATGCCCGGCATGGCGTAGATCTGGCCGGCCAGGGCGGGAATGTAGAAGCTGTTCATCACCGATGACGAGGTGATGTGGAAGCGGATCGGGCGGTCAACCGGCGCGGCCAGCTCATTGACCGTGGCGACGCCGTACTGCGGGTAGATGAACATCCACTTCCAGTCGAGCGCGACGACATTGACCTGCAACGGCTCGGCGCTTTCCTCGACGGCCTGCCCCGGCTTGATCCGGTCGATCGGACGATAGGGGTCCAGCAGGTGGGTGCCGGCCCAGGTCAGGGCGCCCAGGCAGATGATGATCATCAGCGGCGCGGCCCAAATGACAAGCTCCAGCGAGGTGGAGTGATCCCAGTCGGGACGGTAGTCGGCCTCGGACGCCTTGTTCGACGCCCGATACTTCCAGGCGAAGAAGACGATCAGACCCATCACCGGCACGATGATGATCAGCATCAGCAGGGTCGAGATCATCAGCAGATCGCCCTGCTGGGACGCGACGTCGCCGGCAGGGTTCAGGACGACCAGGTTGCAGGCCGACAGCAGGGCCACGACGGGCGCGAGCAAAAGTAGGCGCAGACGGCGCAAGGCGGATCCAATCGAAAAGCGTCGGGCGAGGGGGAGGCGCCGCGACGGTTGGCGTTCGTAGGCGGCGGGATACTCAAGCTCAATCAGGAACGACATTGGGCAATATGTCCTATCCTCACGAGGCCGCTTTCATCGCAAAGGGCGCCCGGTCATAATGCGGCGACCTGCCGTACGGCCGATAATTCAGTCTCACACGGAGCGACCAAGCCCATGTCCGCCTCGACGACCCCTTCGTCAGAGTCGCTGGAACGCGACGCCGCCGCCCTTCAGACGGGTCATGGCAAGGTTGACGCCGGCGAGATCGCCATCGGCGTCATTATCGGCCGAACTTCCGAGTTTTTCGACTTCTTTGTTTACGCCATCGCTTCGGTGGTCGTCTTGCCGCAACTCATCTTCCCGTTCGCCGGTCCGGTCGGCGGCACACTATTGTCTTTTTCGGTCTTCGCTCTGGCCTTTCTGTTCCGGCCATTGGGCACGGTGTTTTTTATCGCCATCGACCGCAGGTTCGGGCGTGGCGCGAAGCTGACGACGGCCTTGCTGCTGCTCGGCACCTCCACCGTGGCTGTCGCCCTCATTCCCGGATATGACAGCATCGGCATGTGGGCGCCGGTTTTGCTGGCCTTAACCCGCATCGGCCAGGGCGTCGCCCTGGGCGGCGCCTGGGACGGTATGGCTTCGCTGCTGGCGCTGAATGCACCCGAAAACAAGCGTGGCTGGTACGCCATGATCCCGCAGCTCGGCGCGCCCATCGGTTTGCTGGTGGCCTCTGCCCTGTTCGCCTTCTTCCTCAACACCCTGTCGGCCCCGGACTTCCTGGATTGGGGCTGGCGCTACCCGTTCTTCGTGGCCTTCGCCATCAACGTCGTGGCCCTGTTCGCCCGGCTGCGCATCGTGGTGACGCCCGCCTTCCAAAAGCTGTTCGAGACGCGTGAGCTTCAACCCACGCCGGTTTCCCAAGCCGTGCGCGAGGAAGGCCCCAAGATCGCCATCGGCGCCTTCGCGCCGCTGGCCAGCTTCGCCATGTTCCACATGGTCACCGTCTTCCCACTGTCGTGGGTGTTCCTGTTCACGAAAGAAACGCCGGTTCGGTTCCTTCTGATCGAGATGGTCGGCGCCGTGTTCGGCCTGCTGGCGATCTTGGCCTCAGGCATTTTGGCCGACCGCTACGGTCGCCGCACACTGCTGGCCATCACGGCCGTCGGTATCGCCATCTTCTCGGGATTTGCACCGCAACTGCTGAACGGAGGCCCCGTCGGCGAACTGACCTTCATGATTTCGGGCTTCATCCTGCTGGGCCTGTCGTTCGGACAGGCCTCAGGCCCGGTGGCCTCCAGCTTCAGCTTGACCAATCGCTACACCTCGTCCGCCCTGACCTCGGACCTGGCCTGGTTGGTCGGGGCCGGCTTCGCGCCCCTGGCGGCCCTTTGGATCTCCAGCCAGTTCGGCCTGATCGCCGCCGGCGCCTATCTGCTGTCGGGCGCGATCTGCACGCTGCTGGCCCTGTGGCTGAACCGCGAACTGGCCCGCAGCTCCTCCGACAAGGACCGCGCCAAGACGGCCTGATCTTTCAGGTCACGCACAAACAGACACGGTCCGCAGTCGCCTGCGGGCCGTGTTGCGTTTGGAGCAGATCGTTGTGAGCCGCAGCGGCAGCTTCAGTTGGCGCGGCTGTCCGTCGACGGCTTGAAGGTGGTGTCGAAATGACAGCCGTCCTCGTAGCGTGAAGCCGCCACCTGACACAGCGTGGCAACGTCAGCGGGCGTCGGCTTCACGCCCTCGTCCAGCCAGCGCATCATCGCCTGGAAAAGACCGACGTACTCTGGCGGCGATAGGCGGCTATGTTCGGACTCGTCTGTGAACGTCTGGACCAATAGGTCCGATCGTCCCGCTGCGGCGACCGTCTCCCTGTAAAGCGCGTCGTTGGAGACGAAGGCTGTCGCATCGTTTTTGGCGTGGATCGTCAGCGTCGGCGCCACGATCAGACCGCTGAGATCCGCGTCGTAGGCCAAGCGCGCCACACCCATCGGATCAGCCGCGAACCGCTGAACGCCAGCGTTCAACGCCTCGTCGTCGTGCGAACCCTGATAGACCGTATGGCTGTTGTCGAAGGGGTTCAGCCCGTCAAGACGGCGCAAAACCATGTCGCGGAACAGGAAGGTCGCCCAGGCCAGATGCGGAACCAACTGTTCCTCGTTCACGCCCGTCACGGCCAGGATATCCGCCAGATTGCGCTTCTGCTCAGCCGACCTCTCGGCAAGCGGCAGGCCCACGCCCGTGCAGGTTTTGACCCGCTCGGCCAACTGCGCCCGGTTCAGATCGCTGTCTAGCGGCAGCCCCTGCCAAAGCGGATACCGGGGCTCGTTCGGAAGCGGATGGTTGTTGCAGTAGAACTGATACACCGCTCTCAAATCGGCGCGAAAGCGGTAGGTGCGGGTCCCGCCGCCGATTACGCCGTTGGTCAGGACGACGCCGTCCCACATGACCTGTCCCTCGGCATCGCGGGCGTAGAGCTCAGCCGTCTTGGCCGCGACATTTCCGCCCCAGGACTGGCCATGCACCAGAGTTCGACGTGGTTTGCCGAAGGCGTTCCAGAAAATCTGGCGCAGATCGTCCGTGTCTTCCGCCGCCATCCGTACGCCATAGCCGCCACGGCGATAGGTCGAGCCCGCCCATGCGAAACCTTCCTTCACCGTCATGGAGAACCGCTCCATGTCCTCCAGCGGATCGTTCGGTTCTGGCGCGCTGGTGCGAGGTCCGCCATGTGCGTGAACGATCAGGGCGCCATTCCAGTCCTGAGGCACGGCGATCCAATAATAGCCGCCTTTGACCGCCCTGCCCGACCAGCACCGCGTCTGCCGCGGCACGAAGTCCGGGCAATCGGCTGGCGCGGGCGCAGGATCGACAGGCGCCGCGACGGCCGTCTGCGTTTCCTGCGCCTGCGTCATCGGCGCGATGCCGGCCCAGGCGGCGACCAGCGCCCCCAGAGATCGAACAATACGGTCGGTCATCGCGCCTCTCCCTCTCAGAACGTCTTGGAGATGTTGGCGTACCAGTAGCGGCCGTAGGGATTGTAGAGCGCGCCCAGATAGCCCGACGAAGTCAACGGCGGCTGCTCGTCAGTGATGTTGCGCGCCCCCAGGCGCACCGTTGTGCCGGACGCAAAGCCGGTGTTGTCGCCGAACTCATACTGACCATACAGATTGCCAGTGATCTGGCTATCGACCTGCCAGGGGTCACCTTGGGCGCTGAGGAAGCCGGCTTCGGTGACGGCGCTGTTGTATTGGGTGAATGCGCCTACCTGCCATGGCCCTTGCGACCACGTGAACGAGCCCGTCACCCGCCATTCCGGCCGGCCGTTGCGAGCCAACAGGGTCTGAGAGATCGGCAGCGGCGTGTTCGCATTGATCTGGCCGGCTTCACGCGCTGCGAACAGCGACTCGACCAAGGGGCCGGGAGAACGGTCGAACTTCGTCAGATGCGCCGCATTAACGCTGGCGCGGAAGTTGCCCCAAGGTGTGCCGCGCAGCCGCCAATGTAGACCGATGTCGAGCCCCTCCACCGTCTGCGGCAGCAAGTTTATGAACTGGTCTTCGACCGAGACGATCTGTCCGACAGGAGTGATTCCGCTGCCCTGGAAGAAGGCGATGTCGTCGGCCGTCACCGCCGCGCGGTTGACGTTGTCGTTCCGCGTGCCGTGCAGGATGTTCAGATAGTCCAGCACGACGTTCGACTGCGCGCCCAGCAGACCGACGATCTTCTCCTGCTCGATTTTCCAGCGGTCCAGCGTGAAGGTGAACCGGCCAAACTGCTCGGGAATGAACCAGGGCTGCAAAACCAGGCCGATGGACTGATTGGTGCTTTCCTCGGGCTGAAGCTCGGGATTGCCCGACACCAGCAGCGAGGCGCTGGCGGGTTGCGAACATTGGTTGAAGTTGGTGATCCGACCCAGGCGTAGATCGGCCTCACAGCGGATGTAATCGTTATTGGTCGATAGACGCCCGTATTGCGCCGCGTTGGTCTGTTCCAAGTTTGGGGCGCGGAAACCCTCGGAATACGAGCCCCGGACGCGCACGCCTTCGACCAGGTCCCAGGCCATGGCGATCTTGGGCTTGGCCACATCGCCGAAGTCGGAATAGTGCTCGTATCGACCGGCCAGTTGGAAATCGAGAC
This sequence comes from Brevundimonas sp. UYEF29, assembly GCF_040546195.1. Lineage (NCBI taxonomy): Bacteria > Pseudomonadati > Pseudomonadota > Alphaproteobacteria > Caulobacterales > Caulobacteraceae > Brevundimonas > Brevundimonas sp. UYEF29. Next base: position 102,932 of record NZ_JBEPNH010000001.1, on the reverse strand, counting down.
TGCGAACCAGCGGAATGTTCATCTCCGGCGACACGACGGGCACGGCAAACTCGACATAGGCCGAATAAACCTCGCGCTTGCCGTAGGTGTCGGGGTTGGAGCTAACCGCGGCGATGTTGGACTGGCTGATCTCGCCCGACACGCTGTCGCGGAAGACGTTGGTGCCGTCCAGATCGGCGTCGCGGTCGTCACGCTGAGTTTCCCGACGCGCCTCGACGCCCAGGGCCATACTGACGGGTCCGGCCGGTAACGCGAAGACATCCGCACGACTGAGCTTGAAGTCCCACAGCGCCAGCGTCGTCTTGGAGACCCGTGTCAGGTCGGTCGTGATGGCGTCGATCGCGGCCTGAGAACTGGGCGTGCAATCGCCGAAGCTGGTATCGTTCACACAGCCGCCGCTGAACGGATTTTAGGCGTCGGGCGTCGACAGGGCGAGATTGGCCTGAAGCGCGGTCAGATTGACGGCGTTCGAGCTGTCGGTGGCCTCGGCTTCCGAATACAGCAGCGCGCTTTCCCAATCGAAGCCGCGCCATTCGCCCCGCAGGCCGCCCAGGAATCGGGACTGCCAGTTGTCGACATCCACCACCTGGGCGCCCAGATCGTTGAAGCGATACCGAACCAGCTTAACGGCCGTCCCGGCTGTGGGGACGTTTGTCAGGCCAGCGAGACGATTGGGATTGCGCGTGCCGTCGGCAAAGGTGACGGGACCGAACGGATTCCAGTAGTTGCTGGCTGGAATCCAGAGCGGGTTCAGCAGGATGGTCGGCGGCTGAAGGTTTTGGGTCGATGCCGTGTAATAGCCGAGTTCGCCAAAGACCGTGACGCCGTTGTCGAGATCGAAGTGACCCGACACGAACAGGTTCAACCGTTCGATGTCCGGCGATTGGGTGGTGCCCCGCGCCCCGTCGTAGCGCAACTCGCGGCCAGCGCCGCTGTAGCTGATGTTGCCGCTGGCCAGGCAAACATCACCCCCAACCGGCGCGGTGCAGCCGAAGCTGGAAGGCTGATTGTGGAAGGCGCCGGCGCCGGTCGTCAGGGCCGTTGTGCCCCGACGGACTTGGAACGGCGTCTGGAAGTTGGCCCAGGCTGTATAGGAAGAGCGCCCGTCGGTGTCGGTCGAATTCTCATAGCCCGGCACGTTGGCGAACAGGCTGCGGCGGTCGTCCGAGGCGGTATAGGGCTCGTCGCTGGCCTGCTGGGCGGTGCGGTTGGTGTAGTCGAGGAAGCCCGACAGATTGCCCCGCTCGAAATCCTTGCCTGCGAACATCCCGAAGGTGAACTCTCGACGATGCGTGCCCTCCGCGCCGCCGTACTGGGCCTTCATCTCCAAGCCATCGAAATCCTGCTGAAGCACAGTGTTCACGACGCCTGCGACAGCGTCCGCGCCATAGATGGCGGCGGCGCCGTCCAGCAGAACCTCCAACCGCTCCAACCCAGAGACCGGAATGGCGTTGGAGTTGTAGCTGAGCACAGGCACCGTGCCGGTGTCTGACGTCCCTTGGCTGGTGGGGTGCTGAACGATCCGACGTCCGTTCAAGAGCACCAGGGTGTTGCCCACCCCGAGCGAGCGCAGATTGACCGAGTTGACGTCGCCTCGCGCTGCGTTCGAGGTTTGAGGATTGTTGGCGCTGGAGAACAGCACATCGCCCATCTGGGGAATGGACCGCAGCAGATCATCGCCGCTGACGGCGCCGGTCGCGATGATTTCTTCCTGCGTGACGACGGTCACCGGCAGAGCCGCCGTGGTGGAGGCGCCGCGGATCTGAGAGCCGACGACGACGATGTCCTCGACCTGCGCCGCCTCGCCCTCCGGCGCTGGCGTGGACTGAGGCGCGGCGTCCTGAGCCAGAGCCGCTCCCGCCGAGATCAGCAGGACAGCCGAGGCCGCGCCCGCCATCAGTGCGAACTTGGATTGCATCTTCATGTTTCCTCCTCCCGGGCCGTCGTTATGTCGTCGGTCCCGTCATTCAAAAGTCGTTCTCGCCGTCAGTCCTTGGCGAGAACCAGATCGTCTCCAGGCCCCGCCGCAGGGTCAGGCAGCGCCGCCACCGGCAAGGGATGTCCGTCCAGCGCGGCCGCTAGAGCGTCGCGATCCAGCGCGTTCTCCCAGCGGGCCACGACGATGGTGGCCACGGCGTTGCCAATGAAGTTGGTCAGGGCCCGGCATTCGCTCATGAAGCGGTCGATGCCCAGGATCAGGGCCATGCCGGCGACTGGCACATCCGGCACGACCGACAGGGTCGCCGCCAAGGTGATGAAGCCCGCGCCCGTGATGCCCGCTGCGCCTTTTGAGCTGAGCATGGCGACCAGCAGAAGCGTGATCTGCTGCCAGATGGTGAGTTCGATGTTCAGCGCCTGAGCAATGAACAGAGCCGCCATCGTCATATAGATGTTGGTGCCGTCCAGATTGAACGAATAGCCGGTCGGCACGACCAGGCCGACGACCGACTTGGCGGCGCCCGCGCGTTCCATCTTGGAGATCAGGCTGGGCAGGGCCGCCTCTGAACTGGAAGTGCCCAGCACCAGCAGAAGCTCTTCCTTGAGGTAACGGATCAGCTTGAGAATGTTGAAGCCGTTGGCGACGCCCACCAGACCCAGCACGCCGACGACGAAGATGATCGCAGTGACGTAGAAGGTCACGATCAAGGCGGCCAGATTGGCGATCGATGCGATGCCATAGGCGCCGATCGTAAAGGCGAAGGCCCCGAAGGCGCCGATGGGCGCAGCCTTCATCACGATAGCGACCAACTTAAACACAGCAAGACTGAGGGTCTCGAACAGATCGACCACCGGCTGGGCCCGTTCGCCCACCAACGCAAGGGCGAGGCCAAACAGGATCGACACGAACAGAACCTGCAGGATGTTGCCGGTCGAGAAGGCGCTGACCAGCGTGTCGGGAATGACGCCCATCAGGAAGCCGACGATCGTGCTCTCGTGCGCGGCCGCCGCATACTGCTCGACAGCGCCGGCGTTCAACGTCGCCGGGTCGATGTTCAAGCCATGGCCCGGACGCACCAGATTGGCGATGATCAGGCCCACGATCAGAGCCAGAGTCGAGAAGACTAGGAAGTAGGCGAAAGCCTTGGCGGCGACGCGACCGACGCTACCAAGATCGCGCATGCCGGCGATGCCGGTCACGATGGTCAGGAAGATCACCGGCGCGATGACCATCTTCACCAGTTTGATGAATCCGTCGCCCAGCGGCTTCAGGCTCTCGCCGAACGTCGGCCAGAAGTGACCGATCAAGGCGCCGAGCGCGATGGCGATCAGCACCTGGAAATACAGGTGGCGATAGAACGGCCGGCGAACGACCGGCGCGGCCTCTGACGGGACTGAGATCACGAAGGGCTCCTGATGTGCGGGGGGTGATCCCGCAGTCTCCTCGATGGGCGCGATCTTCGCCACGCTCCGTTGGATAGAGCTTCCAACGAGAACCATCATCGCGAAAGCGATTGATCCAACGCCTCGTTCTCTATGAAAATCAGGCACTTTCTGGAAAAGCGTGAGGATCGGTTAAGATATTTGTGCGGTTTTTCACCCACAAGGCTGGCCCTATCGTGCGATTATCCGCACACTGCGAACATGCAGGATGCACAGGTCACAGACTCGGCTCGAAAACCTTGGCGCTCCCTTTGGCTGGTAACGACAGTGTGCTGGTTCATGATCGCAGCCTTGGCGGCTTTCGGCGCAGGCGAGGTCGCTCGGCGTGATGCCAAGATCGAACTGGCTCGGCAGACAGAGGCCGCCGCCGCCCTGCACGCGGCCGTGCTACGCAGCGAACTGGAAAAGCACCGCTCCCTGCCCCTGGCGTTGGCGAGCGATCCCGACATCGCCGACCTGCTGAGCGCCCCGCAGACTGCCAAAGGCGATACAGTCAGCCTTAAACTGGAAACCTTGGCGCGTCAGACACGCGCCGCCGCCATCTATATCATCGACGCCAGCGGACGAACCCGCGCTGCCAGCAACTGGCGCCTGCCGACCAGTTTCGTCGGCGCCGACTACGGGTTTCGGCCTTATTTCATCAACGCCATGCGCCAAGGCCAGGCGGAGTTCTTCGCCTTGGGCACTGTGTCCGGCCGGCCCGGACTCTATCTGGCGCGGCGTGTTGACGGGTCGAGCGGCTCCGCCGTGGGCGTCGTCGTGGTCAAGGTCGAGTTCGCCGCTCTCGAGGCCGAATGGCGCGCGTCTGGTGAGCCGGCCTATGTTGTCGACCCCGGCGGCGTCGTGCTGATAACCAGCGTGCCGGCATGGCGTTTCCGCACCACAGAAGCGCAGGACGAACTTCGACGGCGGCTGACATTGACCGATCAGACGCTCCAACCCGAGGCGTTGCGCCCCCTCCCCTTCGTAACGCCTCCCAATGATCGACCGCGTCTGATCCAAGCTCCAGTCGATGGCCGCGAGCAGCGCTGGATGCATGCGGCGATCCCAACGGAAACGCCCGGCTGGACTCTGCACCTGCTGTCGCCGGATCGTGGATCCATTGGGATGGCCGTCGCAACCGCGCGGGCGCTTGCGGCCCTGATCGTCACCCTGCTGGCAGGAGTCATCGTCGTGCTTCTGCGTCGTCGCCATCAGGCCCTTGTCCGCGCCCGTGCCGAGGAAGAGGCGCGGCTGGAACTGGAAAGGCTGATCGACGAACGCACCCACGAGCTTCGTAACGCTAACGCCGCCCTCAATCGCCAGATCGAGGAACGCCGCCGAGCCGAGACCGCACGCGAACTGCTGCGTGACGAGCTGGTTCAAGCCAGCAAACTCGCCGCGCTGGGGCAGATCGTCGCCAGCGTGGCGCACGAGATCAATCAACCCGTCGCCGCCATCCAGACCCAGGCAGAGACCGCCGGCGTTCTGCTTGATCGCGACGAGGCCGCTAAGGCGCGTGGGGCATTGGCGCGGATCAGCGACCTGACCCAGCGCATCGGGGCCATCACCGAAGGCCTCAGGGTCTTTTCCAGAAAGTCAGATCCCAAAATCGGCATCGTCCGTCTGGAGGACGCCATCCACGGCGCCCTGCTGCTGACGCGCGGCCGATTGGACGAGGGCGGCGTCGAGTTGATCCGTGAGGGCGACGCAGACGTCACAGTACGCGCCGACCGCTTTCGTCTGGAACAGGTGATCGTCAACTTGGTCAAGAACGCTTCAGAAGCGCTGGAAGGCTGCGATCGGCCACGCCTAACGCTGAAGGTCTTGCGCGAAAAAGACCGTGTTCGATTGAGTATTTCCGACAATGGTCCAGGCGTGCCGCCCGCTGTGCGCGCCCAACTGTTCACCCCCTTTGTCACCACACGCGCAAATGGGCTCGGCCTGGGTCTGGTCATCTGTCGAGATCTGATCGCCGGGTTCGGTGGCGAGCTCGACTTGGTCGACGAGGACATCGGAGCGACCTTTGTCGCCACCCTGAGGATCGCGTGATGGAATTTGCCCGCCCCACTGCCGTCGCCCTGATCGAGGACGACGCCGATTTCCGCCATGCCTTGGTCGAGCGCCTGACCCTGGAAGGTTATGACATTCGCGCTTTTCCAGGGGCGGAACCCGCGCTGAGAGCGATCGATGCCGATTTTCCGGGCGTCGTGATCACCGACCTGCGGATGCCTGGCCTTGATGGCCGCCAGTTGCTCAGCCGCCTGCAAGCGTTGGACGCCACCCTGCCGATCATCATGATCACTGGCCATGGCGACATCACCGACGCCGTCGCAGCGATGAAGGACGGCGCCTACGACTTCGTCGCCAAGCCCTTTCCGTTTGAGCGCCTTCAAGACAGCTTGAACCGCGCTCTGGAAAAACGCGGTCTGGTCCTGGAAAACCGTCGCTTGCTGGCGATGGCCTCGGACAGCGGACAGGAGCTGCCCCTGGCGGGATCGTCTCGCGCCATCATTGCCCTCCGCGCCACCATCGCTCAGATCGCCGATGCCCGAATGGACGTGCTGATCGAAGGCGAAACCGGAACAGGAAAGGAGGCCGTTGCGCGCGCCCTGCACAACGGCGGCCGGCGACGATTGGCCCCGTTCGTCGCCGTCAACTGCGGCGCCCTGCCTGACGGGCTGATCGAGAGCGAACTGTTCGGACACGAACTCGGCGCCTTCGCCGGAGCCTTGCGCCGCCGGGTCGGGCACGTCGAACGCGCACACAACGGCTCATTGTTTTTGGACGAGGTCGAGAGCATGCCTCTGGCCGTTCAGGTCAAGATTTTGCGTGTCCTGGAAGAACGCGAGGTCCATCCCATCGGGGCCAACGAGCCCCGCGCCTTAGATTTGCGTGTACTGGCCTCGTCAAAGATCGATCTCGGCGAGGCCGCACGTGGGGGCGCCTTTCGCGAAGACCTCTATTACCGTCTGAACGTGGTGAGACTCCGCGTACCGCCCCTGCGCGAACGGCGAGAAGACATTCCGCTGCTGTTCGCCCACTTCCTGCGTCGCGCGGCGGACCGCCACGGCATCGATATTCCCTCTATAAGCGACAGCGTAAGACGCCTGCTGGTCGAGGCCGACTGGCCCGGCAATATCCGCGAACTGGCGCATTTTGCGGAACGCGTCGCCTTGTCACTCGATGACAACACCCGCGCGCCCGATCACGGCCTAAGTCTTCCCGACCGCGTCAACAGGTTCGAAGGCGAACTGCTGCGCGACGCGCTACAGTCCCATCGTGGGGACATATCCGCAGTGCTCGCCGAAATGCAGGTTCCGAGGAAGACGCTGTACGACAAGCTGCAGCGGCATGGCCTAAAGCCCGCCGATTTCCGCTGAGAACGCCCCACCATCCTGGATCAAAGCGGTGGCGTCCCCTCGTTTCTCCGCCGAGCGGACGAAATCTCGCTGCCTGCCCATCGATCCCACATCTGGAAATACAGGCCGTAGTTGCCGTTGAAGCGTTTGTGGTGCGCGTCGTGGTGGGTGGCGGTGATCATCCAGCGTAGCGGGGCGCGTTTCAGCCAGGACGCGGGCCAGACTTCGCGTCCGGCGTGGTTCAACACGGCGGTTGCGGTCATCAGGGTCAGCAGCGCCAGCGCCACGCCCCAGTGAATCGGGATGAAGAGGGTCAGGGCCGGCAGGAACCAGGCGGTTGCGATGGCCTCGGCCGGATCGAAGGCGAAGGAGGCGAAGGCGCTGGGGTCGCGCGACCGATGATGCTCGGCATGGGCCCAGGGGAAGATGCGCGGATGGTGCAGTCCGCGGTGGACCCAATAGTAGAAGGCGTCGTGGGCCAGCATATAGACGATGAAGCTGGCGGGCAGCCACCACAGCGGCCAGGCATGGATATCGTCGTAGATCGCCGTGCCGCCGCGCTTCCAGAGTTCGATGACGAATGCGGCCGGCAAGGCGTAGATCGGGCAGGCGATCAGGGACGCGATGACTTCAGCGCGGATTCGTTTCGCCGCCGGCGGCCTGTGGTTCAGCTGACGCCCCCGTCCCGGTCCGCCCCACAGCAAGCCATGGGTCACGACACCGACCAGCAGATAGCGCACGCCGATGATCAGGCTGAGCGCAAGGGTGGTGACGACCAGATCCTTCAACATGGGCGCACAGACGGCGAAACGTCGCGCCGGGTCAAGTCGTGACGCGCAGGCCGCAAAGCGCCTATGATGGGTCATGTCCTGGCCGACGATGATCCTGCTGTTCCTCGCCACCTTCCTGGGGATGGAGGTCTTCGCCTGGGCGATGCATCGCTATGTCATGCATGGCCTGCTGTGGACCTGGCACCGCAGCCATCATGAGCCGCACGACGACGTGCTGGAAAAGAACGACCTGTTCGCCGTGGTGTTCGCCGCCCCGGCCATCGTCTTTGTGGCGCTCGGGCTGCACGTCTGGCCCTGGGCGCTGCCGATCGGCCTGGGTGTCACAGCCTATGGACTGATCTATTTCTTCTTTCACGACGGACTGGTGCATCGCCGGTTTCCAACGGGAATCGTTGGGCGCTCGGGGTTCTGGACGCGACGCATTCAAGCCCACCGGCTCCACCACGCAGTGCGGACGCGCGAGGGTTGCGTGTCGTTCGGCTTCCTGTGGGTGCGTTCGGCGCGCGCGCTGAAGGCCGAACTGTCTCAGAAACGCGGCGCTTCCAGCAACGGCGCCTGAGCCAGGGCGGCAAGGTCCGCCGATCCGGTGCAGAAGCAGGTCAGCCGCAGTTGGGCCGCCATCAGATCCAGATGATCCACCACGGCCTCGGTCGACGTCAGCGCCGCCTCGAGCACGCCCGCCGCCTGGCCGACCAGACAGGCGCCCAGCCGGATCGCGCGCGCCGCATCCAAACCGTCACGGATGCCGCCCGACCCGATCAGATCCAGTTCCGGCGCGCCTTGGGCGCAGTCTGCCAGGCTGCGCGCCGTCGGTACGCCCCAGCCGGCGAAGGGCGCGGCCAGTGCTTCCGCGCGACCGCCCGTGGCTCGCGCACCCTCGATCAGGCCCCAGTTGGTGCCGCCCGCCCCGGCGACGTCCAGTGCGGCGACGCCCATGTCCGCCAGGCGACGCGCCACCGCGCCCGACAGGCCGGCGCCCGTCTCCTTGACGATCAGACGGCCCGGGAAGACCGCCGCAACCTGCTCGATGCCTCTCGCCACGCCGCGCCAATCGCGATCGCCCTCGGGCTGAACGCCCTCCTGCAATGGGTTGAGATGCAGGATCAGGGCGTCGGCGCCGATCATCTCCATGGCCCGACGCGCCTCGTCGACGCCATAACCCAAGGCGAACTGCACGGCGCCCAGATTGGCCAGGATCATCGCATCGGGGGCCCGGCGTCGCAGATCCAGCCCCAGGCCCAAACCGCCCTTCGTCTCCAGCGCGACGCGCTGCGAGCCGACCGCCAGAACGACGCCTAGAGCCTGGGCGGCCTCGGCCAGACGCGCATTGATCGCCTCGGCCCGCGACGGCCCGCCGGTCATCGAACTGATCAGGAACGGCAAGGCGACCGGTCGCCCCAGAAAGCGCGTCGCCAGATCGATGGCGTCGTGATCGATATCCGGCAGGGCGTCGTGAACAAAACGGACGGCGTCCAGACCCGATGTCGTCTGGCTGACGCCCCGACCGGCCCGCACATGGTCGATGTGTTCGTCCTTGCGCCGGATCAAGGCATCGGCGTCGGTGGACATCGCAAACGGCTCCTGGCGGGTTGCATCCGACGCGGTCGTGATGCCGTATGGCATCATAAGGGTTCGGCGCGTGGTCGCAACGCGACGTCGGCGACTATGGGAGATCTGTATGGCCATCGTCGGCATCCGGCGCCAACCGCCTCTGGCGGGCGCATCCTGCGACCCCGACGATCTGCGTCTGCAGGTTCAGGCGCGTCTGGCCGAGGTCGCCCCGGCGCATGACGGCCTGTTGTCCACGGCCGCCCGCGAAGCCTTGCTGGGACAGGGAAAACGCGTCCGGCCGGTGCTGGCCATGCTGGCGGCGGCGCATGTCGGCGGCGAGCCGGAAGACGCCTTGGACTACGCCTGCGCCCTGGAAATGGTCCATGCCGCGTCGCTGGTTTTGGACGATCTGCCATGCATGGACGACGCCTCGCTGCGTCGGGGCCAACCGACCCTGCACCGTCGCCATGGGGAGGATACTGCCGTGCTGGCGGCCGTGGCCCTGCTGAACCAGGCGACGCGTCTGGTGCTGCAGACGCCTGCGCCGGCGGAAACGCGTCTGGCGGCCTTGGACCTTTTGACGCAGGCGATCGGCTTTGATGGTCTGTCCGAGGGTCAGATGCGCGACCTGCGCGACGACGCAAGGGATCGCGACGAAACCGCCCTGCGCCAGATCAACGATCTGAAAACCGGCGCCCTGTTCGTGGCCACCGTGCGCGGCGGCGGCCTGCTCGGCGGGGGCGATGCACAGGATCTGGCGCGGCTGTCGATTTTCGGCGAGGCGATCGGCTTCGCCTTCCAGCTTTGCGACGATCTGCTGGATGTCTGTTCGACCGTCGATGCGGTCGGCAAGGACGTGGGCCAGGACGACGACACCACCACCTTCGTCGATCTGTGGGGTGAATGCCGGACCCGCGCGGCGGTGCGGCAATCCTTGACCAAGGCGGTCGAGGCGGTCGGCCATGACAGCCCCCTGGCCCTGTATGTCCTGGACCTTTTCCAGCAGGCCGAACTTGGGGTCTGACGTCGCGCCGGCCCTGTCGCTGAGCGGGATCCATGCGGGCTATGACGGCCGATCCGTGCTGAGCGACTTCAGCCTGAGCATCGCTCCGGGCGAAGTCTATGCCCTGCTGGGGGCGAATGGTGCGGGCAAGTCCACGGTGGCGCGTGTCGCTTCGGGTCTGCTGCCCGCGCGGCGCGGGCGCGTCGTCCTGGGCGAAGGCGGCGGACCACGCGGGCGCATCGGGCTGGCGCCGCAGGACAGCGCCCTGTTCCCGGCCCTGTCGCCGCGCGAGAACGTCGATGTCACGGCGCGCCTGTGCGGCGTACCCAAGCGGGATCGCGGCGCGGCGGTGAACCGCGCGCTCGACCTGACCGGGTGCGGCCCGCGCGCGGACCAGCCGGTGCGCACCCTGTCCGGCGGCTGGAAACGGCGCGCCAACCTCAGCGCCGCCCTGGTCGGGCGCCCGCGGCTGCTGATCGCCGACGAACCGACGGAAGGGGTGGATGCGGCGACCCGCGGCGTCCTGTCCGTCGCCCTGCGCGAAACCGCAAAGGCCGGCGCCGGCTGCCTTCTGATCAGCCATGACGCCGTCTTCGTCGCCGATACGGCCGACCGGATCGGTGTCCTGGCGCAGGGGCGTCTGCTGGCCGAAGGCGCCCCGAACGCCCTGCTTCATCGCGCGTTTGGCTCAGCCCGGCTGCTCAGCATTCGCCTGACCCGACCGGCGTCGGACCCTGCTGCCCAATGGTTCGCCCAGGCGGGGCTGACCGCGTCCGAGGATGGGCTGGAGTGGCGTCGGCTCTGCGAGGACGCGCTGGCCATCGCCCAGATGCTGGCCGCTGTCGTCGATGGCGAGGATGGCGAGGTCGCCGTGCGCCGCCCCGGCCTGGACGATCTGGTCGCACATTTATCGCAGGCTCCGTCATGATGGCCGTGGCGGGCGCCTGGGCGAGAGGATTTTGGCGCGACCGCGCAGGTGTGATCCTGACCCTGCTTTTGCCGCCCCTGGTCTATCTTTTGTTCGCGGCGATCTTCGGCGCGGGCGCACGGGGCGACATAGACACCACAGTCGTCCTGCATGACGCGTCGCGCACGCCCGCGACGGCGGCGATCCGCGAGGCTGTGTCGAAGGACATGGGCGATCGTCTTCGCATTGTCGAAGATCGCGAGGCCTTCGACCGCGCCGTCATCGACGGTCGCGCCGACGCGGGCATACTGATCCGTCCCTCGACGCAGGGACCGCCGAAGCTGGTGATCGTTTCCGCCGCCGGCCGCGACGTGGCGGCATCGGCGCTTCAGGCGCGGCTGGAGCCGATGGCCGCCGCCCTGTCGGGTCAGGGCGCACGACCCGCACCGCGCGTTCAGACCCTGCAGATCGGTCCCCAGGGTGATGTGCAGGCGACCTATTATGCGGGCGCGGTCAGCGTCATGTTCGTCTTTTTCGCCGCCATGCATGGGGCCATGGGTGGGCTGGACGAGCGGCGATCCGGCCTCCAATCACGCCTGGCCCTGGCCCGCGGCAGCCTCGCGCCTATCCTTGGCGGGCGGGCCGTCTGGCTGACGGCGGTCGGCGTGATGCAGTCGGCGACGGTCTTCGTCGCGGCCTGGGTCAAGCTGCCCGCCCTGGAGCCCTGGCAGATGGCGGCGGCGACGGTCACTGCCTTGGCGGTCGGTTGCTGCGCCGCCGGCCTGGCCCTGGCTCTGACGGCGGCGTGTCGATCGCGCGAGCAAGCCCAACCGCTGACGACCTTCGTGGTCCTGCTTCTGGCCGCTCTGGGCGGATCGATGGCGCCGCGCTTTTTGATGCCCGAGGCCTTCCGCGACCTCGGCTGGATCACGCCCCACGCCTGGGCCATCGAGGCCTATCAGGCCGTGATCTGGCGCGGTGAGTTCACCTCGACCGTCATCGCCGCCTGGGCGGTCATGGCCGGTCTGGGCGCAGGGGGCCTTGCGGTCGCCCTGATGTTGGAGAGGCGGCGCGCGGCTCGCTGATCGTCAGACGTGCGTCCACAAGGCCGGGCGCGGCGGCGGCTCGCGCCAGGCATCCAGCGTCTTGCACCACAGGGCGATCAGACCGCCCCGCCCCAGCAGCATCAGCTTGCCAGCCTTGTCGACCGACGTCCGTCCGTCCCAGGCGGTCACGCCGGCGCGCGACACATGGCGGCCGATCGAACGATAGACGCCGCGCGCCGTCGCGATGGCCCAGGCCGAACGCGGGTTCAGATCGCGCAAACCCCACCGCGCAGAGGCGTAGAAGGGCTCGGCCGCCGCCACCAGACGCTGCGCCGTCCGGGCCACAGCGGCGCGGTGCTGGGGCTGATCGACCTGATCGCGCGGCACGCCCGCCTCATCCAGCCAGGCGCCGGGCAGATAGACGCGCCCGCCCTTCGCATCCTCGACCACGTCGCGGGCGATGTTCGTCAGCTGGAACGCCAGCCCCAGGTCCTGTGCGCGACGCAGGGTCGGCGCATCGTCCACCCCCATGATCCGCGCCATCATCACCCCGACGACGCCGGCGACGTGATAGGCATAGTCCAGCGTGTCCTCCAGCGTATCGTAACGCCGGCCGACCACGTCCATCTCGAACCCTTGCAACAGGTCCATCGCCTCGTCGGCAGGAATGCCGTGACGCATGGCCACGCGCTGGAAGGCGGTGAAGACCGGGTCCGTCTGCGGCTCTCCGGCCAGGGCTGCGGCGGTGCGCAAACGGAGTTCGTCCAGCTTCTCGCCGGCCAGCACCGGATCGATGCCGACCGCGCCGTGGCCCAGCACCTGGCCGTCGATCTCGTCGTCGCAATGCCGGCACCAGGAATACAGCATCCAGGCGTCGTCCCGGATCGCCGCCGGGAACAGGCGCGCGGCGGCGGCGAAGCTCTTGGACCCCTGCTCCATCGACTGGCGGCTGTGATCCAGGACGGCGTCGGTCATGCCGGCTGCCTCGCGTCCTCGATCATCAGGGCGGCGGTGGCCTTGGCCGATCCGACCACGCCCGGCACGCCCGCGCCGGGATGGGTGCCGGCGCCCACGAAATACAGGTTGGGAATCTGGTCGTCGCGGTTATGCACCCGGAACCAGGCGCTCTGAGTGAGGATCGGCTCCAGCGAGAAGGCCGAACCCTGGTGGGCGTTCAGCTGGTCGCGGAAATCGACCGGCGTGAAGATGCGGCAGGTATCCAGGTCCGCCGTCAGGCCGGGGATGTAGCGTTCTTCCAGATAGGCCAGAATCCGGTCGCGATAGCGCGGCCCCTCGACCTCCCAGTCGATATCCGCAGAGGCCAGATGCGGCACGGGCGCCAGCACATAGAAGGCGTCGCAGCCTTCCGGGGCCAGTGACGGATCGGTCCGCGTCGGCGCATGCAGATACAGCGAGAAGTCGTCGGGCAGATCCGGCCCCTTGAAGATTTCGGCGATCAGTTCGCGATAGCGCGGCCCGAACAGCACCGTGTGGTGGCGCACCTCCGGGTGAACCCGCTTCAGGCCGAAATAGATGACGAACAGCGACATGGAGTGACGCCGCGACGCCAGCTTGGCGCCTTCCTTCTGACCGCGTGGTTCCTGACCTAACAGGCGCTGATAGGTGTGCACCACGTCGGCGTTGGACGCGACCATGTCGAAGGCCAGCGTCTCGCCGTTCACCACCACGCCGGTCGCACGACCGTTCGCCATGGTGATCCGCTCGACCGGACTGTTCAGTCGGACTTCCCCGCCCAGATCCTTGAGCAGACGCACCATGGCCTGGATCAGGGCGCCGGTGCCGCCACGCGGGAACCACACGCCCCAGCGCCGCTCCAGCGCATGGATCAAGGCATAGATCGACGAGGTCGCGAACGGATTTCCGCCGACCAGGAGGGAGTGGAAGCTGAACGCCTGACGCAGGTGCTCGTCCTGAATGTAGCTGGCGACCTTGTCATAGACCGATCGCCAGGCCTGAAGCCGCATCAGCTCCGGCGCCGCCTTCACCATGCTGGCGAAGTCCAGGAACGGCACGGCTCCCAGCTTCAGATAGCCTTCCTTCAGCAGGTCCTGCGAATAGGCCAGGAACTTGCGATAGCCTTCTTTGTCGGCCGGATTGCGCGCCACGATCTGGCGGTCCAGCTCATCCTGATCGTTGACGTAGTCAAAGACGTCGCCGTCTTCCCAGCACAGTCGATAGAAGGGCGCCACCGGCAGCAGCTCGACATAATCCGACAGCTTGCGCCCGCTGGCCTCGAACAATTCCTCCAGCGCCGACGGGTCGGTGATGACGGTGGGACCGGCGTCAAAGGTATAGCCCTTGTCCTTGAACACATAGGCCCGGCCGCCCTCCAGATCGCGGGCCTCGAACACCGTGGTCTGAATGCCCGCCGACTGCAGCCGTATGGCCAGCGACAAGCCTCCGAAGCCCGATCCGATTACAGCAGCCCGCATCACGCACGTCCTTTTTCGACCAGACAGGTCAGTGCGGCGCCGATCGGCACCGGGGGTTTTCCGCTCAGGATCCGTGCCTTGTCGGCGAGTGTGGATCCAGCGGCGTAGAAGCGTTCGACCAAAGGCTGGGGCAGGCGATAGAACCGCTCCAGCACCTTGTATCGCTCATCGGGCCGCGCCGCACGGAATAGCATCCGGTTCAGCAACCGATAAAAGCCTCGTCCGGCCCATACGTCATGCGCATGGCGGCGGATGGCTACGGCGACCGTCGCCGGCTCGAAATCCCGCGCCAGCCGGTCGGCCAGGCGCACCGCGTCCGGCAGGGAATAGCCGGTGGTCGGGTGAAACAGCCCGGCGCGCAGGCCGCTGAGCGCCGTCGGCCCCATCCGCGACAAATGCGCGCCGATGTCCCCGTCGAGCGCCACGGGCAGGACGCCGTCCTCCTCGCGCAAGACCGTCTCGATCTCCCAGCCGTGCCCGCGGGCGTAATCCAGCACGCCCTGCCGTAACGCCGCGCGATCCAGCGCATCGCCATCGGTGTAACGCGTATCCTCGATCAGCAGAATGCGATCATCGAACGGCAGGGTGTAGAGAAACCGATAGCCCCCGGCCTGGTCGACGCAGGCGTCCATGACGATGGGCGTGGTCAGGCCATGCGGCGCCGCCAGCCGCACCTCCAGCCCGACGAACTTCTGGAACCCCAGCGCCAGATCCGGCGTCGCGGTCGGCCCGCGCCCATCGATCACCGTCTTGGCGCTCAGACGCCGCCCATCAGCCAGCACCGCCTCGGTCGGCGACACTGAGGCGACTGGCGCACCCAGCATGATCCGTCCGCGCAAGGCCGCCTCGACCACCGCCGCGAACCGTTCGGCCGTGACGCTGCAATAGGGCGTCGACAGCGCGCGTTCGAACTGGGGAAAACGGACGCCGTATCCCGGCCAGCGATGCACCACCAGGGGCGCGATCCAGTCGCGCTGATCCTGCGTCAGGTCGCTGTCGAAAAAGGACCAGGTGTGGACCCCGCCCAGGGTCTGCGCCGCCTCGACGATTCGCACGTCCAGCTCGGGCCGCAACTGCGACAGCCGGAGCGCCAGCAGGCCATTGGCCAGACCGCCGCCGACCAGCAGAAGGTCCGGCGCGGAAGTGTCAAAGGCGTCGACCTGCATTCCTGACAGGTGACATGCGCCGAAGCATGCGGCAAGCGAACAGGATGCTTACAGGGCCGCGATGCGCTAAGTGTCGCGCCATGTCCGCCGTCACGCCAATGTCACGGGTCGTCCCGAACCAGGCCCTGATTGGCCTGACGCTGGCTGGCCTGATCACGGCGGCCTGGCTGATCCTGCACATCTACGGCGTCTATTTTCATCGCTGGACGATCTGGAGCGTCCTGACCGTTCCGCTGATCGTCGCCGTCCAGACCTGGCTGTCCGTGGGCCTGTTCATCGTCGCCCACGACGCCATGCACGGCTCCCTGGCGCCGGGCCGCCCCCGGCTGAACACCGCGATCGGCAGCCTGGCGCTGGCCCTCTACGCCGGTTTTCGGTTCGCGCCCTTGAAGACGGCCCACCACGCCCATCACGCGGCGCCCGGCACGGCGGACGATCCCGATTTTCAAGCCGACGCCCCCCGCGCCTTCCTGCCCTGGTTCTACGGCTTCTTCCGCACCTATTTCGGCTGGCGAGAACTGGCCGTTCTGACGGTGCTCGTGGCTGTCGCCGTGCTGATCCTCGGCGCCCGCACACCCAATCTTCTGGTCTTCTGGGCCGCGCCCGCCTTGCTCTCGGCGCTTCAGTTGTTCACCTTCGGCACCTGGCTGCCCCACCGGCATACCAACGAAGCCTTCCCCGACCATCACAACGCCCGCACCAGCCCCTTCGGCCCGGTCCTGTCGCTGCTGACCTGCTTCCACTTCGGCCGCCACCACGAACACCACCTGACCCCCTGGAAGCCCTGGTGGCGTCTTTTCAGCTAGTCGTACACGGTGGTCGTTTTCAACGGCGACATGACGCGCGAAGCCAACTGACCCTTTGCGCGGCGGGTGGCTGCTGTCGGCCCATATTCTAAGAGGAATGGCGGAGACGGAGGGATTCGAACCCTCGGTACCCCTTACGGGGTACGACGATTTAGCAAACCGTTGCCTTCAGCCACTCGGCCACGTCTCCTGCGAGGGCGTCGATAGCGGAGGCTGATGCGTCGCGCAATCCGGTTCGAGAGAAAGCGTCCACGTTAACGCGACATAGAGGCCGAAGCGGCAGAATCGCGGCCGTCATTCGCTCCTGGATCGCCTGTTGCTCGACCGTCCCGCCAGTCTCGCCGCCGACACGCCGCTGAAGAGCCGGCCGTCGCGCGGGCCGTTCCGCCCGGAGATCTGGCTGAATGCGCGCGAGCGGTCATCCGTGCGCCTGTCGGCGCATTACTTCCGGCTGATCGACGTGCTGATGGTCTGCGGATTGGCGTTTAGCGCGGTTCTGGCGATCCAGCCGACAGGTCTGGCCTCGATCACGGTCGGCGACGCCGCGCCCGTGGTCGTCGGCGCTATGCTTGTCCTGGCTCTGATGCGCGCGCTTCAGCTTTATCGATTCGGACGCGACACGCCCTGGCCTCTGCACATGACGGGCGTTGTGGGCGTGGGAGTCGTCTCGGCCGGCGTGGCGCTCGTGCTGGGTTGGCTGCTGGACCGACCGGCGCTGGACGTCATTGCGCCCTGGGCGGTGACGACGACAGCCGCCTTGGCGCTGTTGCACGGCCTGTGGCTGGTCGTCATTGCGCGGTGGCGTCGGCTGGGCGTGCTGTCGCCCAACATCGTCATCGTCGGCGCGACACGACACGCACGACGTTTGATCGAACAGGCGTTGGAGCGACGCGACATGAATGTGCTGGGCGTGTTCGACGACCGCTTGGCCCGGTCGCCCGACAGCGTCGCCGGCGTGCCTGTGCTTGGGACCGCCAAAGCCCTGTTGACCCACCGGCTGACGCCCTATGTCGATCGCATCGTCCTGGCCATCGATCCGGAGGCGGGCCAGCGCGTGCGCGACCTGACGCAAACCTTGAACGCCCTGCCCAATCCGCTGACGGTCTTGGTCGATTCGGAACTGGGTCGCGACGGGGTGCTGAACAGGTTGGCCAATGCGCCGCTTGCGTCCCTGGACGGTCCCGTCGATCCCGACAGGCGAGCTTTCAACAAGCGGATGCAGGATTTGCTGATCGGCGCCGTCGCTCTGGTGGTTGCTGCGCCCATCATGGCCCTGGTCGCACTGGCGGTGAAGCTGGACAGCCCAGGCCCCGTCTTCTTCCGCCAGCGCCGCCATGGCTTCAATCACGAGACCATCGTGGTGTGGAAGTTCCGCTCCATGCGCCACGCCGCCGCCGACGCCACCGCCAGCCGCCAGGTCTGCGCCGACGACGACCGCGTGACCCGTGTCGGCCGCTTCATCCGCGCCACCAGCCTGGATGAGCTGCCCCAAATCTTCAACGTCCTTTCGGGCGAGATGTCCCTGGTCGGTCCCCGCCCCCACGCCATCGGCATGAAGACCGGCGAGACCGAATCCGCCCTGCTGGTCGCCGAATACGCCCACCGCCACCGCATCAAGCCGGGCATGACCGGCTGGGCCGCCATCAAGGGCTCGCGTGGACCGGTCGATACCGAGGCCCAGGTGCGCGAGCGCGTTCAGCTGGACATCGAATATATCGAGCGCCAGTCCTTCTGGCTGGACCTCTGGGTCATCGCCATCACCATTCCCGTCCTGCTGGGCGACCGGGCGGCCGTGCGTTGAGCGAGAAGCGCATGTTCTGGCGCGGCGTCTGGGGCTATCTGCCGGCCCAGATCGTCCAGGGGGTCGTCGGTTTCCTGACCATCTTCGTCTTCACGCGCCTGCTCAGCGCCGACGATTTCGGCCATTACGCCCTGGCCTTTTCGGTGACGACCCTGGCCCACACCGTCACCTTCACCTGGCTGGAGGCGTCAATGGCGCGCTTCTGGGCGGCCGAGCGCACGCCCGAGGGCATGGCGACCCATCTCGCCAGTCTGTACCGCACGTCCTTCACCATCATCGCCGTCTTCACCCCGATCGCGGCCCTGGTGGTGTGGCTGGCGCCGCTGACGCCGGCGTTCAAGATCGCCGTCGCCTTCGGCCTGGCCGGCGCGCCGGTGCGCAATCTCGCCAAGCTGGCGCAGGAACGGTATCGCGCGGCGGGCGAGGTGTCGAAATCCGCCGCCGTGGACATCGGGGTCGCCGTATTGGGGTTCCTGGTCGGGGCCGGGTTCGCCCTGGCCGGCGCCGGCGCGGCCTCACCCCTGCTGGGTCTGGCCATCGCGCCCCTGTTCGCCCTGCCCTTCATCCTGCCGGGCGAGTTGCGTCAGGCCGGTGGCGGAACCGTGGATCGCACGCGGCTGAAGGCCTATGCCCTCTATGGCTATCCCATTGCGGCGTCGCTGACCTTGGCCTTGGTGCTGGCCTCGACGGACCGGTTTCTGCTGGCAGCCTTCATGGATGCGGCGGCGGTCGGCGCCTATCACGCCAGCTACAGCCTGGCGAACCGGACGCTGGACGTCATCTTCATCTGGCTGGGGGCGGCCGGGGCGCCGGCCATGGTCATGGCGCTGGAGCGCGGTGGACGCGAGGCGCTGCGTCAGACCGCCATCGAACAGGGTTCGACCCTGATCCTGATCGGCCTGCCTGCCGCCGTGGGCCTGTCGCTGGTCGCGCGACCGCTGGCGGAGTTGATGATCGGCCAGGATCTGCGCGCCGCCGCTGCGCTGGTGACGCCGTGGATCGCGGCCTCGTCCTTCCTGTCAGGCATGATCGCCTATTACTTCGGCTTCGGCTTCACCTTGGGCAAGAAGACCGGCCTGCTGCTGGTGACGATGGCGATTCCTGCGCTTTGCAACGTCATGCTGAACTTGGTGCTGATCCCCCGCATGGGCGTAACCGGCGCGGCCGTTTCGACCGCCGCCAGCTTCGCCATCGGCCTGATCGCCTGCATCCTGCTCAGCCGCCGCGCCATCGCCCTGCCGATGCCGTGGGACGCGCTGATCCGTTGCGGGATCGCCTCCGCCGTCATGGCCGGAGTCGTCGGGTTGCTGCCGCCGCTTGGCGGCTTCTTGGAGCTGATGATGGACGCGAGCGTGGGCGGCTTCGTCTATGCCATCGTGGCCCTGACGCTGAACGCCGCCGGGGTGCGTGATGTGCTGCTGCGCCTGATCCGCGCGCGCCGGAGCGTGCCGGCATGAGCGCCCATATTCACGACAACGCCGCCTGGTCTCAGGCGACGCCGACGATCTCGGTCCTGATCCCCTTCCTGCGCGACGATCCGCAAGAACTGCTGCGTCAGCTGGACAGCGAGGCCACGGCCCTGTCCGGCGCGGTCGAGCTGATCCTGCTGGACGACGGCACCGCCGACGCTGATCTGACGACTCGGCTTCAGGCGACCATCGACGCCCTGCGACTGCCCGTCCGGCTGATCACCCTGGCCGCCAACGAGGGTCGCGCGAAGGGCCGCAACCGGCTGACCACCGCCGCGCGCGGCGAGGCCTATCTGTTCCTCGACAGCGACATGCGGCCCGACACGCCGGCCTTCCTGCAAGACTGGCTGCGACTGGTCACCGACAGCGCGCCCGCCGTCGCGTTCGGCGGTTTCTCGCTGGACCATGCGCCGACCGATGCCCGGTTCACCGTCCACCGCGCCCTGTCCGGCGCCTCGGAATGCCTGCCGGCGTCCCAGCGCGCCCTGACGCCCGAAAAATACGTCTACACCTCCAATCTGCTGGTGCGCCGCGACGTGTTCGCCGCCGAATCCTTCGATCCCGGTTTCAGCGGTTGGGGCTGGGAGGACGTGGAGTGGGCCATGCGCGTCTCGCGCCGCTTTCCCGTCGTCCACATCGACAATCCCGCCACCCATATGGGCCTGGACACGGTCGAGGATCTGGCGCGCAAGTTCGATCAGGGCGCCGACAACTTCGCCCGCGTCGTCGCTCTGCATCCCGCCATCGTCCAGACCTATCCCAGCTACAAGGCCGCGCGCGCCCTGAAACGCCTGCCCGCCCTGCCGCTGGCGCGCCGCCTGATGAAACAGGCCGCCTTGACGACGGCCCTGCCGGTCAAGGCCCGCGCCTTCGCGCTCAGGCTCTACCGCGCCGCCGTCTATGCGGACGCCGTATGACCATGCGCGATGTCGCCGTCATCATCCCGACCCTGCGCCGCCCCGACAGCCTGGAGCGCGCTCTGCGCTCCGTCTTCGCCCAGACCGGATCTCTGCACCGCGTCGCCGCCATCGTCGTCGCCGACAACGACCCAGACGGATCGGCCGCGCCCCTGATTGAGCGCCTAAGCGCCGAGGCGGCCGTCCCCCTCACCTATGCCCACGTCCCCGTCCCCGGTGTGGCGACGGCGCGCAACGTGGGCCTGTCCGCTACCGACGCGACCCTGATCGCCTTTCTGGACGACGACGAAGCCGCCTCTCCCAGCTGGCTCGCCGCCCTGCTGAGCGCCCAAACCCAGACCGGCGCCGATGTCGTCTTTGGCCCCATTCGCGGGCGGGTGCCGGAAAACACCGGCTGGACCACCGACTATCTCGAGCGGTTCTTTGGTCGCGACGGCCCGCGCGAAACCGGCCTGACCGACGAGATCCACGGCTGCGGCAACAGTCTTATGGTGCGGGCGACCGCCCTGCCCGGCGAGGCCCCGTTTGACGTCGCCATGAACGAGACGGGCGGCGAGGACGACCGGCTGTTCACCGCCCTGTCGGCGCGCGGCGGTCGGTTCGGCTGGGCCGCCGAGGCATGGGTGGACGAGTTCGCACCGCCCCACCGCGCCACTCTGACCTACGCCCTGACCCGCGCCTTCGCCTATGGCCAGAGCCCGACCCAAATGGCCGCCGACCGCCGCGACTGGCCCGGCGTCGTCAAATGGATGCTGGTCGGCCTGGTCCAGACCGGCGTCTGGGGCGTCACTTCCCTGATCGCCGCCATCCTGCGTCGCCCAAACCGCGCTCAAAGGTACGACCGCTGCGCCCGAGGCCTCGGCAAGGTCTTCTGGACCAAAGGCTTCGAGCCGAAACTTTACGGCGCGGCAATGCTGAAGCGCCCCACGGCCTAATCAGCGGATCGGCATGTAGCGGCAGGTGAAGTCCGGATCGCCGCTCATCAGGCTGGGCTCGAGGTGGATATACAGGCGTTCGGCGCCTGCAACGTCGTCCAGCGCAAAGGCCTGTTCGGCCTCATACATCTCGTCGCGATGCGCGTCCGTCCAACCCTTGGCCCGTCTGATAGCCCGCGCCTTGGCCGCCGGCAGACTGTCGGCGACGACGAAAACATTGCGGTGCTGCTCGGCGAACGCCACCCCATCATAGCCGCCCAGATTGACGTAGTAGAGCTTTTCCTTGCCCTCATAAGGCGTAGGCGACAGGCTGACCTCATAGCCGTCCGCCTGCGAAATCTCCGACCAGCAATCGATGTGCAACGTCCCTTCGCGTCCCCACCACTGCGCCAGCAAGGCGTCTTTCGTCGCTTCGATCGTGGGGGCGACGAGGAAGCGCATATCGTGCATCTCGATATTGGCGCCGGGGTGCTCCCCGCCGATGTAAATCGCAAACAGCTTCATTCGTCCTCGCGTCAGGCCGCCGTATCGGCGTGATCGACCGCAGGCTTTGCGGTATTCAGGATCAACGCCAGTCGCCGACCGACGATCCCGCCCATTTCGTGCGAACTGGTGATCCCTTGCGCGAAGGGATGCCGCCCCATGATGAACGGCAGGCTGAGACAGAACAGCCGATCCGTCGGCAGGGGCGCATCGACCGGCCGGAACAGGTCATCGACAGCAATCCCCCGGACCACGTCGGGCGCATCGTTGGCGACCTGATCTCGAACGATCCCCTGCTCCAGCAGCGACAAGAACGGAAACTGGATGCCGCTCAGGGCCGCCTGACCCGTCGCCTCGATGAAGATCGGATAGTGGCGGGTCGTATCGCCGATGGTCACGCGCCCGCCGCCTTCGGGACAGCGCGTATCGACGTCGTAGTCGTCGCCCAAGGCGATGACGTCCAGCCGCCCGGCGGCGTGCAGCGCCAGCATCCGCTCGATCGATTCGTGCGGCACGCCGGCGTAGATATCGACGAAGATCGGCTTGAAGGCGCGGCTGAACCGCTCGAACTCGGCGCTGTCCAGATGCGGCACGATGACGGCGACGATCTCGTGCATGCGCAGGATGCCGTCGCGCCAGGCCACCGTCACCTGTGCGGCATGGTTCGCCTGCGCCTCCTTCAGGTTTGCGGCGGCCCAGACGAACGGCTCGACCGCCGCGCGCCGCGCGAAATAGGCCTCGGCGAAGGTTTCCAGCGTCGCCTCATGCAATCCGGTCTCGGCGGCATAGCCGGGATCCAGATGAATCAGCTCGGTTCGAAACAGGTCGAACACGGCGTCCAGCAGCCCGTCAGGACCGCGCGCCACAGCCGCAGCGACGGCCTCGGGCGTGCAATAGGTCAGCGGCCCATGCGGCAGCGGAAAATAGAAGTCCGCCTCGGGCAACAGCCCCTTTCGCGACATCATGTCGATGTGAAAATCTTCGGTATCCGGCGCCGGCTGATAGATCAGCCGATCATCCTGCCGAACGAAGTCCCCGTGCGACGTGGCCAAGGCGACGGCCGCATCGATGGCCGTCAACGACGACCCCCGAATGCCGATGCGTGTCGCCGGAACATCCGCGAGGTCGGATGAGGCCATGGGCTGAGGAAATATCCGGGCTGCGCGTCCGGCCGCGACGGCCACTGGTGACCCGTCGCCAGAACCACATGGTCGAACACAGCCCTGGCGATCTTCCGCGACGGCGGCGATGTGAAGGTCAGTTCGATCCCATCCCTGCGGTTCGCCGCATCGATGACCCGGCATCCCGTCCGCACATTGATATCGACGCCCTTGGCGCGAGCCTGCTGAACCAAGGTGGCGAACTGACTTTCGAAATACCGCCCCAGGGCAACACGTGGAACGAACGTGCGCTCATCGAGCGACGCCCCATCCACGTCCAGCTCTGCCAGTTCGGCGGGCGTTCGTGCCGACAGCCAGTCGGCCAGCGTCTCCTGCAACGGCGGGATCTCTATGCTGGCGATGTTGGACAGCATCGCCGGGTCGTTCCAGTCCGGGCTGTAGGGGCTGCCGCAGCCAGCCGTCTCGCGCGCCTCGAACACCGTGACCCGCGCCGAGACGACGCCTTGGGACAGAAGGGCATGAAGGGCGTAAAGCGTCGTCGGCCCCGCGCCGACGAATGCGACGGACTTTGTCATGGCCACACAATGCGCGACGCACGCAAAGGCGCCGCATCCGCGCTCGATTTCGACGCAACCGCTTCATTTTCTTGCCGAATGTGCGAAATCGGACGCCGAAAACGTCGCCTCAGAAGCGGCTTCAGCCCATCAATCGCTGCAGGAACCCCGGCGCCTTGTAGGTCGAGCGGTTCATGACCACGCCGGCGATCTTGCCGCCGACGGCTTCGATCTCGTCGCGCAGGATGACCGGCGCATGGGCCGCGGTGCTTTCGGCGGCGATCACCAGAACCGTCATGTCCACAAAAGGCGCCAGGATGATCGCCATGTCGTTGCGGTCGGCGGCGGGCGCGTCGATGACGATGGTGTCGGCGTGGGGCCGCAGAGCCTCCCAGTAGCGGGGCTCGCCGACGGCCTCGACCCGGTGCCCGGACCGCAGCGCTTCCATGTGGAAATGCGTGACCCAGAGCCGTCCGCCCAGGCAGGACCGCGCCGTCAGCAGCCGCGAATCCGGCACCGGCTTGCCGTCGCGACCGGTCACGCGCGGCGTCACGGCGTAGAAGCTTGAGCCGTCGGGCGAGCCTTGCGCGGCCTTGCCGACCTGGCCGAAACGATCCGGTTCAGCCGACACCGTCTCCAGCTGCCCCTGTTGCGCCAGATCGCCGTCGATCAGCCAGACGGGCTTGCGTGCCCGCACCGCCGCCAGCCGCGCGAACTCGCGAGCCACGGTCGAGACACCCTCGCCGGTGACGGCGGAGGCGAACTGGATCACGCGCGCGCGGTGCGCCGGCGCCGGTCCCAGCGTCGCCCAAAGGCCCGCCATTTCTGAAGTCAGATCGACCATCGAATCGCCAAGGCGCTCCCTAAGCCCTCAGCCTAGCACGAGTTTCGCTAGGCCGCCTTGGCCGGCGCGACGGCGAGAACCGGCATGTCCAGCGTGCGGCTGACCGAGGCCGGGGTCGTGAAGCCGCGGCGCGTGAACACCCGCAACAGGCCGACGCACAGGGCGGTGAAACCCGCGAACAGGAAGACCGCCGCCAGTAGCGGGATCTTCAGGCTCTTGCCCGTCGCCGGCGGCTGGGCGCGCTCGATGACGGTGACGTTGTCGGCGCCGGCGGCGACCAGGGCGTTGTCGGCGCGGCTTTGGGTTTCGCGTTGCTGAAACTCCCGGATAGAGGCGCTCAGCACTTCGCGATTGCCGGCCAGGGTCGTGTTCTCGGATTCCAGCGCCGTCAACCGCGCCTGCCGCGAACGGATGTCGGCCAGCTGCCGGTCCAGCACCGCCAGACGCGCCGCCAGCGAGTCGCGCTCGGCCCGGGTGTTGATCCGCGTGGTTTCCAGCTCGGTCCAGACGGGGTTCGGTCCGGTGCGGACCTCCTTAGCTCCGACGGCTGTGCCGGTCGCAACATAGGCTTGCAGTTGGTTGATCCGCGCCTCGATGTCCTTCACCGGCTGGGCGTCGGGCTGATAGCGCGACAACAGTTGCTCGCGCTCGGTGCGCAGTTGCAGCACCTGATCCTGGGCCGAAATGTTCAGATCCTGCTGCAGCGCCACCTCCGCCGGGGTTGCCGCCTGCTGCGCGATCAGGGTGTTCAGACGCTGCGCGGTCTGGTTCAGCTGGCTCTGTGTCGACATCCGGTCGGTGAAGACCGTCTGATAGGTCGCCGCCAACGTCGCCTTGGCCGCAGTAAAGTCGCCGATGTCGTTGGACGCAAGGAAGGCCTCGTAAGCGCGGTCCGCATTGCCGAGTTCATCCTCGAAGGCGATGCGCTGGCTGGCGATGGCCGGCGTCTTGTCCTGGAAAACTTCGCGGCGATAGATCAGATATTGCTCGATGATGGTGTTCAGGACCCGGGCCGCGCGTTCGGGATCGTCGGCCTTGTAGGTCAGATGGATGACCGCGCTGCCCGGCGCCGTGGCGACGCCCAGGCCGCCGCCGACGGCCTTCAGCGCAGCGGACCGCGCGGCTTGCTGACTGCCCTTGGGCGGCTCTCCCAGGATGGCGGCCGGCCCGAGAACATCGACCACCTTCTGGCGCACGGCGCTGGAGCCCAGGATGGCGGCTTCGGAATTGGCGACCTCGTCGCCCTGCGGCGCCTGGCCCCGCTCGGCCGTGCCGACGCGCGGTTGATAGACGTATTCCTGACCCACGCCTGCGAACACCGAGCCGGTGGCGGTGTAGCTCTTCTTCAGCGTCATGGCGGCGGCGAACCCCAGCCCCAGGATCACCACGAAGACGACGATCATCAGCAGCAGTTCGCGGAACAACAGGCCGATCACGTCCAGAGCGCCGTAGCGCGGCCTTGTGGTGACGTGGGCGGTGGAGCGCATCGGGCGGGCCGAATCCCTTGAAAGGCGTGTGGTCCTCACCCTTCGCCCACCGGCGTTAACCGATGATTACCCATAACCGGCGAGGTTGCCCGATATCCCTCGTCGAGGCCGACCGATTCCCATGCTGACCGATCGCCGCCTGTTTCTGCTGACCCTAGGTTCAGCCTCCATCGCCGCGTCGCTGGCGGCCTGCGGCGGCGCCGGCGGCGCTGGCGATCCCCGGCGCGTCGATCGGTCGCCCTACGACGCGCTCTCCGGGGTGTCCTTCGCTCCGTGGACGGACCAGGAGCCGGAATATCTGCTGTATCCCGGCGACGAGATCGAGGTGGCGACGCCTACCGCCTCGGAATTGACACGCACGCTCAAGGTCGGTCCCGACGGTCGCATCGTCCTGCCCCTGATCGGATCGGTCATGGCGGCGGATCGCACCCTGCCGCAGCTTCAGCAGGTCGTCTCTGCGGCCTATGCGACCCAGTTGGTGCGCCCTGTTGTCGAGGTCACCTTGCGCCAGGCCGGGCCGATCCGCGTCTGGGTCGACGGCGAAGTGCGCAACCCGGGCGTCTTCGAAATGATCGGCGATCTGGACGCCTATCAGGCGGTGATCCAAGCCGGCGGGTTTGCCCCGACTTCGCGTCAGGACAGCGTGGCCCTGATCCGTCGCGGTCCCGGCGGATCACGCATGATGCGGGTGGTGGACCTGCGTCCGCGTCGCGGCGAGGTCGTGCCCTTGCGGCGTGGCGACATCGTCTTCGTGCCGCGTTCGACGCTGGGCGAACTGGCGGCCTTCTTCACCCAGGTGCGCGCCGCCCTGCCGATCGGCTTCAGCTATTCGATCAACGGATCGAACGGCAACGGCTACGCCCAGTTCTGAGCCAGCCGCTTAGGCGACCAGCTGAACCACGCCCTGATCGATGTAGCGCCGCGCGGCCTTCTGGGCTTCCGCGATCTCCTCGCGTTCCATCTCCAGGCTCATCTCGCGGCGATAGACGCGCGCCTCGATCGAACCCTTCATGGCCGCCAGGTTGAAGATCATGTGGGCCGACACCCGGTCCATCGGACAACCGCCCGATCCAGCCGAATACATCATGCCCAGTTTGAAAAGGTCGTCGCCGGACATGTCCGGGGTCGGCAGGGGCAGTCCGTCGTCGTGGGCCTGCAGGTCGTGCGCCATTTCTTGCGCGTTCATCACCGTATCTCCTCAACGGGCGCCCTTCTGGACCCGCCTCTGAGACGCCATCAAATACCGGTGGTTTGAAGTTAAAGTTAACGACGAAAGGCCTCGAACGGACTTTTGAGTAAAGCGGAAATGAATACTTCCGACGCGATTCAGATCTCGGAAATCTCTGATAAATCTCTCGTTGACGCCTCGTCGGCGCGGTCCACGCGCGCTCCGCAAACCTGCCGGGATCGTTCAGCCGGCATTCAGACGCGAAACACGACCTTGCTCATCATTAACGGGTCGGATCGGCACATCCGTCGGCGGCCCAGAATGGAGCACGAAGATGAACCGCCTCACCAAGGCCGCCGTCGTCGCCCTCGCCCTGTCGACCACGGCCGTGCCGATGCTCGTCCAGGCCCAGGACCGCGACCGCCGCGAGTATCGTCAGGATCGCCGTGACGACCGCCGCGACTTCCGCCAGGAATGTCGGGAAGATCGCCGCGACTGGCGCGACGGTCGCTACGACAGCCGTCAGGACTATCGCCGGGACCGCCGCGACGACCGTCGTGACTATCGCGACGAACGCCGGGACGACCGTCGCGATTGGCGCAACGACCGCTGGGACCGCAACAACAGCAACTGGTGGCGCGGCCGCTCGGACTTCCGTGGCTACAACGGTCCGCGCGCAGGCTACTGGTACGCGCCAAGCTATGGCTACTATCGGGTCGAGCCGCGCTACAGCAACTATCGCTGGCGCACCGGCGGTTATCTGCCCTACCAGTATCGCAACTACTATGTCCGAGACCCCTATGTTTACGGTCTTCGCGAAGCGCCGCGCGGTTATCGCTACGTCCACGCCGGCAACGACATCCTGTTGATCGCCGTGGCCAGCGGCCTGATCGCCAGCGTCCTGTCGGGCGTCTATTAAGCCTCGTCATAACCGGACGATCGAACCCCGCAGGTCTTGCCTGCGGGGTTCTGCTTTTTCGGACAGCCCCTTGATTGCGAACAGTGTTCAGCCTGGGTTCATCGCCACGGATCGATGATCGTCTCAAGCCGCCGGAGACCCGGCGTGCAGGAACCAAAGACCATGAAACGCCTCCTGATGGCTTTCACCGCCATCGCCGCCGTCGCAGGCCCGCTTGCAGTCCCGATGCAGGCCCTCGCCCAGGAACAGGACCAGGCTCAGCAGGAACGCCCGCAGCGCGAAGGTCGCGCCCGCGGCATGAACCGGCCCGAGCGTCCGCAGATGGGTCGTGAGGACGGACCGCCTGAGCCTCGCCCCGAACGTCCCAGCCGCCCCGCAAACGATACGCCCCGTCCCGAGCGCCCGTCGGGTGGCGAACGTCCGAATGCGGGCGGCCAGCGTCCGGATCGTCCCGAAGGCGGTTGGAACCGGCCCGATCGTCCGAACATTGGCGGCCAACGTCCGGACCGGCCCGAAGGCGGCTGGAACCGGCCCGATCGCCCCAACGCCGCCGGCCAGCGTCCCGACCGGCCAGAAGGCGGCTGGAACCGTCCCGATCGTCCGAACACCGGCGGCCAACGCCCAGACCGGCCCGAAGGCGGCTGGAACCGACCCGATCGCCCGAACACCGGCGGCCAACGTCCAGACCGACCCGAAGGCGGCTGGAACCGACCCGATCGGCCCGACCGCCCAAATGCAGGCGGTCAACGCCCCGACCGTCCCGGAAACAGCTGGAACCGTCCCGACCGTCCGGGCTCGGGCTGGAACAACGGTCGTGACCGCGACCGTCAGCACCGCGAGTTCCGCCAGCGTTTCAACGGCGATCAATGGCGGCGCGACTTCTATCGCGGCCACCGCTCGGACTGGTGGCGCAACGATCGGCGCTTCAGGGGTTACAACGGCGTGCGCGTCGGCTTCTACTTCGCGCCCGGCTGGGGCTATTACAGCGTGCCGCGGTCCTACTGGGGTCGGTCGTGGTCGGTCGGCCAGTATCTGCCGGACGTCTTCTGGCGCTACCAAATAAACGACTGGCGCACCTACGGCCTGGGCTATCCGCCCGAGGGCACGCGCTGGGTCTCCGTCGACAACACCCTGTATCTGATCGACGAATACGACGGCTATATTATCGACGTCATCCGCGACGCCTGGCGCTGGTGAGAACAAAGGCCCGGAGAGCAATCTCCGGGCCTTTATCGTGCAGTTTGTCGCTCAACCAGCGAGCGACCGCGTCGCGAGCGTTAGCGACAAGCCGGGGTTTGTGGGCCGCAGCCCCCAAGCATCAGAGCCCCAGCTTGGTCTTCAGGATGTCGTTGACCGCCGCCGGGTTGGCCTTGCCGCCCGTGGCCTTCATGACCTGACCGACGAACCAGCCGATGGCCTGGGGCTTTTCAGCCACCGCCGCCGCCTTGTCCGGATTGGCGGCGATGATCTCGTCCACGGCCTTTTCGATGGCGCCGGTGTCCGTGACCTGTTTCAGCCCGTGTTTCTCGACCACCTCGGCCGGCGAGCCTTCGCCGTTCCAGACGTGATCGAAGACCTCCTTGGCGATTTTGGAAGAGATGACGTTCGTCTCGATCAACTCGACCAGCTGCGCGACGTGCGCCGCCGGCAGCGGATTCTCGCTGAAGTCCTTGCCCTCGGCCGCCAGGCGCGCCGAAACCTCGTTGGTGACCCAGTTCGACACCAGCTTGGCGTCCCGACCCTTGGCGGCGGCTTCGAAATAGTCGGCCTTGGCCTGTTCAGAGATCAGCACGATGGCGTCGTATTGCGACAGGCCATAGTCCGCCATCAGACGCTTGCGCTTGTCGTCCGGCAGCTCGGGCAGCGACGCCTTGATCTCGGCGATCCACGCCTCTTCCAGATCCAGCGGCAGCAGATCGGGATCGGGGAAGTAGCGATAGTCTTGCGCCTCCTCCTTGGACCGCATCGAGCGCGTTTCGCCGGCCGTCGGGTCGTACAGGCGCGTCTCCTGGGTGATCGAACCGCCGTCCTCCAGAATTTCAATCTGGCGGCGCGCCTCATACTGGATCGCCTGAGAAATGAAGCGGAAGCTGTTGACGTTCTTGATCTCGCAGCGCGTCCCCAGATAGCTGAAGTCGCCCGTCTCCTTGAACTTGTCGTAGTTGCCGGCCCGGCAGACCGACACGTTCACGTCGGCCCGCAGGTTGCCCTTCTCCATGTCGCCGTCGCAGGTGCCCAGATAGATCAGGATGGTCCGAATCTTTTTCACATAGGCCACCGCCTCATCCGGCGTGCGCAGGTCGGGCCGCGACACGATCTCCATCAGCGCCGTGCCGGCCCGGTTCAGATCGACGTAGCTTTCGGTCGGCGACAGGTCGTGGATCAGCTTGCCCGCATCCTGCTCCAGGTGCAGCCGCTCGATGCCGACGTTGAAGAAGCTGCCGTCCTCGGCCTCCACCTCGACCACGCCTTCCCCCACGATGGGGTAATAGAGCTGACTGATCTGATAGCCGGTCGGCAGGTCGGGATAGAAGTAGTTCTTGCGGTCGAACTGGCTGCGGCGGTTGATCTGCGCGCGCAGGCCCAGGCCCGTCTTCACCGCCTGCTCGACGCAGTGTTTGTTCAGCGTCGGCAGCATGCCGGGAAAGCCCGCATCGACCAGCGACACCTGCTCGTTCGGCCCCGCGCCGAAGCCGACGGCGGCGCCGGAGAACAGCTTGGCCTTCGACGCCACTTGGGCGTGGATTTCCAGGCCCATGACGATTTCCCAATCGCCGGTGCGGCCTTTGATGGTCTTGGTATTGTCGCTCATGCTCACCACCACTTGCCCGGCTTGGCCGTGAAGCCCGCCGCCCGTTCCAGCGCCGCGCCGACCTGGAAGACCGTCGCCTCGTCCAGCGCCTTGCCGATGACCTGAAGCCCCAGCGGCAGGCCGCCGGCGTCCACGCCCGCCGGCACCGAAATGCCCGGCAGGCCGGCCAGATTGGTCGTCACCGTGAAGACGTCGTTCAGATACATGGTCAGCGGGTCGATCTGCTTGTCGCCCAGCGCGAAGGCGGCCGACGGCGTCGACGGCGTCAGGATGGCGTCCACCTGGCCCCAGACGTTGTCGAAGTCCTCGGCGATGCGACGCCGCACCTTCAGCGCCTTGACGTAGTAGGCGTCATAGAAGCCGGCCGACAGCACATAGGCGCCGATGGTCAGGCGACGCTGGACCTCCTTGCCGAAGCCTTCGGCGCGCGAGGTCGCATACAGATCGTCCAGCGACTTGAAGTCCTCCGCCCGATGCCCGAACCGCATGCCGTCGTAGCGGGCCAGGTTCGAAGACGCTTCGGCAGGGGCCACGATATAGTAGGTCGGCAGGGCGTATTTGGTGTGCGGCAGGCTGATCTCGACGATCTCGCAGCCGGCGTCCTTCAGCCAGGCCACGCCCTGATCCCACAGGGCCTGGATCTCGGCCGGCATCCCGTCCACGACATATTCGCGCGGCACGCCGATGCGCAGGCCCTTGACCGATTGGCCGACCGACTGGGTCCAGTCGGGCGTGGCGATGTCCAGGCTGGTCGAATCCTTGGCGTCGAACGAGCACATGGATTGGAGCAGCAGGGCCGCGTCCTCGACCGTCTTGGTGATCGGCCCGGCCTGGTCCAGCGACGAGGCGAAGGCCACCATGCCGAAGCGGCTGGCGCGGCCATAGGTGGGCTTGATCCCGACCGTGCCGGTGAAGGCGGCGGGCTGGCGGATCGAACCGCCGGTGTCCGATGCGGTGGCGGCCAGGCACAGGTCGGCCGCCACGGCCGAGGCCGAACCGCCCGACGAACCGCCCGGTGTCAGCTCGGCGTTCGAGCCGGTCGATTTCCACGGGTTCTTGACCGGACCGAAGGCCGAGGTCTCGTTGGACGAGCCCATGGCGAACTCGTCCATGTTCAGCTTGCCCAGCATGACCGCCCCGTCGCGCCACAGATTGGCGGTGACGGTCGATTCATAGGGGGGCGTGAAGCCGCGCAGCATGTTGGAGCCGGCCGTCGTCTGCACGCCCTCGGTGCAGAACAGGTCCTTGATCCCCAGCGGCGCGCCTTCCAGCGCCCCGCCCTGGCCGGAGGCGATGCGGGCGTCGGACGCGCGCGCCATGTCCATGGCCTTGTCCGCCGTCACCTCGACATAGGCGTTCAGGGTCGGATTGGCGGCTTCGATCGTAGTCAGGAAGGCCTGGGTGATTTCCGCCGATGTGAAGTCCTTGGCCTTCAGCCCGTCGACGGCGCCCTTCAGGGTCAATTTGGTCAGGTCGCTCATGACTATTCGACCACCTTGGGCACGACGAAGAAGCCGTCCGCCGACTTGGGCGCATTCGACAGGACCGCATCGACCTTGGCGCCGTCGGTGACGACGTCGTCGCGCAGGCGCAGCGGCTGGGCGACGTTCGAGGTCATCGGCTCCACGCCTTCGACATCCACCTGATCCAACTGCTCGATCCAGGCCAGGATGCCGTTCAGCTCCTGCGCCAGCGGCTCCAGCCGGTCCTCGGGGGTCTTGATGCGGGCGAGATGCGCAACCTTGCGCACCGTCGCAGCGTCGATGGCCATGCGGCCCTCCAACACACAAAATGAAAACGAAGCGGTCGGATTAGCCGCACGCTTTGGGATTCACAAGGATCAGCCGCCCGTCGTCAGGCGTGATCTCACTGCGACGTGCTGACGGACACCGCGTCCGGCGGCGTCTCGCCGTTTGAGGGGAAGTCGATCTGAACCGTGCGCTCCACCTTCAGGATGTCGCCGTTTGGCCCCGCCGTGTCCTGACGCACCGCCAGGACCACGCGCCCGGCCTTCGCCTCGACGACCTTCCATTCGGCGTAGTCGCCCAAAGGATAGGCGCGCCAGCCCTCGGCTGAACCGCCGAACAGGGCGAAATAGGTCACCAGACCGTTCACCGCCGGATCGCCGCCCGACAGGCTGAAGACCTTGGCGCTCTGATCCGGCAGGGCCTGCAACTGCGACACGTCGGCCGCCGTGCCGATCTCTTCGCGTGCAGCAGCCGCGCGCCGTTCGGCAGGCCCGACCGGCTTGGTGGTCGGTGACGGGGCCGCGCGCGTGATCGGGCTCGGCGTCGGCGCGGCTGCCGCGATCTGAGTATCCTGTGCGGTCTTGGTCTTGGCCGGCGCGTCGGACTGTCCGCAACCGCTCAGCACAAGCCCGAGAGCCGTCATCGCTGCTGTCGCTATGCGCATGTCATCATCCTTCCTGTCCATCATCGTCACCATCGCCTTTGACTTCGGTGCGCGCCAGTCCTAACCGCAGGCCGTGCCCGTCCTCGACCTCCTCGACCTGCCCGCCGCCTGCCCGCCCAACACGCCGTGGATGGGGCTGGATCTGGGCGAAAAGACCATCGGCGTCGCCGTGTCGGATTCCACCCGCCTGATCGCCTCGCCGCTGGAGCTGATCCGCAAGTCCAAGTTCACGCAGGAAGCCGAACACCTGTTCAAGCTGATGGCGCATCGCAAGGTTTCGGCCCTGGTCATCGGCCTGCCCGCCAATATGGACGGCACGGAAGGCCCGCGCGCCCAGTCGTGCCGCGCCTTCGCCCGCAATCTGGAGCGGCTGCGGCCCGTCAACATCGCCTTCTGGGACGAGCGGCTGTCCACCAGCGCCGTCGAGCGTTTCCTGATCGAGGATCTGGACCTGAACCGCAAACGCCGCGCCCAGGTCGTGGACCGCACCGCCGCCGCCTGGATCCTGCAAGGGGCGCTGGACCGGGTTCGGGATCAGGCGACCTGGGTTTGACGGCCCTGATCGCCGGCGTCCTGCCGGTCTTTCTAATGATCGCCCTGGGCTACGGCTTGCGAAAGTCCGGCTTCCTGCCCGACGAGGCCTGGCGGCCGATCGAGAAGCTGTCGATCAACATCTTCTATCCCAGCTTCCTGATCCCCGCGATCTGGCACGCCGACCTCGCCGGCGGCGGCGCGACCGTAGCAGGCGCAGCGGCGGTGGGCGCGACCTTGATCGTGGCGGCCGCGACCCTGGCGTCCAAGCCTCTGATCACTTTGGATGGCCCGGCCTACACCAGCGTCTTTCAGGGCGTGATCCGCTGGAACAGCTTCGTCTTCGTGCCGGTGATCCAGTCGGTCTATGGCTCGGAAGGCACGGCGCTGGCCGCGGTCGCCATCGCCTTCATCATTCCCGTCACCAACATCGCCTGCGTCGCCGTGCTGGCGAAATGGGGTTCGCTGCGGCGCGAGCCTTCCGTTGTCGGCCTGATCAAGTCGATGCTGGCCAATCCGATCCTGCTGGCCTGTCTGATCGGCCTGGCGCTGAACCTGCTACGCGTGCCGCTGATCCCGGGCCTGTCGGAGGCGATGGACCTGCTGGGCGCCGCCGCCCTGCCGTTGGGCCTGATCGTCGCCGGGGCGGGTCTGTCCTTCGCCGAGGTCAAACGCCGCCGCACCACCATCGCCGCTGTCAGCCTGGTCAAACTCGGGGTCATGCCGCCGCTGATGTGGTTCATCGCCTGGGCTTTGGGCGGCGACAGCCTGGCGCAGGGCATCGCCCTGATCTGCGGCGCCGCGCCCGGCTCGGCCGCCTCCTACATCCTGGCGCGTCAGATGGGCGGCGATGCGCCGCTGATCGCCGGCGTCATCGCCCTGACCACGGTGGGCAGCGCCGTGGTCATTCCCATCCTGCTGGCCCTGTTCCACTTCACCTGACTGGCGTTCAGGGCGAGTCACGCCTATAGCCGCGTCTCGATGACCCAGCCCGCTCAAGTCACCGATCAGACCATCCGCGACCGGCTGGTTCCGTTCCCCAAACCGCACTTCCTGGCCGCATCGGACCTCGATCCATATGTGACGCCGCAGTTGCTGGATCTCGGCGACGCCTTCGTCGATTTCAATCGTCAGTCGTCCAAGGCCTTGGACCTGCTGCACGGCCGCACGGTCGTGAACCTGTTCTTCGAGAACTCGACCCGCACCTCCTCCTCTTTCGAGATCGCCGCCAAGCGGCTGGGCGCAGACGTCGTCACCATGCCGGTCGCCTCATCCTCGGTGAAGAAGGGCGAGACCTTGATCGACACGGCGGTCACCCTGAACGCCATGAAGCCCGACATCCTGGTCATCCGTCATTCGGCCTCGGGCGCGGCCGAACTGCTGAGCCAGAAGGTCGGCTGCGCCGTAGTCAACGCCGGCGACGGCCGCCACGAACATCCGACCCAGGCCTTGCTGGATTTGCTGTCCATGCGCCGCGCCTTCGGCGATGTGACCAGCCTGACCGTCGCCATCTGCGGCGACATCACCCACAGCCGCGTGGCGCGGTCCAATGTCGCCATGCTGCAGATGATGGGCGCGCGTGTCCGCCTGATCGGCCCGCCGACCCTGGTGCCCGGCGACGCCGATCGCTGGGGCTGTGAGGTCTTCCATGACATGCGCGAGGGTCTGAAGGGCTGCGACGTGGTCATGATGCTGCGGCTTCAACTGGAGCGGATGGCCGGCGCCCTGGTCCCCTCGACCCGCGAATATTTCCGCTTCTGGGGCCTGGATCGCGAGAAGCTGGCCTGGGCCAATCCCGGCGCCCGGGTCATGCACCCCGGGCCCATGAACCGCGGCGTGGAGATCGATTCCGACGTGGCCGACGACCTGAACGTCTCCCTGATCCAGGATCAGGTCGAGATGGGCGTCGCCGCCCGCATGGCCGTGCTGGCCTCCCTCTCCGCTCGTTGGGGAGACGCCCGATGACCACCGTCGCCATCATCAACGCCCGTCTGCTGGACCCCGCGTCCGATTATGACGGCCCCGGCGGCCTGCTGATTCAGGACGGCCGCATCAGCCGCGTGATCCATGGTCCGATGCCGGACCTGGCGGCGGATCAGATCATCGACGCCGACGGTCTGTGCCTCGCGCCCGGCCTGATCGACATCCGGGTCAAGACCGGCGAACCGGGCGCCGAGCCCAAGGAGACGCTGAAGTCCGCCAACCTGGCCGCCGCCGCCGGGGGCGTGACGACCATCGTGGTCCAACCCGACACCGATCCCGCCGTCGACGACCCGGCGATGATCGACTTCATCCAGCGGCGCGGCGCGGCCCTGAACCTGGTCAACGTCCGCGCCGCTGGCGCCGCGACCAAGGCCCTGGACGGTCAGCGCATGGCCGAGATCGGCCTGATGGACGAGGCGGGCGCCCTGTATTTCACCGACGGCGACAAGGTCATCGTCAACAGCCGCACCCTGCAACGGGTGATGAGCTACGCCGCCGCCTTCAACGCCCTGATCGCGTGCCGCCCGGCCGACCCTTGGCTGACGGAAGGCGCCGTGGCCGCCTCCGGCGAACTGGCCACGCGCCTGGGCCTGTCCGGCAGCCCCGCCATCGCCGAGCGGATCGGGCTGGAGCGTGATCTGGCCCTGGTCGAACAGACCGGCGCGCGGTTCCTGGTGGATCAGATTTCGACCGAAGGCGCGCTGGAGACCTTGGCCCGCGCCCGCGCCAAGGGGCTGGAGGTCGCCGTCAGCGTCTCGATCAACCACCTGTGCTTCAATGAGGTGGATATCGGCGATTACCGCACCTTCTACCGGCTGGATCCGCCGCTGCGCTCCGAAGCCGACCGCCAGGCCCTGATCGAAGCCGTGCGGGAGGGCCTGATCGACGTCATCACCTCCGCTCACGCCCCGGCTCCGGCCGAGGACAAGCGCCGCCCCTTCGCCGAGGCAGCGCCGGGCGCGATCGGCCTGGAGACCCTGCTGCCCGCCGCCCTGACCCTGCATCACGAAGACGGTTTGGACCTGCTCGACGTCCTGCGTCCGCTGACCCAGGGCCCCGCCGCCCTGCTCGGCCTCGACGCGGGCGTCCTGGCCGAGGGCGCCCCTGCTGACTTCATCCTGTTCGACGCCGGCGCCCCCGTCATCATCGACGCCGACGCCCTTCACTCCAAGTCCAAGAACTCGCCCTTCGATGGCCGCCGGCTTCAGGGCAAGCTGATCGGAACCTGGGTGGGCGGTCGAAAGGTCTTCTAAGGCTCAGATCAGCGCGGCCGCGCGCACGTCGCGGCCTTGGCCACCTCGGCGCCCAGCACCGACTTGACGGCCAGCGGCGTGTCGGTGGCGATCACCGTGACGCCCTGGCGCACCAGATCGCGATATTCCGAAACGTCCCCGTCGGCGGCGTAGCGATCGTCGCGGCGCACGCCCTCGGCGCCCAAGGTGCCGAACTGAACCTCGACGCCGGCCTCGCGCAGGGCGCGCCACAGCGCCGGACGCTCCTCGCGCGTGCCGGTCCAGGCCAGGATCTGCGCCGGGTTCAGCCCGCTCAGCTTATCCACACCGCTCAGCCCGGCCGAGATCATCATCTCCGGCGCCATGGCCGCCACCGCCCGCGCGTCGGCGTCATTGTAGGTGATCAGGATCACCCGGTTGCCGGCCCGCGACCGGCGCACTTGATCGATCACCGCTCGCGCCAGATCGACCGTGGTTTCGCCGTCCGCGGGTTTCAGGTCGATGCTGGCGATCGCGCCCACGCGTCCGGCGGCGTCCAGCGCCTCGCCCAGCGTCGGCGGCGCAGCGCGCGTCAGGGCGCCGTTCGACGCCTTCAGCCGCGCCTGTTTCACCTGGGCCAGCGTCAGGTCCGCGACCCGCCCGCGTCCCGTGGTCGTCCGGTCCATGGTGTCGTCGTGCATCAGAACCAGCTGCCGGTCCTTGGTCAGGACCGCGTCCAGCTCCAGGATCGCATTGGGGATCGCCCGGCCCGTCGCCTCGATGGCGGCGATGGAGTTCTCGGGCTGGTCCAGAGCCGAAACCGCCCGGTGCGCCGAGATCGCCACGCCGCCGTCCCGCACGCAGTCGAAATAGGCCGCCATCGCCGGCCCCGACGACGGCGCAGACGCCATCGGCGGCGCACCCACGCAACCTGTCGTCGAAAGCAGCAGCAGGGTCGCGGCGGCGGCGGAAATACGGGTCATGGATCGGCTCCGGAAAGACGCGCGGACCAAACGCTGCGCCGATCATCGGGTCAAGAGGTCGGATCGCCCTTGCTCCCGACCGCCCCGCGACGCATTTTGCCGCAACGACACGCGGGGAGCGAATCAACGTGCAGGATCTGGTGGGCCCCGCGATCGGGACCTTGGCGCTGGTGGCGCTGGGCGGCTATCTGCTCGGCTCGATTCCGTTCGGCGTGGTGATCACGCGTGCAGCCGGCGCCGGCGACGTGCGCAACATCGGCTCGGGCAACATCGGCGCGACAAACGTCCTGCGCACCGGCCGCAAGGATCTGGCCCTGGCCACCCTGCTGCTGGACGCCGGCAAGGGCGCGGTCACCCTGCTGATCGCCCGTCATCTGTTCGGCAGCGAACTGGCCGGCGCCATCGCCGGCGGCGCGGCCTTCCTGGGCCACCTCTTTCCTGTTTGGCTGGGCTTCAAGGGCGGCAAGGGCGTCGCCACCTTCTACGGCCTGTTGCTGGCCGCCGCCTGGCCGCTGGGCCTGATGGCGGGGGCGGTCTGGCTGCTCTGCGCCTTCCTGTTCCGCTATTCGTCGCTGGCGGCGCTCATCTCATCGGCGACCGCGCCGCTGCTGGCGCTTCTGCCGCTCGCCGTCGTCGGCCTGCCGGTCAGCCTGCCCATCCTCGCCCTGACCGTCTTCGCCGCCGTCCTGATCTGGGTTCGACATCACCAGAACATCGCCCGACTGTTGAAGGGCGAGGAACCGCGCATCGGGGCCAAGAAGGCGTGAGCCTGGACCCGGCCGAACGCTTCGCCCGGCTGCGGCTCGCCCGCACCGACCGCATCGGCCCCGTCGCCTTCACCCAACTGATCGGCCGCTACGGCTCGGCCCTCGGTGCGCTGGACGCCCTGCCCGCTCTGGTGCGCAAGTTCGGCGCCGCCTCCATTCCGCCCCCCGTCGAGACGGTCGAACGCGAGATCGCCGCCGGCGACGCCATCGGCGCGCGCCTGCTGGTGCTGGGCGATCCCGATTATCCCGAAATGCTGGCCGCAGTCGACCCGCCGCCCCCGATCCTGTGGACGCGCGGTCGCGTCGATCTGCTGAATCAGCCCTCGGTCGCCATCGTCGGCGCCCGCATCGCCTCGGCGGGCGGCCAGCGGATCGCACGCGGTCTGGCGCAGCAACTCGGTCAGGCCGGTCATGTCGTCGTCTCGGGCATGGCGCGCGGCATCGACGCCGCCGCCCACGAAGGCGCCTTGGCGACCGGGACCGTCGCGGTCCTGGGGGGCGGGGTGAACGACATCTATCCGTCTGAACACGCCGACCTCTACGCCCGCCTGACGGAACAAGGCTGCGTCGTCTCCGAAAGCCCGGTCGGCGCTCGCGCCCAGGCACGCGACTTCCCGCGCCGCAACCGCATCATCTCGGGCCTGTCGCGCGGGGTCGTGGTGGTCGAGGCGGAGGTCCGGTCCGGCTCCCTGATCACCGCCCGTCTCGCCGCCGAACAGGGTCGCGATGTCTTCGCCGTGCCCGGATCGCCGCTGGATCCCCGCGCGCGCGGTCCGAACGAACTGCTGCGTCAGGGCGCCATCCTGTGCGAGGGGATCGAGGACATCGACCGCGCCTTCAACACCCTGCGCATCCTGCGCGAGCCGCCTGCCGATCCGATGCGATTCGACGGCGACATCGACGACGCCTTCCTCGACCGCGTCGCCACTCTGCTGTCGCCGACCCCCACGCCGCGCGACGAGATCGCCCGCGCCCTCAACGCTCCGGTGTCCCAGGTCGCCGCCGCCCTGCTGGAGCTCAGCCTGACCGGCCGCGCCGACCTGCTGCCCGGCGGCCTGGCTTCTCTTTAGGCCTGCGGATGACCCGCCACGGCCGCCGCCTGTTCCAGCAAGCCGGCCAGCCGCACGTCGCCCTCGTCCCGCGCCAGCCGCGCCATTTCCAGCGCCATGGCGCCGATGTATTTTCTTACAGCAAAAGGCTTCGTGTCGGCCTCGCCGTGAACGGCTTGGTTAGGTTGCGTCTTACCCAATGTCGCACCTCCTCTGAAAGACGGATCAATCTCAGCGAGAGAGTAGCACAACTAGTTAGCATCAAAGGCACTATCTAGAGATGTAAGACAACAGGTGCGATTGACTCACGGCTCCGCTCCAACCACGTTCGCGCCCCTTCCCGAGACCGGACCGTTATGAACCTCGTCATCGTCGAGAGCCCCGCAAAGGCCAAGACCATCAATAAGTATCTGGGCTCGGACTATGAGGTCCTGGCCTCGTACGGCCACGTCCGCGATCTGCCGTCCAAGGATGGCTCGGTCCTGCCCGACGACGACTTCTCCATGCATTGGGAGGCCGACGCCAAGGGCGCCAAACGCCTGTCCGAAATCGCCGAGGCCGCCAAGCGCGCCGACCGCGTCATCCTGGCGACCGACCCCGACCGCGAAGGGGAAGCCATAAGCTGGCACGTGCTGGAGGTGCTGAACAAGAAAAAGGCGCTGAAGGACACAGAGGTCCAGCGCGTCACCTTCAACGCCATCACCAAGTCCGCCGTGCTCGACGCCATGGCCAATCCACGTCAAATCGACATGGAACTGGTCGAGGCCTATCTGGCCCGCCGCGCGCTGGACTACCTCGTCGGCTTCACCCTCTCGCCAGTCCTGTGGCGCAAGCTGCCGGGCGCCCGCTCGGCCGGCCGCGTCCAATCCGTGGCGCTGCGCATCGTCGTCGATCGCGAGATGGAGATCGAGAAGTTCCAGGCTCAGGAATACTGGTCCATCGAGGCCGACCTGAACGCCGACAGCCCGCCCTTCACCGCCCGCCTGGTCAAGCACGCCGGCAAGCGCATCCAGCGTCTGGACATCAAGGACGAGGCGACGGCTTCCGCCGCCCGCGCGGCCATCGCGGCCGGCGACTTCACCATCAATGCGGTGGAGAAGAAGCCCGTCCGACGCAATCCGGCCCCGCCCTTCACCACCTCTACCCTGCAGCAGGAGGCGGCGCGCAAGCTCGGCTTCTCGGCCCAGCGCACCATGCAGGCGGCGCAGAAACTGTATGAAGGCGTCGACGAGACCGGCGGCCTGATCACCTATATGCGGACCGACGGCGTCCAGACCACGCCCGAGGGCATCGCCCAGGCGCGCGAGGTCATCAATCAGGCGTTCGGTCCGGCCTTCGTCCCGCAGGAACCGCGCTATTACAAGACCAAGGCCAAGAATGCTCAGGAAGCGCACGAAGCGATCCGGCCGACCAACATCGCCCGCCATCCCGACAGCCTGCGCCTCGAATCCGATCTTCAGCGCCTGTATGAACTGATCTGGAAACGGATGGTCGCCTCGCAGATGGAGGCGGCCCGGATGGACCGCACCACCGTCGACATCGAGACCGCCGACGGCCAGACGGGTCTGCGCGCCACCGGCCAGGTCGTCACCTTCGACGGCTTCCTCGCCGTCTACGAGGAAGGCCGCGACGAAAAGCAGAAGGGCGCCGAAGACGACGAGAGCGACGACACCAGCCGCCTTCCCGCGCTCAAGGAAGGCGCCAAGGCCAAGGTCGACGCCATCCGCACCGACCAGCATTTCACCGAACCGCCTCCGCGCTATTCGGAAGCCACCCTGGTCAAGAAGCTGGAAGAGCTGGGCATCGGCCGCCCTTCGACCTACGCCTCGACCTTGTCGACCCTGCGCGATCGCGAATATGTCCGCGTCGACAAGAACCGCTTCTATCCCGAGGACAAGGGACGGCTGGTCACGGCCTTCCTGGAGCAGTTCTTCAGGAAGTGGGTCGAATACGACTTCACCGCCGCGCTGGAGACCCAGCTCGACGAGGTCTCGGCCGGTCAACTGGACTGGAAGGTGCTGCTGCGCAACTTCTGGCAGGACTTCCACGCCGCGACACAAGCCGCCGGCGAACTGCGCACCACCGCCATTCTGGACGCCCTCAACGAAAGCCTCGGCGCCCACATCTTCCCGGACAAGGGCGATGGCTCCGATCCGCGCGAATGCCCCCTGTGCCACCAGGGCCAGCTCAGCCTGAAGACCAGCCGCTTCGGCGCCTTCATCGGCTGCGATCGCTATCCCGAGTGCAAATACACCCG
This sequence comes from Brevundimonas sp. UYEF29, assembly GCF_040546195.1. Classification (NCBI taxonomy): domain Bacteria; kingdom Pseudomonadati; phylum Pseudomonadota; class Alphaproteobacteria; order Caulobacterales; family Caulobacteraceae; genus Brevundimonas; species Brevundimonas sp. UYEF29. The sequence continues at coordinate 60,784 of NZ_JBEPNH010000001.1, read as the reverse complement.
CCCCGTCGCCAGCCCCTCGGCTGAAGACGGCTCGGCCGAGAGCGGCGACCGCGAACTGGGCATCGACCCGGAAACGGGTCAGCCGGTCCAGCTGAAGATCGGCCGTTTCGGCCCCTATGTCGAAATCACTCCGCCCGAGGGCGACAAGCCCAAACGCTCGTCCCTGCCCAAGGGCTGGTCGCCTGCCTCCCTGACGCTGGACCAAGCCCTGCGCCTGCTGGCCCTGCCGCGCGAGGTCGGGGTCCACCCCGAGGACGGCAAGATGATCACGGCGGGCCTGGGCCGTTACGGCCCCTTCGTCCTGCACGCCGGCACCTACGCCAATGTCTCGGACATCGACGAAGTGTTCGAGGTCGGCCTGAACCGCGCCGTAGCCCTGCTGGCGGAAAAGCGCGCCGGTCGTCCCGGTCGCGGCGCGGCTGCGGCTCCGCTCAAGGACCTGGGCGCCCACCCGGAAACGGGCGAGCCGATCCACGTCATGGCCGGCCGCTTCGGTCCCTACGTCAAGTCCGGCAAGATCAACGCCACCCTGCCGAAAGGCACGGCGCCCGAGGACCTGACCCTGGAAGACGCCCTGCCCCTGCTCGCCGCCAAGGCCGGCGCCGCGCCCAAGAAGAAGGCGCCCGCCAAGAAGGCTGCGGCTCCGAAAAAGGCCGCCGCCAAGAAACCAGCCGCCAAGAAGGCTCCGGCGAAAAAGGCCAAGACCGCCGACTAATCCCTTCTCCCCTCGGGGGAGAAGGTGGCTCGCGGAGCGAGACGGATGAGGGGGCTGCCGGACGCCGTATCCCCCTCACCATCCAGAGGCCGAAAGAACCCCCTCATCCGAGGCCTGCGGCCCCACCTTCTCCCCCACGGGGAGAAGGACGCCTGACGCATGGCGCGAATCCCCCCCGCGCCCTATCTTCGCCTGCTCATGCCCATCCGCCGCCTTTCTCCCGAAACCGTCAACCGCATCGCCGCCGGCGAGGTGGTCGAGCGGCCGGCCAGCGCCATCAAGGAACTGGTCGAAAACGCCTTGGACGCGGGCGGCCGCAACATCGAGATCCAGGCCGACGGCGGCGGCCTGTCGCGCATCCTGATCGCCGACGACGGCAAGGGCATTCCGCGCGAGGAACTGCCGCTGGCCATCGAGCGCCACGCCACGTCCAAGCTGGAGCCGGACGACGCCGGCGACGTCGACCTGCTGCGCATCCACACCCTGGGCTTCCGGGGCGAGGCCCTGCCTTCGATCGGCTCGGTCGCCCGCCTGTCGATCACCACCCGATCGCGTGACGCAACCGACGCCTGGGCCATCACGGTCGAGGGCGGCGAGACCCGTCCCCTGGCCCCCGCCCCCTTCCCCGGCCCGCATGGCGCGCGGGTCGAGGTGCGCGACCTCTTCTACGCCACCCCCGCCCGGCTCAAGTTCATGAAGTCCGAGCGGTCCGAAGCCATGGCTATCTCCGAAGAGATCAAGCGCCAGGCCATGGCGCACGAGGCCGTCGCCTTCACCCTGTCGCTGGACGGCAAGGTCACGCTGCGCCTGCCCGCCGAACATCCGGGCGACGAAGGTCGTCTGAAGCGGCTGTCCGCCCTGCTGGGCCGCGACTTCGAGGCCAACGCCCTCTTGATCGATCAGGCGCGCGACGGGGTGCGCCTGTCCGGCTATGCAGGCCTGCCCACCTATTCACGCGGCAATGCGGCGCATCAGTATCTTTTCGTCAACGGCCGCCCGGTGAAGGACCGGCTGCTGCAAGGGGCCCTGCGCGGGGCCTACGCCGACTTCCTGGCGCGCGACCGGCACCCGGCCGCCGTCCTCTTCCTCGACATCGATCCGCTCTATGTCGATGTCAACGTCCACCCGGCCAAGGCCGAGGTCCGGTTCCGCGATCCGGCCCTGGTGCGCGGGCTGATCGTGGGCGCCTTGAGGCACGCGCTCCACGCCGCAGGCCACCGCGCCTCGACGACCGTCGCCGCCGACGCCCTATCCAGTTTTCAGGCGGGCTTCCAGCCCCATACCGGCGTCGCCTCCGGCCCCGCCTACAGCCCGAGCGCCCCGTCGGCGCAAGGCTTCAGCGGCTGGACCGGCTGGTCCCAGCCCGCCGCCGCCGCCCAGGTCCTGCCCGGCCTCAACGAACGCAGCGCCCGCGTCGAACCCAGCTGGGACGGCCCGTCATGGCCGTCGCAACCCGCCGATGCCGCCTCGATCAGTCACGAGTCACGATTCACCGCTCACGCCCCCGCCGATCCCCTTGACTACCCCCTGGGCGCCGCGCGGGGTCAGCTCCACGCCAACTATATCGTCGCCCAGACCCGCGATGGTTTGGTCATCGTCGATCAGCACGCGGCGCACGAGCGGCTGGTCTATGAGCGGATGAAGGCCCAGATGGCCGAGGGGGCCGTGACCCGCCAGGCCCTGCTGACGCCCGAAGTGGTCGATCTGGACCCCGCCGAGGCCGAACGCGTCGCCGGGCGGGCCGAGGAACTGGCCGAGATGGGCCTGATCGTCGAGGCCTTCGGCGCCGGCGCCGTTCTGGTGCGCGAGACCCCGGCCATGCTGGGCGACACGGACGTCCAGGGCCTGATCCGCGACATCGCCGATGATCTGTCCGAACACGGCCAGGCCCTGTCGCTCAAGGAACGCCTCGCCGCCATCTGCGGCACCATGGCCTGCCACGGCAGCGTCCGATCAGGCCGCGTCCTCTCGGCGCCGGAGATGAACGCCCTTCTCCGCCAGATGGAAGCCACCCCCCACTCCGGCCAATGCAACCACGGCCGCCCGACCTATGTGGAGCTGAAGCTGCACGATCTGGAGAAGCTGTTCGGGAGGAGGTGAGCACAAAAGTCCAATTGCCAACAACCCACATTGCAACGCATATGCGCTCAGAGGTAGCAGTGCACACACCATCTGACTGGATTGAGCTTGGGCGACGCGGCGCCTTCACGACAACACAAGTTGCCGTGTTGCTCGACGTCGATGCCCCTAAGGTGGCCTCCTGGCTATCGGGCATTCCACCCCTGATTAAGACCGATTTGCCTTCAGTCGCTGGCCGTCTGGCGCTTTCTTTCGATGGTTTAATCGAAGCAAGGGCGATCAATTATCTCCTTGTCGAAGGGATTTCCCGCCGAAAACTCGCTCAGGCCATGAAGGCCATGCGACAGCGTTGGAGCGACCCGCATCCTCTAGCTCGTGAACGCCAGCTGATAACTGACGGTGCCTCAGTCTTGGAACTCAAGGGCGAAAAGATCGTCGATCTTCTAACCGAAGCATACTTGCACCCCGAAGTGATCAGACCAGCTTTAGCTGGACGAGTGGTCTTCAAAAGTGGGCGTGCAGCATGGCTTGAGCCTTACCCAGAGGAAATGCCGCTCGTTCGAATTGACCCGGCGAAGGCCTTTGGACGACCCGTAATCGTCGAAGAGTCAGCGGCCATTCCTACCGAGACTTTGGCCACATCCGCAGAAGTGGACGGATTAACAGAGGCTGCCGACTGGTTCGGAGTCAGCGAAGCAGCGGTCAACCAAGCCGTTGCATTTGAACAGCGTATTGCTGCTTGACCCTTATCCGCTTCGACGAGTGCATCAATCCCCGCATCGTCGATGCTTTAAGAGCCATTAGGGTTCCGCAGAATTTCCAACTTGAGACGCCTCAGGAGCTTGCACAGCGAGGCCAGCCGGACGTCAACTGGATTGAAGAGTTCGCCGCTCGTGGCGGTCGTTTAGTAGTTTCAGGCGACGGCAATATGCGCCGTGTCCAGCTAGAACGAGCAGCCCTAGAAGCGTCTGGTCTTGTAGCCGTGTTTCCACACATGAAATGGTATGGAAGTTTGGGCAAATGGGGCCAGGCAGCGTTCTTCTTAGCTTGGTTTCCAGCCATCATGCGGCTTGCAAATGAAGCAGAAGCCGGCGCTCACTTCCGGATACCGATATCGCTAACCGGGCAATTTGAAAGTCTGGAGCAGTTGAAGTCTCTTGCAGAGATCGAACGGGAACGAGAAGAAAAGGCAGCTAAACGAGAAGCTGCCCGACAAGCTCAACCTGACGACACTAACGACTGAGCCAAAGCGCCTCGACAAACCCCATGCCCTCCGTCCTCTTCGTCTGCCTCGGCAACATCTGTCGCTCGCCTCTCGCCGAGGCCGCCCTGCGCGCTGAGGCGGAGCGGCTGCACCTTGACCTAATCGTCGATTCCGCCGGGACCGGGGACTGGCATGCGGGCGAGCCGCCCGACCCGAGGGCGCAGGCGACGGCGCGGCGGCATGGGGTCGAGATTTCGGGGTTGAAGGCGCGGCAGGTGACGCAGGCGGACTTTCGCCGTTTCACCCATGTGATCGCCCTGGACCACGAGAACCTGAAGAACCTGCGCCGCCTGCGGCCCGACGACGCGACCGCCGAGCTCAGCCTGCTGCTCGACCACGTCCCCGGCCGCGAGGGTCAGGCCGTCGCCGACCCCTATTTCGGCGACGACGACGGATTCGAAATCACCTGGGCCGAGGTGACGGCCGCCGCGCGCGGCCTGGTCGCCAAACTCTGATCCACGTCCGCATCTGACGTAGCGCCGGTCTATGGCTGGGATCATGACCGAGCCCTATCGCATCCGTGAAGCCGCCATCTGGGCCCAGGCCCGCACCGACTATCTGTCGGGTCTCAGCGCCGAGGCCGTGTGTCGTCGCCACGACCTAGGCCTGTCCGCCTTTCGCCGCCGCGCCCGCAAATACGGCTGGCGGCGCAGCGATCAGGTCGAACCGCCGCCCGGAGAGCTGGACCTGAACGTCTATTCCGACCTGGACATGGACGACCTGGCCCGCACCGCGCGCCTGCGCTTCGCCGAGGCGGTCGAGGGCGGGCGCGCGTCGGACGCCCGCCGCTGGCGCGCCCTGGCCGACGATTTGACCCGCGAGGCCCGCGCCTTCGACCGGGACTTCTTCCGGGGCATGAGCCGCGAGGAGGTGGCCGCCTCGATGGAAAACATGCGGCGCGAGATCGAGGAAGAAGACGAGGCCCTGCTGGGGCCGCCGCCCGAGGACTGAGGCCGTTGCGACCCTCTCGCAAAAATCTGCACGAAAGTGCACTGTGAAAACGCACAGTGCACATTTTCCGCTCAGGCGGCGGGGTCCGCCACCTTCAGAAAAAGCACCCGCGCCGCACCGTAATCGCGCGCGTCCAGCCGCTGATAGCCGGGGGTGTCGATCTCCGGCTCGTCCGACCCGCGCTCGAACACCACCAGGGCGCCGGGCTTGAGCCAGCTGCCCTCGAGCAACCGCGCCAGCGTCTGTTCCCCCAGCCCCTTGCCATAGGGCGGGTCCAGAAACGCCAGGTCGAACGCCTCAGCGATGGGGCCGGGCCGCAATCCCAGGTCCGTCGCGCTCCGGCGATGCACCCGCGTGCGTCCCATTAGCCCATAGGCGTCGGCGTTCTCGCGGATCGCGCCGCGCGCCCCGTCGTCCGTCTCGACGAACAGGCAGAAGCCCGCCCCCCGGCTGACCGCCTCGAACCCCAGGGCGCCCGAACCGGCGTACAGGTCGATGACCCGCAGGCCTTGCAGGCTCTCGCCCCAGGCGGCGTGTTCCAGCACGTTGAACACGGCCTGGCGCGCGCGGTCCGAGGTCGGGCGCGTGCCCTGCCCCTCCGGCGCGACGATGGCCCGGCCCTTCAGGCTTCCGGCGACGATCCGCATCAGGCCGCTCCGCCAAAGCGGCGTCCGACCCAGACCCGGCCGGCGATCAGCAGGCCCAGCGCCAGCGCCGTCACGGCCGCCAGCAGCCCCACGCCCCGCGCCATCAGGAAGAAGCTCAGCGCGCAGGCCAGTCCCGGCATCAGGGCATGGGTCACGACCACCGTGGCGCGCACCGCCCAATGCGGCCGCGGCCGGATCGCATCGGTGACGAAGGCGGCCCAGCCATAGGCGCCGGCGTGCATCACCCCGACCAGCGCCACCAGGCTCAGATAGATCCACGCCCCCTCGCCGTTGCGCGGCTGTTCGTAGAGCAGGGTCGTGGCGAACGGCATCAGCACCACCCCGGCCAGGGCCAACATGTTGAATAGCATCACCCCGTTGCTGAACCCGGTCATGCGGGCGAACACTCGCCGGTGCGTGTTCCAGAAGACGCCGATGATGGCGAAGCTCAGCGCAAAGGCGGTGAACATCGGCCACCGCTCGGCCCAAAGTGTCGCCCACTGTCCGTTCCAGCCTTCGGGCACATGCAGTTCGATGGCCAGCAGGGTGATGGCGATGGCGAACACCCCGTCCGAGAACAGCAGCAGCCGCTCCAGGCTGTGATCGCCCTTCGCCGGGCTCAGGTCCGCTGTCGTCGTCGTCATCGCCATTCCCCCTGTCGCAACCCTTGGCGTCAATCCTGCGGCGGCGCGAACTGCGCCCATAGCTCGTCCGTCGTCAGGCGCGGCCGTTCGCCCGCCAGCGCATAGGTCGCCGGCTTGCTCTCGATGCAGAATTCGTCTTCAAGGGTGAAGACCGATGGATCGTCGAACGCCTGGGCCGAGACCATGGTGATCGCCCCATCGTTGGATCGCCAGAACAGGCCCGTCCCGCAGGCGGGACAGAACTGCCGCGTCGCCCATTCGGACGAGACATAGGTCGCCACCTCGCCCTGGACCACGACGCTGTCGCCGCAGTCCACGCTGAACAGGATGCCGCCCGACTGCCGCCGGCAGGTCGGACAGTGGCAGGCGTGCATCCCGCCGTTCGGCGTCGCGGTGAAGGTGACGGCGCCGCACAGGCACCGCCCGGTCGAAATCGTCATCGCTCAGTCCTCGTCGGCGATCCTCAGCGGGGCGTGCGCGGCTTGCCGCCTGGCCCGCGTCCGCTCGTTCCGGACGGACCGGCCGGCTTGCCGCCGCCGCCCGTGCGAGGCTTGAAGTCGCGGCCGCCGCTCGGCTTTCCGCCAGGACCGCCTACGCGAGGGCCGGAACCCGTGCGTCCCGTCGGCTTGGCGCCGGGCTTGCCGCGCCGATCGTCGATGAACTGGTCGTCGCGCGGCTTGAAGGCGCGCTTGGGCCGATCTCCATCCTCACGCGCCGGACGATCACCGGCGGGCGCCGTCCGCTCGCGCGGCTTGAAGCTCTTGGAATGTTCGAACTTCGGCTTGGCCTTGGCCCAGCCGTCCTTCTTGGGCGGACGCTCGCGGCGCTCGACCGCATCCGCCTGGGCCGTTTCGGCGGCGCGGACGCGGCTAGGCTTGCGCGACGGATCCGACATGGCCGAACCCGACCGGCCCTTGACGATGGGCGTCGAGACCCGACGGCCGGGTATGGGCGCGGGCGTCTCGACGGTGTTGCCGGTCGGCAGGTTCTCGGGGCGGATGTAATCGGCCAGCAGCTCGCGAATCACGCGCGGCCCGACCTCTTCCACCGACCCGACCGGCAGCACGTCCAGGCGGAACGGGCCGTAAGCCAGGCGGATCAGCCGGTTGACCGTCAGGCCGACGGACTCCAGCACCTTTCGAACTTCGCGGTTCTTGCCCTCGGTGATCGACACCGAGATCCACAGGTTCGCCGGCGCCTTGCCGTCTTCGGACTTGGACTCCTTGGCCTTGTCCAACTTGGCCTCGATGGGACCATAGGAGACGCCGTCCACGACCACGCCGTCCTTCAGCGCGTCCAACTGCTCCTGGGTGATCTTGCCCCGCGCCCGCGCCCGGTACTGACGCACCAGCGAGGTCGAAGGCAGCTCCAGCGCCCGGCTCAGCTCGCCGTCGTTGGTCAGCAGCAGCAGGCCTTCGGTCGCCAGATCGAGCCGTCCGACCGAGATCACGCGCGGCAGACCGGCCGGCAGGGCGTCGAACACCGTCGGGCGGCCCGTCGGATCGCTGTGGCTGGTCAACAGGCCCGCCGGCTTGTGATAGCGCCAGACGCGCGTCGCCTGGGTCGAACCGATGGGCTTGCCGTCCACAGTGATCACGTCGTCGCGCGTCACCAGCGTCGCGGGCGTATCCAGGATGCGGCCGTTGACCGCCACCTTGCCCAGGCCGATCAGCCGTTCGACCTCGCGGCGCGAGGCGATGCCGGCGCGCGCCATGGTCTTGGCGATTCGCTCGGCGCGTAGAGGCGTCTCAGGCGTCTTGGACTTGCCGTCCTTGCCCCCCTTGTCGGTGCGGGGCCGGTCGCTGCGCGGCTTGTCGCTGCGTTGGCGGTCGGCCTTGTCGCCGAACCGCTTGGCGCCGTCTTCGCGAGGGCCGCGCGGCTTGTCGCCGAATGATCTCGTCCCGTCGCCGCTCTTGCGGGGACCGGAAGATTTAAAGGGCCGGGGCGACCGTTCGTCTTGACGGGCGCGGGGCTTCTTGTCGTTGTCGTCTGTATGGCGGACCATGATGAGCGGTTCATGCGCATGGCGCTGGACCAAGCGCAAGCGGCGGCGGACGCAGGAGAGGTGCCCGTGGGCGCAATTCTTGTCGATCCTGCCTCTGGTGAAGTAATTTCGACCGGCGCCAACGGTCCGATTGCGGCTCGCGACCCCACCGCCCATGCCGAGATCGTCGCCATGCGGCGCGCGGCGACGGCGCTGGACAACTACCGCCTGACCGGCTTGACCCTCTATGTGACGCTGGAGCCGTGCGCCATGTGCGCCGGCGCCATCAGCCACGCCCGCATCGGCCGCGTCGTTTGGGCGGCCGACGATCCCAAGGGCGGCGCCGTCATCCACGGCCCGCGCCTGTTCGAACAACCCACATGCCACTGGCGTCCCAGCACGGACTCAGGCCTTCTGGCGGACGAGGCGTCGTCGCTGCTCAAATCCTTCTTCCGTCAAAGACGGGGAACGGCGACAGGCGGCGCACGTTAGAACGCCGCGAAAAGCTGCGCCGTTGGGCGGGGCCGTGGAGGGAAAAGACCTTGTTCAAGCCGGATCTGCCGCAGTCGATCGTGTTCAGCGGCCTGGCCGCCCTGGCCCTCCTCACCGCTTGCGGCGCCGATCCCGACAAGGCGCCGCGCACTGGCGACGAGGTCAAGGAACGCGCCATCGAGGCCCAGACCGCCCGCCAGCGCACCGGCGCCGAAATCCAGGACCGCACCCTGAACCGCGTCGTCCACACCGTTTATCTTTGCGACAATGGCGAGCGCCTGTCGGTCGATTTCGACAACCCGCGCCAGATGGCCACCATCCGCAACTCTTCCGGCGAAGCCATCGACCTGTATCAGGAGCGCGCCGCCGACGGCATCTGGTACCGCGCCTCCAATGTCGAACTGCGCGGCAAGGGCGTCCTCGCCACCTGGTCCGTCGAAGGCCGCCAGCCGACGGAATGCCGGGCGGTGGACTAATCGAAGGCCGCTAACCGCCGGTCCAGCGTCTGGCGCACTTCCGCCCAGTCGTCGTCGATGACCGCGAACACCGCCGTATCGCGCGCCCGGCCGGTCCAGGTGATCTTGTGCTTGCGCAGCACGCCTTCGGCCTTGGCGCCCAGCTTCAGGATGGCGGCCTGGCTGTGGGCGTTGACGGCGTCGGTGATGATTTCGACCCGAACCGCGCCCGCGTCGAAGGCATGACCGAGCAACAGCCGCTTGCAGGCCGGGTTGATCGCCCCGCCGCGCGCCTCGGGCCGATAGAAGGTCGAGCCGATCTCGCAGCGGCGATAGGCCGGGTTGATCTCATACAGGCTGGTCGTCCCGACCACCGCCCCGTCCGAGCGCCGCCGCACCGCATAGGCGATCCGCGTCTGCGCCTGCATCGCCGCCTGCGCGGCATTCCACCAGACCTCGAAATGATCGCCATAGGCCGGCGCGACCATGATGTCCCAGGCCTCAGGATCGCAATCCAGCGCGGCCTTGACCTCGGCTTTCAGTCCTTCCTCGAACGGCTCCAGCCGCACGAACCGGTCCTCCAGCGGCACCGCGGCGATACGCATCACGCGGTCGCGCCTTCCGCGATCAGGAAGGCCTGTACCTTGGCCGCATCCACGCCCTTGGCGACGAAGGCGTGGCCGATGCCGCGCGACAGGATCAGGGTCAGCGCCCCGCCCTCGGCCTTCTTGTCGCCCGCCATCAGGGCCAGCAGACGGTCGGCCGCGAACGATCCCGCCTGATCCAGCCGCGTCGGCAGACCCGCCGCCGCGACCACCGCCTCGACCCGTTCGACATCGGCGGCTGAACACAGCCCTTCGCGCGCCGAATACCGGAAGGCCATGCAGCAGCCCAAGGCGACCGCCTCGCCGTGCGCCAGCGCCCCTTCGTCGAAACCGACCTCGGTCTCGATCGCATGGCCGAAAGTGTGGCCCAGATTCAGCAGGGCGCGCCGCCCCGCCTCCTTCTCGTCCTCGCCGACCACCGCGCTCTTGATCTCGACCGAGCGGATCACCGCCCGTTCCAGCGCCGCCGGATCGCCCTTGGCGCCCGCAGCCCCCTCGCCCGCCAGCCAGTCGAAGAAGGCCGCGTCGCAGATCAGCCCGTGCTTCAGCACCTCGGCCCAGCCGGACCTCACCTGGCGTTCCGGCAGCGTCGCCAGCACGTCGATGTCCGCCAGCACCAGACGCGGCTGATGAAAGGCGCCGACCAGGTTTTTGCCGCGCGGCGTGTCGATGGCCGTCTTGCCGCCGACGGAGGAATCGACCTGGGCCAGCAAGGTCGTCGGGATCTGCACGAAGTCGATGCCGCGCATGAACAGGGCCGCCGCCAGGCCGGCCAGATCGCCGACAACACCACCGCCCAAGGCGATGACCACGTCCTTGCGGTCCAGCCCAATCTCCAGCAGCCGGTCCAGCACGCGCTCCAGCTCGGCGAAGGATTTGGAGCCCTCGCCTACCGGCACCGCCACGATCTCGCTAGTCACGCCCGCCGCCGTCAGCGACGCGGTCAGGGTCTCTGCGTGGATCGCCGCCACCGTCTCGTCGGTGACGATGACCGTCCGCCCCTTGGCCAGCGGCGCGATGCGTGCGCCCGCCTGCGCCAGCAGCCCGCGTCCCACCACGACGTCATAAGCGGCAAAGGCCCCGCCGCTGACCGGAATGATCGTCATTGCGGGGTCTCCGTGCGTCGTCTCTGGCGCCAGTGTCGGCGCAGGTTCTTGTGAATGGCGTCCACCGCCTGGCCGTGCGAGCCCTGCCCGACGTCCACGGCCACATCGGCCTCGCCGTAGATGGGATAGCGCGCCTCGGCCAGGCCCGTCAGAACCTCCAGCGGATCCTTGCCCCGCAGCAGGGGCCGCGTGTCGCGCCGCGCCACCCGCTCCGCGATGACCGCCAGATCGGCCCTCAGCCAGACCGTGTCGGCCTTGGCCTTCAGCAGCGCCCGCGTCTCCGGGTTCATCATCGCCCCGCCGCCGGTCGCCAGCACGATGGGCGGCCCCTCCAGCAGACGGCGGATCACCCGCGCCTCGCCCGCGCGGAACTCGGCCTCGCCCAGGGCGGCGAAGATTTCCGACACCGTCATCCCGGCCGCCGACTCGATCTCCACATCCCCGTCCGCGAACGGCAGTCGCAGCCGATTGGCCAGCCGACGACCCACCGACGATTTGCCCACCCCCATCAGGCCGACCAGGGCTATGGTGCGGGTCGGACCCGGATTCGCGCGCCGCCTCATCCGGCGGCTCCGGCGGAACGGTCGGTCGAGAGGAAGGCGAAGGCGGCGGCGCGGGCAGGCATGATCCAGAAAACCTCTACACCAAGCCTGACCTTGCGCCAGTCGTTCAGGCTGCGGATCGCCGCATGACGCCCCAGATCGAGGCGTTTCTGGAGATGATGGCGGTCGAACGCGACGCCTCGCCCCATACGCTGTCCGCCTATGGCCGCGATCTGGCGGACGCGGAGACGGCGCTGTCGGACGCCGGCGGGCTGATGAAGGCGGACGCCGAGGCGGTCGAGGCCTGGTTCGCGGACCTGTCGCGGCGCGGTCTGTCCGCCGCCACCGCCGCCCGTCGCCGCTCCTCCGCGCGCCAGTTCTACCGCTTCGCCCTGGCCGAGGGGTGGCGCACCGACGATCCGTCACGCCGTCTCGACGCCCCCAAACAGGGCCGGTCGCTGCCGAAGGTGTTGAGCCGCGCCGAGATCGACGCCCTGCTGGCCGCCTCGGCCGCCCGCGATGCGGCGGCGGGCCTGCGCCTGGTCGCCCTTGTCGAGATGGCCTACGCCTCCGGCCTGCGGGTGTCCGAACTGCTGGGGCTCAAAGTCGAGGCCGTTCGGCGCGACCCCGCCTATCTGATCGTGCGCGGCAAGGGCGGCAAGGAACGGCTCGCGCCCCTGAACACCGCCGCCCGCGAAGCGATCAAGGCCTGGCTCGTCGCGCGCGACGCGAAGCGCAAGCCTGAGGCGCCCGACAGTCCCTGGCTCTTCCCCTCCTCCGGCCGCACCGGCCATCTGACCCCACGCCGTTTCGCCCAGTTGCTGGACGACGCGGCGATCACGGCCGGCATCGACCCCGCCCGCGTCAGCCCCCACGTCCTGCGCCACGCCTTCGCCACCCACCTGCTGGAAGGCGGCGCGGATCTGCGCGTCGTCCAAACCCTGCTAGGCCACGTCGATATCGCCACCACCCAGATCTACACCCACGTCGCCACCGATCGCCTGGCCCAGGTCGTCCACCAAAACCACCCCTTGGCGCGCGACGACTGAACCCCCGCTTGCCCGGCGGCGTTGACCTCTCTAGGTTCGCGCGCCTTCCCCAAGGGCGCTTTCGCCCGTTTGCAGTTCCCGGACGCCTTGATGGCCACGCACTATCTCGACTTCGAAAAGCCGATCGCCGATCTGGAAGCCAAGATCGAGGAGCTGTCGCTGCTGGCCGACACCTCGGGCGACATCGACCATGAGATCGAGGGCCTGCGCAAAAAGGCCGACCAACTGCGCAAGAAGACCTACGCCGGCCTCGACCCCTGGATGAAGACCCAGGTCGCGCGTCATCCGCAGCGCCCGCACTTCATCGATTATGTCCAGAGCCTGTTCACCGACTGGAACGAGCTGCACGGCGACCGTCAGTTCGGCGACGACCAGGCCATCCTGGGCGGTCTGGCCCGGTTCCGCGGCCGGCCCGTCGTCATCATGGGCCACGAAAAGGGCCACGACACCGCGACCCGCATCACCCACAACTTCGGCATGGCGCGGCCCGAGGGCTATCGCAAGGCTGTGCGCCTGATGGACATGGCCGAGCAGTTCGGCCTGCCGGTCCTCAGCTTCATCGACACCGCCGGCGCCTATCCGGGCCTGGGCGCCGAGGAGCGCGGCCAGGCCGAGGCCATCGCCCGCTCGACCGAGCGCTGCCTGACCCTGGGCGTGCCCTCCATCGCCACCATCACGGGCGAAGGCGGCTCGGGCGGCGCCATCGCCATCGCCGCAGCCAGCCGCGTGCTGATGCTGGAACACTCCATCTATTCGGTCATCTCGCCCGAGGGCGCCGCCGGCATCCTGTGGCGCGACGGCGCGCGGGCCAAGGACGCGGCCATGGCGATGAAGATCACCGGCCCGGACCTGATGCAGCTGAAGATCGTCGATCGCCTGATCGATGAGCCTGTCGGCGGCGCACATACCGATCGCGACACGGCCATGGCCAATGTCGGCGACGTGCTGGCCGAAGAGCTGAAGGGCTTCGACGGCCTGACGCCGCAGCAGATCAAGAAGCGTCGCGCGGATCGCTTCTACGCTATCGGCGCCCTCTGACGCCCGGTCGCTCTGACGCCCGGTCGCTCTGACGCCCGGCCGCTCCGGCGACCAGCGTTAACGCAGCATCCACCCTCGTCTGCCAAGCTCGGCGCTTCGTTCAGGGGCATCGGGGTTTGCGACCGGCCATGAGTTCAGCGGCGCGACAGACGGGGGCCTTTGCGCCATGAGCGGCGGCGAGTCCCTGCGTGAAAGCGCCGTCTTCAACCTGGCCGGGGCGATCACGATGATCGTCGACGATTCGCCGTTCTCCCTGACCCTGACGTCCAACGCCCTGACCGGTTTCGGCATCCGACCCACCTATGCGTGCGGCACGGGTATGGAAGCCAAGAAGCTGCTGACCGACAAGCCCGTCGATCTGCTGGTCGTCGATACCGACATGCCCGACATCGACGGGTTCGAACTGGTGCGCTGGCTGCGCCGCTCCGGCCCCAATCCCAACGCCTTCACCCCCGTCATCATGACCGCCAGCCACATTCGTCGCGGGCGCGTCGCCGAGGCGCGAGACTGCGGCGCCAACTTCGTCGTCACCAAGCCCTTCAGCCCGGCGCTTCTGCTGGAGCGCATCCTGTGGGTGGCGCGCGACAGCCGGCCCTTCCTGGAGGTCGGGGACTATTTGGGGCCGGATCGCCGGTTCCGGCACACCGGCTATGAAGGCGTGGAACGCCGCGCCGACATGATTCGCAAGGCGAAGGGGATGGAGAGTCTGGCCCTATGACCGTCATCACCCACACTCAGCGCAAGTCGCGCCTGGCAGAGATGCTGGATCGCCCCGGCGGCGTCAGCGTCGGGGTCGCCCTGGCCCAGGCCCGCGCCAATCTGGACGGACTTCAGGATCAGGCCCGCGCCATCATCGGCGACAATATCGCGGCCCTGCTGGCCAAGCCCGATCCGAACCTGATCGAGCCGATGCGGCTGGACCTGGCCTATTCCGCCTCCAGCCAGATCATCGACGCCGCCAGCCCGTTCGAGATGGACGACCTGTGCACGGCGGCCAAGGGCCTGTGCGACCTGCTGGACGCCGCGCCGCGTCAGGGCGGTTTCGACTGGCGCATCGCCACGGTCCATGCCCAGGCGATGAAGCTGTTGCTGGCGCTGCCGCCGCAAGAGCAGGCCGCGCGGACCGCCATCCTGACGAACCTGCACGAGGTTCTGAGAAAGAAGCTCCCGACCGCCGATCAGTCGGCCATCTGAGGCGTCTTGCCGCCGCGCGTCTGTTTGCGCCACAGCGCCGCGTATTCCCCGCCTTGTCGGGCCACCAGTTCGTGGTGACCGCCGCGTTCGACGATCCGCCCGGCCTTCAGCACCAGAATCTGGTCCGCGTCCGCCACGGTCGACAGCCAGTGTGCGACCACCAGGGTCGTGCGGCCGTTCCTGGCCTTGCGCAGCGTCTTCTGGATCGCGGCCTCGGTGCGGCTGTCCAGGGCGCTGGTCGCCTCGTCCAGGATCAGGATGCACGGATCGGCCAGCAGGGCGCGGGCGATGCCCACTCGCTGACGTTCGCCGCCAGACAGCTTCAGCCCCCGTTCGCCGACCTTGGTCTGCATGCCGTCCGGCAAGCCGCGAATGAAGTCGGCCAGTTCCGCCGCCTCCGAGGCCGCCCACACCTGCGCCTCATCCGCCTCTGGCCGGGCGAAGGCGATGTTGGCGGCCAGGGTGTCGTTGAAAAGCGCCACATCCTGCGGCACCAGCGCCACCGCCGACCGCAGCGAGGCTTGGGTCACCTCGCGCGCATCATGGCCGTCGATCAGCACGCGCCCTTCCTGCGGATCGAGCAGGCGCAGCGCCAGTTTGACGATGGTGGACTTGCCCGCGCCAGAGGGCCCGACCAGCGCCGTCGTCGTGCCCGGCGCGGCGTAGAAGCTGACGTCCTCCAGCCCATTGGCCCGCGCGTCGTGGCGGAAGCCGACGGCCTCGAACGCCACCGACGCCCCGCGCGCATCGACCGGCCGCGGGAGCGCGACGGCGTTCGGCGCATCGGCGACCTGCGGCGTCTGTCGCGTCACCTTCAGCATCTCCTCCATGTCGATGAAGGACTGACGGATCTCCCGATAGGCGAAGCCCAGGATGTTCAGCGGCGCATACAGCGAGATCATGATCAGCACCGCCGCCGTCACGTCGCCCGGTCCCATTCTTCCGGCCGCCGCCTCGAACCCGGCCATCACCGCCATGACGCCCAAGCCCAGGTTCATCACCAGGGCCTGCATCCCGTTCAGCATGTTCAGCGAACTGTTGGCCTTCAGCGACGCCTCGGCATAATCGCCCAGCGCGCGATCATAGGTCTGGGCCGCGCGCGTTTCGGCCCCGAACGACTTGACCGTCTCATAATTTAGTAGAGCGTCGACCGAGACGCCGGCGGCTTCGGAATCGGCCGCATTCATGATCCGGCGATGCTCCAGCCGCCAGTTGGACATGGCGAAGGTGGCGGCGGTGTAGATGACGACCACGACCACCGCGACGGCGGCGAAACGCCAGTCGTATTTTGCCCCCAGCACCCCGGCTGCCAGCACCAGCTCCACCCCCGTCGGAACCAGGTTGAAGGCGAGGATGCGCAGCAGGAAATCGACCGCGCGCGATCCCCGATCCATCGTTCGCGACAGGGCGCCGGAGCGTTTGGTCTGGTGAAAATCCAGCGACAGGCTCAGCGCATGAGCAAAGGCCTCGGCCGCCGTTGCGCGCTGGGCGGCGGCGCGCACCGGCGCGAACACCACGTCCGACACCAGGGGCGAGGCCGCCGATAGAAACCGCACGAGGGCCCAACCGATGGCGAAGGCTGCAAAGCCCAGGCCGACGGCGGTCGCCGCACCCTGCCCCGCCGCCAGACGGTTGACCGCCGCGCCCAGCACCAGCGGCGCCAAGACGCCCAGCCCCTTGCCCGCCAGCGTCAGCAGAATGGCCGAGATTAGCCGCAGTTTCAGGTGCGGCGCGCCGGATCTAGCCACCAGCCGCGCAAGGTCCGCCAGCGCCGCCAGCGTCGGGGGTCCGTCCGTCTTGTCCTGTGGGCTCCCTGCCTGCTGCGCCTTGACCATCGGATCACGCCTGCCGCCGGAGCGTTCGCCTCGCATCGCCATGATCCGCATATGGAAAGCCAATGCGACAGGGGAAAGGCCACGCTGGCGCGCAAGCGGGGATTCGTCGCTCAGCCCAGACCGGCGACCGCCTCGATCAACTCGTCCACGGCCGCTTCCTGCGTCGCCCACGAACAGACGAAGCGCACCGAACCGTCATCGAAGGCGTAGCAGGCCCAGCCCATTTCGTTCAGGCGGGCGTGCGCCTCTTTCGGCATCCGCACGAAGACGGCGTTCGCCTCCACCGGATGGGCCAGGACGAAGGGCGACCGCCCCGCAATGCCGGCCGCCAAGCGCTGCGCCATCAGATTGGCGTGGGCGCCGCCCGATTCCCAATCGCCGCTTTCCAGCAAGCCCAGCATCGGACCCGACAGCAGACGCGTCTTGGACGACGTCTGGCCCGCCTGCTTCAGCCGGTTGTCCAGTCGCCGCGCCAGGCTCTTGTCGAACAGCACGATCGCCTCGGCGCAGTTGGCGCCCGCCTTGGCCCCGCCGAACACCAGCACGTCCACGCCCAGGCGAGGAATGTCCTTCAGGTCGAAACCGGCGGCGACCGCATTGGTCAGGCGCGCCCCGTCCATGTGAACGCCGTAGCCCAGCGCCTTGGCCGGTTCGATCAGGTGGCGCAGCTCTTCCTCGGTATAGACCGAGCCATATTCCGTGGCCTGGGTCAGCGACAGGGCGGCGGGCGGCTGACGATGCCCGACTTCGGGTTCGCCCAACTGCGCCTGCAGGGCCAATGGATCGATCTTGCCCGAGAAGCCCGGCAGCCCGATCAGGCCGACGCCGTGACCGAAGAAGCCCGGCGCCCCAGTCTCGTCGGTGCAGATATGCGCCGCATGGTGCGCCAGCACCGCCTCATAGGGTTGGGCCAGCATCGACAGGGCGATGGCGTTGGCCGCCGTCCCGCTGAAAACAAACCGCACCTCGGCGTCCGCATCCAGACGCTGGCGAATCTGGTCGGCAGCGCGGGCTGTGACCTCGTCTGCGCCATAGGCGCGGGCGAATCCCTTGTTGGCCCGCACCAGGCCTTCGATGGCGCTCAACGCCATGCCGGCGGTGTTGTCGGAGCCGAAATCGTAACGCATCAACTGGCCTTGAAAGCTGTATCGGGGGTCGTCGCGCCCGGAACGACCGACGACGGCTCGTGATCGCCATAGGGAACGGCGACCTGATGCGGGAACGGAATCTCGATCCCGGCGGCGTCCAGCGCCTCCTTGCCGCCCTGCATCAGATCGGCCTGGGTCTGCCACCAGTCGCCGACCTTGACCCAGGCGTGCAGCGTCACCTGCACCGAGCTGTCCAACAGGCCCGTCACGCCGGTCCACGGATGGGGATCTTGCAGCACCTTGTCGTGTGCGGCGGCCATATCCGCCAGCACGCAACGCGCCTGGTTCAGATCGTCGCCATAGCCGACGGTGAAGTTGATCTCGATCCGGCGGGTCTGCTGGCCGGTCAGATTGGTCAGCGGGTCGCTCAGGACCTTCGAGTTCGGAATGACGATCTTGTGGTTGTTGGCGTTGGACAGCTGGGTCGTGAACAGGTCCAGTCGCTGCACCGTGCCGCTCATCCCGCCGACATCAACCACGTCGCCGACGCGGTAGGGCCGCAGCACCAGCAGCATGATTCCCGAAGCCACGTTCGACAACGTGCCCTGCAAAGCCAGGCCCACCGCCAAGGACGCCGCACCCAGCACGGCGATGATCGAAGTGGTCTGAACGCCCAGGCGTTGAAGCACGGCGATCATGCCGACGATGAAGACCACCACCCGCACCACCTGGACCGCAAAGCTCAGGACCGTCGGATCGTGGCGGAAGCCCTTGACCCGCGACAGGGTATTGCGCGCCGCCCGCGCCGCCCATTTCGCCGCAAAGACCGTCAGGACGAAGATCAGGATGGCGATCGTCAGATTGATCGCGAAATCACCCGCCATGTCGGTCAGCTTGGCGATCACGGCGGCGTCGATCGAAACGGCCTTGCGCCCTGCGGCGACCGCTTCGGCGACATCGTTGGAAAGAGGCAGAGACATGAGGCCGGGTCTAACGCCTGACGCGACGATTGGAACCCCTGAAAGCCCGATTTCAGGCCTTTGCGATCCGTCCGCCGCCGCTTTCGATGGCGTCCAGCAGGTCCATCACATCGTCGATAGTGTTGGCCTCTCGCGCCGGCTTGTCCCAGCGAATGCGGCTGACGCGCGGAAAGCGCATGGCCACGCCCGACTTGTGCCGCGTCGAGCGATTCAGTCCCTCGAACGCGATCTCAAGCACCAGGCCGAAATCCCGCTCGGCCCGCACCGACCGCACCGGCCCGAACCGGTCGATGGTGTGGTCGCGCACGAACTTGTCGAGCTGTTTCAACTCCTCGTCGGTGAAGCCGAAATAAGCCTTGCCCACCGGCGTCAACGCCCCTTCCGGCGTCCAGACGCCGAAGGTGTAGTCGGAATAGAAGCTGGAGCGTTTGCCGTGGCCGCGCTGGGCGTACATCAGGACGGCGTCGATGACGTGCGGGTCGCGCTTCCACTTGAACCACGGCCCCTTGGGTCGCCCCGCCAGATAGGGGCTGTCCCAGCGTTTCAGCATCAGTCCCTCGGCCGCCGCCCCGACCGGCGGATCGGCCCGCAGCCGCGCCAGTTCATCCCAATCGGCGTAATCGACCACCGGCGACAGGTACAGTCGCTCGCCGGTATGACCATTGACCAAGGCCTCCAGGCGCGCCCGCCGCTCGCGCAGCGGCAGGCCGCGCAGATCCTCGCCATCCTGAGCAAGCAGGTCATAGGCGACGACCGCCGCTGGAAAGGCCTGCATCGCCTTGGCGTCCACCGACTTGCGGTTCAGCCGCTGCTGCAGATCCCCGAACGGCGCCACCGCCCCGTCGCGCCAGACGATCAGCTCACCATCGATCGCGCCTTCGAACGCCAAGGCCTCCATCACATCGGGAAAGGCGGCCGAAATCTCGTCGCCGGTTCGGGAATAGAGTTTGCGGACCTCGCCCTCCAGCACCGCCTGAACCCGAATGCCGTCCCACTTCCATTCGGCCGCATAATCGGCCGGCGACAGTTTGGGCAGATCCACGGCTTCATCGATGGCGACGGCCAGCATGACGGGTCGGAACCGGCCGGGCGCATCCGGGCTGGGCCGCTCCGCCCTGCCCTCCAGCCAGGCGAACAGGTCGGCGTAGGGCGGCTCGACCGCGTGCCAAACTTCCTCGATGGCAGAGGCGTCCAACGCCTCCAGCGTCATCTGCGCCTCGTCCCCGTCCGGCGAGGGCGGCGCCATCACCGCGTCCGGGCGCATCATGGCCGCCGCCGTCTTGGCCAGCCGCGCCGACAGGCCGACGCGCAAGGCCCCGGTCATCAGCTTCAGCAGCGCCCAGCGCCCTTTCGGCTCCAGCGCATCCAGCCAGCCTTCCAGAAGGCCGCGCACCTCCGTCCGCGTGGCGGTCCTTAGCGCCTCGACGACCTCGGCCAGCTCGGGCTCACGGTTTGGCCGGTGGTCCGGCGTCACGGGCCAGATCAGGGCCGCGGTCTCCGCCAGATCGCCCACATAGTCGTAGGACCAGCCGAACAGCACACTGTCGACCCGGCCTTCGACCGCCTTTCGGATCATGGCCGGCTTGGCCGCGTCGAACGTCAGGTCGCCGGTCAGGGCCGCCAGCGCCCATCCCCGGTCCGGATCGGGCGTCGCTCTCAGATAGTCGCGCACCAGCACCAGCTTCGCATTGCGCGAAGCCGTCAGGGACAGGCGGTCCAGAAGCTCGGCGAAGGCGCGCATCGTCATCCATCTTGGGCGCCGGAAGCGTCGCCGTCCTCTTCAGAACGAAAAACGCCCCGGAGGTTTCCCTCCGGAGCGCATCTCAAATCCTTGACGGATCAGTTGAACAGGCCGGCGATCACGGCGGTGATCAGGCCGCCGGCGACGGCGGCGAGCACCACGTCATTGCCGCTGCGGACATATTGGTAGCCACGGGGCGGCGCGCGCAGGCCATAGCGGTTATAGTCGTGCACCACATAGGCGTTGGTGCGGTAGTAGGACGGCATCCGCTGGCCATAGCTCCAGGTCCGAACCGCATAGCCGCGCGGCGGGACGTAGCGCGGGGCGTTGTAACGACGTTCCGCACGCTGCCAGCGTTCATAGGCGCGTTGCTGCTGGCGATAGTCCCGACGATCCTCGCGCAGCTCGCGGCGGTAATCGCGGCGATCCTGGCGATAGTCCCGACGATCGTAGTGGTCAGGACCCGGACCGTGACGTGCGGCGGGACCATGCGGACCGTGGGGCGGTACGGGCTGAGCCGAGGCTGCGCCTGCTGCGCCCAGCGCGCCGGCGGCCATGACCGAAGCGATTGCGGTGGTCAGGATCTTTTTCATGATCGTGTCTCCATCTGCGCCGAAGACCATCGGCTTGGGTGCAGTTATGGAGCACGGCGACTGAGGCGCGCCTGAACCGGCGTCCTCGGCCCAGGTTCATGTCGGGAACACAGGATCGCCGCAATCAGGCGGCGACGGAGGCCTCTGATGGCGGTGCGGCCATCTGCGCAACCGCGTCGCGACCGCCGCTGACGTGACCCATCAGGGCGGCCAAAGCGCCGAAATCGATCGGCTTGTTCAGATAGGCGTCGGCGCCGGCCTGAAGACCAGCCTCATGATCCTCATGACGCGCCGATGCCGACAGGACCACGATTGGCGTATTCGCATTCTGGCCGCCTTCGCGGATGATGCGCGTTGCGGTCAGTCCGTCCATGACCGGCATGTTCACGTCCATGATGATCAGGTCGAACGGCTGATCCTTGGCGATATCGACCGCGACCTGCCCGTTCTCGGCCGTCGAAGTGACGTGGCTGGCCGAGCTCATCCAGGCCTCCAGAATCATGCGGTTCACCGGATGATCCTCGACCACCAGGACGCGCAACGATTCGCCGCCTTCGATCTCGGCATGAACCTCAGCCGCCGCGACGGGCTTGGCCCATTCCACGACCTCGGCCTCGATTTCCAGGGTGAAGCACGAGCCCTCGGCGAGCTTGGACGTCACGGTGATGTCGCCGCCCATGATGTTGGCCATGCGCCGCGCGATGGTCAGACCCAGGCCCGTGCCGCCGAACCGCCGCGTCGAGGAGGTATCCACCTGGGTGAAGGGCATGAACAGCCGCTCCAGATCGGACGCCGCAATCCCCGCGCCGCTATCCTGGACGACGAATTCGAACCGTACGCGCTGATCCGAAATGCGGTGTCCGCGCACCAGATAGTGGATTTCGCCGGTCTCGGTGAACTTGACCGCATTGGAAAGCAGGTTCTGCACCACCTGACAGACGCGCAGCGGATCGCCGCGCACCACCGTCGGAATCTCGCCTTCCATGGTCGTGACGAACGTCAGGCCCTTGGCTTCGGCCTGGGCCTCGAAGGGACCGGTTATGCGCTTGTTCAAACCGTCGATGACGATATCGACGACCTCGAAGTTCATCTTGCCCGCCTCGATCTTGGTCATGTCGAGGATGTCGTTCAGCAGGGACAACAGATTGTCGCCTGAGTTGCGGATGATTGACAGATATTCGCGCTGCGTCGTCTCCAGACGAGTTGCGCTCAACAGCTGGGCCGCGCCGAGCACGCCGTTCATCGGCGTGCGCAGTTCGTGCGAGATCACGCCCAGGAAGTTCGACTTGGCCTCGCTGGCCGCATTGGCCTTGTCGCGGGCCGCTTCCAACTCTTCGATCAGATGCGCCTGGTGCGACTGGAAGGCCCGGATGCGGTCTTCACGCAGCAAGGTCATGGTCACCAGCACGAACAGACCCGCCGCCGTGAACGGCAGGACCGCCAGCATCGACCAGAAGGCGTTGTTGCCCCACAGGCTGAACAGAATGATCGTCGCCGCCGCGCCATAGGGCGAGGAGATGATCAGGGCCTGCCGCGGCGAGCTGCGAAGCTGGGCGAAGACCAGCACATAGCCGGAAATCAGCAGGGCGAGGGCCAGGGGGCGTCCGAACTCGGCGGGCGAGAACCAGGCCATCAGAGGCGCAATGGCCCATGCGCCGGTCGTCACCGTGGCCACGATCGGGAAGATCACGCCCCAGTTGGTGTCGACGCGATGGCTAAGACGATGTTCGACCAGTCCCCGCAGCGACCCGGCCGCCAGCGTGCCGCCGAACCACAGAAGCGCCGGCCACAAACCGACGGTGCCCAGAAGACCCACGGCCCAGGAAGCGATGATCATGTAGCGGAGATACTGCGTCTGCAGGATGGCGGTCAGCGCCTGGGCCGCGTCTCCGGCGCGTTGCTCGCCTTCGAGCGCCTTCGCGACGCCGTCTGATTCCACCATAAGCCCAGATCCCCACGTTCTGTTTGGTTGGATGACGCTAGGACGAAGGTTCTAAGACGATGTGAACGCAGTTCTTTCGCTCAGCCTGCCTCCTCCGGCGTCAGCGCTTTGATCGAAAGAGCGTGGACCGGTCCGGCCATCTCGTCCTTCAGCAGGGCGTTCACCGCGCGCTGTCGCGCCAGCCGCGATTGCCCCTGGAAAGCAGCGGACACGATCACCAGATTGAAGTGGCTTTCGCCGCCAGGCTTGGCGTCCATTCCGCCTTCATGATGATGACCGGCGTGGCGCCAGCTGTCGTCCTCGACCTCCAGACGCAGGGGCGACAGCCCTGCCGTCAGTTTTGCACGAATAATCGTCGCCACCGGGCCTTCAGACATGATCGATTCCTTGATGCTGTCCCAATCGGGCTTACACTTCGGCTGATGTCCGCCTCCTTTCAATACAAGCCGCGCTTCACCGACATTCGGGTGAAGCCGCCCAAGCCCGAGGAAGAGGCGGCGAAAGCCGACGTCCTGCACCTGAAGCCTGGCGAAAAGCCGTGCCAGTGGCCCGACTGTCGCCGGGCTGCTGCGGCCAAGGCGCCCAAGTCGCGCGAACGGCTGAACGACTTCTATGAGTTCTGCCAGCCGCACGCCGGCGAATACAACAAGGGCTGGAACTTCTACGCCGGCATGACCGAGGGTGAGATTCGCGCCGCTCAGGAAAACGAGGCCATGACCGGCGGCCGCCCGACCTGGGAGATGCAGGCCGGCAAGTTCACGCGCGAGGCCGCCGCCTTCGCCGCCAAGATGGGCACCTCGAACACCACTGGCGCCGGCTCATGGCGCGACAGCTTCGGCCTGTTCGGGCGCAAGGGCGATCAGGCGCCGCAGTCCGCGACCGAGGACCGCCGCATCGGCAAGCTGGAACGCGCCGCCCTCGCCGACCTCGATCTGGATCCGGGCGCGGACAAGGCGAAGATCAAGGCTCAATATCATGAGCTGCTGAAGCGGTTTCACCCCGACACCAACAGCGGCGACCGCAGCGCTGAGGCCAAGCTGCAACGCGTCATCAAGGCCTGGAAGACGCTGAAGAAGGCCGGCCTGGCCTGACGGCCTAGTCGGCGTAGACCATCTTGCGCGTCATGCCGCCGTCAACCGTCAGCACCTGGCCCGTGACGAAGCCCGCTTCGGCGAGATAGAGCACGGCCCCGGCGATATCCTCGGCGCGGCCGACGCGGCCGACCGGATGCTGTTCGTGATCGACAGGACGCAAATCCTCGCCGTCCGAAATCCAGCCGGGGGCGATGGCGTTGACGCGAATTCGAGGGCCTTCGCTGATCGCCAGGGCGTGGGTCAAGGCGAACAGCGCGCCCTTGGACGCCGCATAGGCCTCGGTGTGCGGCTCGGACATGAAGGCGCGCGTCGAGATCATGTTCACGATGGCGCCGCCCTCGTTCAGCAGCGGAATGGCGGCGCGGCTCATCAGAAAGGCGCCGGTCAGATGGCTGTCGATCGTCTTGCGCCAGTCCGCCAGCGACAGTTCAGCCAGCGGGCCGTTCACCGGATCGGCGATACCCCCGTTGTTGACCAGCAGGTCCAGCGACGACCAGCCCAAGGTCTCGAACGCCTGTGTGACCGAGTCCTCATCACCCAGATCGCAGTCGATATGACGGGCTTCGCCCTCACCCGGCTTCAGATCGAAGGAGGCGACCTCCCATCCCTTCGCCAGCAAGGCGTCACAAACGCCCGTTCCGATCAGGCCTGATCCGCCTGTGACAATCGCTTTTTTCATGGTCCGGAAACCGGCGAGGGCCGGCTTGGTTGCGCGGGGTCAGGGCTGACCGGCGGCCTGGCTGTTCGCGGCGGCCATCATCGGGCTCGACGGCTCGCGGAAATAACGATCGATTCCGTCCGCGACCGACTTCATCAGGCGACGGCGCGCGCGCTCGTCGGTCAGAAGCCGTTCGTCCTCGGGATTGGTGATAAAGCCCATTTCCAGCAGCACGGCCGGCACGTCGGGCGCCAACAGGACAGCCAGACCCGCATCGCGATGGCTGCGGCGCAAGAGAGGATGGTCCGACCCTTCCAGATGGGTCAGCAAGACGCGCGCGAACTGGGCCGAGCGGTTCTGGGTCGCGCGCTGGGTCATGTCCAGCAGGATGCGATCCACCGACGGGTCGCGCCCCGGCAGGTGCAGTTCGCGGTGCCAGTTGTCGCCGCGCGTGAACTCGCGCACGGCCCGGCCGGCGCCCTGCTCCGACAAGGTATAGACGCTGGCCCCGCGCAGCGCCGGGTCAGAGCCGGCGTCGGCGTGCAAGGAAATGAACAGATCGGCGTCGGCCTGACGCGCGATGGAGACGCGGCGATAGAGGTCGACGTAGCGGTCGTCGGTCCGGGTCAGCCTGACGCGATAGCGGCCGTTCTTCTCAAGCTCGGCCTTCAACGCCAGGGCGGCGGCAAGGGTAACCTGCTTTTCCTGAGCGCTTGCGCCACTGGCGCCCGGATCATTGCCGCCATGGCCGGCGTCGATGACGATCAGGGGGCGCTCGGCGCGGCGCGGCGGCGCGCTGGCGCGCGGCGCCGGCGTGGTCGTGGCGCGCGCGGCGGTCCCTGTCGCCTTCAGATCGACGACATAACGATAATGGCTGACACCGTCGCCGGGCGGCAGCAGGAAGCGCCGTTCGATCTCGCTGCCGCGCGCCAGTTCCAGCTGAACCCGCGACGAACCGCCGGACGACGTGACCTCGTAGGAGCGCACCAGACCCGAACCGCCGCCATTCAGACCACGCCCCGGCGCGACGCCGCTCAGAGCCAGCACCACCAGGCCTTCGCCGCCCGCGTCGATGACGCGTCCCTGCGCCGTCTTGTCCAGATCGATGACGACGCGGGTCCGATCGCCGTCGGCGCCGAAGCGCACCGCCAGCACATCGCCCTGCGCGCCCCAGGCGAAACCGCGCGTTGCAGACAGACCGACCATGCAGATGACCACAAAGGCCAGGGCGGTCATCGCCCACTCCTTCGCGCCCCAGCGCATCAGACCTGTCAAAACGCGACCGCTCATCTGCGTCGGCGAACCCGGTTTAAGCCTACTTGAACCTCATCATGACAGAGGCTCGTATTCAGGGGGTTAAGGCGAGCGCCTTTTAATTCTCCCGTTGCATGACTATGCTGTGACCGCTCGCGAACCGATCGCGCCGATTTCGCCTTTGCGGATCTTGGCGCGCCCTCCTCGCGGCGTTGACTTTCACCAATCCTAGAACCGCCCCGGCCTGGCCGATGGTTCGAAGAGTGGACCAGGGACGCGGCCTTCCCAAGGGATTGGCGCGCCCGGTTCAGGACCGACGACTTAATGGGCCTTTCCGCCTGCGTTCCCCAACGGCTTGATCAAGCCTTCTTCGCCGTTCTCGGCGAGGGGATGTCGCGCGCGCCGGCCCTCACCTTCATTCGGCGAGCCGCCATGACCCTGTCCGGAGATCCGGGACGGTCGGCCTGCGCGCGCCAGAGAGAGACTTTCCATGTCAAAGACAATGCTGATCGATGCGGCGCATCCCGAGGAGACCCGGGTCGCCATCGTGGACGGGCGCAAGATTGAGGAATTCGATTTCGAATCCCGTGCGAAGCGCCAGCTTCGCGGCAATATCTACCTCGCCAAGGTCACCCGCGTAGAGCCCAGCCTGCAGGCCGCCTTCATTGAATACGGCGGCAATCGTCACGGCTTCCTCGCCTTCAACGAAATCCACCCCGACTACTACCAGATCCCCGTCGCCGACCGCGAAGCCATCATGGCCGAGGCGCACGACGATGAGGACGAGGACGATCTCGACCGCGAATCGACCGGCGACGACGTCGATCCCGAATCGGCGCTGGCCGACGAGGAGCGTCTGAAGCGCCGCCTGATGCGCCGCTACAAGATCCAGGACGTGATCAAGCGCCGCCAGATCCTGCTGGTCCAGGTCGTCAAGGATGAGCGCGGCGCCAAGGGCGCGGCCCTGACCACCTGGCTCTCGCTGGCCGGCCGCTATTGCGTGCTGATGCCCAACACCGGCAAGGGCGGCGGCATTTCGCGCAAGATCACCAACACCTCGGACCGTCGTCGCCTGAAAAGCGCCGTCTCGGCCCTGGAAGTGCCCAAGGGCATGGGCCTGATCATCCGCACGGCGGGCGCCAAGCGCACCAAGGCCGAGATCAAGCGCGACTATCAATATCTGCTGCGCCTGTGGGAGACGATCCGCGAGACCACCCTCGCCTCTCACGCCCCCTCGGTGATCTACGAGGAAGAGAACCTGGTCCGCCGCGCCGTGCGCGATATGTTCGACAAGGATTTCGACGGCATCCAGGTCGAGGGGGTCGAGGGCTTCAAGGAGGCACGCGACTTCATGCGCGTGCTGATGCCGGCCCAGGCCAAGAAGGTTCACCTGTATCGCGGCTCGCGCCCCTTGTTCGCGGCCAACGGCATCGAGGAACTGCTGACGCAGATCCACCAACCGGTCGTGCCGCTGAAGTCCGGCGGCTATCTGGTCATCAACCAGACCGAGGCCCTGGTGGCCATCGACGTCAACTCGGGCCGCGCCACCAAAGAACGCAACGTCGAACAGACAGCGTTCAAGACCAATATGGAAGCGGCCGAGGAAGCCGCCCGCCAGCTGCGCCTGCGCGACCTCGCCGGCCTCGTCGTCATCGACTTCATCGACATGGATGAGGGCAAGAACAACCGCGCCGTCGAGCGCGTGCTGAAGGAGGCTCTGTCCTCCGACCGCGCCCGCATCCAGATGGGCCGCATCTCGCCCTTCGGCCTGATGGAGATCAGCCGTCAGCGTCGCCGCCTGGGCGTGATCGAGGGCGCGACCGAAGCCTGCCCGCATTGCCAGGGCACGGGCCGCATCCGCTCTGCCGAATCCGCCGCCCTGATGACCCTGCGCGCGGTCGACATCGAGGCCGGCAAGAACGGCGCAGGCGTCGTGGTGCTGAAGGTCTGCACCGCCGTCGGCCTGTATATCCTGAACCACAAGCGCGCCTATCTGCAGTCGCTCCTGGAACGTCGCGGCCTCAACGTTATCGTCCAGATCGACGACAGCCTGGGCCAGGGCGAGCACACTATCGAGCGCACCGAGACCAACGAGGACTTCGTCGCGCCCGAGATCGAGATGCCCAACCTCGACGACGACTTCGACGCCTCGCTGTACGAAGACGAGGATGAGGACGACGACGAGGAGATCATCGCCGACGACGATGACGACACGGTCGAATCCCTGGATCGCGAAGACAGCGACGACGACGAACCGCGCGAACGCTCAGAGCGTCATGACGGTGGTCGCGATCGGGGTCGTGGGCGCAACCGTCGCCGTCGCGGCGGTCGTCGCGACGAGGAAACCTCCGACGTCGAGGCCGTCGATACGGTCAGCGCCGACGACGCCTCGGACGATGAGGAAGACGAAAACGGCCGCCGCCGTCGCCGTGGCCGCCGTGGCGGTCGCCGCGTCCGCGAGGATGGCGAGCGCGACGTCTACACCTGGGTTCGCGGCCGCACGCCGTCGCTGGACGACCCCTATGTCTGGTTCGACCCGCTAAACCCCGGCCGCTCGGAAGGTCGCCCGGAACGCGGCGAGCGCCATGAGCGGTCTGAACGCCCCGCCTTCGCTCAGTCCGAGGGCGAAGGCCTGGATGCCGTCGCCCATAGCGGCGCCGGCGAAGGCTCTGGCGAGGAAGGCGGGCGTTCGCGCCGTCGCCGTCGTCGCGGTCGCGGCCGTGGCGAAGGTTCCGTCAGCCATGAGATCAAGGTCGAGAACCGCGCCACCAACGAAGGCATGCCGCCTGACGGGTCGCCCGAGACGCCGATGGCCGTCATGGTCGAGCCGACCGAGGCCGTCGAAACCGCCGCCCCGGCCATCGCGCCTGAGCCTCAGCGTCGTCGCGTGCGCCGCAAGTCGGCCAGCGCCAATGTCGAGATCGCGACCGAACCGCATCCCGACACCGCCATCGAGTCGAACGAAGCTACGGTCCAAGGCGCGGCGGTGGAGCTGGACGTGACCCCGCACGAGGCGCTGGCCGCCGAACCGGCCGAAGTCGCCCCGGTCGCCGCGCCGACGGCGGTTCCGGTGACCGAGGCCGTCTTGGCCGAGCCCTTCGTCGCCCCCACGCCGGAGATCGACGTTCAGGCCATCATCGCCGAAGACCCGAACCAGATCGTCGCACCGCCCGAAAAGCCCAAGCGCGGGTGGTGGCGCCGCTGATCGGTCACGATTAGACTGTCTGGATACAGGCGGGGGCCGGTCGTTGTTGGAGTAGAGCCATGAGGTGGCTTCCCCGATCTGCATCCCGCGTTCTGGCGGCGGCGGCGACGGCCTTGATGGCTGTTTCCGTCGCCGGCCAGGCCTCCGCGCAAAGCCTGATCCGCGACACCGAGGTCGAGGGCATCGTGCGCGAATGGGCCGACCCGGTCTTCGTGGCCATGGGGCTGAACCCGAACGATATCGAAGTCCTGCTGGTCAACGACAACGACCTGAACGCCTTTGCGACACGCGGGCGGATCATGGGCGTCAACACCGGCCTGATCCTGCGCACCAAGACGCCCGGCGAATTGCTGGGCGTGATGGCGCACGAAGCGGGCCACATCAAAAACCGCCACACTCTGCGAGACGGGGCCGAGAACGCCGGCAAACAGCCGATGTTCATGACCATGGCGCTCGGCGCCCTGGCCATCGCCGCCGGCGCGCCGGACGCAGGCGTCGCCCTGCTCGGCTCCAGCCAGTATTTCGGCGCTCTGGGCGCGCTGCATTACATGCAAAGCCAGGAAGGCGAGGCCGACATCTCGGGCGCTCGGGCGCTGGAGGCGGCCGGCGAATCCGGCGCCGGGCTGGTGTCCTTCTTCGAGAACTTCCGCTCGCAGGAGGTCTTCTCCGACGCCCGCCGCTATCCCTATTTCCGCAGCCACCCCCTGTCGTCGAACCGGATCGAGAGCCTGCGCCGTTATGTGCAGGAACAGCCGCACTACGACCATCGCGACAGCCCCGAACGTATGGCGCAGCACGCGCTGATCCTGGCCAAGATTCACGCCTTCATGGATCCGCCGAACGCCACCCTGCGCGACTATCCGTCGACCGACACCTCTCTGCCCGGCCGCTATGCGCGGGCCATCGCCTGGTATCGAGACGGCCAGACCGACAAGGCGCTGACGGCGGTAGACGCGCTGATCGCCGGCGACGTGAACAACCCCTATTTCCAGGAACTGAAGGGCCAGATCCTGTTCGAGGAAGGTCGCCCGGCCGAGGCCGTCGCCGCCCACCGCGAGGCGGTCCGCCTGAAGCCCGATGCCCCTCTCCTGCGCGTCAACCTGGCCCACGCCCTGATCGAAACCAATGACAAGGCCAAGTTGGACGAGGCGATCGACCAGCTGAAACACGCCGTCGTCGCCGAGAAGGACAACACCATGGCCTGGCGCCTTCTGGCCCAGGCCTATGCCTCTCAGGGCAAGGAGGGCGAGGCGCGGCTGGCCTCGGCCGAATACTATTTCGCCGGCGGGGACGAGAAACAGGCCACCCAGTTCGCTCTGCGCGCCCGCTCCATGCTGAATCCCGGCTCGATCGAATGGCGCCGCGCCGTCGATATCGTCCTGGCCTCGGGCGCCACGCCCGACGATCTCAACGACCTGGACCGCCGCGACGCCGCGCGCCGGCCCGCCACCCTCAACTGACCCCTTACGCCGACTGCGAGCCTGAATGACCGACGACGCCCCCACGCCTGCGCCCGAACCCAAGACCGCCAAGCCGGGATGGCTCAGCGGCGGCCGCGCCGGCTATCTGGCGCTGGGCCTGTCGGTCATCGCGCTGGGCTTTTCAGCGGCGCCCTATCTGACCGGCGGATCGAACGTTCGTGCGTATCTGCTGGAGCATCCCGAGGTCTTGCAGGAGGCGCAGATGGCGCTTCAGACCAAGGACGCCGAGACCGCCGTCGAGGAGACGAACCAGGCCGCCGCCGCCAACGCCGGCCTTCTGGCGCCCGACGCCCGCGATCCGGCTTTCGGTCCGGCGAACGCCAAGGTCACGGTGATCGAGTTCTTCGACTTCCGCTGCCCCGGCTGCAAGGCCGTGGCCCACGACTATCGCGCCCTGATGGCCGCCCATCCCGAGGTTCGCTTCGTCTTCAAGGACTGGCCCATCCTGGACCGTGGCGACGACATCACCTCGCAATACGCCGCCCGCGCCGCCCTGGCCGCGCACCAGCAGGGCAAGTATCTGGAAGTCTATGACGCCCTGATGACCGAGCGGGCGCTATCGATCGAAGCGATCGACGCCATCCTGGCCGCGCATGGCGTGGACATGGCCCGCGCCAAGGCCGCGATCGCCGCGCCCGACACCACCCGCCACATCGCCGACATCCACACAACGGCTGCCGCCCTGCGTCTGCGCGGCACGCCGACCTTCTTTGTCAACGGCAAGGCCAGCCCCGGCATCGACCCGGCTGAGATCGGCAAACTGATCGAAGCGGCCAAGCGCTGATCAACCCGCGGCCGAGGCGTCAGGCCTCGGCCAAACTCATCTGACCGCCGATCCATTCGACGCCGGCCTGGCGCAGGGCGTCATTGGCCGCCGTCTCGTCGCCCAGCGCCTGTTCGGCGCGGTAGAGAACGTAATAGCTGTAGGGATCGTTCGGCCAATCCTTCAGCAGTTCGCCGATCTTGGCCTTGGCCCCCGCCGCATCGCCGGACGCCAGCATGGCGGCGGCCAGGCTTCGGCGTGTCGGATACCAGATCATCGGCGGATCGCCGCCCTCGGGCGCCATGGCCTGAATCGCCGCCGCCCGCCCATAGGCGGCGATGGCGGCGGGATAGTCCTGATCAATCATGGCCGCGCGGCCTTCCAGCACCTTCTGGAACAGTTCGGCGAAACCGGTCTGACGATCCGCCATCGGACCCTTGAACGCCTTGTCCGCCAGCAGGGCGGCGATCGCCTGGGCTTCGATCCGAACCGCCGCCGCATCGCCGCGCCGTGCCGCCGCCTCGCCCCGCGCATAACGCCAGCCGACCCGCATCAGCGGACGGCCTGCGTCCGGCTCGGCCAGCGCCGCGACCTGAGCGTCCGATCCGAACCGGCCGTAGAGCGCATAGGCGTCCGCCGCCATCACCTGACGATAGACGACATAGCCGTCCTCGCCCGCCTCCGGCGGTCCCGCCAGCTGCGGATAGGTCGCCATATACCAGTCGGCCAGCTCCAGTCCGCGCTCGGCCCCGCCCGCCATCAGGGCGCCGCCCATGCCGAAATGGATGTTGTGGGCATGCAGCCGCATGCCGCGAATGCCGCCGGGCGGCCCGACCAGCTGGACGTAGCTCTTGTCCAGCGCCACGGCGTTGACGTTGGACATCATCGCGTCCTTGTAGCGCCCGACCCGATAGAAGGTGTGCGACGGCATATGCACCAGATGGCTGGCGCCCGGCGCCAGCAGGGCAAGCCGCTCGCCATAGGCCAGCGCCCTGTGCGGATCGTCCGACCATTCGGTCAGGTGGATGTACAGGTGGATGGCGCCCGGATCATTCGGCTTGACCGTCAGGGCGTGCTCCAGGATCGCCATCGCGCGGGTGACGGCCGGATCGGTCGCCTTGCCGTCCTTGTCCCACCATTCGCCCTCGGGCTGCAGCAACCAGGCGTCTGCGGTGATCGAGGCGACCGATACGTCGTCGGCGTGACGCCTTGCGATCCGGTCCATGGCGCGGGCGAAGCGTAGCGCGCGGGTCTTCTCCTTGCCGGAATAGCGCTGGATCAAGGCGTCGATCATCTGGCGCTGCATCGGCGTGGCGTCGCGGGCCAGACGCCGTGCATCGCGTGCAACGCTCAGGCCTGTGGCGATCGATTCGGGATCGCCGCCGCCGCCATTCAGGTTCGGCCCGATCGCCCAGGCCTCGCCCCAGGCGCACATGCCGCACGACGGGTCCAACTGCCTCGCCTTCCTGAACGCCCGCACCGATTCCGAATGCTCGAACGCCCAGCGCAGTCGAACCCCGTGGTCGAACCAGGCCTGGGCCTCGGGGTTCTTTGTGTCGACCGCGAAAACCGCGTCGCCAAAGCCCGGCGCCATGACCATGTCGCGTGTCGGCTGGACATCGCCGACGACCCCGACCCGACCGCAGACCTGCGGATTGGTGATCAGGGCCACGGTCGCCGCCGTCGCTGTGGCGTCGGCGACCGCCACGGGCGCAATCAGACAGGCGACCGAAACCGTCGCGATCCACAGACTCTTGCGCATCTTCGCCTCCCCCTCTGGCGACCAGTGTGCGCTCAAATCGTCGGCTCGCCAATCACCCCCTCAGGGCATGGTTACGGGCAAGGTGTCTTGCGCCCGCCCGTCGCCGGCCGGCGCCACGATCCCAAGCATCCGCGCCAGGAAGGGCTGCACATCGACACTGTCAAGATCGTTTAGCCGACGCCCGGCGACCACGCCCGGCCCATGGGCGATGAAGATCGCCGCCATTTCCGGCGCCTGGTTATCATAACCGTGGGCGCCGCCCGCCCGCGTCACCGGCCGATCCCGCGTCGCCGTCAGCCAGCCGGTTTCGACCAGACAAACGATCTGCGCCACGCGTGGATTGGAGCCATAGGCCAGCCGCGCCGGCACATCGGCCTTGTTCCAGCATTCCATATGCGGATGGCGCCCGACCAGCTTGGCCTGCACCTCGGCCTCGCGGCCCGGCGCCGGATCGGCGGTCAGGACCGCTCCGCCATAGCCGATCTTCAGCGCCGCCGGATCGATGATGTCGTCGATCCACACGACCCGGTCCGGCGAGGTCGCCGCCATGCCGTGATCCGACACCACGACCAGCATCGTGTGATCATAAAGCCCCCGCGCCTTCAGCCCCTCGATCAACCGTCCCATCGAGGCGTCGACCGATGCGGCGGCGGCGCGGGTCTCGGGCGCATCGGGGCCGTTGCGATGACCGGCGGTGTCGACGATGTCGAAATACAGCGTCTCCAGCTTCGGTCGCTGAGCCACTGGCAGGTCCAGCCACGACAGCAGACGATCTGCGCGCGCATCGCCCGGCATTCCCTGGTCGAACGGCGCCCACTGGCTGGGCCGCACGCCGTGGATCTCGACCTCCGATCCCGGCCAGAACATGGTGCCGGTGCGCACGCCCGCCTTTTCGGCCGTGACCCAGATCGGCTCGCCCTGATCCCAGAAGCCGCTTTCCTTGCTGGCCATGGTGAAGGCGCCCAGTTTCACGTCGGTGAACCGGTTGCCGACCACGCCGTGGTGGTCCGGGTGCAGCCCCGTCACCAGCGTATAGTGGTTGGGGAAGGTCACGCTGGGGAACGACGGCCGCATCGGTCCGAACGAGCCGCCGGCGACCAGTCCATCCAGCACAGGCGTCTGCCCCTTGCCCAGATAACCCGGCGAGAAGCCGTCGATCGACACCAGGATGACCAGATCGGGACGGGTCGTTTGCGCGGCCTGCTCGACCACCGGCGATGTGCGGGCGGATTGCGGGGCCCCGGCGCAGGACGCGACGGCGAAGGCGGCGGCTAAGGCCAGGCTGGCGGCGACGAAACGAGACATGAACTTACTCCAAGGCGACACTGAACCATTGCCTAAACTTAATGGACGACAGCCACGCGACGGCTTGTGCGACCGGCGTTCACTCGCCAAGCTTGGCGGATGGAAACCGTCATCGACATTCGCGGCCTGACCAAGACCTACGGGACGGTAAAGGCCTTGGACGGCCTGACCCTGTCGATCCCGCGCGGCGGGGTCTACGGCATTCTGGGTCCCAATGGGGCGGGCAAATCGACGCTGTTTCGCACCCTGCTGGGTCTGATTCGGCCGACCGAGGGCGAGGCGACGGTGATGGGCGGTCGGATCGGCGATCCGGCCTCCATGCGTCGCATGGGCTCGATGATCGAGACGCCGCGCTTTCCGCCGTTCATGACCGCCCGCCAGGTGCTGGAATGGCTGGCCCGCGCCCACGGCGGCGTGTCCTCGGCCGAGATCGACAACTGGCTGCAACGCGTCGGCCTGACCGAGGCGGCCAACCGGCGCGTGAAGGGCTTTTCGGTCGGCATGCTGCAACGCCTGGGCGTCGCCGCCGCCCTGATGACCAAGCCGGACCTGGTCATCCTGGATGAACCGACCAGCGGCATGGATCCGCCCGGCATCCAGGAGATGCGCGCCCTGATCCGCAGCCTGGCCGACCATGACGGCGTGACCGTCATCCTGGCCAGCCACCAGCTTCAGGAGGTCCAGCGCGTCTGCGACCGCGTCGCCATCTTCAACAAGGGCAAGGTGATCACCGAGGGCCGCGTCTCCGACCTGACTGCCTCGGGCGAGCGTCTGCGCCTGTCGGTCACGCCTCTGGCCAAGGCCATGTCCGTGCTGGGCGACCGCGCGACGCTCGAGGGCGACGCGGTCGTGGCCGCCGTGCCCCGTAGCGAAGCTGCCGCCGCCATCAAGGCCCTGGTCGAGGGCGGCGTCGATATCGAAGAGGCCCGCTGGATCGGCGCGGACCTGGAAGACATCTTCATGAGCGAAACCGGCTGGACCGGCGTGCAGGAGCAAAACCGTGCTGGCTGACGCGATCCGTTCCGAAACCTACCGCCTGTCCAAGAACTGGGTCCAAGTGGTCCTGGCCACCTTGATCGTTCCGGTTCTCTTCATCGCCGGAGGGACCTTCTTTCTATTCCAAGCCAAGGAGAAGGGCGGTCCTATGGCGATAGCTGCGGGCATAAACCCAAACATGCCCGGCACGCCCGTCAATCTGATGGAAGCGCTGACGTTCGGCGCAGACAAGGGCGCCAACGGCCTGCTGCTGATCTTCATGTTGGTCGCAGCCGCGACCCTCTACGCTGGCGACTATCGCTGGGAAACCTGGCGTCTGATCAGCGCGCGCAACAGCCGCCCCTCCCTGCTGTTGGGTAAGATCGCCGTCATGAAAGCTCTGGCTTTTGCCGGCATGGTCGCATTCCTGATCGCTGCGATCATATTCAACCTGATGAAGGCCGGCATCTTCGAGCGGAGCCTGACATTTTCGGCAGACGGGTCGGCATGGGCTGAGTTCGCATTACTTTGGCTGCTGTCGTGGGTGCGCATCATTCAATTCACGCTGATCGCCCTGCTGACCGGTGTGCTGACCCGTTCGCTCATAGCCGCCCTGTTCGTTCCTTGGGCGCTGGGCTTCGCCCAGTCCCTTTTCGGAACCGTTCTGCCCATGATCGGATGGGATCACGCCAGTTGGAAGGCTCAGTTGCTTTTGCCCGGGTTGGCCTACGACACGCTGAAAGCCATGGTTTCGAATGTGCCGAATGCTCCCTCGTTGTGGCCCAGCACAGTCAGCCTGGCCTTGTGGACACTCGTGCCGCTCATCGCCTCCATCGTCTGGTTCAACCGCCAGGATCTGTCGAAGGAATAGGCGGCGACGGACTGCGCGCGCCTTCCGCGACCAGCCAGTCGCGGAAGGCGTCCACCGCCGCATCTTTGCGACCTTCCGGCCGCAGAAAGATGAACCGGGACGGCCGCTCGACGAAACCGAACGGCGCGGCCAAACGACCGGCCATGACATCGGGCGCCACGAAGGCCCAGGGCGCGATGGCGACGCCCAATCCCGCGATGGCCGCCTCCACCAGCGAATGATTGTGCGCGAACTCCCGCTCCATCGTCGCCGGCGGCAGGGTCACGCCGACCCGTTCAGCCCAAACCGACCACGCCCGACGGAAGGTCGCCGAATGCAGCCGCGGCGCGCGGGCTAAGGCGTCTATCGTTGGCAGCTGGGCCATCATGGATGGCGATCCGACAGGTCCCTGATGTTGAGCCAGAAAAGGCGTCGTTTCGGTTCGCGCATGAACCTGATCCGGCTCCACGATGCGGATGGCGCCGTCGAAACGGTCGCGCCGATAATCGACCAACGCATAAGATTCCGACAGCTTCACACGCACCTCAGGATGCGTCTCCAGAAAGGACGGCAAGCGCGGGATCAGCCATTTCAGAGCGAAGGTCCCCAGACAGGAAATCTCGATCTCCCGAACCGCGCCCTGCCGCGCGCCCTCGACCGCATCGCCGATCGCGCTAAACGCTGGCGTCAGGCCTTCGGCTAGTTTGGCGCCGGTCTCGGTCAACGTCAGCGCATGGCGCGGCCCGACGACTAACGTCACGCCCAGCGAGGCCTGCAAGGCCGCGATCTGACGGCTGACCGCCCCGTGGGTGACACATAACTCGGCCGCTGCACGCGTCATGCTGCCGTGCCGAGCGAACGCTTCGAAGTTTCGCAGCGCATTCAGCGGCGGCGGCGCGCGACCCGACATGTGACCTCTCCTCACAGACCGTCACCCGCTTAATCGATTTCGCGGTCGTCGCCTATCAGGTTCAAGCTTGGCGATGCCGCTCCCGAACCCACCGCCCAAGCCGCCCCGCCGCTCGCCTCAGGATCAGATCGCCTATGGCCTGTGCATTCTGCTCATATGGAGCATGGCGATCGCCGCGCTCTGGGACGGCTAAAGCCGCTTCTCCATGAAGACGTCCGCGCGCACATAGGTCGTAGGACGTGGCGGCAGGTGAACGAAGCCGGCGCTTTCATACAGCGCGATCGCGGGCTTCAGGGCGCTGTTCGTTTCCAGATAGAGGCGGTCAGAGCCCGCTTGCCGCGCCGCCGCTTCACAGGCCTCCAGCAGGCGTCGCGCCAGCCCCAGGCCGCGCGCGGCGGGCGCGACGGTCATCTTGCAGACCTCCACCCCGTCATGGGTCGGGACCATGGCGCAGCAGCCCACGGCCTCCCCATCCCTCTGCGCGATGAAGATGCGCCCGCCCTTGTCCAGGAACACGCCCTGCGGATCATCGATCGCCAGCCGATCCTTCGCTTCGATGGCGAACCCGCCCTCGACCAGCCAGGCGATGCTCAACCGCGCCCAGGCGGCGGCGTGATCGGGACGGAAATCGACGATGGCGACGGTCATTCAACCGTCATGACTGGTTTGAACGCAAAGCAAAAGGGCGGTCGGATCACTCCGACCGCCCTTCCGGCGTTTGGTCAAACGACCAAATCTTAGTCTTCGTCGTTGCCTTCGAAGGCCAGGACCGGACCGGAGTCCTTGCCCTTGGCTTCGACGTCGCGGTCGACGAACTCGATGACGGCCATCGGAGCGTTGTCGCCGTGGCGGAAGCCGGCCTTCATGATGCGGATATAGCCGCCGTTACGCTCGCTGTAGCGCGGGCCCAGCGTTTCGAACAGCTTGCCGACTTGCGGCACGTCGCGAACTTGGCTGATGGCCTGACGACGCGCGTGCAGGTCGCCCTTCTTGGCGAGGGTGACCAGCTTCTCGACGAAGGGACGCAGTTCCTTCGCCTTGGGCAGGGTCGTGGTGATCTGCTCGTGCTTGATCAGCGAGGCGGCCATGTTGGCGAACATGGCGGTGCGGTGGCTGGTCGTGCGACCGAGTTTACGATGGGCGGCGCCGTGGCGCATCTGGGTCTCTCCTACTCCGGAACCGGTATCCCGACAGGGACCTGGAACCGTAATCTTCTAACCGCCCCGACATTCTCCCGAAGGAGACGGGCGGAGGGTTGAACTTAGATCTGGTCGTCGAACTTCTTGGCCAGATCTTCGATGTTTTCGGGCGGCCAGTTCGGCACGTCCATGCCGAGGCTGAGGCCCATCGTCGTGAGAACTTCCTTGATCTCGTTCAACGACTTGCGGCCGAAGTTCGGGGTGCGAAGCATTTCGCCCTCGGTCTTCTGGATCAGGTCGCCGATGTAGACGATGTTGTCGTTCTTCAGGCAGTTGGCCGAACGAACCGACAGTTCCAGCTCGTCGACCTTCTTCAGCAGCGCCGGGTTGAAGGGCAGGTCGGGCTTGCCGTCCGACTGCTCGACAGCCTTCTTGGGCTCTTCGAAGGTGATGAAGATCTGGAGCTGGTCCTGCAGGATGCGCGCGGCGTAGGCCACGGCGTCAACCGGCGTGACCGCGCCGTTGGTTTCGACTTCCAGCAGCAGCTTGTCGTAGTCCAGCGACTGACCCTGACGGGTTGGCTCGACGCGGTAAGCCACCTTCTTGACCGGCGAATACAGGGCGTCGACGGCGATCAGGCCGATCGGCGCATCTTCCGGACGGTTCAGCTCGGCGGCGACATAGCCCTTGCCGTTCTGGACGGTCAGTTCCATGCGCACCGATGCGCCGTCGTCCAGCGTGCAGATGACGTGATCGGGGTTCAGAACCTCGATGTCCGCTGGCACGTCGATCTGACCGGCCGTCACCGGACCGGGGCCCGTGGCGCGCAGCGTCATGCGCTTGGGGCCTTCGGCGTGCATGCGCAGCGCCAGTTGCTTGATGTTCAGGACGATGTCGACCACGTCTTCGCGCACGCCTTCCAGCGACGAGAACTCATGGACCACGCCGTCGATCTGGATGGCCGTGACGGCCGCGCCTTGCAGCGAGGACAGCAGAACGCGACGAAGCGCGTTGCCGAGCGTCACGCCGAAGCCACGCTCGAGGGGTTCGGCGACCAGGCGCGCCTTGCGCTGGGCATCGGAACCGGTCTCGATCTGCGGCTTCTCGGGACGGATCAGCTCTTGCCAGTTTCTTTCGATCATTTTGTCCCTCGAACGGGTTTCGCCTGCTCCGGCCTTGTCGACGAGGCCATGATGGAGCGGACGGAGATTGGGGGTGCCTTAAAACGCTATCGCTTAGACGCGACGACGCTTGGGCGGACGGCAACCATTGTGCGGCATCGGGGTGACGTCGCGGATCGTCGTGATCGTCAGACCGACCGACTGCAGCGCGCGCAGGGCCGATTCACGGCCGGAGCCCGGACCCGAAACGTTCACTTCCAGCGTCTTCACGCCGTGTTCCTGGGCCTTCTTGCCAGCGTCTTCCGCAGCCATCTGAGCGGCGTAAGGAGTCGACTTACGCGAACCCTTGAAGCCCATGTGACCCGCCGAAGACCACGAGATCGCGTTGCCCTGGGCATCGGTGATCGTGATCATGGTGTTGTTGAACGAAGCATTCACGTGGGCGACGCCCGAGGTGATGTTCTTGCGCTCGCGCTTCTTTACGCGACCCGGTTCCTTGGCCATGTGTCTGTCTTACTTCTTCTTGCCGGCGATCGGCTTGGCGGGACCCTTGCGGGTGCGGGCGTTCGTGTGGGTGCGCTGACCGCGGACCGGCAAGCCCTTGCGGTGACGCAGGCCGCGATAGCAGGCCAGATCCATCAGACGCTTGATGTTCATCGACGTCTCGCGGCGCAGGTCGCCCTCGACGGTGTGATCCTTGTCGATCGTTTCGCGGATCGACAGGACTTCGGCGTCCGTCAGCTGGTTCACCCGGCGGGCGGGCTCGATGCCCACCTTTTCGGTGATGTCCTTGGCGGCGGCCGGGCCGATGCCATGGATATACTGAAGCGCGATCTCTACGCGCTTGTTGGTCGGGATGTTGACGCCAGCAATACGGGCCACGAAATTCTCCAGATACGCGTTATTCAGACGCAACAAACGCTCCGGTTAACAAACCAGGAGCGTGGCGCCCTTCGCGGGAAGGCGCCCTTATACAGATGATTCACCGGGCGTCAACATCCGCTCCCGCACGGCGCCGCTTCAGCGTGGCGGGCGGCCGAAATCGACGCCGACGGTGACCCGTTGGCCCTCGACCGGTCGACCGTCTTCGGTCGGCGGCTGGAAGCGGAAATAGCCGGACACCTGCAAGCCGGCCGCGCCGAAGCCCAGGCCGGGGGGTGTCTCTTGAACGACGCGGCAACCGTCCAGCCTACTGTCCTGGCGAATGACGCAGGACAGTTCGACCCGGCCGTAACGGCTGCGGGCGCCCGGCGGGTGATTGGCGCGAATCTGGCCGATGGTGGGACCGGTGACCAGACGCGGTCCGGTCGAGCCGCTGCCGGGGCCGGATCCAGAGCCGACGCCGGATCCGCTGCCTGTCCCCTGCCCGCCCTGGCCGAAGCCGGGTTGCGGCGACGGCGCCGGCGCGACCCCGACGACGGGCGCGGGTTCCGGCGCCTTGACAGGCGGTGCGGGAACTTCGCGCGGGCGTTCCTTGGGCGGAGGCGGCGGCGTGTGAATGACGGATGGCGCAGCGGGTGCGCCGCCGCCGGTCTTGGGCGCCGGGGGTTCGTTGGAAATGGGCGGCGGCGGATCGTAGAGCACGACCTCGAACGGCGGCGGCTCAACCACAGGCGTCTGCGTCGGCCCCCTCACCTGCCCCAGCAACAGAAACAAGCCGATTTCGGCGACCGCAACGGCGACGAATATGCCCGCCATGCGCCATCGACGCAGACGGGTCTTCTCAGGTTTGGGGTCGTCTAATTCAGTCATCAGGCGATCAACGCCCGAAAACGCAAATCAGGCCAAGGCCTCGTCGATCGCCTTGGCAACGGACTCGATCGAGCCCATGCCGTCGGCTTCGGTCAGCTTGCCCTGGGCTTCGTAGTAGGGAAGCAGCGGCGCGGTGTTGCGGTTGTAGGCCTCGAGCCGGACCTTGAAGGACTCCGGATTGTCGTCCGGACGGCCCTGTTCGGCGAAGCGCTTGGCGATCCGTTCGGTCAGGGCGGTGTCGTCCACCTTCAGGCGGACGACGGCGTCGATCTGAACACCACGCTTGGCCAGCATCTCGTCCAGCGCCTCGGCCTGGGCCACGGTGCGGGGGAAGCCGTCGAAGATGGCGCCGCCGGCGGCCTCGGCCTCCGTCAGGCGATCCTCGATCAGGGCGATGACGATCTCGTCGGTGACCAGATCGCCGCGCGCCAGCACGTCCTTGACCTTGAGCCCCAGCTCCGAGCCCGAGGCGATCGCCGCGCGCAGCATGTCGCCGGTGGAAAGCTGGACCATGCCCTTCTCTTCCACCAGCCGCTTGGCCTGGGTGCCCTTGCCCGCCGCCGGCGGTCCGAACAGGATCAAGTTCATGCTTCAGCCCTCCCCTGGGCGTCTGACAACCTAAGACTTAGCGGCGGACGGGCGTGGGAGCGCCGCGACCGCCACGACCACGCAGCTTGGCCTTCTTGATCAGGCCTTCGTACTGGTGCGCCAGCAGTTGGGACTGGATCTGCGCCACAGTGTCCATGGTGACCGAGACGACGATCAAGATAGACGTTCCGCCAAAATACAGGCTGTTGCCGAACTGGCTGACGATGAACTCGGGCAGCAGGCAGACTGCAGTGATGTAGGCGGCGCCGATCACGGTCAGGCGGGTCAGGACATAGTCCAGATATTCCGCCGTGCGCTTGCCCGGACGGATCCCCGGCAGGAAGCCGCCGTATTTGCGCAGGTTCTCGGCCGTGTCTTCGGGATTGAAGGTGATCGAGGTGTAGAAGAAGCAGAAGAAGACGATCAGGGCGGCATACAGCGCCATGAACAGCGGCTGGCCGTGCGTCAGCTGCGCCGTCACCAGCGGCAGCCAGCTCATCCAGCTGGGCAGGTCGGCGTTGGCCGTCATGGTCGCAACCGTCGTCGGCAGCATCAGCAGCGACGAGGCGAAGATCGGCGGGATCACGCCGGCGGTGTTGACCTTCAGCGGCAGGAACGAACGCTCGCCGCCCGCCATGCGGTTGCCTTCCTGGCGCTTCGGATACTGGATCAGAAGACGGCGCTGGGCGCGTTCCATGAAGACGATGAAGACCACGGTGGCCACGGCCAGGATGGCGATGAACAGCAGGGCGAAGGCCGACATCTGGCCCTGCTGGGCCAGGCCCAGCAGGCGGGCGATGGTGGACGGCAGAACGGCCACGATACCGGCGAAGATGATCAGCGAGATGCCGTTGCCGACGCCGCGCGCCG
Source organism: Brevundimonas sp. UYEF29 (assembly GCF_040546195.1). Lineage (NCBI taxonomy): Bacteria > Pseudomonadati > Pseudomonadota > Alphaproteobacteria > Caulobacterales > Caulobacteraceae > Brevundimonas > Brevundimonas sp. UYEF29. The sequence goes on along the minus strand of NZ_JBEPNH010000001.1, from coordinate 18,113 downwards.
TCACCTGCTCTCCCAGCCACATCAGGAACATGGTGCCGCCGGTCAGGGTCACGACCGTCGAGATGATGAAGAAGATGCCGGGGTTGTCGACCAGACCGGCCGTGCTGTTCAGACCCGCCGCGATGCCGAAGGACTGGGCCAGCGCCAGGAACACCGTCAGATAACGGGTGTACTGGTTCAGCTGCTTGCGGCCGCTTTCGCCGCCTTCCTTCTTCAGCTTCTCCCAGGGCGGATACACCGTGCCCATCAGCTGCACGATGATCGAGGCCGAGATGTAGGGCATCACGTTCAGGGCGAAGATGGCCATACGCTCGACCGCGCCGCCCGAGAACATGTTGAACATGTCCAGGATGCCGCGCTGACCGTCCGGGTTTTGGAAGAACTGCAGGAAGGCCTGCGAGTTGATGCCCGGGATCGGCACATAGGTGCCGATGCGATAGACCAGAAGCGCGCCCAGCGTGAACAGCAGGCGTTTATGCAGCTCGGTCGCTTTCGCGAACGAGCCCATGTTCATATTGGCGGCGAGTTGTTCTGCGGCCGAAGCCATTATGCGTCCCCACGACTGATTGAGTCGTCAGATAGGCGGAAAGCGGCCCTCATGCGAGGGCCGCTTCCGTTCTTTCGTCGTCGCAGATGTAATCAGGTCACGACCTAATCGCCGCGACGACGCGTGACTTAGGCTTTGGCGGCGGTGCGCTTGGTGCGGGCCGAGATCTTGTTCTCGTCGCCGCGCGGCGCCTTGGCGGCCGGAGCCTTGCCCTTGGCGGCGTTGCGCTTCTCGACGCGCGCGGCGGCCTTGGCTTCGGCTTCGATGCGTTGCTCGACGACCGAGCCGCCAGCCGCTTCGATGGCCTTCTTGGCGCCGGCGGTGGCCGACCAGACGACCAGGTTCAGCGCTTGCTTCAGCTCGCCGGTGCCCAGCAGACGCACGCCGTCCTTGACGCGACGGATCACGCCGGCGGCGACCAGGGCGTCGCCCTTCAGTTCCGACTTGGCGTCCAGCTTGCCGGCGTCGACGGCGTCTTGCAGGCGCCACAGGTTCACTTCAGCCAGCTTCAGAGCATTGGCGTTGTTGAAGCCGCGCTTGGGCATGCGCATGTACAGCGGCATTTGGCCGCCTTCGAACCCGCCGATGGCGACGCCCGAACGCGACTTCTGACCCTTGACGCCACGGCCGGCGGTCTTGCCCTTGCCCGATCCGGGGCCACGGCCGACGCGCATGCGCTTCTTGTGGGCGCCTTCGTTGTCGCGGATTTCGTTCAGTTTCATGTGCCTGATCCTTTCGGGTGCTAGCGCCCGGACATTGTCCGGACTCGGCTTGGAAAAAATGAAGGGCCGCTGATAAGCGACCCCTCGGGTATTCGCAAGTGCAGAAACGCCCTCCCCCGGGTTCGGGAGAGGGCGAAACGGCTTACTTCTCGACGATCTCGGTCAGGTGGGCGACCTTGGCGATCATCCCGCGAACCGAAGGCGTGTCTTCCAGGGTCGATTCACGACCCAGGCGGTTCAGACCCAGGCCCACCAGAGTGGCGCGCTGGTCGCTCTTGCGGCGGATCGGCGAACCGGTCTGCTTGACGGTGAGGGTTTTCTTCTCAGCCATGACTTAGGACTCCACGGCTTCGGGCGCCGAGGCGCCGTCGTTGCGGCGGCCCATCAGATCCGCGACCTTCTTGCCGCGCTTGGACGCGACCTGGCGGGGCGAGGACTGGACCTTCAGCGCTTCGAACGTCGCGCGGATCATGTTGTAGGGGTTCGACGAACCGGTCGACTTGCCCACGACGTCCTGGACGCCGAGGGTTTCGAGCACGGCGCGCATCGGACCGCCCGCGATGACGCCGGTCCCGGGAGGGGCGGCCCGCATCATGATCTTGCCGGCGCCCCAACGGCCGTTGCCGTCGTGGTGCAGGGTGCGGTTCTCGCGCAGCGGAACGCGGATCATCGTCTTCTTGGCTTCTTCGGTCGCCTTGCGGATGGCTTCCGGCACTTCGCGCGCCTTGCCGTGACCGAAGCCGACGCGACCCTTGCCGTCGCCGACGACCATCAGGGCTGCGAAGCTGAAGCGACGGCCGCCTTTGACGGTGGCGGCGACGCGGTTGATGTGAACCAGCTTCTCGACGATGTCGGAATCCGGACCATCGACAGCGGGACCGTTGCGGTTGTCACGACGGTTGCGATCGTTGCCGCCGCCGCCGCGTTGGGGTTGTTGCGCCATCTGTCGCGTCCCTTAGAAGTTCAGGCCGGCTTCACGCGCGGCTTCCGCCAGCGCCTTCACCCGTCCATGATAGATGTACTCGCCACGGTCGAAGACGACGTCCTTGACGCCCTTCTCGATGGCGCGTTCGGCGATCAGCTTGCCGATCGCGGCGGCCGCAGCCGTGTCCGAACCGCGCTTGCCCTTGCCGCCTTCCAGCGACGAGGCAGCCACGACGGTCACGCCCTGGGCGTCGTCGATGATCTGGGCCGAGATGTTCTTGTCCGAACGGTAGACCGACAGGCGCAGACGACCGTTGGCGACAGCCTTCAGGCGGCGACGCGTGCGCTCCGAGCGACGCTTGGCTTGTTGTCGAAGAGAAAGAGCCATGACTTACTTCTTCTTGCCTTCCTTGCGACGGACGGTCTCGCCCGCATAACGGACGCCCTTGCCCTTATAGGGCTCCGGCGGACGCAGCTTGCGGATGACCGCGGCGATCTGACCGACGGCTTGCTTGTCAGCGCCCGAGATCTTGATCTCGGTCTGCTTCGGCACGGCGAAGCTGACGCCCGACGGCGGAGCGATGTCGACTTCGTGCGAGAAGCCGAGTTGCAGCGACAGGGCGTCGCCCTTCATCGCGGCGCGGTAACCCACGCCGACCAGCTCCAGCGACTTCTCGAAGCCCGAGGTGACGCCCGTGACCATGTTGTCGACCAGGGTGCGCGACAGACCCCACATCGCGCGAGCGCGAGGCGTGTCCGAACGCGGGGTCAGCGACACCTCGTCGCCTTCCTGCTTGACTTCGATCTCGTCGGCGACGGTCCAGGCGCGTTCGCCCTTGGGTCCCTTGACGGTGATGTTCTGGCCGTCGAGCGTGACAGTCACGCCCTTCGGCACGGCGATGGTTTTCTTGCCAATACGGGACATATCAGTAGACCCTGCAGAGGACTTCGCCGCCGACGTTAGCGTCGCGGGCGGAAGCGTCGGACATGACGCCCTTCGAAGTCGAGAGGATCGAGATGCCGAGGCCGTTCTTGACGGGCTTCAGATCGCCGATCGCCGAATAGACGCGGCGGCCCGGCTTGGACACGCGCGCGATCTCAGCGATGACGGGCTGACCGTCGAAGTACTTCAGCTCGATCTCGAACTGCGGAAACTCACCCGGGTTCTGAACCAGGTTGTAGCCGCGGATGTAGCCTTCGTCCTGCAGCACGTCGAGGACGCGCTGGCGCAGACGGGAGGCCGGGGTCAGCACCTTGGAACGCTTGCGGGTCGCCGCGTTCTTGATGCGAGCGATCATGTCGCTCAGGGGATCGTTGATCATCATGTCTGTTCGCTCCCCTTACCAGCTGGACTTCGTCAGGCCGGGAATCTGGCCCAGGTTGCCCAGTTCACGCAGCGCAATACGGCTCATCTTGAGCTTGCGGTAGAACGCCCGCGGACGACCCGTCACTTCGCAGCGGTTGCGAATGCGGCTCGGCGCGGAGTTGCGCGGCAGGGCGGCCAGTTGCAGGCGCGCCTCGAAGCGCTCCTCCAGCGGCAGGTTTTCGTCGTTGGCGGTCGCCTTCAGGGCGGCCCGCTTCGCGGCATACTTCGCAACCAGGGCCTTGACGGCTTCGTTGCGGTTTACGGCGCTTTTCTTAGCCATTGTGCTCTTCCCTTCCCGCTCAGTTCTTCACGAACGGGAACTTGAACTCGGTGAGGAGAGCCTTGGCTTCCTCATCGGTCTTGGCCGTGGTGCAGACGACAATGTCCATGCCCCACATCTGATCGATCTGGTCGTAGTTGATCTCCGGGAACACGATGTGCTCCTTCAGACCCGTGGCGTAGTTGCCGCGACCATCGAAGGACGTGCCCTTCAGACCACGGAAATCCTTCACGCGCGGCAGCGCGATCGTGATGAACCGGTCCAGGAACTCGTACATCTGGTCGCCGCGCAGGGTGACCTTGCCGCCGATGACCATGCCTTCGCGCAGCTTGAAGCCGGCGATGGAGTTACGGGCCTTGGTGGCGACGGCCTTCTGACCGGCGATGGCGGTCAGATCCTCGAGGGCGGTGTTCGCCTTCTTGGAGTCCGCGACGGCTTCGCCGATGCCCATGTTCAGGACGATCTTGTCCAGCTTGGGCACCTGCATTTCGTTCGTGTAGCCGAACTTTTCCTTCATCACCTGGCGGATGCGAACGTGATACTCGTCCTTGAGGCGCGGGGTGTACTTCTCGGTAGCCATCAGATGACGTCTCCCGTCGTCTTGGCGATGCGGACCTTCTTGTCCCCATCGATCTTGAAGCCGACGCGGGTCGCCTTGCCGTTGGCGTCGGCGATCGCGACGTTCGACAGGTGAAGCGAAGCTTCCTTGTTCTTGATGCCGCCCTGCGGGTCAGCCTGGCTCGGGCGCGTGTGGCGCTGAACCATGTTGACGCCTTCGACGAGGACGCGGTTTTCGGTGGGCAGGACCTTCAGCACGTTGCCCGTGCGGCCCTTGTCCTTGCCGGTGAGGACGACGACGCGGTCGCCCTTCTTGATCTTGGCGGCCATGTTACAGGACCTCCGGAGCCAGCGAGATGATCTTCATGTGGTTCTTGGCGCGCAGTTCGCGGGGAACCGGGCCGAAGATCCGCGTGCCGACAGGCTCGTTCTGCTTGTTGACGATGACGGCGGCCGACTTGTCAAAGCGGATGACCGAGCCGTCCTTGCGTTGGATGTCCTTGGCGGTGCGCACGACGATGGCGCGAACGACGTCGCCCTTCTTCACACGGCCGCGCGGAATGGCTTCCTTCACGGAGGCGACGATTGTGTCGCCGATCGAGGCGTAGCGGCGCTTGGAGCCGCCCAACACCTTGATGCACATGACCCGGCGGGCGCCCGAATTATCGGCCACTTCCAGGTTAGTTTGCATCTGGATCATAAGATCAGATCCTTCTGATTACGAGGCGGAGGCGTTGGAAAGAACTTCCCAGCGCTTCAGTTTGGACTTGGGGGCGCACTCGACGATGCGAGCGATGTCGCCGACCTTGAGCGCGTTGGCTTCGTCGTGCGCGTGGTACTTCTTGGACGACCGGACGGTCTTCTTCAGAAGCGGGTGAAGCAGGGTGCGCTCCACCTTCACAACGACAGTCTTCTCGCCCTTGTCGGACACGACCACGCCTTCAAGAATTCGCTTGGGCATATTCGTTTCCTTACGAGGCCGCACGCTTCTCGCGCAGAAGCGTCGAGATGCGAGCGATGTCTTTGCGGACTTCACCAACGCGGTGAGTCTTTTCCATTTGGCCGGTGGCCGCCTGGAAGCGCAGGTTGAACTGTTCCTTCTTGAGCTTCAGCAGCTCGTCGGACAGTTGGTCGGTCGTTTGCGACCGCAGATCGGCGATCTTGGTCATTAGGCGGCAGCCTCCACATGCGCGACGCCGGCGTCGATACGGGTCACGACCTTGGTGCGGACCGGCAGCTTGGCGGCGCCGAGACGGAGTGCTTCGCGGGCGACATCGTCCGGCACGCCGTCGATTTCAAACAGGATGCGGCCCGGGTGGCAACGCGCGGCCCAGTGGTCCACGGCACCCTTGCCCTTACCCATCCGGACTTCGGCCGGCTTGCCCGTGACGGGCAGGTCGGGGAAGACGCGGATCCAGACGCGGCCCTGACGCTTCATCTGGCGAGTGATCGCGCGGCGAGCCGCTTCGATCTGACGCGCGGTGATGCGTTCCGGCTCCAGCGTCTTCAGGCCATACGACCCGAAGTTCAGCGAGAAACCGCCCTTGGCCGAGCCATGGATCCGGCCCTTGAAGGCCTTGCGGTATTTGGTCTTCTTCGGTTGCAACATGACTTAGTTCTCACGTCCCCGGTCGCGACGCGGACCGCGGTCGCCACGGGGGCCGCCGCGTTCGCGGCCTTCGTTCGAGGACGGACCCGACGCTTCCTGGGCCCAACGCTTGTCCTGCGCCATGGGATCGTGCTCCAGCACTTCACCCTTAAAGACCCAGACCTTCACGCCGATGATGCCGTAGGTCGTCTTGGCTTCGTAGAAGCCATAGTCGATGTCGGCGCGCAGCGTGTGAAGCGGCACGCGACCTTCGCGGTACCATTCCATACGTGCGATTTCCGCGCCGCCCAGACGACCCGAGACATTCATACGAATGCCCTTGGCGCCCAGACGCATGGCCGACTGCATCGAACGCTTCATGGCGCGACGGAAGGCCACGCGGCGCTCCAGCTGCTGCGCGATGTTCTCGGCGATCAGCTGCGCATCGGTTTCCGGCTTGCGGACTTCGATGATGTTCAGGTGAACTTCACCCTCGGTGCGCGCCGAGATGTCCTTACGGAGCTTCTCGATGTCAGCGCCCTTCTTGCCGATCACGACGCCCGGACGGGCGGCGTAGATGGTGATGCGGCACTTCTTGTGCGGGCGCTCGATGATGATGCGCGACACGCCGGCGGCGGCCAGGCGTTCCCGCAGCCACTCGCGCAGCTTCAGGTCCTGGTGCAGCAGGCGGGAATAGTCGGCGCCGGCGGCGAACCAGCGGCTGTCCCACGTGCGGTTCACGCCGAGGCGCAGACCGACCGGATTGATTTTCTGTCCCATCAGGCGGCCTCGCCGGCTTCACGGACCACGATGGTGATCTCGCTGAACGGTTTCAGGATGCGCGACGAACGACCGCGAGCACGGCTCGCGAAACGCTTCATCACCAGGTTCTTGCCCACGAACGCCTCGGCGACGACCAGATTGTCGATGTCGAGGTTGTGGTTGTTCTCGGCGTTCGAGATCGCCGAATACAGGACCTTGCGGACGTCGCCGGCGATGCGCTTACGGCTGAATTCCAGCTCGTTCAGCGCCTTCTGGACCGGCATGCCGCGGATCGAAGCGGCGACCAGGTTCAGCTTTTGCGGGCTGATGCGCACGTTGACCAGCTTGGCGCGGGCCTCGGTCGGGGCGACCCGACGCTCGTTTTTTGTCTGGGCCATCGGTTACTTCCTTTTGGCCTTCTTGTCCGCCGCGTGACCCGGGAAGTTCCGGGTCGGGGCGAACTCGCCGAGCTTCATGCCGACCATCTCTTCCGAGACCGACACGGGCACGTGCTTCTGACCGTTATGGACGCCGAACGTCAGACCGACGAACTGCGGCAGGATGGTGGAGCGGCGCGACCAGGTCTTGATCACGTCCTTGCGGCCCGACGATTGAACGGCGTCGGCCTTCTTGAGCAGATACCCGTCGACAAACGGGCCTTTCCAGGAGGAGCGGGCCATTCTTAGCGAGCCTTCTTAACGTGGCGGGTACGGATGATGTACTTGTCCGTAGCCTTGTTCTTGCGGGTACGAGTGCCCTTGGTGTCCTTACCCCACGGCGTGACGGGGGTGCGACCACCAGAGGTCCGGCCTTCACCACCACCATGCGGGTGGTCGATCGGGTTCATGGCGACGCCGCGAACGTGCGGACGCCAGCCCATGTGACGCTTGCGACCGGCCTTGCCCAGGTTCTGGTTCATGTGGTCGGGGTTCGAAACCGCGCCCACCGTGGCGATGCAGCCGTCCAGGACCATGCGCAGTTCGCCCGAGCCGAGACGGATCTGGGCGTAGCCCTGATCGCGACCGACCAGCTGGGCGTAGGCGCCGGCCGAACGGGCGAGCTGAGCGCCCTTGCCCGGCTTCATTTCGATGTTGTGGATGATCGTACCCACCGGCATCGAACGAAGCGGCATGGCGTTGCCCGGCTTCACGTCGGTCTTTTCGCCTGCGACGATCGTGTCGCCCGCCTTAAGGCGTTGCGGCGCGATGATGTAGGTCTTCTCGCCGTCGGCATAGGTGACCAGGGCGATGAAGGCCGTGCGGTTCGGATCGTATTCCAGACGCTCGACCGTGCCGACCATGTCCCACTTGCGACGCTTGAAGTCGATCTTGCGGTACAGAGTCTTGGCGCCGCCGCCACGGAAGCGGACCGCGATGCGACCGCCCTGCCCGCGTCCGCCCGACTTGGTCAGGCCTTCGGTCAGCGACTTTTCCGGACGGCCCTTGTGGAGTTCCGAACGGTCGACCAGCACGAGGGCGCGACGGCCCGGCGAAGTCGGATTGTAGGTTTTCAAGGCCATCTGATCAGAGCCCCGTGGTGACGTCGATCGACTGGCCGTCGGCCAGCGTCACGATCGCTTTTTTGATGTCGACGCGACGACCCAGGATGCCCCGGAAGCGCTTGGTCTTGCCCTTTTGAACCAGGGTGTTGACTTTGACGACGTTGACTTTGAACAGGCTTTCGACCGCAGCGGCGATCTCGTCCTTGGACGCCGTGTCGGCGACGCGGAAGACGACCTTGTTCTGCTCGGACAGGATCGTGGCCTTTTCGGTGATCACCGGTGCCAGGATGGTGTCGTAGTGCTTGGCGGTAGGTTGAGCGGCCATTACGCGGCTTCCTTATCGCTGAAGCGGGCTTCGATGGCCTCGATGGCGGCCTTCGTCAGCACCAGCTTGTCAGCCCGCAGGACGTCATAGACGTTCAGGCCGGCGTTCGGCAGCACGTCGATGTGCGGGATGTTGCGTGCGGCCAGGCCGAAGTTCGTGTCGACTTCGGGACCCGCGATGATGAGCGCCTTGGTCCAGCCCAGCTTGCCGAGCGTTTCACGCAGCGAAGCGGTCTTGGCTTCCTTAACCGAGACGGTGTCGACCACGATCAGGTCGCCCGACTTGGCCTTGGAGGACAGGGCGTGACGCAGAGCCAGGGCGCGGATTTTCTTCGGCAGCGAGAAGCCGTGATCGCGAACGATCGGGCCGAAGGCGCGCGAACCGCCGACGAACTGCGGTGCACGGCGCGAACCGTGACGAGCGCCGCCGGTGCCCTTTTGCTTGTACATCTTCTTACCCGTACGAGAGTTCTCGTTGCGGGTTTGAACCTTGTGCGTACCGGCGCGGCGCTTGGCCAGTTGCCAGTTGACGGTGCGGGCCAGGATGTCGCCGCGGATGTCGGAGATGCCGAAGACGGCGTCCGACAGCTCCACGTCGCCAGCAGCCTTGCCGTCGAGTTGGATGACAGAGAGTTTCATTACGCTTCACCGCCTTCGGTCGCTTCGACGGGGGCTTCTTCAGCCGGGGTCGAGGCGGGTTGAGCAGCAGACTTGCTCGACTTCAGCGCGCCGGGGAACGGAGCGTCGGCCGGACGAGCCTTCTTGATGGCGTCGCGAACCTTGACGTAGCTGCCGTCGTGACCAGGGACAGCGCCCTTGATCAGGATCAGGCCACGCTCGGCGTCCACGCGGACGACGGTCAGGTTCTGGGTGGTGACAGTCTCGGCGCCGTAGTGGCCGGCCATCTTCTTGCCGGGGAACGTGCGACCCGGGTCCTGACGGTTACCCGTCGAACCGTGCGAACGGTGCGAGACCGAAACGCCGTGGGTGGCGCGAAGGCCGCCGAAGTTCCAGCGCTTCATGGCGCCGGCGAAACCCTTACCGATGGTCTCGCCCTGGATGTCGACCTTCTGGCCCACCAGGAAGTGTTCGGCCGACAGTTCGGCGCCCACGTCCAGCAGACCGTCCGCATCGACGCGGAACTCGGTCACATAGGCTTTCGGTTCGACTTCCGCCTTGGCGAAGGTCTCGCGTTGAGCCTTGTTAGTGTTCTTAGCCTTCTTCGTGCCAGCGCCCAGCTGGAGAGCGACGTAGCCGTCACGCTCCTGGGTACGTTGGCCGACGACTTGGCAGCCGTCGAGCTGCAGCACAGTGACCGGTACGTGCGCGCCGTCATCGGCGAACACGCGGGTCATGCCCAGCTTCTTGGCGATCACGCCCGTGCGCATCGGATCCCGCCTCTTTCTACTTTAAATCTTGATCTCGACGTCCACGCCGGCGGACAGGTCGAGCTTCATGAGCGCGTCCACGGTCTGCGGGGTGGGGTCGACGATGTCGAGCACGCGTTTGTGCGTGCGGATTTCAAACTGCTCACGCGACTTCTTATCGACGTGCGGAGAGCGGTTCACGGTGAACTTCTCGATCAGGGTCGGCAGCGGAATCGGACCGCGAACGGTCGCGCCGGTGCGCTTGGCGGTATTAACGATCTCGCGCGTCGAAAAATCGAGGACGCGGTGATCAAAGGCCTTGAGCCTGATGCGGATGCTTTGATCCATATCGGTGCTTACTTCCAATGCGGTCGGAGGACCGCGTCCCTGTGAACCATTTCAAAGACCGAAGGCCTTCGGGCAAAAAGCCCTCAGGGAACGCAAATCCGCAAAAACGATCGGCCCACGCAGTTGCCCGCGAAGGCCGTTGATATCCCAAGAAGCTGCAAAGAACAGTGACTTAGGTCGTTCTTGCGAACCGCGTTTGCAGCGAACTGCACAGCCGGTCCAACAAGAGTGGTGGCTTATGCCTATCGATTCTGATTTCGTCAAGCGCGCAAACCCGGGCTGACACAGGATTTCGACGCGATCTTCGTGCACGGTGCGGCGGGACATTCGCCGGCGATGTCGGCGGCAGTGAACGCCTCTTTATAGTGCACGAGCGCGACTGCGGCATAGTGCACGAGCGCGACTGCGGCGCGCGATTAACGACTTGCCCCACAGAGCGCCAAGTCGTGACACATTCTGGCCGCAACGCGTGGCTGTCGCGCAACAACCTTGCCATCTCAGGCCAATCGAACGTCGGTTTATTGCTCCGCTTCGTCTTAGGCTGATAGCAGGCGCCCTCCCCGGACCCCCATCCGGGTGCAGACTGCTAAGGACAAAAGAAAAATGAAGACGATCCTCCTCGCCACGGCCGCCGCCGCCCTGTTCGCCGCCCCGGCCTTCGCCCAAGACGCCATCGGTTCGGTCGGCGTGACCTATTCCAACCCGTCGATCGAAGTCGCCGGCGACGACGTCGACGCCGACGTCTGGACCGTTGACGGCTCGGTCGCCCTGCCGGCCCAGGACTGGACCGTGACCCTGAACGGCGCGATCGACTACACCAAGGCCTTTGGCGAAGAAGACGTCACCGGCGCCGCCGCCGCTCACCTGACCAAGATGTGGTCCTCCGACGTCCGCGCCGGCGCCTTCGTCGCCGCCAACGGCATCGGCAGCGGCAACGAGCCGATCTGGACCGTCGGCGCTGAAGCGCAGAAGTATCTGTCGAACGCCACCCTGACCGGCCAAGTCGCCTACACGACCGCCGACAACGTGGACGCCGACATCTGGACCGTCGGCGCCGACGCCGCCTTCTACGTCATGCCGAACCTGCGCCTGAACGCCGGCGTCGCCTACAACAACGTCGACTTCTCGGGCGGCGACACCGACGCCTGGACCTACGGCGTGGGCGCCGAATACGAGTTCGAGAACACCCCGTTCTCGCTGGGCGCCGCCTACACCCGCGCCGACATCGATTCGCTGGACGTCGACACCTGGTCGGTCGGCCTGCGCTACTCGTTCGGCGGCGGTCTGCAAGCGCGTGACCGCGCCGGCGCCAACCTGGGCGTCTCGGCCATCTCCAGCGTCCTGAGCGTCTTCTAAGCGTCTCGGACCTGATCCATGCGAAAAGCCCCGGTGGAGCGATCCGCCGGGGCTTTTTGTTTGGCCGGAAAAGACCCCCGGGGTTCCACGACCGGGGGCCTTCTCGTCGCTCGGGTCTTATCGCCCGATCTGCAGGGTTCCCGATCCGACGACGGAGCGAGAAACCGATCCCGTGGCCGAGGCGACGCGGACGCTGCCCGATCCGGCGATCGCCACGTCAAGGTCGCGCGTGGCGCCGCCGTAGCGAACATCGCCCGAGCCGCCGATGGCGACCGACAGCTTGTCCATTCGGCCCTGCCGTACGTTCACACCGCCCGAGCCGCCGATGGACAGTTCGCTGCGTCCGCCGGCGCTGGCTACCTCGACATTGCCCGATCCGCCGACAGCCGCCTTCAGGGCTCCGGTCGCCCCGGCTGAGATGGAGCCCGATCCGCCGACGCTAGCGTTCAGCGATCGCGACGTTCCCGCGCGGATCGCGCCCGAGCCCCCAAGTCCCAGTTCCAGATCGCCATCCACATTGGCCACGTTCCAGTTGCCGCAGCCGCCATTGTCCAACTCGACCGACCGCGCGCCGCGTCCGACCGAGCCGAAGACCGCGCCGCTGGCGCTGACATCCACCGCGCGCGGCGTGCGCACGACGATCAGAGGCGCGTCTTCCAGACGGATGCGGCCCAGGTCGCGCACCTCGACCGTCGCGCCCTGCCCCGGCTGGCTCGAATCGCTGCGGCCGGAGTTGCAGCCGCGAATGGCGCTATTGCCGCCCCACATGCCGTTGCGGCGCAGGCCGCCGTCGATCTTGACGTCATTGCCGTCGCGGCGAACCTGGATGGCTGGCAAGCGCGTCTGGCCTTGCGTGACCTCGACGCCGATATCCTGACGATCCTCGACGATGACCACCACGCGGGCGACGGCGTTGCGGATCTCGACCTCGGCGGCCGAAGCGGGCGCGGCGACGAACCCGGTCAGGGTGGCGACGGCGGCGGCGGCGATCAGTGCGGTTTTCATGAGCGGTGTTCCCTTCCCGAATGTGAAGAGAAGGTGCGCGCCGCCCGCGCCCAAGTCATTTTAACTCGAGGTCATGAACTCGAATTAACGCCCCGAGCTCATGACGAGGCGTTCAGCGCGCCCGCGCCGTCCGCCGCGCCGATCTCCGGCTCGAAGTCACGTTCGAAGTTGGCGATCTTGCTCTTCATCGCACCCGCCTTCTTCAGCGCCAGCGACGCGGCCCAGCGCGCCGCCAGCTCCGGCGTCGTCATCCCGTCGGTGAAGCGCGGCCGTCCGCCCCGGCTGCGGATCACCGCATTGGTGAACAGCGCCCCGTTGCGGAACCGCGACGGCCAGGTCTGGAAATCCATCGACAGGCTGACGCAGAAGCGATCCAGATTCTCCACACGGTGCGGCGCATAGAACGGCCAGGTCAGGGCGCGGCCTGGCTCCAGATCCATCACCTGCGCGTCCTGTTCGAACGCCAGCGTGTAAGGCAGTTCCTCGGTCGTCTGACGCGTGACCACCTGTTCCATGTTTCGCTCGGGCAGATGCCCCTCGTCGCCGGGATAGACGAACAGCCGCTTGCGCCCACGCAGGTGGAACAGCACCACGCCCGCCGCGTCGAAATGATAGGGCACCCGCGCCTTGGGCGACGACAGGATCAGCTGCCCCGCGTTCCGCACCGCCCGCATTCCCGGATAGGTCGCCTGGATCGCGGCGAAATCCTTCATCGCCGCCGCCCACAGCTCGGGCCAACCCGTCTCGACACCACGCAGATTGACCCACAGCCGACCCTGTTTGATCGCCTCCAGCAGTTCCTCGCCTGACAGCCGCCCCCGCGCGCCGGTGCGCAGCGACACCTGCCCCTCGTCGTCGTAGTCATACAGGTTGATGTCGAACAACTCCGCCGGATAGCGATCCAGCACCGCGGCCAGCGCCGCATCCTCGGCGAACCCTTGCTCGACCAGGGTGTGGGCGTGGGTCTTGGCCTCGGCGATCGGGCCCGGATAGCGTGTGCGACGTTGGGTCATGCCGATGTCCTCAAACGTGGGCGACGCGCGCTGGCGTCTTCTTTTTCGCAGCCGCCTTCTGCACGGCCGACCGTGCGGCCACCGCCGCGCCCCTCAGCCGCCCGACCGGCGTCGCCTCGCAGGCTTCGATGGTAGCCCAGCGCCGACGCAGCGACGCCCGCACCGCCTCGCCGCGCCCGCCCGCCCTGTTCAACGCCGCCACCGTGATGTCGCCCAGCGCCTGGGTCACGCCCGGCTGCATCACTACGGCCTCGCGCACCGTCTGCCGCGCGTTGACGAAATATTTCTTGTAGGTCTCGCCCTCGAAGCCGAAGTCGAACACCCGGAAACCCTCGGCCGCCGCCAGCCGCATCGTATCCATGCTCAGCAGGATGCCCGGCGAGCACCGCGCCAGCGTCGGCTCATAGGCCGGGAACCAGAAATGGTAATGCCGCTCGGCGTGCAGCGAGAACTCGATCGCCACCAGCTTGTCGCCCGCATGCATCGCCGCCATGGAGGCGCCGAAGCCTTCTCTCGGCTCGCTCATCAGCGCGTGGAGCAGGTCGCGCGTCCAGCCGCAGGCGAAGATGTCATGTAGGCCCGAGCGGCGATACTGCGCCGCCTTCAGCGCGATCAGATGATCCAGCAGCGCAGGATCTCTGAGACCCCGCTCCACCCGGATCGGGCCCAGTTCGGCCTCCAGGCTGCGGCGCGCCCGCTCCTTATCCTTGAAGTATTTGGCGAACGTCTTGCGCCGCTCGGCGTACCAGTCGTCATAGCCCGTCTCGGGCATCGCGACCTGCACCGTCTCGCGCGCCTGCCCCGTCTCGCCCGCGCCGATCCAGCCGGGCACGTTCAGCCGCTTGGCTTTCAACAGCCGCGCCACCTCTTCCAGCGTGATCGTCTCGTCCGCCGGGGCGATGACGCCATGATAGTCGTTCATGGGCGCGCCCAGCGGCTGCACCGCTCCGCCGCGTCGCTGATGCGGGAAGAAGCCGACGATCTCGCCATCTCGCCGGAACACGGCGATCGCCGCGCCGGGGCAGACCCGCGAGGCGATCCCGGCATAGTCCCAGCGGAAATACGGGCTGGCCAGATCAGGATTGCCAGCCGTCCACGCACGCCACAGGGCGACGGCGGCGGCGTCCATCGCCGCCGCGTCCATGATCTCGACCTGCAGCATTCCGGCCATACGCATCCTCTTAGGGCCCTGCGCAGCAAGGTCCATTCCAGACCGCACCCTGCCCCATGCGCGTTTCATCAGGGTTCACCGGCATGGTGAACGCGCGTTGACGGAGCCGCGGTCGCCCTGGCGCGTTTGAGTGACCCAAGGAGAAGACCATGACCGATCAACGTCCTGACAGCCAAGCCGTCGAGAACGAAAACCTACGGCCGGACGCTGACGGCCAGCCGCCGCGCCCGGCGACCGAGCCCAAGGGTTCGAAGGAGTCGTCCAACTCCGACAAGACCGAAACCGACCCCGCGACCGGCGAACCCAACTGAACGCTGCCCGCCTGCACTTACCGTCTCGAAAGTCTCTTATGAACCGTCCCGCCTACTTCGCCGCACTCGCTGTTCTCTCTCTGGGCGCCTGTTCGCCGAAGGAAGAGAACACAGCCGCCCCAGCGGCGCAGACGACCGAGGCCGCGCGAGTGGGCCAAACCGGCCCGCTTTCTCGAGACGCTATCGAAAACACCGCCTATGCGCCGTCGTCTGGCGCGCAAGAAGGCCAGCCCGCCGCCCCTAATGCCGCCCAGCAGCAGCCGCAGCCTGCCCTGATCCGCGCCCAGGTTCTTCTGGAACGCGCCCGCTTCTCGCCCGGCGCGATCGACGGGCTGGCGGGGTCGAACATGCGTCAGGCGATCTCGGCGTTTCAGGAGGCCAACGGCATGACGGTGAACGGCGAGTTGAACGCCGACGTGATGGGCCGACTGCGCGCCGCCGCCGGACCGGGCGCTGTGACCACCACCTACACCATCACCCAGCAGGACATCGCCGGACCCTACCTTGGCGTCGTTCCCACTGAGTTGGAAGCTCAGGGTCAGGCGGCCCACATGGGCTACGCCAATATCGTCGAGGCCTTGGCCGAACGCTTCCACGTCACCGAGGCCTTGCTGCGCGCCATGAACCCCGGCGCCGATTTCAATCGCGTGGGCCAGGGCCGGCTTGTCCCCGCCGTCAACACCGCCCCCCTGCCCGCCGACGTGGACCACATCGACGTGGACAAGAGTGAAGGTTCGGTCAAGGCGTTCGACGCCGACGGCAAGCTGATCGCCTACTTCCCGGCCACCATCGGCAGCGGCGACAACCCGACGCCGACCGGCACGGTCAAGGTCAACGGCGTGGCGCGAAACCCGGACTACACCTACGACCCGGCGAAACTCAGCTATGGCGACGGCAAGAAGAAGGTCGTCGTCAAACCCGGTCCGAACAATCCGGTGGGCGTCGTCTGGATTGATCTGAACAAACCCAGCTACGGCATCCATGGCACGCCGGACCCGCATCTGGTCGGCAAGACCGCCTCGCACGGCTGCGTGCGCCTGACCAACTGGGACGCCTGGATGCTGGCCGACAAGGTCAAGCCGGGCGTCACCGTCCGCTTTATCTAGTGGACGGCGCCAAACGGCGTCCCATCCCAGAAGTCGCAGTGGTGACGCTCGAAGAAGCCGTCGTCCAGGATATCGCCCTCCGGCTTGAACACCCGCACCGGCCCCGCACCCTCGACGCGGGGCCATTCGGCGGCGAAGGCCGAACGGCCGAACGTCGCCCACAGCCTTTGCATCCGCTCCGACAGCGCCTTCTGCTCAGGCGTGAACCGTTTGGGATCTGCGAACACCCAGCGCGTTCCGAACACATAGGCCAGTTCGCTGGCGTGATAGGCGCCCAGGTCCAGACCGACGATCCAGTCAGGCAGCACGAATGGCGCCTCGCGATCGGCGAACTCATAGCCCCACACCGGCACATGCCGAGCCAAAAGGCGTCGCAAGGCTTGTGACGGACAGGCGAACCTCTGGTCCGTGAAGTTGGCAGCTATGGCATAGGCGGGCCCGTCCTCACCCACGGGATAGCGCGCCAGCACCCGCTCACCCTGGTCGCCGTACATCCAGATCGTCTCCTTCTGATAGCGATCCATGTCCTGCACCTCGTTGGCGAACAGCCGCCCCTCATCGAGGTTCGTCCCGACGAGGACGGGCACGCGCGTGAACCGCCCTTCGCGGATCGCGACCGCCGGGCTTTCCGGCACAGTGGCGTCTGTGTGCACCGGTCCCCACGACCCCGGCCCGTTGATGCCCGCCCTCAATGACGCCGCCCGCGACAGCCGCCAGGCCGGAAGCGCCTTCAGGCACGCGATCTGATCCTCGCCGGTGCAGCCCAGCCTTTCGGCGAACATCGGCCCCGACTGGGCCGCGTCCTGCGCCCTGACCAGGGACGACGGCTCAAGACATCCGCCGCTCTGCATGATGACCCGCTGATACAGCCCTTCCGACTGCGGCGACGCCATCAGGTAACAGGCCGTCCAGGCCCCGGCGCTTTCGGCGAACAGGGTGACGTCGCCCGGGTCGCCGCCGAAGGCCGCAATGTTTCGATGCACCCACTTCAGCGCCGCCTGCTGATCCATCAGGCCAAAGTTGCCGCCGAAGCCTTCGCCAGTCGCCTGAAACCTGGGATGCGCCAGCCAGCCCAGCGCGCCGAGCCGATAGTTCATCGTCACGACCACCCGCCCCTGCTCGCGCGCCAGTTTCGACGGATCGTAGTTGGCGCCCGCCCCCACGGTGAAGGCGCCGCCGGGAATATAGACCATCACCGGCCGCGCCTCGGCCGCGTCTCCGCCCGGCGCATAGATGTTCAGATACAGACAGTCCTCTGACCCGACGACGATCCCGCCGCCGCCGCCCAGGATCGAACGACGCCCGAGCGCCTGGGTGCAGTCCGATCCAATCCGCGTCGCATCCCGAACGCCCTGCCAGGCCTGGACGGGCTGCGGCGCGCGCCAGCGCAGATCGCCGACCGGCGGCGCCGCGAACGGCACGCCGAGGAACGCGCGCGTCCCCGCCCCGTCGACGCCGCGCACCGTCCCGGATTCGGTCGCCGCCAACACGGGTTCGGCGTCCTTGGCGAACCGGACCTGATCGACCTTGCCGGGATGGGTGGCGCAGGCCGACAGGGCGACAAGGCACGCAAGCAACGAAATCAGACGCATCGTGAACCTTGGCTGTTGGGCAGACGATATCAACGCCCGAGCGTCCGGCCCGTTGCGGGCGTGTATGCTTCCCAAACAGCAAAACAGCCCCCGGATGGCTCCGGAGGCCGCTCTGTTACGCGACTTTGTCTTTGGCCTATGCGCGCCTCGTGGAGGCGCACGGCTTGAGGCCGTTTGGCTTAGGCGATGATCTTGGCCACGACGCCGGCGCCGACGGTGCGGCCGCCTTCACGGATGGCGAAGCGCAGGCCCTGGTCCATCGCGATCGGGGT